>JAJDZZ010000045.1 GCA_022824405.1 Opitutales bacterium
ATGTGGAAAGATTAAAAGCCAAAGGCAAACCCTACAAATGCGCCATTGTTGCGGCGATGAGGAAGTTGCTCATCCACCTCCACATCCTTATGAAAAATCATCAATTAAGCCTTGCTTCGTGACACAGTTGCTTGGCGAGAGCTAACCCAGAGGAGCCATCCAGCATCTAGCATCCCACTCTTCATCCGTGCTTATCCGTGTAATCCGAGGTTTCTCTCCTTCACTATTAAAACTTTAGCCCCAAAAGTTTAATAGCAGAATTGACTGTTTAGAAACCTTTAATAGGGATTGTTCATTATGCGGCGTAGAAATACAGGTCATTACGAGATCACCCGTACGGTAGACGAGCAGGTTCGCGCTTTTGTGCCGGCGCCGCTTCCGCCCAATCCGCCTCTGGTTCTGGACGGGGCGCTGCAACAAGCGCTTGAGTCGGCCGTTCTGGCCATAGGTCGCCTCGACGGCGTCTCAACTCTCCTGCCAAACCCCACGCTCTTTCTTTTCACCTACGTACGAAAGGAAGCGGTGCTTTCCTCCCAGATCGAGGGAACACAATCATCGCTGTCGGACCTCTTGCTATTCGAGTTGGAGGAGGCTCCCGGGGTTCCGTTAGATGACGTTGTCGAAGTCTCGAACTATGTAGCGGCGCTTGAACACGGCCTAAATCGTCTGGGGGAAAACTTTCCACTTTGCAATCGTCTGATCCGCGAGATTCACGGCGTATTGTTGTCGCACGGGCGAGGAAGCGGCAAAGATCCTGGGGAGTTCCGCCGCTCCCAGAACTGGATTGGCGGTTCCCGGCCGGGCAATGCCGTATTCGTGCCACCGCCCCACACTGCCTTACCAGATTGCATGGCGGCGTTTGAACGCTTCCTGCATGCCAAGGATGATGGGTTGCCTACTCTCCTGCGGGCGGGCCTTGCCCACCTACAATTTGAAACCATCCACCCCTTTCTGGACGGGAACGGGCGTGTGGGCCGGTTGCTTATTACATTGCTGTTGTGTGAGGCCGGCGTGTTGCGAGCACCGCTTCTTTACTTGAGTCTTTATTTGAAGCAAAACCGGGCTACCTACTACGACCTGCTGAATCATGTGCGCCAAACGGGTGATTGGGAAGAGTGGCTCGCCTTTTTCCTCGAAGGGGTGCGGCTGACGGCTACGGGAGCGGTCTCGGCTGCTCAGCGCATCGCCCGGATGTTTCAGGATGACCGCGACCACATCGAGACGACAGGACGCCGAGCCGGTTCGCTCCTGCGCCTGCATGAAGTGCTGAAAGCACGGCCGATTATTTCCCTATCCGAAGTCTGCAACCGGGCAAACCTCTCCTTCCCCGCCGTATCCTCGGCCATGGAATTTCTAGTCCAGCACGGGATCGCTCGCGAGATCACGGGAAAGCGCCGCAATCGGTTGTTCGTCTACGACCAGTATCTATCCATCCTCAACGAAGGAACAGAGGAGGCGCCCAAGGGCGCCAATTAGGAATTAGGAATTAGGGATTTAATCTCGCCGTGGCGAGATGGCACAAAGGCACAAAGGGGGAGGCAGGGAGAATGGCCTCTCGCCAAGATCGCCAAGGGATCCGGATTCGCCGGACCAGGTGTCAACGGAGGGGGGACATTCCTGTCCCCCACCTTGTCTTTCGAGAGGCTCCCCCGGCGCCTCCTCTCATCCTCTGTGCCCTCTGAGTCCTCTGTGGTTAATATCTCTCCAATCCTGTTCGCGAAGGGATCCTGTTCCGGCAGAGCCGGATCAAGTGACTGAAAGGAACGTTGTTAAAAAATCATCCGTGCTCATCCGTGTGATCTGTGGTTTCTCTTCTCCTACCTGTTTGAGTCTTTTGTGCCTTTTGTGGCTATTTATCCCTAATATTTGGGGGACAGGAATGTCCCCCCTCCGTTATTTTATCCGCGCTAATCTGCGCCATCTGCGGTTTCTCTCCTCCACCCCTTTTTTAGGCTAATTCAAAATCCTATCTTGACTTAGCCTGAAAAATCGCCAAGCTACCCGCCATGATTGCTCGCGACCTTGCCCCAAGGTTGACGGAGGCGGCGCAGAAGTGGCCCTCCATCACCCTCACCGGACCTCGGCAGAGCGGCAAGACGACATTGTGTCGCGCCCTATTCCCTCAGCACGCTTACCAGACGCTGGAAGCCCCGGATGTGCGAGCCTTCGCCGCCGAAGATCCCCGTGCCTTCCTGAACACGTTTTCGCATGGCGCCATCCTCGACGAGGTGCAGAGGGCGCCCGATTTACTCTCCTACCTGCAAGGCATCATCGACGCGGACCCGGCGCCGGGTCGTTGGATTCTTACCGGATCGCAAAACTTCTCCCTGCTCGAATCGGTCAGCCAATCGCTGGCCGGAAGGACGAGGGTGTTCAACCTGCTCCCCCTAACTCGGAGCGAGACAATACGATTCTCCCAACATCCGGATACTCTAGATGAGTGCCTCTTCGCCGGATCCTATCCGCGCATATTCGATGACAACCTGGACCCCGCGGACTGGCTTGGTTCCTATGTGGCCACCTATATCGAACGCGATGTGCGGATGATAAGTAATGTGTCCGATCTCGCCATATTCCAGCGCTTCGTCGCGCTCTGCGCCGGTCGGACGGCGCAGCTTCTCAACTACTCCTCACTGGCCGGAGATTGCGGCATCTCTCAGCCGACTGCGAGGGCCTGGCTCAGCATCCTGGAAACGAGTTTTCTCGTTTTTCGCTTGCCGGCATTCTACGCGAATATTCGCAAACGGCTGGTGAAAATGCCGAAGCTGCATTTCTATGACACCGGGCTGGTATGCTGGTTGCTGGGTATTCGCTCACCCGAACAACTCCGCTCACATCCGCTTCGCGGACCGATTTTCGAGACTTGGGTGGTTTCAGAGATCGCCAAACACCGCGCCAACCGTGGCGAAGCCAATGGGCTGTCCTTCTACCGCGACAAGAACGGGGCGGAGGCCGATCTCATTGTCCAGCGTCCTTCCGGCAACCTGCTTGTCGAAGCAAAGTCTGCGGAGACGGCCTCCTCCAATCTGTTCGATAGCGGCAAACGCGTCCTGCGGCACCTTGCCCGCTCCCCCGATCGATGCTCCGCCGCTGTGGTCTATGGCGGCGATCAGCATCAGAGCCGTGGAGGGTACAGACTCGTCCCTTGGAAAGAATTGCACGAGTGGTATGAACCGCCTACGGCGTGACAGGAAAAACACAAAAAAGGAGAGTGAGGGGAGGAGACTCTCGCAGAGATCGCCAAGAGCGCTAAGAGGCGCCAGAGGCGCCAATTAGGAATGAGGAATTGGGGCGATCGGACATTCCTTGGCGATCTTGGCGTGCTTTGCGAGAGGACATTCCTCAATGCTGGATTAGCTCTCGCCAAGAGCGCGGAGGACGCAAAGGGATCCGGCTCCGCCGGGAATCAGTTGGGGTTCAATTCTTTGGTCCAGGGTTGCCAAGGATGCCTTTCTTTTAACGGCCAGCGCCAGCAGGTATAGATCGGTGAGGTGTTTTGAACCTGAGAGTCTCGGAATAGCCTTTCGGTCGAGCAGGGAGAGATCATCGCTCCAGAACTGGTGCCCCGGATAATTCACCAGGGATTTCAGCACCATACGTGCTTCCTCGATCTCCCGCCCGAATCCGGGATATGCGGCGTGACCTAAAATGCGCACGAAGCCATTTTCCGTGATGGGGCAGGTGGCCCATGCCTGGCGAGCCGGCGAAAAAAACCAACTCCGCGTCCGCTGGTGGTGCACGTGGCCGGCATCTACCAGGGCCAACAGAACGTTGATATCCAGCAAGTGCATGACGGGGTCAGATACCCAACTCTTCCATCATATGGTAGACCATTTCGCTGGTTACCCTGGAATCGCGCTTCTTCTTCAAAAGGGGCAGCCCATGTTCATCGATGAAAAACGAGTTCCGTTGGTCTCGCCGGGGCAGATCGCCCTCTATTTCCCTTTTCAAAGCGTGCTCCACCATGGCCTTTAGGGTGGTCCGTCGGCGGGCGGCGGTTGCCTTCGCTTCCGCCAGCAACTCGTCGGGAAGATCGATGGTCGTTTTCATGATATGGGTAGTAATATGGTTTTATTGCCATAAAGCAAGTATGTTCTCGATGCAGGATTGACTCTCGCCAAGAGCGCCAAGGACGCAGAGATGGAAACGAATAAACCACAGAGGACTCAGAGAGCACAGAGGGGGGTAGGCGCCAGAGGCGCCAATGAGGAATTAAGAATTAGGAATTAGGAATTGGGGAGAGGCTGAAGGTGCTGAGATGCTGAGAAAGAGAGGAACCACCACGGATGACACGGATGAGCACGAATATAGGGATGGAGTGATGGAGTGGAGAGAGAAAGGCTGAAGGCAGGGGGAATGGCCTCTCGCAGAGAGCGCCAAGAGCGCCAAGGAAAAAACATGGATTAACAAGATTTACAGGATTTGAATAATCCGTGCCTATCCGTGAAATCCGTGGTTAACCTTCAGCCTGTCTCCTCTCTCCCCAATTCCTCATTCTTTATTCTTAATTCTTAATTCGTGAGTTTTGCGAACTTGTCCCCCCTCCGTTATTTCCTAATTCGCGCCCTTGGGCGCCTCATATCCTGTCCATCCTGTTTATCCATGTTCCATTTCTCTCCCTCTCTCTGTGTCCTCTGTGGTTAATCTTCTCTTTCTCAGCATCTCTTATCCTTTGCGCCTTTTGCGCTCTTTTATGGCTATTCCCGGCGCCCTTGGGAGCTTTCTCCTCTCTTCTACCTTTTTCTCTGTGGCCTCTGAGACCTCTGTGGTTAATCTCTCCACAATTCCTCATTCCTAATTGGCGCGCTGCAGCGCGCCTCTGATCCATGTTCCATTCCCCATTCCCCAGCAATTGTCGCTCCTTCGCGTGCCGCGCCCTTGTCGCCGCCTTGTGCGCCGGGCTGGCGTGCATCCAGGATGCTGCCGCTGACCAAGACGACCGCGACGGCTTCTATGTCGGCCTGCAACTCGGCGTAGCGGACCCCACCGTGGTGGAGTCGGCCCGCACCTACGTCAGCCACCCGACGCGCTGCGACGAGCTGTTGTATCCACCGTCGGTAAGTCCTCCCGTGGGCGACCCGGCCTGCTCCGACTACCTGCCCAGGACAGCGTCCAACGCGTTCGACCCGGGCAGCGGGCCGGCCGGTGGCTTCATGGTGGGCTACGCGACCGGCGCGCTACGGTTCGAGATGGAGTACCTCAACGTGTCTCTGGGGAGCGCCGAGTCGCTGATCGGCAGTGGGCCCAACATGGTTCTGCAGACGAAGAACCCGGAATGGAGCACTGAGCATCCACCCTTCGAGCGGATTGGAGAGTACAACATCCACCAAGTGTTCGCCAATTTCTACTACGACTTTCGCAACCGCTCGCGCTGGACGCCGTTTGTCGGCGCCGGCATTGGCTGGGCCGAAGCGGAATTCAATTACTACCTGCAGATCATTCGCAAACCCGAAGCGGAGTACCTGCAGATCGAATTTGACCCGGACTGGCCGGAAGTAGCCAAGCGCGCCGCCGCGGGAACCGCGAGCATACTGGACACCTACCCGTCCCAGGACATCTTCGGATACCAGGTGTTGGCGGGCGTAGACTACGAGCTGAGCGAACGCACCTCCCTTGGTTTCGCGGTTCGCAAGGTGAAGTTCGACGACATCGACCACGAGGCGGTGGCCAACCTCGTTCGAAGCCATGCCGGCGTCCTGGCCGACGGCGTGACGCCGTTCAAGCAGGGGTTTGAATTCTCCGGTATCGGCTATCAGGCACTGACCGTCAGCCTGAAGTACCACTTTTAATAGGCGCCAGAGGCGCCAATTAGGAATTAGGAGAAGATTAACCACAAAGAACACAGAGGACACAGAGAATAAAAAACGGAGGCGCGCCCTTCAGCCGGGTCTTACGTTTTGGGTTGATGGATGCTTCTAACCAATTGATAATCAATAGCTCTTAACTTGGGGCTATTGCCCTTTTTTCAAGTATATGAAATCGTTTCCCTTTATCGCGTGTTTGGTGATCGGCCTTTGGGTGGGGTTTTTCTTTGGGAAAAACAAACCTGCTGAGATGGCTGTAGAAGAAAGGAAGCAATCGGAAACCACGAGGTTGGTTGAGGACGATGCCTCCAGGGAAAACGCCTCCTTGAAGAAAAAGATTATCCATCTGGAAGAGGAGTTGGCCGTTTTCAAATCGGAGCAAGCTTCCCGGGAATTGAAAGAGCAGGCAACAAAAGAGAAGTTTAACGCCCAAAAGCAGGCCGCAAAAGAGAAGTTGATCGCCCGCCACCTTAAAGAGTTTAAAGGCTTGTTTGAATTGACGCCTGAACAGGCTGCTCAAATCGGTGAATTAGAATGGGAATCTTCCCTATACTGGAAGAAGTTTCATTCCGGAGAAATCAATCCAAAATACCTCCCGCCAATTGATATATATGCCGAGATCAAGGCGGTTCTGACACCGGAGCAGTTGGAAATCTATGAGGTGCACCTGGAGGAAAGGAGGAACTCGGTGGCCTCCACCGCGGCAACTTCAACCTTGGGGAGGTATCCGGTTACCCTGTTGCTCTCTGAGGAACAGAAGGACTCCCTTTATGAGAACCTTTATTCCTACTTTCATTCGGGTCTGAGCAACGAGGTCAGAGAAGCCATTAAAAACACCGTGCCAGAAGATTATAAGGGAACGGATCGGGCGCTTATATGGGCCGCTATGGATATTATGGATGAAGAACAATACCTCGCCCTGCTTCAATCGTTGAAGAAGGAGTAGCGTCAGCCTGAAATAATGGGACGCCATTTACTTTTCTCCTGTTTCAGGATCCTGCTTTGCTTAACGAGCTTTGTCTTCGTGGCCCGAGCGGACAAAGGATTTGAACCGATTTTCGATGGCAAATCTCTCGCTGGCTGGCACGCGTTTCCACCGGAAAGCTCCGTCGATTGGTCAGTGGTCAATGGGATCATCCGGGGAAAGGGTTCCGCCAAGAGACAATCCTACCTGGTTTGGCGCGACGAGAATCTCGGAGACTTCGAACTCAAGTTCAGCTATCGAATCCCCGGTCGCGTAAATACCGGAGTTTCCATTAGGATGCGGCCGGACACGACCGGAAAAAGGGCCTTTGAAAGTTACCACGCCGATATTGGCCATGTCGGTATCGGTCCCCAAATACTGGGCGCTTGGGACTTCCACTTTGCCACCAGAAAAGAATATCCCTGCAAACGAGGGACGAGCCTGGTCATTGAAACGGATGGAAGCTTCACAACCGAGCCCATCGAAGATTGCCTTACTCTCGAGGACATTCACCCCCAGCAATGGAATGAGGCGCATGTCATCGCGCAGGGGAATTACTTTCGCTTCTTTATCAACGGCAAGTTATCTTCGGAGTTCACGGATAATTCTCCCGATTATTTTACCCAAGGAACCATAGGGCTCCAAATTCACGACCCCGGAATGTCGGTGGAATTCAGGGACGTTCGGTTGAAACGGCTCTAGCCCGCATGTAGCACAAACTTCGTAGCGGGCGGACAAAGATCGAGTGATCCTCGATGCTGGATTAGCTCTCGCCAAGATCGCAAAGGGCCCAAAGAAGGTGAGAAAAGGCAAAATAAGTTGTAGGAGAAGGTTTATCCCCCGATTGCGGTGAGGCCCTTTGGAAGATCGGGGGATAAACCCCCTCCTACAGTTCTCCAAAACATCATCCCAGGAAAATTGAGCTCTTTCCAAGATTCACTTCAGCTCACCCGCCAACTTCCAAATCGAAACAGTCCTCATTCTTCATTCCTAATTCCTAATTGGCGCCTCCGCGCGCCTCTCATCCTGTCTATCCTGGTAATCCATGTTTTTACTTCAGAATCTTGGCGAGAGTCCTTCCGTTTTTTCGATTACGATCATGATCACGATTAATTTCAGCGCCTTTAGCCTTCTTCCTCCATCCTTCTTCCTTTTCTCCCCTCTCTGTGTCCTCTGGGACCTCTGTGCTTCATCTTCTCTCCCATCCTGTTCGCGTTTCTTTGCGATCTCTGCGAGAGTCAATTTCTGGATGCCGGATGCCGGATGCCGGGTTGACGGTATTCCATAACGCGCCTTAATCTGGCTTAGCTTGATACCTTGCCTGTCACCGGTCCCATTTTGTTTCTTCCGTTCCATAAGGGAGCGGTTCCGGACTTGGTTTTGGCCCTTTGCCGGCCTGGCATTGCTGGCCTGTAGCTCCGCCTTCGGGGATGCCCTCTTTCTGGAGCGTTTTGAATACGACAACGGGGAGTTGACCCAGGCCTCCTCGCGGCGCTGGTCTCCCACGACCACGGATACGGCCAACCCGAATTTAGAGGTTTTGGACGGACAACTGGCCTGGGATTTCACCGGTCAGGTAGCCGACCCGCTGAACAACGGCTATTATGGCGCCGTATTCGCTACATCGGCAATCAGTTCCGGGTCCTTGTACACCTATTTCGATTTGGAAGTGCAGGAAGCGCCCATTGGCACGGTAAATACGGCGGGCATTTTTCTGGCTTTGTGGAATGGCGGCAATGGCTATCGGTCCAGGGTCTTCATTGCGGCGGTGCCGGACGGGGAAGGGGGTATTGTTGCCGACCGCTTCAGATTGGGAATCACCAAGCGATCGGGCAGCCGGGTCGACGCCGTATACTACCCCGCGGATTGGTCTGAGGGGACAATACTGACCGTGTTGGTCCAGAGTGATTTCGAGGCCGAGACGGTGAAATTGTACATCGATCCGCAAGCGGAGAGCGACACGCATGCGGTAGCGAGCGATGGCGCCTTTCTCGGCATGCGGGGGATCGCCGTTCGCCACCGGGATGAATCGAGGGAAGGGAATAACATCGGTGTATTCCGGGTGGACAACATCGCGGTGACGCAAACCTTTGGCGACGTGGAGGCGCCTCCCGATCTCCCCCCCGGCAGGGTTGCGGTGTACGGAGTTCCGGGCGGGGGAATTTCGGTTAATTGGAGCGATAACTCGAATAACGAATCCGGTTTCCGGGTGGACAGGCGCGAGGTCGGCGATGCGGATTTTGCAACGATCGCGGTGGTTGAGGCCAACCGGACGCATTATTTGGATGCAAGCGCCGCGGCGGGGACCGAATGGGAATACCGGATCGTGGCTCTCGGCGATACGGAACTCAGTTCGGGTTGGGGCCGGAGGGTTCGGAGCTACGAAGATCCGCCGCCGTTGACGGCGCCCGTCCTGACGACGAAGCGGGAAGACGGCGGTCTGTTACTGGGATTTCCAGCCATCCCGCAGGTAACCTACGAAGTGCAGGAATCGTCCGATTTGGAGAACTGGAAATTGTTCAAGTACCTTCAAGCCGATTCAGCGGTTGAGTTGAGCGCCTTGATGGAGGCCGGTGAATCGGGCAGAAGGTTTGCGCGCGTTGCAGCGACCCGGTTGTCCCTGCCACCCCTGAAAATCGGACTTACCGAGGTATTTGCAATGCCTGAAAACGGGACGGGCAGGGTCTTCAACCTCTCGGATTTCGGAGCGACGCCCGGCGTTTCGGATGATGACGACGCCATTGCCGTTCGTTTGGCATTCGCTGCCATGGCCTTCGGCGACGTCCTGGAGGTCGAAAACGGAAACTATCACCTGAAGACGACGGTGACGGCGCCCACCGGGATGACCCTTCGGGCTTCATCCGCCGGGGAGGCGGTGTTTTACCCCGTTGGGATTTCTACGGCCTTCAGGATTTCTCCCGCCAGCCACGATGTTACCTTGGATGGGTTTGCCATAATGGGCACGGACGGATTGCTCAGTTACGGCGTGGACGTCGGCCAGTCCAATCAACGTGGCCCGGAACGGGTATGGCTGAAGGATTTGCGCATCGAAGGCTTTGCCCGTCATGGCATCCGCTTGCGGTCGACCAAACACGTGAAGGTGGAAAACTGCCGCATCTTGAATGCCACCAACCTGGGCGGGGGAGGACACGGTTACGGGGTCGAACTCGACGGGTCCGGTTCGCACAACAACTGGATCACGGGTTGCCGGATCGGTCCGGTTATCCGGCATGGAGTGCTCCTGCAGTATTCCGCCCATAACAACCTGGTGGAAAACAATACCTGTTTCGAGACCACGGAGGACGCTTACGACCTGCATGGCGAGGATGAATACGCCAATGAGCTTCGTTTCAACCTGGCCTATTGGGAGGGCGATTCGTCCCTAGTCGGGACCCCGGCCGGGTTCGGGGTGGGCAACACCGGATCGACCCACGACAATTCCGGTCCGGGAAACTGGATCCATCACAACGAAGTTCGGGGTTACCAGATCGGCGTGGAGGTGATCCAAGGATCGCACGTTCAGTTTATCGATTCCAACGATTTGCAGGACAACGCGGTAGCGGGAATAATGATACACAACGGCGGGGGGAACAGCCTTTACCTGAGGAGGAATACCATTTCCGGCAGTAGGGTGGGGGTGCGGGCCACCCGTTCAGCCGGTTTTGTGGCAGAGGGAAACACCATAGGCGGGAACGAAATCGGGATAATGACCACCAGCGACATGACCGACTATCGGATAACCGGAAACGACCTGCGCGGGAACGGCACGGCCAAGGATTTGGGCAGCGATGCGGGTGAATATTTCGGTAATATGGACCCCGAGGATCCGTTTGCCCGTTGGAACGACCTGGAATCCCAGACGTGGTGGACAGAGTCGACACCCTGAGCAAACCGTTCGAGGAGGGATACCAGTTTCTGGTCATCCATTCGGGGCGCAGTTACGCTTTTACCACGTTGGAAGTTCTGGAAGAGCGAACCGAAGCGTTCAAGGTCCCATGGGACATTGTCTACGACCCGTCCGTGCCGGGAGGGAAGCGACCGCTCAGGTACGAAGGCGTGCTGGTGAGCCGCTACGACCAGACGGCGGGCACCGGTATCAACGCGCGGTTCGGCCCGGCGCTCTACAACCGGGACAACCCGAATTTCCCTACGGACGTGGGCTGGGGCAGGGATGATTTCTCACTCATTGCGGGTGGCGAAAGCCGGGAGATCGGCGGGGGTGTCAGCGTCAGCGTAGCGAAGAATCCCGACGGCAGTTACGAGGTGACCGTAACCGGCGGAAGGGCGGCCCCATTCGAGCATTGGTGCGACAATATCTGGTTTTCCTCAGGCGAGTACGACTCCGGCTGTTTTCTGGACGAAGCGGTATGGGAGTAGTTAGGCGCGCTGAGGCGCGCCAATTAGTAATTAAGAATGAGGAATTAGGAATGTTTCGATTTTGAGGATTAGCTGGCGGCGAGGTTGGCCCCGGATTATTCAAATCCTAAACATCCTGTTTATCCATTTTCCAATTCTCTCCCTCTCTCTGCGTCCTTTGCGCTCTTTGCGAGAGTCATCTCTCCCCCTCCGTGTCCTCTGTGCCCTCTGTGGTTAATCTCTTTCAGTTGGCTGGAGCCACTTGGCGAGGCCCGGTATCCCCAGGGCCGGTTCTTCGGCCAATTCCATTTGGCGCCGCAGGGCATTCCTCATTCTCTGACGGGTTTCGCGGTAGGCGGGATCGTGGTAGAAATTGGTCAGTTCGTCCGGATCTTTTGCCAGGTCGAAGAGCCAGGGTTCGTCCTTATTCGAAACCACCAGTTTATAACCTTCGGTAACCGCTGCCACCCAGGCCGGACGCAACGAAGCGGCGCGAATGTAGGCGATCCGTTCACCATGGATATTCAAGTTTTTATTTTGAAAACGATTGGAGAGGTCGCTTCCCTGACCGCTTGGCAGGCCATTTCCGATTCCCATCATGGATAATACGGTTGGAGCAAAATCCACGGAGGTCATGACGGAGTGGATGACCTTACCGGCCCCGACCTGTTCGGGATACTTTAGAAGAAAGGCAGCCTTGGCTGAGGCTTCATAGGGGACTCCCTTGTTATGGCGGCGGTGTTCACCCATCAGATCTCCATGGTCGGAGGTAAAAACCACGATGGTATTTTCTTCCAGATTCAGGCGCTTCAACTCGCGTGAAAGCTTTCCCATATTGTCGTCGATACATTCCACCATACCGAAGATGGCGGCCATTTGAGCCTGGTTCAATTCGAGGTCTTCGATGTAGTTATTCCCGCTAAGGCCACTCCAGGCCGGCGCTTCGCCGACGTTCTTGAGCATGGTTTTCGGCGGCTGAAACGTCATGGACCTGTATTTATCCCAATAAGGTTCGCGCACTTGGTTGGGACCGTGCGGATCGGGAATACTCAGCATCAGGCAAAAGGGCCGATCCTTATTTTTCCGAATAAATTCCAGGCTTCGGTCCATCAGGAAATCGGTGGCATAGGATTTTTCATCCGCCTGGTTCAAATTGTAGCCAGGAATTCCATTTCGCCCGATTTTGGCGTCTACCCGCGGACCGTCCTCAGTGTCCTTGAGTTTCTTATAGTGACCCCGATTGAACATGTAGCGGTTGTCCTGCCAGCCGAACTTCCGTTCCGGCGCCCACTGCGGTTTACCGGTCCCGTCCAGGTGCCATTTGCCGAGGTAAGCGGTGGAGTAACCGTTTTTTCCAAGGACCTCCGCAAACGTCACCATGTGATCGTGCAGGGGCCTGTCATTTGTCGGCGTCCCGGTCAGATGCGGCATGAGCCCGGTGAGGAAGGCAGCGCGGGAAGGCGAGCAAACGGGTGAAGAAACGTAAAAATTGGTCAGTAACGCTCCTTCCGCGGCCAGGGCATCCAGGTGGGGCGTGTCCACTTTTACCCCCTTCCCCCACACAAAAGCCTGATCTTCGGCCAATCGGTCCCGATAACATCCGAGCGTCCGGAAGTTATGCTCGTCCGTCATGACTACCACAAGGTTCGGCTGGTCCACTGCCAACGCCGAAATTGCGGCGTAGATTGAAACAAAAGTAGTAAGAATTATTCGCACCATGATTTTAGTTCCTATTTGTGCTTTTAACGTGCGGCAACTGCAAGCCTAGGCGCGCCAATCAGAGATTAACCACAGAGGACACAGAGGTTAAAAAGGCTGAAGGCTAAAGGCTGAAGGCAGAAGGAATGGCCTCTCGCAAAGAGCGCAAAGGACGCAAAGATTCTGAGGAAAAAACATGGATTAACAAGATGTTCAGGATTTGAATTATCCATGAAATCCGTGGTTAACCTTATCCCTGCCTTTTGAGTCTTTTGTGCCTCTTGTGGCTATATCCAGCGCCCTCGGGCGCTTCCGTTTCGTTAGTGGTCAGTGGTTAGTTTCTCCCCATCTTTCGATCACGATAACGATTATTCAGCCTTTAGCCTTCAGCCTTTATTATCTCTGCGAGAGATGCGGGTTAAGCTTTGAATCGGTTGACTCCGCAAGCTGGGTCAAGTTCAGTAGGCAATGACTCAATACATGGCTCTACAATTTAAATTCCTTTCGGTGGCGGGGTTGGTATTTCTTTTGGGATTTGGCGGAAGTCCAACCGACGTGGCGGCGGTTACCCGGACCAATCCCAATGTCATCCTGATCATGGCCGACGATCTGGGATACGAAACGATCGGTTGTTATGGAGGGGTATCGTACGACACCCCGGTTTTGGATCGACTGGCGATGAACGGAGTGCGCTTTGCCAACGCCCATGCCCTTCCCCTCTGCACCCCGACGCGGGTGTCCTTGATGACGGGGAAATACAATTGGCGCAACTGGCATTCCTTCGGGATTCTGAAACCCGAGGAAAAAACCTTCGGCCATTGGATGACCGAGGCCGGATACCGCACCTGCATAGTGGGCAAATGGCAATTGCAGAGCTATAATCCACCCGATTTCATGCCGGAATGGCGGGGCCTGGGGCAACGGGCCGAGGCGTCCGGGTTCGAGGAATTTTTTCTTTGGCATTCCGAGCACACGGAGGATAAGGGCAGCCGGTTTCCCGATCCGCTCATTAATGACAACGGGAATTACCTGACGGATACGGAGGGAAAATACGGGCCCGATTTGTTTGTGGATTACCTGAACGATTTTATGGAGCGCCACCGGGACCAGCCCTTTTTCGTCTACTACCCCATGGCATTGACCCATGGCCCCTTTCAACCTACCCCCGATAGCCCGGAGTGGGGCGAGGACCGCCACCGGCAGGATGGGCGGTTTTTTCACGATATGGTGGAATACATGGACAAACTGGTCGGCCGGATCGAGGCCAAGGCGATTGAATTGGGTTTGGCCGAGGACACCCTGATAATTTTTTACAGCGACAACGGTTCGCCTCTGCACGCGCGGTCGAAATTGAAGGATGGCCGTATTGTTCCCGGTGGAAAGGGATACACCAATCTTCGCGGCACTCGCGTGCCCTTGATTGTGGGGTGGCCCGGAACGGCGGCCCCGGGTCACGTGGTGGAGGACCTGGTGGATTGTAATGACATTTTACCCACCATTTTCCAGGCCTGTGGCATCGCTCCACCTCAGGGAGAGGTTTTCGATGGGGAATCGCTTCTTGCTCAAATCAAAGGGCAGCCCGGTTCCCACCGGGATTGGTTGTTTTTTCATCACGATCCCCTGCCGGGGGATAACAAGGAACGGTTCACCTTGCAGCGCTGGGCCATAGACAAACGCTGGAAATTGTCCGAACAGAGTGGAAAACTCTACGACCTGATCGCCGATCCGGAGGAGACCCAGCCGATAGACCCGGCCAAGGCGGGGCCGGAGGCCGTTGCGGCTCGAAGGAAGCTACAGGCGGTCATCGATAGCATGGGCATGGAGTATGAGAACTGGGTTCGTCCGGAGTAGGAATGAGGAATGAGGAATGAATAGGCATAAAAAACTGTAGGAGGGGGTTTATCCCCCGATTGCGGTGAAGTCTCGAACCGGTATCAAGCAACCGGCATTAACTGGAAGACAAATTTCACTAACCACTGACCACTAATGAAACGAGGGCGCCCATAAACTCTATTGGGGGGTGGTGGTCGGGATGACTGGACTTGAACCAGCGACCTCGCCGACCCGAACGGCGCACTCTACCAGACTGAGCTACATCCCGAAAAGACCGAGAACAGTTTGAGGAGGACATTCCGGTGTCAAGATAAACCCCGAGGCGCGCCAATTAGGAATGGGATCTCGCCAGGGCGAGATGGCACAAAGGCACAGAAGCACAAGGGCACAAAGGAGGGAAGCGCCCGAGGGCGCTGGATATAGCCACAAGAGGCCATTCCTTCAGCCTTCAGCCTTTAGCCTTTTTAACCTCTGTGCTCTCTGAGTCCTCTGTGGTTTATTTTTCTGATCCTTGGCGAGAGGCCATTATGGATATAGCCACGAGGGGTTGGGCTTGGAAAAGGGGTCCAGGTAACCTCGATTTAGGAGAAATAGCACAATTCAGCGGCCTGGCGGAGTCCTTCGATGGGATCCTCCCGGGTGGGGATAAACTCGTGGGCCACGTATCCGGTGTAACCGGTTTCGAGGATGGCTTCCAGAACGGGACGGTAGTTGATTTCCTGGGTGTGGTCGAGTTCCCCGCGGCCCGGATTTCCGGCAGTGTGGTAATGGGCGATGTAATCTTTGTACTGGCGGATACGGCGGATGATGTCTCCGTTCATTACCGAGACGTGGTAAACGTCGAAAAGCAGCTTGAAATTTTCCGACCCGACCCGGTCGATGAGCTCGATACAGAAATCGACGTCATCGCCAAAGTAGCCGGGATGTCCCTTCATGGGGTGGGTGTCGTCGCGTGAATTGAGGTGTTCGAGGACCAGGGTGACGCCGTTTTTTTCGGCATGGGGGACGACTTCCTTCCAGGTCTCGACACAGAGCCGGGCCGCTTTTTCCTCGTCCATGCCGGGAAAGCGCATGCCGGTAAAGGTAATGACGTTTTTGCAGTCGATGGATTTGGCCAAGTCGATTCCATTCCGCAGCCCGGTCAGGACCCGTTCGCGATACTCCGGATTACAGGGTCCGTATTTGAATCCATGCCCTCCCGATACGAGGGAGATTTCCAACCCCAGGTCCTTGATTTTGGGGTAGTGTTCGGCCGAAATTCCTTCCATGGCCACCAACCCGATGTCTTTGCAATGGCGACCCAGGGTCAGGGCGTCCACGTGATCGTTAAAGCACCAACCCATGACGGACTGGCGGATGGGGCCGTTGGCGATTTTGTCGGACGGTGACACCGCATCGGATTTTTGGGCTTGGCTTCGGGCGGCCAACAGGGCGGCGGCGCTTCCCGCGCCCCATTTCAGGAGTTGACGTCGATTCATGGCTACATGGAGGAAGAAGGAAGAAGGAAGAAGGAAGAAGGAAGAAGGCAAATCTTGGCGGCCTTGGCGATCTTGGCGAGATGTAATTTTGATTGGATAATGGGGTGAATTTTGCTGGCGTTTTGGATCGATCGGATTAGGAGAGAGATTATGCGGATATTATTGATTGGTCTTTTGGGAATTTCGGTTTTGGCGGTTGCCGCCGCCTTCTTCATTTTCCGCCAGGAAAGCGGTGGCGGGATGCTGGGGCGCGAGATAGATCACTATTGGGAGGTGGGGGAATTTGACCTGACCGACCAGCATGGCGAGCGGTATTCGTCGGAAGCCTTGAAAGGGAAGGTTTGGTTGGCCAACTTCATGTTTACATCCTGTCCGGCGGAGTGTCCGGTTCTCACCCGGCAATTGGATCTGGTTCGTATGAAACTCGGTCCGCGTCGGGACGTGGCCTACGTCTCCTTTAGCGTCGACCCCCAGAACGACACCCCGGAACGATTGAAGGCCTTTTCCGAAGCCTACGGTCCGGACCCGAACTGGTCCCTGTTGACCGGCGAGATGGAAGTGATGACGGAGGTGGTCCGATCGCAATTTCTTCAACCCCTCACCCGGGAGGTGAGCGGGGATGATCCGGAAACAAATAACATCTACCACAGCAACCTGATACTGGTCATCGACGGGGAGGGGAGCGTTCGTTACTATTGCGATGGACTCGATCAGCGGGCGGCGAACTCGCTTTCCCGAGTGGTGGAGGTTTTGCTCAAGGAAGCGCGGTCGTGATCAGGAAAAAGGGAGAGAGATTAACCACAGAGGACACAGAGGGGAAGCGACCAAGGGCGCGAATTAGGAATTAGGAATTGGGGAGAGGGATCACGATCACGATTACATGGATGATGAATTCGAGAGGCTCGAATGGTTTGGGATGGCATGCGGGCTTGACCCCGGGGAGGTATCGGAGCCATCCTTTCCGGGCATAGGGGAAAGCGGGCTAAACAGCCCTGGTGCAGCATGAAAAAGACGCGTCGTGAATTTATTGTGGAGGCCGCATTGGCCGGAGGTATCCTGGCTGCGGCTCCAACCGTTATTGCGCAATCCCGCGCGCCCAAATACCGCACCGCCTTGATTGGAACGGGCTGGTGGGGAGGCAACATTCTAGGGGAAGCCATGGCCTCCGGGGAATGCAGGATTACCGCGTTATGCGACGTGGATGACAGGTATTTGCACTCGACCCGGGAGCGCGTCATGCAACTGACGGGAGATGAGCCGAAAACCTACCGCGATTACCGGGAATTGTTCGCCAATGAAGAGGTGGATATCGCCATTGTCGCCACCCCCGATCATTGGCATCCTCTGATTATGATCGAGGCTGTGAGAGCCGGCGCCCACGTCTTCGTGGAAAAGCCGATCGGTCACACCATCCTGGAGGGAAGGGCCATGGTGAACGCGGCCCGCGCGGCCGATCGCAAAGTGCAAGTGGGGACCCACCGGCGCATTTCCCCGCACAACGTGTCGGGGCGCGATTTCATCCGATCGGGAAAACTGGGGAAAGTCGGAATGGTTCGTTCGTTTGTGCACTATGGCGGAGGGCCCGACAAACCCCTGAGGAACGTCGATCCCCCCAAAGAGCTGGACTGGGACATGTGGTGCGGTCCGGCGCCCCTGCGTCATTTTTGTGAAGAATTGCCCGGCAGTTCCTTCCGGGCCATCCATCCCAAGGGATTTCGCATGTATCTCGATTACGCCAACGGCACCCTGGGGGACTGGGGCATCCACTGGCTCGACCAGATCGTCTGGATTCTGGGGGAAAAGTATCCCAGGAAAGTGTTTTCCACGGGAGGGCGGCCCGTAGCCGGGCCTCCGGTCTACAACGAGCGGGAGCAAACCGGGGATGCTCCGGACCATCAGGTTGCCTCCTATGAGTTTGAAAATTTTACGGCTACCTGGGAGCACCGTCGTTTTGCCGGCAACAACGCGGAGAAGGGTGAGAATGTGGGTTGCTATTTCTACGGGACCGAGGGCACTTTTCACATGGGCTGGAGAGATGGCTGGGTCTTTTATCCCCATGCCAAGAGCAAACCGGTTTTGCGGGAAAAGCCTCAATTAAACGATCCGGATTCGCAAAATATAAGGGAACTTTGGGCGGATTTGCTTCAGTGCATCAAGACCGGCGGCAAACCTGTTTGTGACATCGAGGAGGTTCATTACTCCACCAATCTGAGCCTGCTCGGAATGCTATCCTACAAACTGGGTCGTGGCATCGCCTGGGATGGTCGGAAGGAACGGGTTCTCCACGATGAGAAGGCCAACGATCTGCTCCGGCGCGAATACCGGGGTGAGTGGGAATACCCTGAGGCGCGCTGAAGCGCGCCAATTAGGAATGAGGAATGAGGAATGAGGAATGAATAGGCATAAAAAACTGTAGGAGGGGGTTTATCCCCCGATTGCGGTGAGGTCTCGAACCGGTATCGAGCATCCGGCATTAACTGGAAGACAAATTTCACTAACCACTAACCACTAACCACTGTTCACTGAACACTGAACACTAATGAAACGGAGGGGGGATGGAGGCGCTGAGGCGCGCGAAATCAAGCGCCCGGGCGGGGTTGCGTTTCTCCGGGTCCCAGGGTGGGAGGCTTGAAGAAAACGGCCATGAGGAGGATGCCGAGAAATGCCAGGCCGGTTGGGATCAGAAACAAAGTCTGCCAATCGACCGAGCCATCAGGGAGTGTCAGGTTATCCATCAACTGGGGAAAGGTGAAACTGGCCACGACCATGCCGAGGCCCAGGATGAGCAAATTAAACAAACCTTGGGCGCTGGCGCGGACATCGTGGGGAAACACCGCATCTACGAAAATATAAACGGCGGCAAAGAAAAAGGCGTAGCATATGCCGTGAAGAATCTGCACCCCGATGATCATCCAGGCCAGATCGGGCAGAAAGGCAAAGGTGGCAAATCGCAAGCCATGTCCCAGGATACCCACGATCATGGTCCACTTCCAACCGAGTCTTGCCAGCACCAAGCCCAATACGATCATGGTGAGGATCTCCGCCACTTGTCCGATGCTCATGACGACCATGCTCAGGTTTGCCGAGATGCCCACTCGTGAGGTGAGGAAGATGTCGGAGACGACGAAATAGCCGTTGTGAATGACCGAATCGATAAAGGTGACGATAAAGAGAACGAGGACGAAAGGCAGGCCCAGCAATTTCCCGGCCTTGATCCAGGCCAGCTTGTCCAGCCCTTCCACGTCCTTGCGGGCCGGGGTATGGGGTAAGAACAGGCTGAATACGGCCAGGAGATAGGAGATGATTCCACCCACGATGAAAATCCAACGGACCTGATCCGGTCCCGCCTCGGCGCTGAGCAGGAAAATAAAAGGCCAACTGACCACAATCCAGCCCACGGTGCCGCCCATGCGGACCAAACCGAAATCTTTGGCCGGGTTTTTCAGGTGGGCAAAGGCCAGGGAATTGGTCACGGAAATGGTGGGCACGTAGAGAAGGCCGTAGATGAGAAACAAGGCAAAAAAGCCCCAAAAATGGGTGACGTAGGATGCGGCGATGAGGGCGGTTCCTCCCACGGCGTGGCTAAAGGCGAGAAAGCGTTCGGCGGAAAAGTTGCGGTCGGCAAATTGGTTGCTGAAAAATATCCCCAACAGGGAAGCGATACCGAACACGGCGCCGACCAGGCTCGTTTGCCAGCTACTGAATTCCAGCATCCCCATGTAGGCGAAGATTTTGGGCTGCCAGGCTCCCCAGATGGCGATTTCCAGCAGCATCATGATGAAAAGGAGGATGCGGTAGTCTTTGGTTGGATTTGCTTTAGTCATTCAGGGGAGTTGTCGGACGTTGAAATCGTTCCGTGTCGTCAACGGGAGGGGGGATGGGCGGAGAGGGGCAATTAGAACGCTATCCCGATTTTCGAAGACGAGGGCATAAGGCCGGATTTTTCCCACTGGTCCGGGCGGTCTTTTCCGGCTCTAACGGTGTATTTCCCCTCGGCGTAGACCTTGGGAAGGAACCGGTCGCCACGAATGCGCACGGTGTAGAGGATATCGCCGGTGGACTCCTCCATGACCTGTACGACAGGGTTGAAGAGGTCCTGAAAAACCAGTTCCGGCAGGTATCCGTAAACTTCCCGGCCGTCGTTATCCTCCATCCGAATGGTAATGGGCCAACCGGCATACTGGGCCCGGTCGCCCTTGCTCAGGTCGACGAAGCGCGGCCAGCATTCGAAAGTGGTGGTTTGGGTAGGCTTGTGATAGCGGACCAGGCCATAGCCGTCACTCAGGTTGTCATTTCCTCCCCGGGCTGAAAGTTCACGGGCATCGTTCATGGAAACAAAGGACGGGTTGGCGTAGGCATGCATGGTAATTTTGTTGCGCAGGCCATCGAAGAAATCACCCGTCCATTCCAGTTCATTGGCGATGGGTTGGCCGCCGCCGCCCTTTCCGTCTTCCGGCCACCACCAGCGTCCGTAGATGGTGTTGACAATGGCGGGGTTGGTAAAGCCGAAGGGGCCGTCGCGGAATTTGTCTATTCCATGTTGAACGACCGTGGCCAAATGCTGATCGCCGCAGAGGTGGGATGCCCAGGCCCGCCGGATAGCGCGCAGGGCTTTTTTGCGCCCGGTCTGGGGCCAGCCGTTGCTGTCGAGGTCGGCCAGCAAGCGCCCTTCTCTGCTACCGTGGAGATGAACGGCCCCGGCGAAGGCGGTTTGGGAAAGGACCGCTTTCATTTCGACGTCCTCCCAGTCCTGGGCCCATCGGTCGAGAAAATGGAGTTGCCGGTCGCCCAACAGGGACAAGCCCGGCAGGTCGATGGAGGCGGGATCGTATACCGGGTCGTTGATGTGATCGGGCCTGGGGCCCATGGCCGGGATCTTCCCCTTGGGGCCGCTCTTGAATTTGCGGTCCTCGATGATGGCGAAATCGACTCCGCCGACATTCAGGTTGGTATAGTAGACTTGAATGCCTTGTCCGATGGGGGTCGGGTCGAACGGGTCGGGCAGGTGCCAGGCTTCCTGGTCGTGCACCATCTTTACATACTTGGCGGGCCAGTAGTAACCGCCGGAATTTCCCGCCGAGCTATCGGCTACAATACCCCCTTCTCCCCACACATTTCCCTGACCGATGTCGTGGTCGTCCAGAAGGACTACGGTGGGCCGGTCCTTCATGATTTCCTTGAACTGCCAACCGAACAAAAGCCAGGCAAAGGTGTTTTCACGATGGTCGTAGCTTTGGTCTCCCGCAAAAAACAACAGATCCGGATCCTGTTGTTTGAGGTTGTTCACGATGGAATCGCGGTCCCCCCTGTCATGGCGCGAATTACAGGAGAGTGAAGCGATTACGATTTCCTGCTTATGGACCGGGTCCCGGCGTATCAGGCCCTCGAAAGTCGCGCCTCCGCTGTGCCGAAGGCGGTAGGGCACGTTTTTCGAGCCATCCCAATCCTCCACGCGAAAGTGGGCAAACCAGCCTGGGTACTGCACGGTTTCGGCGGCCGTTTTTTCCCAACGGTCGCCCCGTTTCAGTTCCAAGGTCACCTCCCGATCCTCGTTCGGTTTCAAGGGAAACATTTGGGCCGTCATTTTCATAACGCCGCCCTGTTGGGTATAGAGGGCAAATCCGATGACTTTATCCCGGTCGACCCGGACAAAATTGTCCATGAATCCCTGGGGTTCACGCTCCCAGATGTCTTCCCGGGTGGCCGTGCCCAGGTTGATGCCGCGTTCCCCGGGGAAAGCGGAGGAGGCAATTACAGATGGGGCTGCGAGCGCCAGATAGAGAGAGAACAGCGATAGTTGTATTTTCATGAAAGGGTAGGGGGAATGGGGAGTTTTGTAATTTTTTCCATCGGAGGTAAACTTTGCAATATCCGGGGTCCGGGCAATCCTATATTTTGAAGGTTGGAAATTCGCCCTTCCAACCTTACTCATAAGGGGATTATGGCATTTATTCTAGCTCTCGATCAGGGGACGACCAGTTCCCGCGCCATCGTTTTCGATCAAACGGGCTCCATCCGGGCCATGGCCCAGCAGGAGTTTGAGCAGATTTTTCCGAAACCCGGCTGGGTGGAGCACGATCCCAGGGAAATTTGGCGCACCCAACTGGCGGTTGCCCGGGAGGCATTGCGGCAAGCGGACGCATCGGCCTCGGCAATTGCCGGTATCGGTATTTCCAATCAGAGGGAGACTACCGTAATTTGGGACCGTGCCACCGGGGAACCGATCGGCAATGCCATCGTTTGGCAGGACCGAAGAACGGCCGATTTTTGCCGTGAATTAAAGGAGGCCGGGCTGGCCGATTCAATTCAGAGAAAATCCGGATTGGTGGCAGACGCCTATTTTTCGGGGTCGAAGATCCGTTGGATGCTGGACAACATCGAGGGGGCGCGCGCAAAGGCCGGGGCCGGGGAACTGGCCTTCGGTACCATCGACAGTTGGCTGGTATGGAATTTGACGGGGGGGAAGGCGCACCTTACCGACGTGAGCAACGCCAGCCGGACCCTGGTTTTCAATATCGAGACCCTGGAGTGGGATGAGGAACTCCTGGCTTTGCTCGATCTGCCCGCCGGCCTCATGCCGGAGGTGCGCGGCAGCAGCGAAGTCTATGGGCAAACCACCCCCGACTGTTTCGGCGCCGGCATCCCCATCGCGGGCATTGCCGGCGATCAGCAGGCTGCCTTGTTCGGTCAAGGGTGCCACCAATGCGGCATGGCCAAAAATACCTACGGAACCGGTTGTTTCATGTTGATGAATACGGGCTCGGATAGGGTGCGATCCAGCAACGAACTGCTAACCACCGTGGCCTGGGAGGTGGACGGCGCGGTCGATTACGCCTTGGAAGGGAGCGTGTTTGTTGGCGGAGCGGTGGTGCAATGGTTGAGGGATCAACTGGGCATCATCGAGACGGCTCCCGAAATCGAGGAGTTGGCCCGGTCGGTGGAGGATAATGGGGGCGTTTACTTTGTGCCCGCCTTCGCCGGCCTCGGTTCGCCCCATTGGGACCCCTATGCGCGAGGGACCATCGTCGGACTGACCCGGGGCTCTTCCGCGGGCCACATAGCCCGCGCCGCCCTGGAGGGAATTGCCTATCAGTCGATGGACCTGGTGAAAGCGATGGAAATGGATGCGGGAATTTCCCTCAGTGAACTTAGGGTGGATGGTGGCGCATCCCTCAACGGATTGGTCATGCAATTCCAAAGCGACCTTCTCAATGTTCCCGTGGTGCGCCCGAGGATAGCGGAAACCACCGCTCTGGGTGCGGCCTATCTGGCCGGCCTGGCCGTCGGCTTCTGGGAAAGCCGGGAGCAAATCGCTCGGCAGTGGCAGGTCGATGCCCGGTTCGATCCGGCGGGTGACCCTCAGACGGTAAAGGCACAGGTAACGGGTTGGCGGAAAGCGGTGGAGCGGTCGAAAGACTGGGAAGAAAAAGGGTAGGGAAGGCGCCGAAAGCGCCAATTAAGAATTAGGAATTAGGAATAGGGAAATAACCACAGAGGCCACAGAGAGCACAGAGGAGGATGGAAAGCGCCAAAAGCGCCAATTGGGAATGAAAATGCGCCTAGGATTAACCGCAGATTACGCGGAAGAACACAGATTCAAATGCTCATTGCCTTCTCAGCCGAATCGCCTAGACAAGCATAATTCCATTTTCTGCATTTGAGCCCCTCAGTCTCCAACATGCCGCCGCGATATTCGAAGCCACCCCGCAACACCTACCTGCTCCGAGTTGTCCTAAAGGGACCCAAGCCTCCCATCTGGCGCCGCTTTCAGGTCTCGCCATCGATGCGGCTCTCCCGGCTGCACGATGTCCTCCAAGTGGTCATGGGCTGGGAGGACAGTCACCTCCACATGTTCACCAAGGGCCGGAAGGTGTTCATGCTCCCCAACCCCTGGATGGATGACGCGGACCCGTTCGGAGGGCCTCGCTATCTCGACGAGCGCAAGTACCGGATCCGCCAGCTTCTGACTCGGGAGAAAGACTGGATCGAGTATCAGTACGACTTCGGCGACAGCTGGGACCACCGGATCACGCTGCAGAAGATCCTTCCTCGCGACCCCGCCGTGCGGTTGCCGGTGTGCGTCTCGGGGAAGCGCACCTGTCCACCGGAGGACTGCGGAGGAATCTGGGGCTTCTACAATATGCTGGACATTCTCGCGGACCCGGACCATGAGGAGTACGAGGAGATGGTGGAGTGGGTGGGCCCGGATTTCGACCCGGAGGCGTTCAGCGTCGCAGACGTCAACAAAAAGCTCCGGGCGATGTTTGGCCAATGAAAGGGCTGAAAGGGCCTTGAAACTAGTGTGGTGTTCCTGGAGGGGAATAGATGGGAATTTCCCTAGTAGTGAACTTTACACAGCCCGGATCCCGCCCTGGTCGCGTTCACGGATAGCGTGTTAAATCCGTTCTATCGGCTTCAAGTCTACTCCCAATGCGGGCAAGGGTTTCCCTTACCTCTGAATCACTTGGAAGTTCCCCGTAAACGAGATTCGAAAAGGCGCCTCGATATGCCGAACGTAACTTGGGCCAAATTTGCTCCAGGTCTGAAAAGATCAGTGCTTTATGCGGAGGTATGGAGAGCCAAGCGTTGTCGTTCTTGTAGCTAACCATGTCGTTTTTCACAACTGAAAGTAAGAGCGCTTCAAAGTCGGTCGATTCGAAGAATACTTCCAGTTCGGTGTTTTCCAGCAGCTTGTGTATATCGTAGGCATGGCGGATTTTGAGTTTAAGGTCGTCGATAGGTTGTTCGCTGTAGCTAAAGCGCACCAGACTCATGATCTTTTCGCAAAGGGTGCGCTCGGGGCAAAGTGCTTTGACTTGGAAAGGGGCAAGGTCCCATTTCTCGACTAATGATTCCTGGCCACGTCCGATCATCATATCACTTACATATGCGCACAGGGATCGCATCGTATAGGGCTCGAAGCTTCCGAGCCAATTTGCCTCAACCACAATGAAGCTACTCCGAACTTGACCTGGATTGCCAACGAATATGTTGGGATAGCCATGAACAGTTTTTTGGTTCATTCCCATGCGGCGCGTGAGTCCTTTGACTTCGATTTCCGGCAAGAAAGCTGATACCGCTGCTCCGATTCGTCTGAGCTTTTTCTTGAGCCGATTTCCTGAATCGGAGTCTTTGCGCATTACGACGAGATCAATATCCTCTGAAAATCGGTCAATGATACCAAAGCACTTGGATAGGGCGGTGCCGCCTTTGAATATGGTTTCCACTCCAATCGGGTCTGAAAAAATGGCCTTAAGGGCGTAGGTTACCCAGTAATCCTTTTCGATGTAGGTCTCGGGAATCTCTTTCGCTTGGGCAGTAGCAATAATGGCTTGCCGAAACAACACTTTGTTTTCATGGAGTTTCATACAATATTCCAGTTTTCAGCGTCTGAGAGGATCAACGAGGCTCCGGGGATTTTGTAGCGCGTGATCGGATTCAAGGACCTCTTGAGCCCCTTCAGTTGCGGGGTTGCGGAATTGATCTGTTCGAGCATCGCTCCAAGCAAGGCGCGAGTGTATGGAGGGTATTTCAGGGCTAGGCGAATTAGAATTACAAGCTCTTCGGCGGAACAATCCTTGATCAGTGCCAAGAGCCGTTGGCAAGCATCGGATACGCTGGTGCCTGGAATCTTCTTCACGTAACGTAGGGAGTCGAGGAGCTGAAGCAAGGGGATGTTACCCTTGGTGATGGTGTTTTTCTGTTTGATGAACGAAATTATGTAACGGCCACGCTTGAAAGCGGGACGAATTTCGTTTTTGCCAATTTGGATTGTGTTGCTGACCTGAGTGGACAGCCCGAACTGAGGATAGACACTGAAACCGGTCAAGTAGCCCACCACCTTGCCGCGCTTCACCAGCAGGTCTTTCACTATTTGCCGAGGTGGTGGCGGCAGTTCGCCAAAAGGGCTCTGCTCTGGCTTGTAGAATTTTCCCTTGCTAAGCTTGGCTATCCTTCCAGAAGACACCATGCGATTGAGGGCTTTGATCAATGCCTCTTGCCGGTCTACCTCTTGGGATAAATCCCTGTAGCTGAAGACATAACCCTTGGGAAGTCTATCAAGGCGAAAAGCTATCGTTTCAGTTATCTTCATATGGGGAACCTATGTTTGAAAACCTGAATGATTTGTCCAGTTTTTTAGTTAATTTACTGGACAAATCACAATATCTATCAAGGAAAAAACAACGAAAACCAACCGCAGATTACGAAGATTAGTGCAGAGGTGTGACAGGTGCCCGGGGCGCCTAATTTAAACTGACCATTGACCTCTGGCGCCTCTGGCGCCTCGTAAAACCCGTAGCGTTTTATTGAGGTCGCTCAACTGCACCACCTTGATGGCGCTGCGCAATTGGCGGGTTGGGCCTCCGTATACGACTACTTGAGCCGAAATCTGTGGGAGAATTTTCGCCACACGGTGAAGGAGGCGAAATAAACGGAGGTGATGGTAGAGCCGGCCTTTATCTCGATGGTGCCCCAATGCCGCGACCTGTTACGTAAAAAGGTCGAATTCCAGACCTCTTGAATCCCTGAAAGAGGGCAAATTGGATCGGTTTCCACGGTTGAGCCTGTGTATGAGGGTTTCCGCCACCACCAAGTTCTCGAAGAGGTTAACATTCAATCCGGCTGTTGCAGCGGAAATATATCTGCCGTTTGTGTGAATGAATCCACTGACCACTAGCGCCGGAGGCGCCACAAGCATCAAGAAACCAGAACCGAGGAACCAGCCCCCGGTCCCAAGAATCCAGAGCCCAGAACCCAGAAATGGCTGCCCGGGCTGGGATCGAACCAGCGACAAAGTGGTTAACAGCCACCTGCTCTACCGCTGAGCTACCGGGCACCATGGGAAGGAACGGCTCACAATCATAGTTTGGAACCAAATGTCAATCCTTTGAAGGCAGGCTTTTTTGAAATAATACCGGGTGGAAGAATTTTTCTGATCTTTTGATTGATTTCCATTTGGCATGCGCTACGCTCCCTCTCTTTTTCCCACAACCCGATCCGGTCCTGTTCAGCCCCTAATTATCGACCTACGATGCCCAAATCAACTATTGCCGTTAGCTCCCGTGAAGCCTTTGGTCGCGGAGCCAATCGTCGTTTGCGGTCTTCCGGATCCACCCCGGCGGTAATTTATGCCCGAGGCGAATCCCGACCGGTCAGTCTGGATACGAAGTCCTTTGCCAAGCTCTGGCACCAATTGGCGGACCTGACCCCGCTGGTGACGATAGAGGAAGGCGAAAAGAAGGTAAAGGCGCTGATCCAGGAGGTGCAAAGGGACCCCCTCAAGGATACGTTTATTCACGTGGATTTCTTCGAGGTATCGGAGGATCAGGCCGTTACCACACGGGTGGCCCTGCACGCGGAGGGCGAAGCCTCGGGGGTGAAAAATGAAGGGGGCACATTGGAAATCCACTTGCACGACGTCGAGGTGCGGTGCCTGCCCAAATACTTGCCTGACTACATCGACGTCGATGTGACGGACCTTAACGTCGGGAAGAGTATCCGCGTGGGAGATTTGCCCGAGGTCGAAGGGTTGGAATACACCATGCATCCGGGGACCGTCGTGATCAGCGTGGTCGGTCAATTGCGGGAGGCGGAAAGCGAAATCGGCGAAGGACTTCCGGAAGGAGATGAAGAGGCAGCCGAAGCGGGTATGGAAGGGGCGACAGGTTCGGCCGTTGGAACCGACCGGGACCAGGGTTGATCAAGTATAATTTTAATACCGTTCTTTGAAAATGTCTGTCTCGGTACTCGCCGGTCTGGGCAATCCCGGGATTGCCTATGCGGAAACCCGCCACAACTTGGGGTTTCGGGTGATCGATGCCTTGGCCAACCGGCATAACCTCGTCTGGAAATTGGAGAAGCGCCTCCTTTCGGAAGTGGCCTCTCTGCAACGGCACGGCTCTTCCTGGCGCCTGATAAAGCCACAAACCTTTGTCAATGCCAGCGGAGGGGCTTTGCACGCGGCCGTTCGCTACTACAAGGCCGAGGCGGAATCGGTCATTGTGATCTACGACGATATTCATTTGGAACCCGGGAGGCTCAAGATCAACCGCGAGGGCGGCCCCGGGGGGCACAACGGGGTCCGGGACGTCATCAGGCGTCTGGGAAACCGATTCGTCCGATTTCGCGTTGGCATTGGGGCCAAATATCCACCCGAAATGGATTTGGCCGATTTCGTTTTGGGGAAATTGACGCGGGAAGAGGCAGATCTGATTCAAGAAAAAATGGAGCATTATCTCCGAGCTTTGGCGGTTTTGATGGACATGGGTCCGGAAACTG
The DNA here is from genome assembly GCA_022824405.1 of Opitutales bacterium. Classification (GTDB taxonomy): domain Bacteria; phylum Verrucomicrobiota; class Verrucomicrobiia; order Opitutales; family UBA2995; genus JAABVD01. Next base: position 28,413 of record JAJDZZ010000045.1, read on the forward strand.
CCATGAACCAATTCAATCGACGTGAAAACCGCCATGACGCTGACAAAGAGAACTTATAACACTACCATAATCCTCGACACCCGCGATCGGGAAAACCCGGCGCAGGACCTCATTGAGGAGGTAAAGACCACCCTGGAAACCATGGACGTGGAAGTCGTGGAAACAGTGGACTTGGGCCGCCGCGACTTCGCCCGGGTAACCGACCCCAACTTTCCCTCGGGTCACTATTTCCTGCTCACGTTGGAGGCGCCCACCTCCTTTGCCGACAAGGTTGTGGAAAAATTCCGTTTGGACAAAACCGTCTACCGTATTATGGTACAATCCTAACCAAAAAACTTGAACACCCGTATGCCATGCCATCCTTCAATAAAGTAATTCTCCTGGGGAACCTTACGCGCGATCCCGAACTGCGGGTCACCACCGGTGGGTTGAGTATCTGTAAATTGGGAATTGCCACCAACCGGGTATACCAGACGCGGGATGGCGAGCGCAGGGAGGAGGTTACGTATGTCGACGTGGACTCCTTCGGTCGCCAGGCCGAGACCATTTCCAAGTACATGACCAAAGGCCGTCCCATTTTAATCGAAGGCCGTCTCAAGTTGGATACCTGGGAAACCCAACAGGGGGAAAAGCGCAGCAAGCACTTGGTGGTCCTGGAGAATTTCCAATTCGTCGGCGGACGCGGGGATAGCGCGGATGCGGGAGGGTCAGGTTCACACGTCGAGCGCAACAGCCCCCCGCCGCGTCCCAGCAGAGCGCCTGACTCGCCCCCAAGCAGGCCGTCGCAGCCGACGGACGACATGGAGGATGACGACGTCCCGTTTTAACTTTAACTCATTCTGCTGATGGCTACCGCAAAAATATTGTTGATCGAACAGGTCGAAGGCCTGGGCGCTGAAGGAGACGAGGCAAAAGTGAGGGCGGGATACGCCCGCAACTATCTGATACCTAAAAAGTTGGCTATTCCCCTGACCGTAGCTAACCGCAAGCGGATCGAAGCCTTGAAAAGGGCCCGGGCGCTCCGGGAAACCAATGAGCTCGAAACCGCCCTCGCCCTGAAGGCCGAGTTGAAAGACATTCACATCGCCATCCAGGCGAAGATCGGCCAGCAAGGAAAAATGTTCGGGGCGGTCACGGCTCGGGATTTATACGATCACATCGCAGCCGAGGGCGTGGAAATCGAACGGGAGAAGATCCAACTCTATAATCCGATCAAAAGCATGGGCAAACACGTGACCCGCATCAAACTTCACCCGGAAGTGGGGTTGGATTTTGAATTTGAAGTAGTTCCGGCCCACGACCAGGACGAACCGGCAGGGTAACCCAGCCAGATAGAGCCGATCCATGGCCACTTCTCTTGGTCCAACCAAAACTTCCCGCGTGAGGGAACCCTCCCGAAGCGGCTATTCAGATGATTCGGTTTCGAGAGGCGGGTTAATCGGACGTACCATGCCCCACAATGCGGAAGCGGAGGAGGGATTGCTCGCCTCCTGTATTTTGGACGGCGATCTGGTGATGCCTTTATGCTTGGAGAAAAACCTGCAGGCCGACGCCTTCCACGTATCCCGACACCAGATCATTTTTGAAGCTCTGCTTTCCCTCTATAACAAAAAGTCGGCCGTGGATGAAATTTTATTGGGCGAGGAGTTGTCCAATCGCGATGAGCTGGAGACGGTGGGTGGCATACCGGGTATCAACCGTATTACCGACCGGATCGAAACGACGGCCCACGCAAGTTATTTTCTCGATATAGTCCGGACCAAATACCTGCTCAGGCGGCTTATCCGCACCTCTACCCGCACCGTGGAACGCTGTTTTGAGGAGCAGGAAAACCTGGAGGAGTTTTTACAGGACGTGGAAACGGAAATATTCGATATTGGCATGGACCGATCCGAGGACGCTTCCCGCGACATCAGTCAAACGGTGGACGCGGCCGTAGCCATGGTTCATTCCTTTCTCGAAGGAAAGGGGGCCTTGCGAGGATTGGCCACCGGATATCGCGACCTGGACAAACTGACCTTCGGCTTGCAAAAGAACAACATGATCGTGTTGGCCTCCCGTCCCTCCATGGGAAAGACCAGTCTGGCGCTCAATATATCCGAGGCGGTCGCTTTGCCCAAGGGGGGGGAAGGTGTTCCGACCCTCATTTTCAGTCTCGAAATGGGGCATCAGGATTTGGGCATGCGCATGCTCTGTGCCCGCTCGCGCGTTGCCATGAACCGGTTGCAGGATGGATTTTGTTCCGCCGAAGAAAAGCAGGCATTGGGCACCGCCGCGGTCGAGCTGAAGAAGGCGCCGATCATAATCGACGATTCGAGTAATCTGACCATCATGGAACTGCGGGGGAAAGCCCGCCGCATCGCTTCCCGCCTCAAGAGCAAGACCGGCCTCCCCGTGGGATTTATCGTCATCGATTATTTGCAACTTTTGAGTGGCGCCAACACATCCGTTTCGCGCGAACAGCAGATCTCGGAAATCTCTCGCGGGATAAAGGGATTGGCCAAGGAACTTGAAGTGCCCGTCCTTGTCCTAAGTCAGTTGAACCGCGAGATGGAAAAAGAGAAACGCAAGCCCCGCCTATCCGATTTGAGGGAATCCGGATCCATCGAACAGGACGCCGACGTGGTGTTACTTCTGAGTAAACCGAGGGATTCCGAAGACGATCACCAAACCATTCAGAACGTGGCCGATTTAATCATTGCCAAACAACGTAACGGGCCGGTAGGAGAGTTGAAATTAACGTTCCGCAAGGAATGTACCCGATTTGAAAATTATGCAGCCCCACGCCGTCACGGGTCAGATTACTAAACTGGCTTCGATTCTAATTTTAGCCTGTTCCCATTTCTCAGTCCAAAACCTGAAGGCCCAGGTAAGCCAGGAGGGAGTGGTGATCGGGGATGTGGAAATCGAGTTTATCGGGGTCCAGAATGTAAACGACGAAGTGGTTCGGGCCAACATTCAGGTAAGTCCCGGGGTGCCTTATTCCGAGGCCATGGTGGACGACTCGGTTCGCGGCCTCTACAACACCAATTTATTTGAGTATATCGATGTAAAGCGTCTCGAAGTGAGGGAAAATCTGATCGATCTGATCTTTCGGGTCAAAGCGAAGTATCGGGTCCTGGCCATATTCTTCGACGGAAATTCTCGCATAAAAGACAAGCGCCTGGAGAAGGAAATTGCCTCGAAGGTCAATGCCGCTCTGAACGAACGACTGGTCAAGGAGGATACCCAAACCCTTTACGCCTATTACCAGAAGAAGGGGTTTACCCAGGTTCAGGTGGATTATGAAATCGATCGCGACCTGGAGACGGGCTTCGGGGAAATCACCTTCAGGATCGATGAGGGCCCCAAGGTAAGGGTCAGCCGGATATATTTTCAGGGAAATACCGCCTTCAAAAATAAGAGGCTGGTCAAGGAGATGAAAACCAGGCCATGGAATTGGATATCCTGGCTGACCGGTTCCGGGAAGCTCGACGACGACCAGTTCGAGGAGGACCTCATCAAAGTGCGCGATTTTTACCGCAACGAGGGGTACCTGGACGTGGAAATCCTGGAGGACGAAATCCAGTTCGATTACAGCCGGGATGGAAAACTCGACATGTACATTCCGGTTCGGGAAGGGCGTCAGTACAAAATTGGGGACATCTCCGTTTCGGGCAACGAGTTGTTTCCTTCCGAGCTGTTGTTGGCGGCTCTGGAGCTGAAAAAGGGCAGCACCTATCTGCCGGAAAAATTGGATGAGGACAGGGAGTCCTTAAGCGACTTTTACGGTTCGGTGGGGTATCTCGACGCACGGGTGGAAATCAAGCGGATCCCCAATATCGACACCGGAGATATCGATATCGAATATGTGGTGAGCGAAGGAGAGCGGTTCCGGGTCGAGTCCATCAAAATCGAAGGGAACACCAAATCCAAAAGTGTCATCATCCTGAGGGAACTATCCCTTGCTCCGGGAATGCCGTTTGATCTGTTGCGCATGAAAGTGAGCAAGCAACGCCTGGAAAATACGCGCTGGTTCGAGACGGTGGAGACGACGGACGAGCCCACCAATATTCCGCAGCGGCGCAACCTGAAAGTGACGGTGGAAGAAGGCCGCACGGGCAACTTTACCTTCGGGGCCGGGTATTCCTCCATTCAACGGGCCGTGGGATTCATCGAAATCACCCAGGGCAATTTCGATATTTTCAATTGGAGGTCTTTTTTCCAGGGGGACGGTCAAAAGCTCCGTCTGCGATTGGAGGTCGGATCGTTATCCGACCAGGCGGTGCTTTACTGGGAAGAACCCTATTTTCTGGACAATTATTTTTACCAATTGGGTTTCGGGTTCCAAATATTCAAACAAAGTTCGGAGTATTTCAGTACCTTGTACGATGAATCCCGCGTGGGATTCGAGGTATTCCTGCGCAAGCGCCTGATCGAACTCATCGAAGGGCGCTTATCCTACAGCCTGGAGGACGTGACCCTGGACTTTTTTCAGCAGATCCCCCCGGGATTCCTGCCCTACTTCAACGAGGAGGAAGTTGTGGCGGACAGGAACGAAATTCAGAGCGAGATTTCGCGCGTGGCTCTGGCTCTGGCCCGGGATACCCGGGACAAAATCCTGTTTACCAACAAGGGAACCCGCCTGATGCTGATCAATACGGTGGGGGGTGGAGTCCTCGGAGGAACACAGGATTTCGTAAAAGTGGAATTTTTGGGATCCACCTGGATACCGATTTACGAACTGGGCCAGGGCTTGAATATCGATGTGCGCACGGGCGTCGCCTTTGGTTACGACGATACCCAGATAACGCCCTTCACGGAGCAGTTTTTTCTGGGAGGTCCCAACACGATTCGAGGGTATGATTATCGCCGGGTCGGGCCGGTGGACATGGGAACTCCTTTGACGGACGCGACCGGGGAAGTTTTTCTCGATGCCAATGGCAATCCCCGGCTTCGGTTTGAACCTTCCTTCGAACCCAAGGGCGGCCAGACTTACGGCATGATAACCTTGGAGTATTTTTACAGTATTTCGGAACAGGTTCGGCTGGCCGCCTTCTACGACGGGGGTTTTGTGGGAAGGGGAGTGGCTGATTATGGCAAAGGCCTGGACTGGTGGAGCGACAACATCGGGATCGGTCTCACCATTACGGTAATGGGAACTCCCCTTCGGCTTGATTACGCCATACCGATCAATTCGACCGATATCAGAGATCAATTCGGAGAAACCATTTACACGAACGATGAAGGTGGGCAATTCAACTTCAATTTTGGAACTCGCTTCTGAGGCGCTTGTGCGTCATTCAACTAACATGATGAAATTTGGCGCTACATCCATCTTTCTTGCCGCCCAGGTCATTTTCCTTCCCGTTGCCTGGGCGGAACTCAATATCATGACCGTCGACGTAGGGATTCTCTACGACAATTACTATAAGACAAACGAGGCGGAGGAAAAACTGAAAGCCCGCATGGATACTGCCAAGGGGCAGTTGGAGGAAATGAACGCTTCCCTGGAGGCCGAAATTGAAACCTACAAAACATTGTTGGAAGAGGCTCAGAACCCCGTTCTTTCGGAGGAAGCGCATCGCCAGGCGGAGAACGAGGCCCACCTGCATATGGAAAAGATTCGCCAAATGCAGCAGGATGTTCGGTTATTTCAGCAATCTACCCAGAATCAGTTGGCCACGCAGCAAAACACCCAACGCCAGTTCATGTTGGAGGAAATCAAAACGGTTGTTCTGGAAGTGGCCAATGAGAAGGGAGTCGACTTGGTTTTGGACACTTCTCCGGCCATCACGGTGAGTCTGCCTTCGGTTCTTTTTGCCAATCCCACCTGGGATGCCACCAAAGACGTATTGGCCATCCTCAATGCGGATGCGCCCATACCGGCGGAAGTCACTCCGGCCGAGTAGCCCACCATTCTTATTTTCGGTTTGAACCCGTTCTTGTTACGAAGCAGGGTTTGAAGCATAGATGTGCCGCTTCAATCTGAATTTGGAGAAGATCTCCGACTTGGCGATACCTTTGGAGGTCAGGGGTGGCACAAATGCGGTTGTAACGGGGATATCCTCCTTGGCGGAAGCCGGGGAAGGCGATCTGTCCTTTTTGGCCAACCGGAAGTATGGCCGGGAGGCGGCCGATTCCAAAGCATCGGTTATCATTGTTCCGGACGATTTTGCCGGCGAACCCGCCAAGGACCAAGCCTTTCTCCTTCATCCTCAACCCTCCTTCGCCCTGGATAAGGTATGCGCCTACCTCGAGCGCCGGTTATCTCCGTCGCCTGAGCCCGGCATTCATCCCACCGCCATTGTGCATCCGTCAGCCGAAGTGCCGAAAGACGTCCACATCGGGCCCATGGCCGTCGTGGAAGAAGGCGCCAAACTGGGTTCGGGTTGTGTCATCGGCCCTCAGGCCTTTATCGGCCACCACGCGCAAGTGGGAGAAGACACCGTGCTGAAAACCCGCGCCGCGGTCATGGACCGCAGTCAAATCGGCCGCAATTGCGTTTTGCACCCCGGTTGCGTGGTGGGATCGGATGGTTTTGGATACGAAACGGTGGATGGGGAACACCTGCGCTCCCCCCAGATTGGAATCGCGGCGCTGGAAGACCACGTCGATGTAGGCAGCAACACTACCATCGACCGGGCCCGGTTCAGTGAAACGCGCATTGGCGCTGGAACCAAAATCGACAATCTGGTGCAGATCGCCCACAATGTGAGGATCGGCAAGGGTTGTTTTCTTGCGTCGCAGGTGGGTATCGCGGGCAGCTCCACCCTGGGGGACTACGTTTTTCTGGGGGGAAGGGCGGGGGTTTCCGGCCACCTGATGGTGGGAGATCGTTCCCGGGTCGGAGGTTCAACCATCGTATATCAAAATTTACCGGCAAAAAGTTTTGTCTATGGAGATCCCGCCATGCCATATTTTCAGGCGCAAAAATTCAATGTCCTGCGCGTCAGGCTGCCCGACCTTTTTCGTCGGGTCGCCGCTATCGAAAAAACCCTTACATCCGATCCATGACCGAAGAGGAAGCGCTGATTCCTACCCAGCAACTCAAAGTCTTTTCCTGTAATTCCAACATCCCGCTTGCCCAGGAAATCTGTGATTATATCGGCATTCCCCTTGGAAAGGCCGAAATAACACAATTTCCCAATGGGGAGACCTTCGCCAAGGTAAATGAGAACATTCGCGGTCGCGATGTTTTCGTTATCCAGTCGATTTGCCATCCACCCAACCAGCACCTCATGGAGCTGTTCATTTTTATCGACGCGGCGCGCCGGGCATCGGCCAGTCGGATTACCGCCGTCCTTCCCTTTTACGGCTATGCCCGGCAGGACCGCAAGGACCAGCCCCGGGTCCCCATATCCTCGAAGCTGGTGGCCAATCTGCTGGTTGCCTCCGGGGCCAACCGAATTCTTACGATGGACCTGCACGCCCAGCAAATCGTGGGATTTTTCGATATCCCGGTGGATCATTTGTATGCCTCGCCCGTTTTTTTCGAATACCTCTCCGAGCGAACCGATACGAAGAACACGGTCGTCATCTCACCTGATGCGGGAAGCATGAAGATGGCGGCGGCCTATGCCGGGATCCTCGGTTGCACGTTTGGCATGGTTGCCAAAAAACGGATAGACCCCACCACCGTAGAGGCCACCACGGTGGTGGGAGAGGTCGCAGGCAAAGAAGTCTTGATTGTGGATGATTTAACGGAGACCGCCGGCACCCTGACGGCGGCCGCCCAAATCTGCTTGGACCACGGAGCTACCAAAGTTCGGGCCTGTGTCAGTCATGGAGTTTTCAGCCGTTTCGCCTACGACCGCCTGAAGAACGGTCCTTTGACTGAAATCATCACCACCAACACCACCCCCATCGATCCCGGGGAATTCGGCGTTCCGATTACAGTGGTCAGTGTTGCTCCTTTATTGGCCGAGGCCATCATGCGCACCCACAACTGCGAAAGTGTATCCAGTTTGTTCCGGGTGAAAGGTTTCTAGAAATGAATTCTCAGGCCGGTTGAAATTCCAAAACCCGGCAAGGGAACCCGGTCTTTTGTGAAGGAGGTGTGGGGGCGGATTTCCTCGTCGGTCAGGTTTCGGCCATAGAGGAACAGATCGTAAGCGATATTGCCGCTTTCAATCCGATGGGTGATGTCCGCGTTTACCACGGTATAACCCTCCGTAGGGGTTTCTTCGGGAGCGAGGTGCTTGGCCGAAACGGTATGCCTGGCGCCCAATCCTATGATCCAGGGTCCGGATTCATAGACTAAACGTCCTCCAATTCGCCGGGGAGGTATTCGCGGAAGGTTGGAGGCTTCGGTTTTATTGGTAGCCCGGGTCTGATCGTAGGTCAGGTTAAAATACAGGTTGTCGTCTGCTTGATCGATCAAGTTGAAGCGGAGGTCCACTTCGAAACCGTAGAATTCAGCATCTACCGCTTCCACCTGCAGAATTTCCAGACCTCCCGTATCTTCCCCCGGATACAGTTCCTCGAACACTTCATGATCCAAATGTTCCTGGAATATAAAGTTTTTGAATTCGGAGAAAAAGAGTGAGACTTCGCCTGTGACCGACCCGGCCGATTTTCGCCAGGAGGCGTTGAGGCTGTTGGATTGTTCGATACCCAGATCGGGGTTGCCTATTTCGAAGGATTGCGTTCCCGCGTGTGGTCCGAATGCATACCGTTCGGCCGCGTTTGGCGCCCGTTCGTTGTAGGCCAGGTTTACAGCTATGGTGTTGTTTTCCTGAAGATTGACAACCCACCCTCCAGACAGGTTGAAGATTGTGTCATCCTCCCCGCTTAGATCGGAGCTGTCGGGAGAGAGGGATTGGTTTTCGATCCGTCCCCCAAACTCGGCCGCGCCCCAATCGGTGTTGTAACGTTCTACCGCAAACAAGGCGTAATTGCTCAAGTCGTTTCCGGGAATATATGCTTCTTCGCCCTCTGCCAAAAAGTATTCGTCCTTAATATGAACCCCCAACGCTCCGGTAAGGTCCCCGATGGGGCGGTGCACGCCGGTTAAACGCAGGTCGACCCCGCTCCGTTCAAGCGTTGTTCCAATCTCCCTATCACCCGGCGTTCCTTCGAGTTCATGGTACCGGGAATCGGCATAGGCAATGTTCAATTCGGACGATTCAAACAGGTCGTTGGGAGCTAACCATTCGGCACGAAAACTGACGCGTGTATTTTCCAGGTCGATTACCACGGATCCCCCGTGACCTTCTTCATCCTCATGGTGATCTTCGCCCTCTTCCTCTTCTTCGCCTTCATGTTCCTCTCCCTCTTCGTGTTCTTCTTCCCCGTGTCCGTGGGCATCACCTTCTGCATGGGTATGACCGGGCACTCCGTAGAATGAATCGTATTGGTTGAAGGCAATTCCGTAACTGGCATTTTCAGTGAACCACCCAAATCCGATCGAGGCATTCTCGGTTTCAACAGCGCTGTTCAGCAAAATGCCCGATGCTTCATCCTCATGGTGATCTTCTTCCTCTTCATGGTGTTCTTCGCCCTCATGTTCTTCTTCATCCTCATGATGTTCTTCCTCCTCTTCATGTTCCCGCATGTATTCGGATTCCGCAAATCCGGGAATTTCGTAATCTCCGGCCTCGCGTTTCAGGTAGTTCAAGCTCCAGGCAAAGTTGCTTCTTCCCGACTGTACGGAAAAACCGCCCGTCTTCTCACCCGCTACGGTTCCGTATCGGAGTTCAGCTTCGGAGGTCGGCGCTGTCACTCGATTGCGGGGAATGGATTTGTCGATCACATTGACGATCCCGCCGATGGCGGCATTTCCGTAAAGCAGAGAGGCCGGTCCTCGGATAATTTCCACCCGTTCGATAAGGACCGGTTCGATTGCGACTCCATGGTCCGGGCTGGTAAAGGAGGCGTCGAATACATCGGTGCTGTTTTGCAGGATGCGAACCCGGTCGCCGTCGAAACCGCGAATGATGGGTCGCCCCGCGCCTGGAGCATAGGAGGAATTGTGTAAGCCGGGCAACTCATTCAAAGTAGCTCCGAGGGAAGATTCTCCGGCGCGCCGAAGATTTTCCCCGGAAAGAATGTCGGCTGGAAATACCAAGTCCTCCTGTTTTAAAGCGAGGGGGCTGGCAGTAATATTGATCTGCTGGAGGTCTATGATTTCGAGATCATCCTCTTCGTCTTGGGCGGAGAGCGCCGGAAAAATGGTCAGGCTAAGAAAAAATAAGGATAAATGTATTTTGGATCGCATAGTAATAAGGCAGGAGGCTGACCTGCACAGGTTCAGTTTAAACTATCGTGAACGGTCCGTCCGGAATGCCGCCGCATAAAAACGTGGAGCAGCCTGGATGTTGGTCCGGTGAATGACGACTTATCTGAACCGATGCGGAGGCCCTCTGGCCAAATGCCGGGCCATAGCAGGTTTTTCTGCCAACCGTGGTGCGGTAGGAGGGATTGGCTCGTTCAGCTCTTTGGAAGGATGGATATCAAGGGGTCCTTCCTCGCTCGAGATACCCGCAGCCATCAGGGTGATGGCACATACGTGATCCGCCTCTCGGGCATCTTCGGCATCTTCGTGAGATCCACAATGGTCCTTCTCGGAATGTTCCGCCAGGTCAACCCCATGCAGCCAATGGTGCAATGGCGGGCTGGAAACGGCCAACTGGGTCAAAATAAGCTCCGTTAGCAGGACCATGGACACACCTGTCCGGATCATGGAAGGGCACCTACCCATCTGCGGAGGGAGAAGATTGTGGATTACTTTCACCAAGTTACCTTTTCTTTTCTAATTCCGCCTGCGGTATATCTTCAAGTAAATTATAAAATACTTTGACTCCGTTTCACGGTTGAACATCCCTTTGCTTCCACAATCGGCCATGAACAGATCCGGCAAAAACTCCCCTCGTTGGTGGCTCCTGGCCATTATTTGGATGTTGGGGTTGGCGGGCTTCCTCATCCTTTATTTGACCGCTGATTCCCATCGGCAGGGGCTGGTTATGGGCTCGATCGGCATACTGACCGGTTGCGGGATACTCTCGGTCTTATGGCTGCTTGCTCTATCGCGATTGCCCTGGCGGGTTCGGTTAAGCGTATTTGGCGGAATTGCCCTGGCTGGAGTTCTCCTTGTCAGTCAGCTTCGGTTCGAGGGGGTCACGGGCGATCTGAGGCCCATCGTGAAATGGCGCTGGTCGAAGCCGGATGTTACGGTCGCAACCGGAGCCAACATTGCGCAAAAACCGGTTACCGGCAATTTCCCGCAATTCCTCGGACCCAACCGGAATACGACCGTCTCCGGGGTCCGGCTGGAACCCGATTGGGAAACTCATCCGCCCGAGTTGGTTTGGCGTCGACCGATCGGGCAAGCCTGGTCGGGGTTTGCCGTTTCCGGAAACCGTGCCGTCACCCAAGAGCAGGATGGGGCCGATGAATTGGTCGTTTGCCATGATTTCCTGACCGGCAAACGAATATGGGAGCATCGCTACCCGGCCCGTTATGACAATCCGCTGGGCGGCATCGGTCCGCGCGCCACTCCGACCATCGAAGAGGATCGCGTCTATGCGCTCGGCGCCAAGGGAGACTTTTTCTGCCTGAGGTTGGAAACGGGAGAGAAACTGTGGGGGCACAATGTTTTGGACAGACATGGGGCTTCCCTCCCGGAGTGGGGAATGGCGGGATCGCCCCTGATTTACCAGGATTTGGTTATCCTGAGTGTCGGTGGGTCCGAAGGACGTTCCCTGGTGGCCTACCGTAAACGGGATGGGAAATTTGCCTGGGGAGGCGGAAGTGACGCCGCTCATTGGAGTTCCCCGGTAATGTATGAGATCGCCGGTAAGAAACAGGTCCTGATTTTCAACTATTCCGGAATGGCCGCCCACGACGTGAGCGACGGTTCCATTTTATGGGAGTATCCCTGGGATACGGATGGAAGGCCTCACGTGGCCATACCGGTGCCGGTTTCGGGCGACCGGATTGTCTTGTCCAGCGGTTATGGCAAGGGAGCCGAGATGTTGCAGGTTTCAAACCTGGCGAATGGGGGGCAGAAGGCGGATCGGTTATGGAGATCCCTGCACCTCAAAGCCAAGTTTAACAACTATGTGCTAAAAGATGGTTACCTGTATGGCCTGGACGACGGCAGGTTGACCTGTATCGACGTCGAAACGGGTCGTCGAACCTGGAAAAGCGGCCGCTATGGCCACGGTCAGAACCTTTTGGTGGGAAATTTGCTTCTACTGACGGCAGAATACGGAGAGGTTCTTTTAATTGAACCGGTTCCGGAAAAACCCATGGTGCTTGGACGCTTTCAGGCCATTGAGGGAAAGAGCTGGAATCCCCCCGCCTTGGTGGGACCCTATCTCCTGGTCAGGAACCATCTGGAGGCCGCTCTCTATCGGTTGCCCCTGGCTTCCCAGGGGGAAGCAATTAAGAATTAGGAATTAGGAATGGAGGGAGAATTTTAAACTCTCCACTCTCCACTAATCAGGGAAGCTACACCAGCTTTGTTACCCCCGGAACGGCGACCTCGGCCAAGGGATATTCCCCGAATTCCCAACGTCTCGGGGTTAAATCGAGTTTGGAAGCGTTCATGGCCCAATCCCATTTCAGGGCGCGACCGGTATAGGCGGCCATTCGGCCGATAACGGCGGTCATGGTACTCTGGGCGATGCGTATGCCTTCGTTGATGGCTGTGCCGGAACGGATGGAATTCAGGGCGTCCCGGTACTGATCCACGGCTGGATTCGGGGTGGGCCCATTGTATTTGAAGGGGTGTTTGCCTTCGATGGTAGCGTTGACGAAGCTGGAGTTCATCCGACCCTCGGTTCCAAACAGGAGGAAATCGTTTCGTGGACTGATGCCGTCCATTTGGGCTCCCAGGTGAGTTATGCGGGCGCCGTTGGGATACAGGTATTCCACTGAAATGTTATCCCAAACGTTGGGATAAGCCTCACCGGTTCGGGATTGCCGTCCCCCCGTGCCGATCACCTGAACGGGGTGAGATCCCATTATCCAATTTACGATGTCCAGGTTATGGATGTGTTGTTCGACAATGAAATCTCCCGAGGACCAGGTGGTGAACAACCAGCGTCTCAGCTGCCATTCCATGTCGGACCATTCGGGCCGGCGAACGGCTTCGCTTTCGCGCCAGTTGGAGAGGGCTCCGCCCAAGCGGGTCGACTGTCCGCTCATGGGGTCTCCGATGGCCCCTTCCCGCACCCGTTCCACCAGCGCCATGAGGTGCCGGGCGCGACGCATTTGGGTGCCTGCAACCACGGTCAGGCCCTTTTTTTCGGCCAGACGGGAAGTTTCCATGAAGTCCTTGACCCCGACGGGATCCACCGCGACCGGTTTTTCCACAAAAACGTGTTTGCCCGCTTCTACGGCTGCTTTGAAATGGGCGGGACGGAAAACGGGAGGAGTGGCCAGGATGATAAGGTCCACGTCGCAGGCGATGACCTTCTCGTAGGCATCGAAACCGTAAAACATGGTGTCCTTTCCGACCTTGTAAATTTTTTCAAAGGGTAGATCCCTTCGGGCGAAGCTGGCCTTTATGGTGTTCTTGGCCGCATCGAGGTGGTCTTTGAATAGATCTCCCATGGCGACCAGTTCGATGTTGGAATCGGCCATTGCGCAGTCGGTGATACCGGCCCTGCAACCACGGCCTCCCAGTCCGACGAGACCGACGCGGATTTTGTCCGAGGCGGGATTACCGTGCACATTCGGGACGTGGGCCAGCAAGGAGGCCAATCCGGCTGCCCCGGTTGTTTTCATGAAATGGCGGCGTGAAACGTGTTCGATTTTCATAGGGGGTTCAGGGTGAATTTTATCTAAAGTGTTTTCCTACGGTGACTCCGGGCCAGTTGTCGGTGCGAAAGGGGGTGACGGGGAGACCATCGCGACTGAACAGGTTGCAGACGGGATTGTCGGCCCAGGCGTAGCGGACGGCTGCGGGTTGGGAGATGGCGTCATTCCAGACCTCGACCGTATTTTCGTCCACTATTTTGGCCTGGGCCCAGGCAAAATGCCGGTCTTCCCCCGCGATGGCGAATCCTTGGGGTTCCCTGGTGTCGAAAGAATAAAGACCCTGTCCCACGTGATCGAATGTGAGGATGATTTTGTTGCCTTCCCTCTCCATCGACCGGTAGGTCGGGCTCCGGTAGTGGATATCGAATCCGTAGTCGTTGGCCAGAGCCCAGCGGGCCAGGCGGTTGGCCACCATTTGTTTGTTACGCGGGTGAATGTCGCGACCTTCTCCGATATCGATAATGACGGCTTGGCCTACCTTATCCAGTTTGTCCATGGCCATGGTTTGGGCTTCGCGCAGTTCGGCCCAGTCACTTTCTCCCGGTTCAGCTTTTTCCTCCCGGAAGTCGGCCAGTTGCACGTAGTAGAAAGGGAAATCGCCCTGGTTCCATATGTCGCGCCAATGTTGGATCATGAGGGGGAACAGATCCCGGTACTGGTGGGCGCGGGATGCGTTGGATTCTCCCTGGTACCAGATGGCGCCGCGGATTCCGTATCCGATGGTGGGATGGAGGACTCCGTTGAAGATATTGGCCGGCCGTTGGTTGCCCGTGAGGGGATTGCGCGGATTGCGCGGTCTCGGGCCCTGGCGCCCGCCTTCGTTCCAAGCCCGGAGAGCCGCCTGGAATTTGGCTTGGTCCGTTGCGGGGTCATAGGCGGTCTCGATTTCCACCCATTTGGCCATGAGTTGGTCGAACCGGCCATCCGATTGCAATGCGTCGCGTCGGATCCAGGCCTCGGCGGCCGAACCTCCCCAGGCGTTATCGATGAGCCCGATGGGGACTTCCAGGATTTGGTGCAATCGACGTCCGAAAGCGTACCCCACGGCGGAAAATTCGGCGATGGATTCAGGGGTTACCGGTTCCCAATGCCCTTCAAAATCATTTTGGGGTTGTTGAGTTCCCACCTGAGGAACGGAAATAATGCGCATGCGGGGGAATTTGGCCGATTGGATTTCCAATTCCGCATCGTCCGATCGCGTCACCGTCCAGGCCATGTTGGACTGGCCGGAACAAATCCATACTTCCCCGACCAGGACGTCTGAAAATGAGACCTCCGTCTTTCCCCGGACGGTCAGGGTGTAGGGCCCCCCGGCGGGGATGGGGGTCAGCGCCACTCTCCATGCTCCCTCAATGTCCGCCTTGGTGCGGTGGTCCTGACCGGCTATGGATACTCCTATGCTTTCTCCCGGATCGGCCCAACCCCAAACCGGATTGGAATGGTTTTGCTGCAGAACCATGTGATCCCCGAAAATGGAGGGGAGGGAAGGCGCGGCGATGAGAGAGGCCGGCCAAGCCATCGTGACGAGGAGCGAGAAGAGGGAACGAGTATTCACATGCATATCGGGCGATCGATTATAGAAATTCGGGGGTCAGCCAACGTGGCAAAAACATGATCAGTTCGGGGAAAAGGATGACGAGAATTAAGAGTACCAGCATGGGCAGCAAGATTATTCCCACATCCCTGAGGGCCTGCACCACTTTGATTTTTCCCAGGGCGGCGGAAATGAGCAAACACAGTCCATAGGGTGGGGTGACCAGCCCGAAGGCCAGGGAAATGACCCCGATGATGGCGAAGTGAATGGGATGCATGCCCACTTTATCGGCCAGGGGAAGGAGAATGGTTCCCAGGATGATAATGGCGGGAATGGCATCGATAAACATGCCGATAACCAGAAAGGAAAGGGCGATGAGACAACCGGTGAGGATGAGGTCGTTGCCGAAGCCGGACAAGGAATCCACCAGGGCCTGCGGCACGCGATAATAGGCCAGCAGCCACCCGAAGGCGGAGGCCGTTCCGATGCAAAATAGCGAAATGGCGGCCAAACGGGCCGAGTCGTACAGGACCTTGGGAAAATCTTTGGCTCCGATCTTCCGATAGATCAGGCTCCCTAGGAGCGCTGAATAGATAACTGCGATGACGGAGGCTTCGGTGGGGGTAAAGAACCCTCCCACAATTCCGCCCACGATAATCGCCGGTGTAACCAAGGCCAGGAAGGCGTTGCCCAATGCGCCAAAAAATTCCTTCAACGATGCCCGTCGATAGATGGGATAATTGCGTATTTTAGCGTAAATCAGGACGGTGCTCATCATAAACAACGCCATTAGAATGCCCGGGATGACTCCGGCCAGGAAAAGGCCGCCAATCGAGACCGACATCAGCCCGCCCCATAAGATCATGAGGATGCTGGGGGGAATGATGACGCCCATCACGGAGGAACAGGCGGTTATGGCGACGGCGAAACTGGAATCGTAACCCTGTTTTTTCATGGCGGGGATCATGAGGGATCCTATTCCGGCTGCATCCGCCGTCGATGAACCGGAAATGCCGGCAAACAGCATGCTCACCACGACGTTGATGTGCCCCAGGCCCCCTGGCAGGTGACCCACCGAGGCCCGAGCCAGTTGGACCAGCCTTTCCGTTATACCGGCCGCATTCATCAGGTTGGCCGCCAGGAGAAAGAATGGCACCGCCAGCAGAATGAAGGCGTTGTAGGATTTCCACATCTCGGTAAGCAACAGGATGGGAGTCAGGCGATCGTCCAGCATGAATACCGGAAGGCAGGCCAGCCCCAGGGCGAAGGACACGGGTATGCGCAGCAGAATCAGGATTCCGAAGGTGCCGAACAGGATAAGAGAAACCTCTCCCGCATTCATTCCGGGACCTTGCGCTCGGGATTTTTCAAAGATCCGATTTCGTGGTGTATCTTTTCCGCCAGAAACAGCAACCAGGTCAAACCGGCCAATGGGAAGGATGCGTAGATTGTGGCCATGTTGATCCCGCTCATTTCCGAGTTTTGGATAAACCCGAACCGGGCAAATTGAAAGCCATATCCGATAAAGAAAAGCGCCATGAGGCCCATTCCGAGGTGGACGATCAGGTTCCTGATGGCCTGACGCCGCTTGGACTTGGCCCGGGGAAGCAGGTCGACGTCGAAGTGCGACCCCTCCCTTACCGCGATCATGGCCCCGATCATGATGATCCAGACAAAACAGAAGCGGGCCACTTCTTCGGTCCAAATGTAACGTGGAATCAACCCGGTGTAGCGGGAGAGGATTTGCAAGGCAACGGGAAGGACAATGAGGCCCATCAACAGGGCAAGGGCTCGTTTCAAGAGGCGGTAATAGCCTTCCAGAAAGGGTTTCATGGCCTGGCGCGGAGAGATGCGTGCTCTTTTATTTTACCTGGTTTATCCTCTGCAGAATGTCCGCTGCCCCGATTTCGGCGGCATAGGCGCGCTTCACGGGTTCGGCCAGTTGCAGGAGGGTCTCCCTTTCGGTAAAGACATGGGTATTGAGCATACCCTCCGTTTCCA
The DNA here is from genome assembly GCA_022824405.1 of Opitutales bacterium. Lineage (GTDB taxonomy): Bacteria > Verrucomicrobiota > Verrucomicrobiia > Opitutales > UBA2995 > JAABVD01. The sequence continues at coordinate 45,694 of JAJDZZ010000045.1, forward strand.
TGGCGGCCAGTGTTTCCGCGTCTTCGGAGGACTCCAAGGTCCGGCCGAAGGCGCCGGCTTCCCGGCCGGCCCGGAGGATGGCCGACTTCAGGTCTTGGGGAAGACGACGGAAGGTTTTTCCACTGAAGCAGATCGGGCGGATGGTGATGGCGTGTTGGGTAAGGGAAATCTCGGGCCCCACCTCGTAGAATTTCATTTGCTTGATACCGGCCGCCTCGTTTTCGGCCGCATCGATCACCCCGGTCTGGATGGCATTGTAAATTTCGCTGTAGGAAATGACGGTCGGGGCGGCGGTGATAGCCTGGAAGATGCGGGTTTGGATGGGGGCGCCCATAATGCGAATGCTCAGGCCCTTCAATTCCTCCATGTTTGTTACGGGTTTGTTGACGATGAGGTTGCGGGTGCCGCCCCCGGCGAAGCCGATCAACCGGACATCGGCCTTTTCCTCTATTTCCTCGACAATGGGCTGGAAGGCATCGCCTTCGAGCACCTTATTCCAGTGATCGAGATCGCGGAAGAGGAAGGGCATGTCCATGAGCGGGGCCGCTTTGGAAAAGGTGGACATGTGGGAAGGGGAAACAATGGCAAAGTCGACCGATAATCCCTTGCTCATGTAGGCAAAATAATCCTTTTCCAGACCAAGTTCGCTGTTGGGATAGATCTCGAATTCGATGGGCTTGCCGTAGTGGGCCCTTACCAACTCCTCAAATTTCTCCAGGGTGCGGGAGAAGGCGTGATTCGCATCGAATTGCGTAGCGCCGCGAAGGATTATGGTATCGTTTTTGGCGCACCCCAAAAACCCCGCGGACAAGGCAAGGGGAAAACAAATATAAGAGAGGAGGTGTTTCATAAGACGGGTGTTCAATGAAGGCTATGCGGGCTGGTTAGACAATAAATAAAGCTCTCGGACCGGATTGGCTGGAAAATCTTGTTGCTTCCCCGTTCCGGAGCAATGGACAATTTCCATGCCATGGCGCTCCGTATCACCCTATCGCTTTGCCTCCTGATGACCTTTGGGTACGCTGGGGCCTCCCCTCCCAATATCGTTTACATCATGGCCGATGAACTGGCCTATTTCGAGTTGGGGCACATGGGAAACCCCCATATCAAGACGCCCCATATCGACCGGATGGCCCGTGAAGGGCTGCGTTTTACCAACGCATTGGCCGCCTCCCCCGTTTGCGCTCCTTTGCGTTGCAGCCTCATGACCGGCAAACACGCCGGCCATGCCTCGGTGCGAAAGAACGACGGCGGCACTCCCCTGAGGGCCGATGAGGAAACCATCGCCTCTCTATTGAAAGGCAAGGGCTATGCCACCGGTGGATTCGGGAAATGGGGGGCCGGGGGCAGGGATTCCACCGGGGTTCCGGAGAAACACGGTTTCGATGTCTTTGTCGGATACTACGACCAGGTCCATGCCCACAGTTTTTACCCCCCTTACCTCATCCGCAATAGCGAAGAGGTGCCCCTGGAAGGGAACACAGGTGGCCGGAGCGGGCCTTCCTACTCCCATTACCACATCATGGAGGCGGGGTTGACCTTTATCCGCGAAAACAGGGATGGCCCGTTTTTTGCCTACTTTCCCATCACGCCACCCCACGGGATGTACGATATTCCGGCAGACGATGCGGCTTGGTTGCGTTACCGCGGGGAGAGCTGGGTGCAAGATCCGGCCATCGACCGGGATATAAAAAATTACGCGGCCATGGTGACGATGGTGGATAACGACGTCGGGACCATTCTGGCCCTGCTCAGGGAACTCGGTCTGGAGGACAATACCATCGTCTTCTTTACCGGAGACAATGGGGGGCAGGACCGTTTCAAAAGCGCGGAAAATCCCCGCGGCTTTTTTGGGCCCAACGTAAATCCGCATACGGGAGTGGCCTTTCGCGGGGGCAAGGGGAACCTCTACGAAGGGGGCCTCAAAATTCCCTTTCTGGTTCGTTGGCCCGGCAGGATAAAGACCGGCCAAGTGAGTGATTTCGTCTTTTCCCAGGTGGATATCCTGGCCACCCTGGCCGAACTCACCGGAGCGGATATCCCGACCGATACGGATGGAAGCTCCATACTTCCCGAGATCCTGGGGCAATCGGACCGAAAACGCAGTCAGGAAATATTCTATTGGGAATTCAGGGGACAGAGGGCAGTGCGCCATGGGGATTGGAAGGCCATCCAACCGGGAGATGACAAAACCTGGGAACTGTATGATTTGGCTGCCGATATCGAGGAATCCACCTCATTGGCCGCAACCCATCCGGAGATACTGGCCCAAATGAAGGCCTTCGCCGAGGCTGCCCACGAGCCGGAACGGCCTGGGACTTTTCTCGATCCGCTGCGGCAAAGGCACGAGCGGGACCGCTGGGCCAAATGGGGGACTTCCAGAAGCACGCCAAGGGGCGCGAATTAGGAATTAGGTATTAGGAATTGGGAATTGGGGGATCACGATCAGGATTAAGAACCCAGCAACGAGGAATTACCTCTCGCAGAGCACGCAAAGCACGCCAAGAGGCGCCCCCGGCGCCCCTGAAAATTGACGACCGGTTATTGTTCTTCCTCTTCTTCTTCGGTTTCTCTGCCCAAAACTTCGATCTCACCGATTTCCACGCGGGAACTGTCGGTCACACGCTTGCTATTGATGCCCTGGAGGTTTTTTCCGAAGAAATCGGCCGCCACGTAATTCATATCCTTAACTGCCTGCTCAAACGTTTGGCCGATAGTCCTGATGCTGTAGCGGGTGGACCAATGTAACTTGAGTTCCCCTGCCTTCAAGAGCGGGTAATCGTAAGCCATCAAAATGATGAAATAGCGTTCTTCATCGAGCATGTATTTCAAATTCTCGGCATCCTGGCGGGAAGTCCGGGGGCTGAAAGCTTCCTCCAAACCGAGCAATTGTGCCTTGAAATAGGAGGATCGCTCGTTCTCTCCGGCCATGGCCTCGGTTGTATTGAGGTTGAAGTTGAAATTGTTGATGGCATCGATGGTGGAAAATTCCAGGGCGGTTCCTCCGGCCCCTGCCGTGGCAATCTCCTCGGTGTAACCCAGATCTTCCAAAGAATTTATAGCGAACATCTCTTCATAGGATGGTTCGTAATCCGTTGCCCCGTAGTGGATAACGATGAGCAGATCTCCCTCTTTGGGATCCTTGTGCGGGTAGAAGTTCTGTTTCTGCAGATTCACAGCCAGATTTTGCACGACGTCGTCCAAAGTGACTTTTTCCATGCTCGGATCTTTCACATTACCTGAAAAATAGCGGCCCAGAATAAATTGATAGGTTTGGATTTTCTTGTTTTCATCCAGGGCGCGAGCCTTGGTAAATTCCTCCGAGGCGACGGCCTTGATGAGAATTCGATTGGCGGCGGGGAGGCCATTGACCGAAAGGATCAAAAGGGCCAGTGGAGCAAGAAATCGCAGGAAATGGGGCATTTTTCGTTTATATTTCAGATGGGGGGCTGTTACCGATAACGTTGAAAAGACCAAATTGGTTTCAGTCCCGAAAAGGTCAAGTGGGGATAGGGTTCCATCGATTGGGGAGAGACGGAACGCAATCGACCGGAATGGAAATCTCACAAGTCGGACGCTCCAATAAGCCGCAAATCAATTTTATTTTTGATTGCGCTCCCCTGGGATTAGGACAAGTTTTGGGCAAATAGCATGTGGGAGAGCTTCCGGCGAGAAGCTGAGAATCGGGCACGTTCCGTCCGAAAATCCTTCGAACCTGACGCGTTTAACACCGCCGTAGGAAATTCCTTGCAGCATGAATGGCTTCGTGAAGGGAAAGCCCGAGGGAGGTCTTGAGGGCGTCGCCACCCCTAATCGAATGTCAAAAAAGAGCGCCCAGGAGGTTCCCCCCAACCACTCCTTATTTCCCAATTCCCGTAGGATTTACCTGCAGGGCTCCCGCCCGGACGTGCAGGTGCCCATGCGTGAGATTACTTTGCAGCCGACGCGGCTGCCCGATGGAACGTTGCAAAGCAATGACCCAGTCCGGGTTTACGACACCTCCGGGGCGTGGGGAGACCCTCAATTTCATGGGGACTGCACCCGGGGCCTGCCCAATCTGCGGGAGGGATGGATTCTCGAACGCGGCGACGTGGAGGGTTATCCGGGCCGGGTTCCGCAGCCGGAAGACGACGGCTACTTGTCCCGCAAACACCAGGAGGTTGCGTCGCAAAAGAACGGCAAGCGGCAGTACATCGAATTTGAGAACCGGCCCAAAACGGTCTACCGGGCCAAACCCGGTCACGGCGTAACCCAGCTACACTATGCCCGGCGGGGGGAAATAACCCCCGAAATGGAGTTTATCGCGGTTCGGGAGAACATGAAGCTCCAGGCCCACCGGGAAGATCTGGAAATGTCGTCCTCGGCCCAACCCGACAGTCTCAATATCCAACATCCCGGGCAGTCCTGGGGCGCTTCCCTTCCGGAGGAAATCACCCCCGAGTTCGTGCGGGACGAGGTGGCGCGGGGCCGGGCCATCATACCGGCAAACGTAAATCACCCCGAGCTGGAGCCCATGATCATCGGGCGCAACTTTCTGGTCAAGATCAACACCAACATCGGAAATTCCGCCGTGGCTTCCTCCATCGAGGAGGAAGTGGAAAAGATGCGCTGGTCCGTCAAATGGGGCGGCGATACCCTGATGGATCTCTCCACCGGAAAAAACATTCACCAGACCCGGGAATGGATATTGCGCAATTGCCCCGTCCCGGTGGGGACGGTTCCCATTTACCAGGCCCTGGAAAAGGTCAACGGCAAGGCGGAAAATCTGACCTGGGAAATTTTTGCCGACACCCTGATCGAGCAGGCGGAACAGGGGGTGGATTACTTTACCATCCACGCCGGGGTGCTCTTGCCCTACATTCCGCTCACGGCCCATCGCATGACGGGCATCGTGAGCCGCGGAGGGTCCATTATGGCCAAGTGGTGCCTGGCCCATCACCGGGAAAATTTCCTTTATACCCACTGGGACGAGATTTGTGAAATCATGGCGGCCTACGACGTTTCCTTTTCCATAGGAGATGGTTTGCGACCCGGTTCCATTGCCGATGCCAATGACGAGGCCCAATTCGCCGAATTGAAAACCCAGGGTGAGTTGACCAGGCGGGCCTGGGAATTCGGGGTTCAGGTCATGAACGAAGGTCCGGGCCACGTGCCCATGCACATGATCCAGGAAAATATGGCCAAGCAACTGGAGTGGTGCGACGAAGCGCCCTTTTACACCCTGGGGCCTCTGACCACCGACGTAGCGCCTGGTTACGATCATATCACCAGCGGTATCGGTGCGGCCATGATCGGTTGGTACGGCACCGCCATGTTGTGCTACGTGACCCCGAAAGAGCATTTGGGGCTTCCCAACAAGGACGACGTGCGCGAAGGGGTCATAACCTACAAGATTGCCGCCCACGCGGCCGATTTGGCCAAGGGCCATCCCGCCGCTCAGTATCGCGACAACGCCCTGTCCAAAGCGCGCTTCGAGTTTCGCTGGGAAGACCAGTTCAATCTTTCGCTCGATCCGGAAAAAGCGCGGTCCTTCCACGATGAAACCTTGCCCCAGGAGGGAGCCAAGACGGCCCACTTCTGTTCCATGTGCGGGCCCAACTTTTGTTCCATGAAGATTACGGAGGACATCCGCAGCTACGCGGCGGGAAGGGGGATGACGGAAATCGAGGCCTTGGAAGCCGGCATGAAGGAAAAGTCCGAGGAATTCAAGGAACGCGGCGGGGAGGTCTACCTGAGTAAAACCTGACGGATCATGAGGATTACGGTTAACGATAAGGTAACGACATTGCTTGAGCCGGTTTCCCTTTTCGAGTTGCTGGACCATCTCAAACTCGTAAACAGGAAAGGGGTGGCGGTAGCGGTCAACCGGGAGGTCGTCCCGCGGCGCATCTGGCGTGAATGCCAACTGGACGACGGGGACGGGGTAACTGTGATTGAAGCGACTCAGGGGGGTTAGAGAATTGGAAATTATTGTCCTATCTCCTGAAGGTGAGTATCCGGGCGAGCGCCAATGGGTCGGCCGGTTGTTTGCCGCCGGTTTGCACCGGTATCACCTGCGCAAACCGGGCTGGGAAGATGCCGAATTCGAAGCCTTTCTGGAAAATATTCCCCGGGACTGGCGGCCAAAGGTGGTCGTTCATCAATGCCATCGAGCGGTTGAAAAATACCACCTGGGAGGGTGGCATTGCAAAGACCGGGAGGAGCAATTGAAAACGATCCCGCCGCTACGCCAAAGCGTTCCATTCCCTGCCACTCTGAGCCGGTCCATTCACCGGTTGGATGACCTCCGCGGGGATCTCACCTCCTGGGACTACGTTTTTCTGAGCCCGGTTTACCGGTCCATTACCAAGGCGAATTACGGGCCGCGGTGGGAGCGAACAGAGTTGGAGGGCGCCATTCGCCGCTGCAAGGAGTCGTCTTCGGCCAAGGTATACGCCTTGGGAGGGGTTGAACCGGCCAACATCCCCGATTGTGCTCTGATGGGATTCGATGGGGTGGCTCTTCTGGGCGCCATATGGTCGTCCCATCATCCAATCCGGAGGTTCAGGGAAGCACTAGCCTGCATGTCTCACTTACCGAGCGAATGCGACATCTCCCAATTTTCTACTGCGCGCCCGAATACCGGCGCTGGAGCGGGAATCGCTGGATTTCATGCCCGTGCTTCGCACAGATGCATGCCGACTTTGCAGGGTGTCGACCCAGCTTCACCCGCGAATCGGCACGAAACCCGCGCCAGCACTCGATCTTCAACCGCTCGTGACGAATTTTGTGAGACATGCGGGCTAGAAGCGATCAACTTGCCTGTTCTGCCATGAATGCGTTTTTTTTGCAGTGCATTACCTTGGATGGCATTGGGCTATCCCATGCGGAACAGGTTGAACAATTCTGTGAAGCCGGCGCCAAATGGATCCAATTGCGCATGAAAAGCGCGGCTCCGCACGTGGTGGAGAGAACCGTCCGGGAGGTATTGCCCGTTTGCCGGGACCGCAATGTCATGTTGATCGTGAACGATCATTTCCAGGTGGCCCTGGAGACGGGAGCCGGAGGGGTGCACCTGGGCAAAACCGATATTCCCTGGGATGAGGCGCGTTCCATTGCCGGACCGGAAATGGTCATAGGCGGCACGGTAAATTCGCTGGCGGATGCCCGAGCGGCGTTGGCCAGCCGCTCGCTGGACTACGTTGGGGTGGGGCCGTTCCGCCAGACAAAGACGAAGGAAAACCTGGCCCCTGTTCTCGGGAAGGTCGATCTGGAGGAAATCGTCGAATTTCTAGGAGATCTCCCCAAGGTCATCATTGGCGGCGTGACCCCTGCCGACTTGCCCGCCATCGCCGATCTCGGCGCCGATGGAGTGGCCGTATCTTCAGGTTTATGGAACGGACGGACCCTCGCCGCCAACCTGAAAGCCTATTTGATTGCGTGGCCGGTAGTAGAAGTGAGTGGGTCGACCACCCCCAGCCCTATTTAAGAATCATGAGAACAGAACCCTTGACCCTGGCAGACCGGACCTTTGCATCGCGCTTGTTTTTGGGAACCGGCAAGTATGCATCGGGCCCTGAAATGGCGCAGAGTCTGGCCGCGAGCGGCACCCAGTTGGTGACGATGGCCATGCGACGGGTGACCTTCGATGGAAGCGAAGACCCGATCATGGATTTCATAGATCGGGACCGGTATGACATCCTGCCCAATACTTCGGGTGTGCGGGACGCCAAGGAGGCGATATTTGCAGCCGAGTTGGCTCGGGAAGCCCTGGAAACGCATTGGCTGAAATTGGAAATCCATCCCGATCCCAAGTACCTGATGCCGGATCCGATGGAAACGTTGAAAGCGACCGAGGAGTTGGTGAAACGCGGATTTGTGGTATTGCCCTACATCCACGCCGATCCCGTCGTATGCAAACAGTTGGAAGAGGCCGGAGCGGCCGCCGTCATGCCCCTGGGGGCTCCGATAGGCAGCAACCAGGGATTGGAGGCGAAACGGTTCCTCGAAATCATTATGGAACAGAGTAATGTGCCGGTGGTCGTAGACGCCGGTTTGGGCGTTCCCTCCCACGCGGCCGAAGCCTTGGAAATGGGAGCCGATGCGGTTCTGGTCAATACCGCCATTGCCACGGCGAAAGACCCCGTGGCCATGGGGGAGGCCTTCAGGTTGGCCGTTGAGGCAGGGCGTCTGGCCTATGAAGCGGGCCGGGGAGTTCAATCCCGGGAAGCTGTAGCCTCTTCCCCGTTAACCACTTTTTTGAGGGGGAATTGAGGTGAGTTTTCTGGAACAATTCAGCCAATTCGATTGGGATCGGGTCTCCGCAAGTATCCGGGGAAAATCCCTCAAGGATGTCGATTCGGCTCTGGTCAAGCCGGATGGACGGTTGGATCTGGAGGATTTCAAGGCTCTGATATCCCCCGCCGCCACTCCCCGCCTGGAGCAAATGGCCCAACGGAGCCATCGCATGACGGTGGAGCGGTTCGGACGCATCCAGCAACTCTATGCCCCCCTTTATCTATCCAATGTCTGCAGCAACGTTTGCACTTATTGCGGTTTCAGCGCCATCAATCGCATTCCCCGAAAAATTCTTACGGAATCCGAAATGGCCTTGGAGTACCAAGCTTTAAAGGAAATGGGTATAGACCATATCCTGCTGGTAACCGGCGAGGCCAACCGGCGGGTCGGGGTGGAATACCTCATCGGCGCCTTGAAAATGGCCCGTGGGTATTTCTCCAGCATATCCATCGAGGTCCAACCCCTCGACCGGGAAGCCTACGAGGCGCTCATTCCGCATGGACTCAGCTCCGTCCTGGTCTACCAGGAAACCTACAACCGGGAAGCCTACGGGGATTATCACCTCAGTGGGATGAAAAAGAATTTCGACTACCGTCTGGAAACACCCGACCGTTTGGGCCGTTCCGGGGTGAAGAAAATCGGATTGGGCGCGCTTTACGGCTTGGAGGATTGGAGAACGGACACCTTTTTTGTGGCCCTGCATTTGAATTACCTGGAGAAGCAGTATTGGAAAACGCGTTACAGTATTTCCTTTCCCCGCATTCGTCCCCATGCCGGGGATCAACAACCCAGGTCGCTCATGACGGACCGCGATCTCGTGCAGGTCATCTGTGCCTATCGCATATTCAACCGGGAACTGGAACTTTCCCTTTCCACCCGCGAGAGCGAGTTATTTCGCGACCATGCCTTCAAACTGGGAATAACGATCATGAGCGCCGGGTCCAAGACCAATCCCGGCGGTTACCGGGTGGAGCCCCAGTCCCTGGAACAGTTTGAAATCTCCGATGAGCGCAGTCCGGCCCGGATTGCAGAGATGCTGCGCCGGGAAGGTTATGAGCCGGTTTGGAAAGACTGGGATTCCACCTATGACGGATTCCCGGCCAAGGCCAGCCTGATTGAGGTATGAGCGCTTTGACGCCAGAGGAAGTCCTGCGCTACCAGCGACACCTGACCCTGCCTCAATTTGGGGAAAAGGCCCAGTTGCAGTTGAAAGAAAGCCGCGTACTGGTGATTGGAGCGGGTGGACTGGGTTGCCCCGCCCTGCAGTACATGGCCGCGGCCGGGGTGGGCAGGCTCGGCATCGTCGATTTTGACCGGGTCGATGTTTCAAACCTGCAACGGCAGATCCTTTTTACAGAGGATGACGTGGGAAAGCCCAAAGCGGAAGTCGCAGCCGAACGATTGAAACGCATGAATCCCTGCATTGAAGTAGAGGCGATGAATGTGCGATTTGGCGCCGACAATGCCCTGGAAATTTTGAGCCGTTACGACCTCATAGTGGATGGCTCAGACAATTTTCCCACTCGTTACCTGGTGAACGACGCCTGCGTATTGGCTGGAAAGCCATTGATTTATGGGGCCATTCATACCTTTCAGGGTCAGGTCAGTGTGTTCAATTTCCAAGGCGGGCCAACTTATCGCTGCCTGTTTGCCCAACCGCCCGATCCCGGAGATGCGCCCAATTGTGCGGAGATTGGCGTATTGGGTGTCCTTCCCGGGATCATCGGAACCGCCCAGGCCTGTGAAGCCATCAAGGTCATAACCGGCGTGGGGGAACCGCTGTCGGGAAAGTTGCTGATGTGGGATGCCCTGAGCATGAAGCAGCAGGTTATCAGATTCAGTCGCGATCCGGACCTTCCTCCCATAACAGAACTCAGGGAGATCGAATTTGCCTGCCCAGGGCCTGATCTGCCCGATGGCGCGGAAATCGAAACAGGCGCCTTCAGGTCTCTCATCGAGGGGGGTTCACCCGTTCAGGTGCTGGATGTGCGGCTTGGCTGGGAACGCGCCATGGCGAAAATAGATTCCGTGCACATTCCCCTGGGAGATCTGCGGAGTGGGCGGGCGGACCCAGGCCAGGCCGGCCTCGATCCGCAGGTTCCTACCGTAGTGTATTGCCGGAGCGGGCAGCGCAGCCTGAATGCCCGGCAGGTTTTGGCCGATCGTTATTCTTTCTCCCAGGTCTTCAGCCTTAAAGGGGGTATTAAGGAATGGGCCCGGCAATTCGATCCGTCACTTCGCGTCTACTAAAAATACGGTTTACCATTTTGGCCGGCCATCCCCCATTTGTCCTTACCGTATCCGGATCGGACGCTTCCGGTGGGTCCGGTCTGCAGGCTGACAATCGCGCCATACTGAATCGCGGTGGATTTCCGCTCAATGTGGTTACCGCCCTCACCCTGCAAACCCCGACCGGCGTGCAATCGATCGATACCTGCGACCCCGAGCAGGTTCGCCTGCACCTGAGCGGACTTTTGAAATCCTATCCGGTGAAATCCATTAAAACGGGGATGTTGGGAAACGGTGGTATGGTGAAGGTTGTGACAGAGGTAATTTCTCAGTTCCGTCAAATTCCTCTGGTGGTGGACCCGGTGATGCGATCCACCAGCGGTTGTTCCCTATTGGATGAGGATGGCATCCGGGAACTGAAAAATGAGCTGTTGCCAATATGCGATCTGGTTACACCGAACCTGACCGAATTGACCGAATTGACGGGACGTGATAGCATTTTGTCCGGATCCGATGAGTCGGATGCCGCCCGACAGTTGCTCGAAACCGGTTGCGGGGCCGTTTTGGTCAAGGGCGGGCATCGCAAGGGAGATTCAGTGAGTGATATGCTGTATTCACGCGATGGAAAACAGGAATTCCCCGGCCAACGCGTCGATACGCCCAACACCCGTGGGACCGGTTGCTCGCTGGCTTCCGCCATCGCGGCCGGATTGGCCGGCGGCCGCGATTTGCAAACGGCCATTGAGCGGGCCAAGTCGATGGTGCAGAACAGTTTGGAACTCCATAAGGACGACCTTTGGCCGGGAAGTGGGCCCGCTTTGTAACCCCATTTGGGGAGGTTGGCAAAGCCACTCCTTGCCAAAAAGTAAGGAAAATGAAAAAAATTGGGCAATGATTGTGACGATTACCAGTAAAGGGCAAATCACCTTGCCGGCGTCTGTTCGCAAAGAACTGAAAATCAAGACCGGCGATAAGTTGGATATGGAGGTTACCCCCGATGGAGCGATACTGGGGAGACCTGTTACAAATGATCTTTCCTCCCTGGCGGAGGTGCTGCCTCGGGCAAAGCGGAGGTTGAGCCTGGAAGAAATGGATGCCGCCATTCTAAGGGGAGTGTCCGGAATATAGCGATGAACCGAAAATTGAACGAAGATGGTTCCGCAAAAAAGCAAGACGTCGAATTGAAAGGGGACCTTGATATGGTTCTGGTCGACAGATTCGGTCAGTGCGGTGAAGGCCTGGAACACTTCTGGGGTATGCCCCGCCTCGGAAGCGATTGGTCGGCCATGAGAGATTGGTTGAAGCGCCGTTTGGAAGCACACGAGATGACTGATTCCCATGACTATGAGAGAAACCAGATCTCCAACTGGCTGATTCTCACCTTGGAAAAGACTGGGTGTGAGAACGAGATAATACCCTTATGCGAACGCGAAGCGCCGATCACACTCAGCTATGACCGCTTGGTGGCTCGCCTCATTAGAGAGCGCCGTTGGGATGAGGCCCTCCGCTGGTGTCTGCGGGGAATGGATGCGGTATCCGACAAGTATTCAGGCGTCGAAGAAATCCTTCATGGGCAGTTACGGACGATCCATGAGCTTAGCGGCAATCCTCTCGCCGGATTGGCCATCGAGGCGGAGAAGTTTTTTGCTTCTCCCGACTTGAGCGGTTTCCAACATTTATGCATGGCCGCCGGCAAGCAAGGGATCGGCAAAGGGGTCGATGCTTGGGCGCGGCACTTTCTTGAAACAGGCCGCCGACCTGATTCCGTTAAGAATACCAGGATCGACCCGGAAACCGACTGGCCCCTGCCCGCTTCGGAAATCAAGATACCTGAATTTTCTCCGGTCACTGAGGCGCCTATGACCGGGATACTGATCCGGTTGGCTATTTCTGAGAAAAAGCCTGAAGAGGCGCTGAAATGGTACGACCATGAACACCACGATAGAGGAGGATCTCATCTATCGGATTTTTCCCTCGATACCGAGGTGGCCGAGGCGGTTGGGTCTACCCACCCGGATCGGGCTATAGCGATTTGGAAGAAAATTGCGGAGAAACATATAGCCCGGGTACAGCGCAGCGGGTATGAGGCAGCGGCTCCCTACCTGCGCAGGGTAAAAAAGGCGTTCATCCGGACCAGCCGCAAGCAGGATTGGGAGGCGTATCTGGCTTCTTTGCGAAAGAGGAACAGCCGTCGACCGCGGTGCATGGAGGTGCTGGACCGGCTGAAGGTAGAGCCTCGGAGAATTATCGATACTTAGCCCAAGATTGGAAAAATCAACAAAATAAAATGTGTAAAAAACTTATTTTAAATGACTTATAAAACTTGAGGATCGTTTTTCGAGACTTCATTGGAAGTGATCTTTGGGATGCCGTCTGCCCTTGGTCATATGCCTGAAGGGTAGTTTTTCTTTTACGAAAAGCGAAAAACTTTTCTTCCAAGGGAGTCAATAGGGTGGAAAATTTTCCACATATTGGTACTGTCTGGGAGAAAATAGAGGCATTTCTTCCACGCATAAATGATTCAAACACATCAATTATCCTTATTTGATGGTGCCAATGACTCGGCGTTGCCCCTGAGCGATGAAGTCGTTTCCGCAATTAATGCTCTCGCGGATAATAGAAAGGAAAAATCCCACGGTTCAATTTACACCCGATCGGAAGTTGTCCAATTTATCCTGGACTTACTCGACTACAAACCCAGTGAACCTCTTCGCTCCAAGCGAATCCTCGAACCCTCTTTCGGGGGTGGCGACTTCCTTCTTCCCATCATCGACAGACTGATTGATTCCTTGCAGTTGGATGGTCAGGGGTTGAGTTACGAGTCCATTGCGAACTGCATATTCGGAATCGAGCTCCATAAGGAGACCTTCATCAAAACCAGCCGAAAGGTCGTTGGGTATCTCGTGGAACGCGGATTTGACGAGAGAACCGCTTGCCTGTTGGCAGATGCCTGGCTCAAGCAAGGCGATTTCCTGCTCGAACCGCTCGAATCCAATTTTGACTTTATCACCGGCAATCCCCCCTACGTGCGACAGGAACTGATACCAGGTCCGTTGCTATCCGAATATAAGCTTCGCTACACGACACTATTCGACCGGGCAGACCTCTACATCCCATTTATTGAGCGTTCGCTAAATTTGCTCCTTTCAACTGGCTCACTGGGATTCATTTGCTCCGATCGTTGGATGAAAAACCGATACGGTGGACTCCTCCGTTCGCTCGTTTCGAGAGAATTTCACCTTGCCGTTTATGTGGATATGGTGGGCACCAATGCTTTTACTGAAGAGGTTACGGCCTATCCGGCAATAACGGTTTTCAACCGAACTTCAGGCGAAAAGACCAGCATCGTCCACCGACCGCCAATTTCCTCTTCAAGTCTTTCTGAAATTGCGACTGCGATAGCGACAAATAATCCTGGAAGCGCCCCTGGGCTCTTCCGCAAAGCCTCGATTCAGCAATGTGGAACGGAGCCATGGATTCTTGAAGCGAGTGATCGAATCGCATTATTAAGGAGGCTGGAGAAGGACTATCCCTCTATTGAAGATGTGGGTTGCCGCGTGGGCATTGGCGTCGCCACAGGCGCCGACAGGCACTTCATCGCTCCCTACGAATCACTGGCTGTGGAGCCCGACAGAAAACTTCCACTCGCCACGACAAAAGACATTTCAAGTGGACAGGTTAAATGGCGTGGACTCGGTGTCATAAATCCCTTCGAAGAAGATGGAAGGCTGGTTGATCTCGAACAGTATCCACTTCTCAAAAGCTATCTGGAGGCTCGAAAGAATGACATCGCTGGACGGCATTGCGCAAAGAAGTCTCCCGATCGCTGGTATCGAACTATTGATCGGATATGGCCTGATTTGGCCAAGGAGCCGAAGCTCCTGATACCTGACATCAAGGGTGAAGCTCACATCGTTTATGAGAGGGGTGAGTTATATCCTCATCACAATCTCTATTATGTTACGTCAACCGAATGGAACCTGCACGCGCTTCAAGCCGTTTTGCTTTCAAGCATTACCAAATTGTTCATTGCGGCTTATTCGACCCAAATGCGCGGAGGTTATCTCCGTTTTCAGGCGCAATACCTCCGCAGGCTTCGATTGCCGGATTGGAGATCCACGGATGATGAACTTCGCAATAAACTTACCGAGGCGGGATTTACCCGCGAATTGGCAGATTGCAATGACGCAGTCTTTGAACTGTATCGGCTTTCACACGAGGAGCGGGCTTTACTGGATGCAACCGGAGATTAAAGAATTGTGGCATTGGATCTTGTTAATTTTGAAGAAAAAGCCTGTGAGGCTGTAAAGGCATTCTGGGGAAACCGGGATGCAGCTCGTCAAAGGCAGATCAAATCTGGGAAAGTTGATCAAGGCGAACGAGCAGGCGTCACGGCGGGCAAGAATATGGATGGCTTCATTGCCATGATTCTTGATGTAGTTAAGGCAAATGGGATGCCGAATGCCGATATTCATTTGGATAGAGCTGTACTGACCTTGCCAGGGTTTTTCAGACCGACGAAGCTGTGGGATCTTCTCGTTATCCAGGACAAGGAACTGATTGCGGCGATTGAACTGAAAAGCCAAGTGGGGCCATCTTTCGGCAACAATTTCAACAACCGGGCAGAGGAGGCTATAGGCACCGCTCATGATTTTTGGACGGCCTACCGAGAAGGAGCCTTTGGAGAGCAACCACGCCCATTTATCGGTTGGCTGATGCTTGTAGAAGATGCGGAGAAATCTCGCTCTCCGGTTCGATCCGCCTCTCCTCATTTCGAAGTTTTCGGGGAGTTTCAGGATGCTTCCTATCTCGAACGATACGACCTGCTGTGCCGGAAGCTTATGAAAGAGGGTCTGTATTCGGCCGCTACCCTTCTGACCTCGCCGAGAAACGCCGCACGATCCGGCGCCTTCTCAGGAATGTCAAGTATGACCAGTTTGAAAACGTTCATTACTTCCCTGGCTGGACATATTGCCGCCGAGGCTGCGAGATTAAACAAGTAGGGCCCAAAAGCGTAAAGAAAATGCCTTACAAAACGGTGAAGGCAGCGGCCACAAGCGCCGTTCCTGACCCTTTTCTATTTTTCTTGATGGAACAACGAGTAGCACAAGCAGTTGAACTCACTGCAAAAGATGAAGGCGGATAAGGTTGGATCAATCCGGATTCGACCTTGGATTGAGATGGATAGTTGCCAAAGTTTAAAGGGGAGCCGGCATCATGGGTGTAAAGCAAGAGGTTTGCATCGGGAATGATCATTTCAGTTTCTCTCGCATTCTGCGCGTGGTCCTCTTGAACCGGTCGACTTCGATATCGGTATCGAGGTCGGTGAGGTCGGCCGGATCAATTCCCGGAAGCATGCCCATGGGCCGGGATGCAACGACGAATTTAGCCCTATTGGCCGGTAAATTCGATTTTCCCAATGCCTTGCGTATGGCGTCGTTTAGGGTCATTTTGAAACTCTTGCGGGAGCGGTGCATCTTGTCCCGGATCAGCTTTTCAACGTCCGGGTCGAGGGTGACAGTGGTTCTCATGGCATACATCGTGAAATCAAATTATTAGCTGTTAAAACATAATTTAATTGGATGCTGAAAGGGGATGGGATCAGCCTTGCCAATTCTGCTTTTGACCCATTGGGCCGTTGGTTTTGTAATACCGGTCAAACCATAAGCCAAAATTGAAGGCGCCCAGGATTCATCGTTTCACCCTCATTTTTCTTCTAGGCCCTGTGTTTTTTGCCGGCCTACTAACCCGGTCGGCGGCAGGCGAAGTATCCTTCGAGAAGAATGACGGCCACCTGCAAATCAATGTGGACGGCCAGCTTTTCGCCTATTACGTGTGGGACGATCCAGCCACTACGCGGCCGTATTTCAAGGAGGTCCACGCGGCTGGAGGGGAGGTCCGGATCACGCGCAATCATCCACCGGGGCCGGGTGACTTCGACGATCACCAAACCTATCATCCGGGCTTGTGGTGGGGATTCGGCGACGTGGGCGGAAACGATTACTGGCGCATGAAGGCGAGGATCATTGGCGGCGATTTTATTGGGGAACCTATCGGCGGCGAAGACCGAGGTTTCTTCGCGGTGCGCAACCGGCTTTTGGCGAATGGCAGCGATGAGATCTTTTGCGAGCAGATCTGCCGTTACACGATTCTCCGGCGTCCCGTGGGCATACTTGTCATTGCCGAGAGTTCGCTCCGTCGAAATTCAGGCGACTTCTGGCTCGGCGACCAGGAGGAAATGGGTCTGGCCTTGCGGGTAGCCACTCCCATCGCCATGGCTTCCCATAAAGGCGGTCGCATTTTAAACAGCAACGGAAGCGTCGATCTGGAGGAAATTCGCACCAGGCAGTCCGACTGGTGCGATTACAGCGGTCCGATAGCCGGCCGGCATGGCGGCATGATGGTGATGAACGATCCGGAAAATTTTCGCAGGCCTTGGTGGCATGCGGTGGATACCGGTCTGCTCATTGCCAATCCGCTGGGCGAAAGCGAACTGAACGGGCGCGGGAAGCAACGTGAAAACGTGCTGGTCAGGGCCGGGGAATCATTTCGGCTGCGGTATGGAGTTCTCGTCCATTTGGAAGACGCCGCCGCTTCCTTCGACCCGGAGGATGCCTACGGGGATTTTCTCGAAATCCTACCGTCCCTGAAACCGGGCAGCGCGCGTTTCGACGTGCCGCAATCCGGGCTTCCCCGGGTGCCGGACGGCTTCCAAATTTCAATTTACGCGAGTGAACCCCTGGTTTACAAGCCCACCTCGATTAGCTTCGACGCACGCGGCCGGCTATTCCTCGGGCAAGGCCCTCAATACCCTGAGCACGAGGTGGATTCACCCACCGACAGCGTGCATATCCTCATCGATTCCGATCGGGACGGAGTTGCGGATGAAACCAAGGTCTTCGCCAAAGGTTTTAACAGTATTCAAGGATTGGCCTGGAAGGGTGACGACCTTTACGTTGCAAACGCCCCCGATCTGACCCTCGTGCGCGACCTGGATGGAGACGATGAAGCAGACGAATACGTGAGGATATACACCGACCTGGGAAACCGGGAGCACGCACTCCACGGATTGAACTTTGCCCCCGATGGAAAACTCTACATGTCCAAAGGGAACTCCAAGGGCCTCAATCAGCCTGAGAAATACGGTTACGCCGCGCCCCGGGCCTTTCGGGAACTTTGGGACGTGCGGCATCCGCCCGGCGCTCCGGACATTTATCCGCCTCAGGTCTTCACCAAGGACACCTATCGAAAAAATTACCAGAACTGGAGAGACGATTGGGGCCGGGAAGGCGGAGTCCTCCGGTGCGACCCCATGGGGGAAAACCTGGAAATCGTCTCGAGGGGTTTGAGGAATCCCTGGGACATTACCCTGGATGACGGCTTCAATTGGTTGGGCACCGACAATGACCAGACCCAGGGCGACCGCATCATAATGCCGTTTTTTGGAGCGCATTTCGGCTGGGGACATCGCTACAGCAGCCACTGGTCGGGTGAGGGAAACCTCCCCACCGTTCCGGTCAGCGGGCCCATGTTCCCCGGATCCGGCACAGGCATAATCTATTACGCTCACCCCCATTTTCCGCCTGATTACCAGAACATTTTCTACATCAATGACTGGTTGAATGGCACCCACGTCTACCGGCCGAGATGGGATGGGGCCCTCATGCGGCCCGAGGGTGGAATTCTGGAATCCTTCGCCAGGCGTGGCGGGGACGAACTGTTATACCGTCCCACCGATCTCGAGTTCGCTCCGGACGGTTCCCTCCATATCTGCGGTTGGGGTGGGGATTATCACTACGAGACCGAGTCAGAAGGAAGCTGGATATTCCGTATCATTCACGGAGCGCAGAACGCGGGCTGGACGCCGGATGAGAAACGGTTTCGATCCCTTTCGGAATGGACGTTGGACGAGCTTTTGGCCGATCTTGGTCCCGAAAACATACCCGTTTGGCGGGTGAACGCCCAAGACGAACTCGTGCGGCGCGGAGCCAGCGTGAGGGAACCTTTGATTGCCTCCCTCCGATCCGGACAGTTGAGCAAAGGCCAGGAGACGTGGACGGCGTGGGCGCTCGGACGCATGCCGGAAAAAGACCCCACAATTGACTTATTTTTTAAGGGCCTCGCCAGCGGGGAGGAGCCGTTGTCCTTAAACCTTCGTCTGCAAGCCCTGCGCATCCTCGGTCATCGGGCTCAATCTCATCCCAGGGGAGGATCCTTGCCTCGGGCCGTAGGGGAGGGGATTCACCATTCTCACCCGCGCATTCGTTTTGAAACCATCCAGGCAATTCACCAGGTCCGGGACGGGGCATTTGCCCCAGAACTAATCGACCGGTTGGAGAATGAAGCCGACCGCGTCGTATTTTATGCGGGGTGGCAGGCTTTGCGCCATCTGCTACCGGTTTCCCAACGCAAAGACTTGCTCGAGGATCCGCGACCTCGTGTCAGGCTGGCAGCCTTGCTCAGCTTGCAGGAAGATTTCGCTATCGGCCTGGATGAAGTCCTGCAATTGGCGGAAAGCGATCCCGATGATGAAGTGCAAAGTTGGGCCCTCACCTTTGCCTTGAATCCCCTTCCCCCGGATAAAATGCCCGATACCACGGCTCGGGTTGAGTTGGAGCAATCGATTCCTCCGGAGACCTTGTTTGAACGGGCCCGCGCCGCGGCAGATCGTCCCACTTTGCGCCGGCTCTACCTGAAAATGATTTCCCGCACCTCATTCGCCCTTCGCGACGACGGATTGGAGAAGGTGCAATCCTTTTATGAATCCCTGGAAGACGACGTGGATAGGGCCGTCGTTCTGCCAGCCTTGGCCTTGTCCATAAATGTTCGCGAATTGTTTTGGGATGCCTTTGGCGGTTCCGAACCGCTTCGTCGTGCCGCAGTCGAGGGCTGGCATCAAATGCAGGACCGGGCTGTACCGAAGCTGGATTCGGATGAAGAAGAATTGCGCGCCGAACTGGCTGAGGTGGAGAAAAAGGCCCAGTCCAGTGGCGATCCGGGAGATTCCGCCACTTGGCTTCTTTCCAAACTTCTCGAGGCGGGTCCGTCGGACAAACGGGCAGCTACTGTCGCGGAAGTCCTGGCAGAAATTGCCCTGCCTTTAGGATGGAGCCCCCCTCCCCGCAGCGAGGCTTTGCTGGCCGCTATTCTCAACCAATACCCGGAGAGGCTGATTCGAACCAACGTATTGATTTTTCTTTCCCGGATCGAACCGGAGAAGTTAGCCGATATCGAGCCCATTGAAGCGGCCGTCCGCCGACTCTGTTCGCAACCCAATCCGCGACTTTATACCCTCCTCGTAAACCTGGTCCAAAAAATGGGATTTGCTATCGATGTGCCTCTTCCTCAACCCGCCACCTCGGAAGGAATTCTGACGGCTCTCCCCAGCGCAAATCCGGATCGGGGTCGCGATTTATTCTTCAATCCCGATAGAGGATTCGGTTGCGCTATCTGCCATAGTGTGGCCGGGCAAGGCGAGGTATTTGCCCCCGACCTGTCCGGCGTGGGTCTTCGGTTGAGCGCTGAAGATACCATAGAGGCCATCCTGGAGCCCAGCGCCTCCATTACGGAGGGTTACGCATTGCATATTCTGGAGACGGCGGATGGCAGGAGCTTATCCGGAGCGGTGATCAATGAAAGCGACGCCCTGGTAAGGCTGGTCGATGCGGAAGGCAGGGCCTTTTCGGTGGAGAAAGGACAAATCCGGACCCGCCAGAAGCTCGATCAATCCGTTATGCCAGCCGCTTACGCCGTCTTCGGTAATGAACAGCTAGCCGACCTCACTTCCTGGCTTCTCACGCTTCGGGACGGGGGAGAGGCGCCGTTGGCGCCAATTAAGAATTAGGAATTAGGAGGAGTGATGGAGTGGAGAGCGCAAAGAAAGGGGTTAAAAATAGAAAATCTCCATGTCCTCAGTGTGCTCTGTGGTTAACTCCCAATTCCTGATTCGTGAGCATAGCGAATTTCCCTTTGCGTTCTTTGCGAGATCCCCTTCTTCGGGGATTTTCGTTCACGATTGCCTGGGAGCGCCATTCGGGCAACCGCCAAGGGATCAGTCCTTGATTTTCAAGATGAGGACATCTCAAAAATCAAGGAGCTAACCCCTTCTTTCGTGCCTCACCACTCGCACCTCACGCCCGGATAAGATCTTATCAGTGGATCGGGAGTGGCAACGCTGCACTGCATCACCTGTGCGGTGGCGATAATGATGCGGTCACACGGGTCGCGGTGAATCGGCGGAAGGAGGCAGGCCTTTAAGGCCAGTTCCATCGTAACCGGTATCTCCGTGATGCCGTGATGCGCCATGGCCCGCTGCAACCAATCGTACGGAGCCAGGGGCAACTGCAGCTTTCCCGTGGCATACTTTACCCCAATCTCAAAACCAGACATTGCCGAATAATAGAGCCGGTCCGCATTTTCACAAATGAGACCAGCGGCTCGGGTGGAGATGCGATCCTCATCCCCAACGAGCCAAACCAGAGTGCAGGTGTCCAGAAGGAGCATTAGAAACAAACTTACCCGATAGACTCCGGCCACTCATCCTCCTGGAGCGGTTCAACCGGATCGTAATTGAGGACGATCCCACTCAACTCCGGGTTTTTCCGCAGGGGATCGCCCGGGTGCTGCCGGGCCGGGACCAGATCCGCCACGGACCGCCCATTGCGGCAAATTCGTACCTGTTCCCCCTTCTCAACCGCGGCGAGCAAATAGGAAAGCTTCGATTTGGCTTCGTGGGTGTTGACGATAATCATGCCTGGAATATTTAGCTAAGTTTAGCTAAGTCAATAATAAAACCGGCACGAAGGGAGAGATGCGCCAATTAGGAATGAGGAATGGGGGGGAGGGGTAGAAAGGCTGAACTCACTGACCACTAGCCACTGGTCACTGATCACTAATAAGACGGATGGGGAACTAATGGATTTTTAGGTTTGCGGAAGGCGGGGGAATAGGTTTCTTTAGTTTTCCACTCCAAACCAAATCGTCATGAAAAAATGCAAAATCTTCCCCCTGGCCTTGGCCATGATAATTGGCCTTTCCCCCGCTTCCGTGATCCTGACCGCTCAGGAAAACCAACCCTCGCGGGAGGAAAGACAGCAACAGAGGAACCGGCAAGGCGGCAATGAGCGGGCCCGGCAAGGCGGCGGTTCCGGCAACAAGCAGCAGTTGACTGAGGAACAGCGTCGCCAACGCCTCAATGAATTAATCCAGAAAAACGTGGCCGATATGGTGGGCAAGGTGGCCTTACGGGAAGACCAGCAGGAAGCCTTTCTCAAGCTGATGGTCAATTATGAGATGCAAGAACAGATTGGCCGGATGAAGATCCAACAGGCGCTGAGCAAACGGAACATGGAAGAGCGCAGAAAGTTGGGTCAAATGCTGTGGACCATGTATCGCGCCACGGACAGGAAGGTGAAGGAAATCCTCGATGAGGAGCAATTTACCAACTACAAGGCCGCCATGAGGGCAAAACGTCCGCAAGGCGGTCAAAACCGCAGAAGCGGCCAGGGTGGAGGAGGCTGAGGGGTTAACCCGCCTGTTTCACAAATTTATCCTTTGTTCCGGGAAGGCGGAGGAAGGGGTCAAGCCTTGAATCGGTTGACTCCGCAAGCTGCGTCAAGATTACAAGGCATGACCCCGACGTCAGCGCTCGGACTCCGTTCGCTCGCTACGAATTTTGTGAGAAATGCGGGCTAAAGCATATCCCTCACTGCTTCGCGTTCTTCCCGCAGTTCATCGGTAGTGGCTTTCAATTTACCCTTGCCGAAGGGATTGAGGGGAACTCCCTGAACGATTTCCCAATTCGAGCCGTCGCTGCGAATGGGGAAAGATGCGATCAGGCCGGCGTCGACCCCGTAGCTGCCGTCGGAGCATACGCTGACGCTGTTCCAGTCCCCTTGGGGGGTCGGATGGTTGAGGGAGCGGACCGTGTCGACCACGGCATTGGCGGCGGAAGCGGCGGAGGAGGCTCCTCGAGCCTTGATGATGGCGGCTCCCCGTTGTTGGACGGTGGGGATAAAAGTGTTTTTCAACCAGGCTTCGTCCCCGATGACGGCATCGGCATTCCTGCCCTTGATTCTGGCGTTATGGAAATCGGGGTATTGGGTGGCGGAGTGGTTGCCCCAGATGGTCATATTGGTTACGGCGGCAACTTCCACTCCCGCTTTTTGGGCCAGTTGTGTTTTGGCACGGTTCTCGTCCAGGCGAGTCATGGCAAACCAGCGATTTGCCGGCACGTCCCTGGCGTTGTTCATAGCGATGAGGCAATTGGTGTTGCAGGGATTTCCGACGACCAGGACGCGCACGTCGGGAGCGGCGTGGTTCTGAATGGCTTGGCCCTGTCCCGTGAAAATCTTACCGTTGATGCCGAGGAGATCGCTCCGTTCCATACCCGCCTTGCGCGGCACACTGCCCACCAGCAGGCACCAGTTGACGCCCTTGAAACCTTCCGACAGGTCCAAGGTGGGTTGAATATCGGTCAGGAGGGGGAAAGCACAATCGTCCAGTTCCATGATGACCCCTTTGAGGGCGTTTTCGGCGGGGGGGATTTCAATCAGGTTGAGGGCGACGGGTTGGTCGGGGCCGAACATGGAACCCGATGCGATTCGGAAGAGTAGGGAATAGCCTATTTGCCCGGCTGCTCCGGTGACGGCTACGCGGATGGTTTCTTTCATGATTTGGAAGGATTATTCTTGCTTGGGGGTAAGGGTACTTGCGCTAATCGAAGCGGGATTGAATTCCTGCGTGGAGGTTATGGAGGGCCTTTTCCGTAGTATCCCAGTCGATGCAGGAATCGGTTACGGACACCCCGAATTGCAGGTCGGATTTTCCCTGGGAAATTTCCTGGCGACCGGGGCCGAGATTACTTTCCAGCATCACCCCGATAATGGATTTCCGACCGCCCTGAACCTGTTCCGCCACTGACTCCAGCACTTTTGTCTGGAGGTCGTGGTTCTTGCCGCTATTGGCGTGGGAACAATCGACCATGATGGCTTGGCTTAGACCGTTCTCCTTTAGAAGTTCTTCAAACTGGGCAATATGATCGGGATGGTAGTTTGGGCCGGATGAGCCGCCGCGGATTACCAGGTGGCAGTTGGGATTGCCGCTGGTAGTTACGGCGGAGGCATTGCCGATCTGGTTGATGCCGAGAAAGGTTTGGGTAAGGCTGGCGGCCTTGATGGCGTTGACCGCGGCCTGAACGGAGCCGTCCGTGCTGTTTTTAAATCCGAGCGGCATGGAAAGGCCCGAGGCCATCTGACGGTGGGTTTGGGATTCGGTCGTCCGCGCCCCGACGGCCGACCAACTGACGAGGTCCGCTATGTATTGCGGGGTGATGGGATCGAGCATTTCGGTAGCGGTGGGAAGGCCGAGATCGATGAGGTCCTTGAGAAAAGCGCGGGCCAGGCGCAATCCATGCGTAATATCGCAGGAATTGTCCAGATAGGGGTCCATAATGAGGCCTTTCCATCCCACGGAGGTGCGCGGCTTCTCGAAGTAAGCCCGCATGACGATGCAGAGCCGGTCGGACAATTTTTCAGAAAGTTCTTTCAGGTTTTTCGCGTATTCAAGCCCGCCCTTTACATCATGGATGGAGCACGGACCCACCACGACGAGCAGGCGGTTGTCGTCTCCGAAAATGATGCGGTGAATTTCCTGACGGGAATTCCACACGAATTGGGCCTGGGATTCGGAATTTCGCACCTCGTCCCGGAGCTCGGTTGGGGTGGGAAGCGTGATGGTGCTAACCACATTGATGTCGGTGACTTGGGTGGGTTTTTGCATGGGGCGGAACCGCTTAAAGGGAAAAAGATGGTTACATACGCCAACGGGGTGGAGTTCGAGCCAAAAATTGCTCAATTTTCCCCACTTGCACTTGCCAGGCGGCAAATCGGTTTTTTGCTAAAAGCGCATGCAGGAGTTGCTCAGATTGAATGGATACCATCCCTACCGGCCCGCGGCTTGGATTCGGGTTACCGGAGAAGACGCCCACTCTTTTCTGCAAAGCCAATTCAGTAACGATTTGAACGGCATGGAAATCGGCCGGGTTGTCTACGGTTTGTGGTTGAACCACAAGGGGAAAGTTCACGGCGATAGTTTTATCCTTCGGGTGGGGGAGAAGGAATTCCGTCTCATGAGTTATGCCACGCCGGGGCAAGTCATCGGGGACAAGCTGGGCGCATTTATCGTGGCGGATGACGTGGAGTTGGTGCAGGAAACGGATCAGGTTGCCGCCATCAGCTTTTTATTCGATGGAGATGCGGGTTGGTCCGAGGCCTATGCCAGAGAAGGGGATTCAGGTGGAAGGATGGGGGAGATGGAAGGGGATATATTTATTTTTCCCGGTCGACGCCATCGTGGTGAAGGATTCGACCTGGTCGGGAAACCGGCTTCTATCCGAGGATTTCTCGACCGACTCGGGAAGGGAAAGTTCAAAGATTATCGACTCGGGGAGGATGACCTCGAAGCCATCCGGATTCTTCATGGAATACCGGCCATTCCGAAGGACATCGGATCCGGAGAACTGCCCCAGGAGGGAAAGTTGGAAGATGGCGCCGTCAGTTTTACCAAGGGCTGTTATCTGGGTCAGGAAGTGATGTCGCGGTTACACTCGATGGGGCAAGTGAAGCGCCACTTGGCGCTGGTGAAGGCCGACCGGGAACTGCCCTACGGCGCACCGGTCCGCTCGGGGACTAAAAAGGTCGGCTTGGTGAAGACCGGGATCGACTTTCGGGATCAATACCTTGCCCTGGCCTTGATCCAACGGACGGTGGGAGCCGATGTCGTTCTACAGGTGGACGCGGGTAGTGAAAAGATTGCCGCCCACCTTTCAAGTGAAGAGTGGTTAGTGGCGAGTGGAGAGGGAGAGGAGCCCCCGGCGCCAAGTGGAAAGTAGGTGCGACGCATGCGTCGCCCATTGGGCAGGCCCATCGTGATCTTGATTAGTCCCAGCACCTTCAGCCGTAAGGCCCCTTTGCGTCTATTGTGCCTTTTGTGGTTACTTCTTCTCCCCAATTCCTAATTGGCGCCAACGGCGCCCTTTGCCACCCAGGCCAATGAGGCAAAGTACTCATCCACGGCGGGACCCAGGAAAAGGTAGTAGAGCAGGCTGGCCCCGGCCAGGAAGGGCCCGAAGGGTATCTTTTTACCGAGAAAGTTTTCGGGAACGCCGCCCGGACGCTTCAATGGAATGACGGCAAAGACGATTTGGAGAAAGACCAGGGATACGGTTCCTAGAATGGCGCCTGCAAAAAGGGAAAAGACGGATCCTTGCCAACCGCAAAAAGCTCCGATCGCCCCCATCAGTTTGACATCGCCAAACCCCAGGGCTTCCTTTTTCAGCACGAGTTCCCCCAGGATCATGATCCACAGAATGATGGAGGATCCGATCAGAGCCCCGGTGAGGGCGTTGAAGAATCCTCCTATGCTTCCCAGCAATGCGAAAGGGGTTTCGATGCCGTGCAGGGCCGGGAATATGACTGAAAGGGCCAACCCAGCCAAGAGGCCGCCAATGGAAAAACGATCGGGAATGATCATGTGGTCCAAATCGATAAAGGCGACACAGAGGGCAATAAAGATCCAGAGCCAGCCGATCAGGGCCAACACGGGAGGCAACCCCAACCAGGAGACCAGGAAAAGAACCGCGGTGAGGAATTCGATGAACGGGTAGCGGATGCCGATGGGCGCGCCGCAGCACCTGGCTTTTCCCCGCAGGAAAATCCAGCCCAGGATGGGAAGGTTCAAATACGGTGGGATGGGTTGACCGCAGACCCTGCAGCGGGAGCGAGGACGAATTATCGATTGCCCGGCGGGAATGCGGTAGACGCACACGTTGATGAAGCTGCCTATGCAGGCGCCGATGCCGAAGGCCAGAACCGGAAAGAACCAGGGCAGAGCCGCCTCGACCTCCTCAAAAAGTGTTTCCATGGCAACTATTCGGCCAAGCTATCGACTGCGGCTCGAAACATGGTTTGGACGGACGGGGATTTTTTTGTCCAGATTCTAAAGGATCGTTCGCCCTGAAAAACGAGCATGGGCAGTCCGTTGGCGGTCCGCATGCCCAGGGACTCCGCCTCTTTGAGCAGCGCGGTTTTGGAGGGATTGTAAATCATGTCCAAAACCTTGGTGTCGGGATGAAGGCCCTTTAATGCTACGGGAGCCGGATCGCTTTCCTTCAGGCCCAGGGAGGTTGCGTTGATCACGATCAGGTGGCGTGAAGAAATGGCGAACGGTCCGGCCAATTGGTGAATTTTTATGGGAATATCGTCCCTTATCCCAGCCATTTCCTCCACCAGCGGATCCAGTTTTTCCCTGGTACGGTTCGTCAGATGGAGGGCGCCGACTTTGTGGGTCAGGCATGCGACGGCTGCGGCCCGGGCCGCTCCCCCCGCGCCGATCAGCAGCGCCTGTCTGCCCCGCAATTTCAGGGCAAAGCTTTCCTCTATGGCCCGGGTCATGCCGTAGAGGTCGGTGTTATAACCCCGATATCCGTTGTCGGTCCAAAGCAAGGTGTTGCAGGCTCCGCTCAGGCGAACCTCGGGTTCGGCCGCTTCAATCCATTTCGCGGCGAGGATTTTATGGGGCACGGTGAGGTTCAAGCCCTTGAATTTGTTTCGATAAAACAGGGCTAACGCCTCCCGCAGGCGCTCGGGTTCGATATCGAATTTGAAATAATGCCAATCCTTGAAGCCTGGATTCCGATCCGCCAACTCCTCTAAGGCGGCGTTGTGCATTTCAGGACTTACGGAGTGCTTGACGGGGTGCCCCACAACGGCCAGTGGCGTGCCTTCGAACCGCCAATTTGCCAGATCCCCCAGCCGCAGAACGTCCCTCTCAGGTAGATTCCTTTTCAAAATGGGCTTCAAACGCGTGGGCAAAGGACCCGTATAGTTCCGATTTGGCGCGTTCGTTTAACAAGGCGTATTGTTTGGAGAGGTTGCGGCAACAACGGCAGAGCACCTCTCCAACGGGGCAGGGGCCCAACAGACCCAAGGTAACCCTCATATTGTTTCTCTCAATGAAATAAACGACGTCCTCCAGACTTCTGAAGATTCCGTTATCGAAAACATCGATGAAAAAGGGTTTATCCTCCACGAAGCAACCAACCATGAACCGGCCCGGAACACCAACCGGCTCCAGCGGCAGTTCCAGCCTCCTCGCCACCAGAAGGTACAAAATGGACAGGCTGATGGGCAGACCCTTGCGCGTTTGGAAAAGGGAATGCAAAAAAGTATTGTTCGGATTATTGAAATCGGCCCGATTGCCGGCGAACCCGTATTCATGGAAAATGACGCGGTTGAGGACGCGACATTTTTCCCGATGGCTCATGGGAGAGTAAATGAGCGATTGGCAACGGGCCGCAATTTCGTCGAGCTTTTGGATGTACTCCGATACGTCCAGATTCCGGTTATCGATGCGGCTCAGCAACAGGTACCCCGACTCCAGTTCATAATTGAGAGAATGGATAAACTGGTGGAACATATTGACCGGGGAATCCTTATCCAGGACGGCCAACACTTCGTGAGCGTGACGCCGCACCGACAGATTCCCGGACCTGCAACAATTCAGAATGAACTGCCTGCCTTCCTCTCCCAATTTGCCCAACTCGACCAGGATCGCCTTGCGGACGGAAGGGGTCGGATCGTCCAGCAATTCTTCAATGGCTTTTAGCCTTTTGGCTTTGGAAATGTCAAATGGCACACAAACATGGTTGCGACTTTATCCGCCAACAGCAACGACAAATCCAAACTTTTCATTTGGGGCGGGGACCGAAAAGGCCGGTGCCAACCCGCAGGCAGGTGCTCCCGGCCGCAATGGCCGGCTCGAGGTCGAAGGTCATACCCATGGACAATTCGGGCAATTGAATGGCCAGCCGTTCTTCCAATCGGTCCCGTAGCCTCCGCAACGTTTCAAACGATTGCCGAGCCGAATCCAATTCAGGTGGGGCCGGGGCAATGGTCATCAGGCCTTGGACGACCAGGCTATTCTGCCCGAGCAACCGGTGCAGAACCGCTTCCGTTTCCTCGGTTCGGAACCCGAATTTTCCCGGGTCCTCTCCCGTGTTTACCTGCAGGAGAATGGGGAGCTTTTTTCGGTTGGCCGCGGCCATGCGGTTGAGTCGCTTGGCCAGCTTTACCGAATCCACGCTTTGGATGCGCTGAAAGCATTTTACCGCCAGTTGCGCCTTGTTGGATTGCAGGTGGCCGATCAATTCCCAATTGGCCGGAAAATTCGCCTCCCCGATTTTCGCCACCCCTTCCTGGACGCGGTTTTCCCCCAGGGTGGTCAAACCGGCCCCGACCGCGGTTGCCGCAACCTCCAGGGGAAACCCCTTCGTTACCGCCATGAGGTCGATGGAATCGGGACTGCGCCCGCATTTTTCACAGGCCGATCCGATGCGGTCCCTGAGACGGGCAAGGTTTTGGCGGAAGGATCGATGGTCGAAAGCCATAAGAATTTCTAAAAATTTGGTGGAAAACCGATAAGAATTAATTATATTCCGGGTTGTGAATATAGCAAATTTCAGGGTATTTTCCAACTTGGTGGAGACCCGGAGTTTTTCCAAGGCGGCCCGGATGAATTCGATTACCCAATCGGCCGTCAGTCAACAGCTCAGGACGATGGAAAGACACTTCAAGGTGTTGATAATCGACCGAAGTCAAAAGAAATTTCGCCTGACCCGGGAGGGCCAGAAGCTCTACGACTGCGCCAAGGAGATTCTGCACCGCTATGAAAAGTTGAACTGCGAGTTGCAGGAAATGAGAAAGGTCATAAGTGGGAATATTCACATTGCCACCATTTATTCCATCGGTTTGCACGAACTGCCTCCCTACATTAAGCGCTTTTTGAAGAAGTATCCATCCGTCAATGTGAGGGTTGAGTATCGCAGGTCCAATCTGGTTTATGATGACATTCTGCACAATGCGGTGGATTTGGGCTTGGTGGCCTTTCCCAACCGAAAGCGGCAAGTGGAAGTGATTCCCTTCTGCGAGGATGATCTGGTTCTGATCTGTCATCCCAAGCACAGGTTGGCCCAATACGCCCGCGTTTCCGTAAGCGAATTGAAGGACGACAAACTGATTGGCTTCGAATCGGACATACCGACACGAAGGGCCACCGACCAGATTCTCCGCGACCAAAACCTGAATCCCGAACCGATCATGGAGTTCGACAATATCGAAACGGTGAAACGCGCCGTCGAAATAAACGCCGGGATAGCCATTGTGCCCCAGGCTACCGTGCAACAGGAAAAGCGGCAGGGCACTATCGCCCAGGTCGGATTGAATGGCGGCGCCTACACGCGACCGCTCGCTATCATTCATCGCAAGGGCAGGGCGCTGACTCCGGCCATGAAGAAATTTATCGAGACCTTGACGAGCAAGACCGGGAGGGAGGGGAAGGATTAGGTATTGGCCCTTCTTTTTCTTTTCTAATCCGTCCCGATCCCCTAATGCTATGCCATGCCTGAAAACCCTCTGCTCGAGGTCAAAGACCTGCGCATAACCTTTCGCTCGCGGGATTCCGTAAACCCTGCCGTAAAGGGCATCGAATTTTCCCTCGGGAGAGGGGAGACCTTGGCCATTGTAGGTGAGAGTGGCAGTGGCAAGAGCGTAACGGCTTTGGCCTTGTCCCGGTTGCTGCCGCCGCCGCCGGCCTGTACCCTATCGGGTGAGATCCATTTTCGGGGCCGGGATCTGATGACGGTTACCGAAAAGGAGTTGAGACGGGTGCGAGGGAAGCAGATCGCCTATATCTTTCAGGAACCATCCGCCTCCCTGAACCCGTTTTTTTCAGTGGGTCACCAGATTGCCGAGGCCATCCGACTTCACCGGCCGGAGGTTTCGGACGTCAGGGCGGAAGTGATCGAAGCCCTGGACCTGGTGGGAATTCAAAGGCCGGAGATCCGTTTTCGGGATTATCCCCACCAAATGAGCGGAGGCATGCAGCAACGCGCCATGATCGCCATGGCATTGAGTTGCCATCCCAGGATATTGGTGGCGGATGAGCCGACAACCGCGCTCGACGTGACCATCCAAGCTCAAATTCTGGACCTTATGCAACGCCTCAAGGAGCAGCTCGAGATGTCCATCATTCTCATCACCCACAACTTCGGCATCGTGGATGGATTTGCCGACCGGCTAATCGTGATGTATCGGGGAGATATCGTGGAATCGGGTTCGACCGAGGAAGTATTGTCCGATCCGCAACATCCCTACACCAAGGCCTTGATTGCCTGTATTCCGAAACTTGGGGCAAAGCAGGAGCGTTTGCTCACAATTGATTATTCCGCCTTGTGAACGCTCTCCTCGAAGTCAGGAATCTCAAGGTTTATTTCCCTATCGAGGAGGGTATTTTTCGACGGGCAACGGATTACGTGCGCGCCGTCGATGGGGTATCCTTCGAGATTGAAGCCGGGACCACGGTCGGTTTGGTCGGTGAAAGCGGAAGTGGGAAAAGCACCATAGGAAAAGCGATCGTTCGTTTGGTCGACCCGACCGAAGGGGAGGTTTACTATCGCAATGATAACATTTCATCGCTGGACGACCGCGCCTTCTTCCCCTTTCGGAAAAAGATCCAAATGATATTCCAGGATCCGTTCAATTCTCTCAATCCCCGCATGACGGTGGCCGGCATTATCGGCGAGCCGCTGGAAATTCATTTCCCGGAATTGTCCAAGCGGGAGCGGGGGGAAAAAATTGCCCAATTGCTGACCGAGGTCGGGTTGTCGCCCGATCACATGAACCGGTATCCCCATCAGTTCAGTGGCGGTCAACGTCAGCGGATCGGTATAGCCCGGGCCCTATCCGTCGAGCCCGAGTTTATCATTTGCGATGAAGCGGTCAGCGCCCTGGACGTGTCCGTTCAAGCTCAAATCATCAACCTTCTGCAGGACGTGCAGCGCGAGTATCGTCTCACCTACCTGTTTATCGCGCACGATTTGGCCGTGATAGAACACATCAGCGATTTCGTGCTGGTGATGAACCGGGGAAAGCTGGTCGAGACGGCGACGGCGGAGGAAATTTACGCAAATCCGCAGGATCCCTATACGCGAAAATTGCTCGATGCCATTCCCAGGATGCCGACTATTTCAGGGGGCTAGCCCGTCTTTTTTCAACAGTTCGGGAAATTTGGCTTGGAACCGTTTCAAGCGCGGGATGGAAACGGCTCGGACGTAGGGATGGTTGGGATTCCTCCTTTCGAAATCCTGATGATAGGCCTCGGCCACCCAGAATTTGCGGAAGGGGTACACCTCGGCCGCAACCTTTCTCAACCAGAGTTTCTCGTTCAGCGCCGCTATCTTTTCCTGGATGATCTTCTTCTCCTCTTCGTTTTGATAAAAAACGATGGAGCGGTATTGCGATCCCCGGTCCGGGCCCTGACCGTTGACCTGGGTGATGTTTTGCGAACCGAAATACACGTCCACAAGTTGGCTGAAACTGACAGTATCGGAGTCGTAAATGACCTCGACCGCCTCGGCGTGCCCCGTTTTGCCCGTGTTACTCGATTCGTAGGTGGGATTTTCGGTATGGCCGCCACTGTATCCTGATATGGCTTCCTTCACCCCCCGCACGCTCTCGTAAACGGCCTCCACGCACCAGAAGCATCCGCTGGCGAAATAGGCCCGTTCGAATCCGTCCCCGGATTCCACCTGAACGGGTTGCAAGGATGTCTGGTCAGGAATTTCGGCCGAATCCCCTGCCGGTTGGCCGGCGGCCTGGATGGCGAGAAGCAAAAGAAGGGAAAGCAACGTAAATCCTGTTTTCATGGGGAGATGAAAGGCTGAAGCGCACACTTTTTCAAAAGGAAAAAACACGCTTTAGGGGCGAGGACCCGCCAAACCTGTTTTGCGGGTTGATAAATGTTGTAATGCCTTCTTACATCTTTCCCGTCACCCGGCTATTTTACCCATGCTCCGAATCGCATTTCCGCTCCTTTTTCTGGCCTTGATTTCCAGCGCCCCCGGGGAACCCAGGCCCAACATTCTCTACCTTTACGTGGACGACATGGGTTGGGGGGCCATTGGGCCGAATGGCCAGGCCGAGCGCAAAGCCGCGGGATTGCCGCACCTCGTCACTCCCCATCTCGATCGATTGGCAGCCGAGGGCGTGAATTTCAGGCGTTCCTATGGCTGCACGGTTTGTTCGCCGGCTCGCTCCTCCCAACAATCCGGATTTCATCAAGGCCATACTTTTGCCGATCGGAACGATCCGGATAATGCCAAAAAGGCCATGCGTTCGGATGAACTTCTCATGGGGGACGTGCTCTCGGCGGCCGGTTACGTCACGGGCTACTGGGGCAAGTGGGGATTCGGCGGATCGAGGAGTCAAACCGATCCCGAAATCGTAAATGTCCAAACCCTGCCCACTTCCCACGGGTACCGTTACGTAGTGGCGGAATTGCACCATGTCCGGGCTCATACTTTTTTTCAGCCCACTCTCTGGAGCGCCCCCGCCGCACCCGGAGCCAAGGGCGGGATGGAACTCATTCCCAATTCAATGGCCCGGTGGAAGGGGAAAGAGGCCTATCCGGAAGAACCCGCCTGGCAAAACCACCCCCGTTATCCCGACACCGCCTATTGCGATGACGTTTATGCCTTCTCCGCCCTGGAATTCGTGCGTAGGCAAGCCCTGAACTACCGGGCCACGGCCCAACCGTTTTTCGGATTGCTTGCCGTCCAGGTTCCCCATGCCCCCTTTGACGAAATTGCCCAACTGCCCGGATGGGACCGGGACTACCGCGCATTGCCCTTCTGGGATTCCCTTTCCCATCAGGCCAGGCATTGGGCCGCCATGATCACGCGCATCGACGGGCATTTGGGTAATATTCTGGCTGCTTTGGAGGATCCCAACGGCGATGGCGACCCGGCCGATTCAGTGGCCGACGATACCCTCGTCATTTTTCAGTCCGACAATGGCGGTCCCCAGCACCCGGCCCGTGAGGCATTCGCCGCCAACGGGGGTCTGAAAGGCGAGAAGGGAAAGATTCAGGAGGGAGGCATTCGCATACCCACCCTCATGCGCCTTCCGGCCAATTTCGCTGCCGACAGCGTCTTGAAACCCGGGACCGGCACCGATATGACGATCGATGTCACCGATCTGCTTCCGACCTTCGCCGAACTTGCCGGTGTTCCGGCTCCTTTGGGTATCGACGGTGTTTCCCTGGCCCCCGCCTTGCTCGGTTCGGGCCATCAGCGGCCGCGCCAGTTTCTCATTCACGAGGCCAGAAACGGGCAGTCCATCATTCGCGGCGAATGGAAATTGATTCGCGCAAATTCCGGGCTCGAATTGTACCATCTGGAAAAGGACCCCGGCGAATCGAATGACCTGGCATCGGCCAAGCCCGGCTTGGTTGAGGAACTGGAATCCCTCTTGTTGGGGGAGCGCGTAGCCGAACCGGTTGGTTTTGCCAATACCTACCACCATTGGGTGGGCCGGGATGGAGCCATGGCTTCCGATGCGTCGAATTGGTCCGATTACAAATACGCCAATGACGGAATCACCTACCTGAAAGACGCCGGCGCCCCCCAAGTTTCCTGGACGGCCCTGATGGAGAACGCCGGTTCTTCCCCGGCGCAGGCCAGGGCCGACTCCGATCTGGAATTCCTTGGGTTGGAGATCCGAGGCGACACCCATACCCAGACCCTGCATGTCACCCCGGGGGTAACCCTGACCGGGCGCAACGAAATCCGTCTCTCCGACAAATCTTTCCTCGTCCTCGACGGTGGCAAGGTATCTTCCCTGCGCTGGGTCGATATTGCGCCCGGGGGCGCCCTTATCGGTAGCGGGACCGTCCAAGGCGATGTTTACAACGCCGGAGCGGTTGCGGCGTCCGGGAAGACCCGCCCGGGAAAACTCCAAGTGCAGGGCGATTATCGCCAGATGAACCCTTCTGCCCTGCGGGTGGAATTGAGCGAAAAAGGAAATAGCCGCCTCGTGGTCGAGGGCGAAGCCGCCTTGGCCGGCACTCTGGAAGTCGACTTGGCCGACCGGTTTCGACCGGCCCCCGGAAGCCGGTTTACCATCCTCTCCGCTCAGGCCGTTTCCGGCGTTTTCAACCATGCCGGTAACAGGATCGCAGCCGGTGACGGAACCCGCTTCAGGATTGAATATTCGGATGCGCAAGTGACCCTTAGGGCCGAATAAACCACAGAGAACACAGAGATTTGGAAATAAGAAAGATTTGTTTTGCGTCTTTTGCGTCGAACCACGGATTTCACGGATGACCACGGCTTGAATTTTCAACTGGAATTTAACGGAGGGCGGGTTTTCCAACCCGCCTGAATTCGAGCTGTAGGAGGGAGTTTATCCCCCAAAAAAGGCGCCAATGACGCCTCTCCCTCTGTGGTGAATTATTTTAGGGACATAACGTTAGACGCTGGCCCTCATTTCGGGCTGTCCTTGGGATCGAGGGCGTCGCGCAGGCCGTCCCCGAGAAAATTCAGGGAAAAGAGGGTGGTGGAAAACAGAAGGGCCGGAAGTATGAGCAACCAGGGGTAAACCTCCATTTTTTCGGCCCCTTCCTTGATCAGGGATCCCCAACTGCTCATGGGGGGTTGGACCCCCAACCCGAGAAAGCTGAGGGCCGACTCGAGTAGCATGACCCCGGGAACGGTCAAAGTGGAGTAAATGATGACCGGGCCGAGAACATTGGGAAAAAGGTGCTTTAATATGATGTCTTTTTCTTTCGATCCCAGGGTTCTGGCCACCTCTACGAACTGTTGAACCTTCAGGTGCAGGACCTGGCCCCTGACGATTCGGGAAAGCGTGAGCCATTCCACGCAACCGATGGCCACAAACAGCAGGAAGATGTTTCGGCCAAAGTAGACGGTCAGCAGGATGACGAAGATGATAAAGGGGAGCGAGTAGAGAATATCGACGATCCGCATCATGGCCGCGTCCGTCTTTCTCCCGCCGTAGCCGGCGATCGATCCGTAGGCCACCCCTATGACGATGGAGACACAGGTAGCGGCGAAGCCCACCCCGATCGATACCATTCCGCCATAGAGGCAACGGATCAATTGGTCGCGTCCGAGGTCGTCGGTGCCAAACCAGTGTGAAAGGGAAGGGGAGGTGGCTCCCAGCGCCAAGTCCTGTTCCTGATAACTCAGACCCGTCAACCAGGCTATGACCGGGGATGAAAAGCAGAGGGCGGCCATGATGACAAAAAATACCAGACCTCCCAGGGCCAGCCTGTTTTGGATGAGCCGCCGCCATGCGTCTTCCCAGAGGGAAAAACTCTCTTCCTGGAGGACGGCTTCTTCGCGATTGGCAGAGGGGGCGCTCACTTTTCGAATTTCAGTTTGGGATTCATCAGGACCAGGATGATATCCACGATGAGATTGAGCAGAATGATGAGGGTGGCGTAGAAGAGAACCGTTCCCAGGACCAGGGTGTAATCGCGATTATTGGCCGCGTTGATGAAGTGCCGACCGAGGCCCGGGATCTGGAATATCATTTCGATGATAAAGGAGCCGGAAAGCACGCCCGCCACCACGGGGCCGAAGTATGAAATGACGGGAAGCAATCCCGCGCGCAGGGCGTGTTTGACGGTCACCGTGAAACTGCTCAGGCCCTTGGCCCGGGCCGTGCGAATGTAGTCCTGGTTCAGTACTTCGAGCATGCCTCCGCGGGTCAGTCGGGCCAGACCGGCGGCGTAGAAAATTCCCAGGGTAAGGGCCGGCAGAATTTTGTAGGGCAGGTCATCGGCCCAGGAAAACCCACCCGGCGCCTGCCATCCCGAAACGGGAAACCAGTCCAGCCACAGGCCGAATACCAGGGCGAATAACGGACCCAGGACAAAAGATGGCAGGCAGATACCCATCATGGCGGATGACATGGGAATGTAATCCAGGAGCGTATTTTTTTTCAGCGCCGCCAGGGTCCCCGCCGGAATCCCGATGAGAAGAGCCAGCAACAGGGCGTAAGCCCCCAGTTCGAAGGAAACGGGAAACGATTCGGCTATGAGTTCGTTGACGGTTCGCCCTTCGTAGCGGAAAGAAGGCCCCAGGTCGATGCCCAGGCCTTCCTTGAGATCGAAATCGGCCAAAGCGGGCAGGTTCAACTTTTTGGGACAGATGTTCTTCAGGTAGTTGAAATACTGCAGGTAGAGCGGATCGTTCAGGCCGTAGTGTTCGTTCAGCTTTTCCAGGACGTGTTCCGATACCTTGCGCTCGGCGCTGAAGGGCCCGCCCGGCACGCTCCTGACCAGGGCGAAGGTCAACGTGATGATAACCAACAATACCGGGACGAGCTGGAGGAGCCGAATGAGGATAAATCTAAACATCTGTGGCTGGAAACCCTACCGAGGAAGACACCGATGGCGGGCCTGTTTCTCAATACAATTTTGATGCTCGCGGCTGCGGTGGGACCTCCTCCAGGTAGATGTATTTCATATTGCGGTTGTCCAGCAGCTTGGGATTCCAGTTTTTCACGGCGGGATGAAGGAGGATGGTATTGGTATAGATATAGATCGGAATGATGGGGAGTTCTTCCATGAGGATGGATTCGGCCTCCTCCAGAAGGGCGAAGCGGGTCGAGGTCTGGCCGGTCCGGATGGAGCGGGCGATCAATGCATCGTAGCGCTCATTCGACCAGCCGGTATCGTTGTTTCCATTACCCGTGGTAAACATTTCCAGGAAGGTGTAGGGATCCACGAAGTCCCCGATCCACCCGGCCCTGGCGATATCGTATTCGAAATTGGATTGCGCATCCAGATAGACCTTCCATTCCTGGTTGTGGAGCCTCAGGTCGATGCCGAGGGTTTGCCTCCACATCTGCTGGATGGTCTCGGCAATGGTTTTGTGCTCCTCCCGGGTGTTGTAGAGAATCTCCAAAACGGGAAAATCCCTCCCTTCCGGATAACCGGCCTCCGCCATGAGACGCCGGGCTTCGCTCGGATCGAAACGGAGATAGTCCTTGGGGGTATATCCGGGAATCCCGCGGGGCACGAAATAGTGGGCCGGGGTCTGACCTCCCTTCAGAACGTTGTCGATCAGGGAAGCCCTGTCGATGGACAGGGCCAGGGCCCGGCGCACCCGGACATCTCGCATCGGCCCTTCCCTCGTCAGGTTTACCCGGTAAAAGTAAGTGCCCAGATAGGGATCCGTTCGTATCAGATGGGGTGACTTTTCCCGGTAGATGGGGATTTCATGGAGGGGCACATTTCCGGTGAGGTGGAGTTGCCCCGCCTCGAACATGCGCCTTTCCGTGTCCACGCTTTCCACGGGAAAAAAGCGTATGCCGTTCAATTTGACATTCTCGGCATCCCAGTAATCCGGATTTTTTTCCACTTCCAGGATTTGGTTGGTTCTCCACGTTTTCAGGCGGAAAGGGCCATTGCCCACGAAGTTACCCACGGCAAACCATCGTCCGTCCCGATTTGTCATGCCTCCGTGCGCTTCGATGTTTCGGGGATTTACCGGGAACCAGGAGTAGTGTTTGAGCATGAGGGGGAAATGGGGCATGGGGCCGGTAAGGGTAATTTCCAGGGTTTTCTCGTCCAAAACCTTGAGGCCGACCTCTTCCCATGGCAGCGGTTGTTCCCCCGGTTTGGGTTGGACCCGCGACTCATAATAACGTTGGGCGTTCTTGATGACGAACAGCATGCTGACGTATTCCGCGCCCAATTCCGGGGTCAGCATTCTTCGATAGCTGTATTCGAAATCCCGCGCCGTTACGGCATCCCCATTGGTCCATTTGGCGTCGCGCAGGTGGAAGGTGTAAACGTCCCCCGCGGCATTGGTCTCAAACCGTTCAGCCATGCCGAATTCGATGGCCGTGTCGTCACTGGGATGATACGCGATCAGACCTTCGATCAAACTGGAGATGATCTGGTTTTCCGGCACCCCGGTGGCCACGTGGGGATCGAGGGTTTCGGGTTCGGTATTATTTCCCCGCAAAAGTATGCCCTCCCTTTGAGCCCTTTCCACGTCCTTCAGCTTGGACCCGCATCCAACTGCCAACCCCAGGAGGATCAAAAAGATTATTCCAGCGAAAAAACCGCTCTTCTTCATGGCTTAGAAGATGAAGGCAGGCCTGTTTCTTATCCAGAAAAATTCCCTTGGCCGGGCTCCGTTGGGGTCATGCCGTGAAAAAGTGATGCCTTTTGGAGAAAAAGGGTCAGGCCTGGAAAACTGTATTCCGTTGCACTTCACACACTTTTGCAAGGCAACCGACCCTGAAAGGCATCACATTCTCACGGCATGACCTCGGCGTGGGTGAAGCCGGTCAGTTTTCCAATTCCGGGATCAAACCACCCGCGGTCGGTTCCTCGTTCAGGCGCTTTTCCACCAAGGCCTTCAACTCGGGCACGGTCCGCTGCAGGGATTGCGCTTTGGATTGCCAAAGCCCCGGATTGACCAAGCCATCGATTTGGTCGTGGTAGTTCAACATGGCGGGAAAGTCTGCCCTTTCCCACTCGATGACTGAGAGGTGGTAGAGGGCCTCGGCTTTGGCGGGATCCAGGTAATCGCCCTGATTTGCCACGGCTTGCAAGAGTTCCAGTCCGGGCTCGGTATTGCCGGCCTGCAGGGTAGCCAGGGCCAGGCCCAAGTGGGCCCGTTGCTTGAGGAGAATGAGGTCCAGAGCCTGCAAGGCTTTTTCGTAATAGCCTGCTGCTTTGGTAAACTCCTCATCGGAATAAGCCATGTCGGCCAGTTCCAGATAGGCTGCTCCGCCGATATTGTGCCGGGCATTCTTGTCGGCAAAGGCCTCCTTCTCCACTTCCGTTGCGGCGGAGGAATAGGCGGCGCTGCGGTCGCTCAACGATTTGGCGCCCCACCACTTCGACCCCTGAATTCCGGCAATGGCGGCTACGGCAAGCAACAACAACCAAACTACCTGGTTTTTATAGCGGTTCCAGAAAACGACCAACTGTTCCTCCAGATCGGATGCGGCCAGGGCCTCATCCAGGTTCTGGGATTCGGGTTGCTTTTTCCGCCGCCTTTTAGCTGATCTGGGAGTTGAGGCCATCGAATTGAAAAACGGAAAGACATTTGGGGAAACCTCCGGCGAGTCAACCCCATAACCAAAGGACAGGGCGAGACTGCCCCTTAATCGAAAACGACGGTTTTGCGCCCGTAGACGAGGATACGGTGCTCGAGGTGCCACCGCACCGCCTGCAACAGTACCCTTCGCTCGAGCATGCGGCCAAGCACGATGAGATCTTTTACGGTGCGACGGTGGGAAACCCGATGGACGTCCTGTTGAATAATTGGGCCGTCATCCAGAATGGCAGTGGCGTAATGCGCGGTGGCGCCAATCAACTTCACGCCGCGCTGATACGCCTGTCGGTAGGGATTACCCCCGGCAAAAGCGGGTAGAAAGGAATGGTGAATATTAATGACCGGGCTGCCGAAATCATTGAGAAATCCCTCGCTCAGGATCTGCATGTAGCGGGCCATGACCACCAGATCCACCTCGTATTCCCACAGGATTTCCAACTGTCGCTGCTCCGCTTCCTCCCGGGTTTCCGGGGTAACCGGAATGTGGTAGAAGGCCACACCGTGAAGTTCGGTGGCTTCCATCAAATCCGGATGATTGGATACCACACAGGCTATTTCACAGGGCAGTTCGCCCGAATTCTGACCCAGGAACAATTCGTGAAAGCAGTGATCGTAGCGGGAAACGAAAATCGCAACCCTTTGCTTGACCGAAGAAATCCGGCAAACCACCTTCATGTTGAGTTCCCCGGCAAACTTTATGAATTCCTCCCTCTCCTCCCGGCAATCGGCTATATCGGCGGCTGGGGCCCATTCGATGCGCTGGAAAAATATCTCATCGATCCGGTCGTAGTGTTGATCGGCGTCGATAATTCTGCCGCCTCGTTCGAAAATCCAACCGGAGATCCGGGCGACGAGTCCCCTTTTGTCAGGCCCGTGCAGGAGGGCTATGATGGTGTCATTGGCTCGTTTCACCGATCGGTATGGTTCAGGCGCCTTTATAATAATCCTGGAGGGGTTTAACATCCAGTTCACTGGAAAGCAAAGCCTGGATTGCCTGAACCGAGGTCTGAGCCGCGGAAATAGTGGTAATGATACCCACATTCCGATTGATGGCCTCCATCCGAATGATGTTCTCATCCCGACGCGGGATCATGCCGGCGCTGGGCGTATTGATGACCAGGTTCATTTCTCCATTCTTGATCAAATCCACGACAGTGGGGCGCCCTTGATCGATCTTGGAAAGCTGGCGGACCCGAACGCCGTTTTCCCTCAACACCTTGGCCGTTCCCGGAGTGGAGTAAATGGTAAATCCGCAAACGGCCATACGGCGGGCTATGTCGATGACCTTCGGTTTATCGGAATCCTTGACGCTGATGAAGGCATTTCCCGAGGTGGGGAGCGGTGGTTGTGCGGCCATTTGAGCCTTGGCATAGGCGAGCCCGTAATCGAAATCCAGCCCCATGACCTCTCCCGTGCTGCGCATTTCCGGGGTCAGGGCCACCTTGGCTCCGGGAAACCGTTTGAAGGGGAATACCGATTCCTTGATGCACCAGTGTTTGGGATCGATCTCCTCGCTGAACCCCAGGTCTTTCAATTTGGATCCGGCCATGACCTTGGCGGCAAGTTTGGCCAAGGGAATCCCGATGGCCTTGGAGACGAAGGGAATGGTTCGGGATGCCCGTGGATTGACCTCGATAATAAACAATTCATCTCCCTTGATGAGGTATTGGGCGTTCATCAATCCGACAACATTCAGCTCCCCGGCCAGAGCGTAAGTGGCATGTTTGACCTGATCGATCATGTTTTCGGTCAAAGTATAAGGAGGCATTACCATTCCGGCGTCTCCGCTATGCACCCCGGCAAACTCGATATGCTCGAGAATGCCCCCGACCAGAATGGTTTCCCCATCGGAAATACAATCGACGTCAACCTCGATGGCGTCCTGCAAAAATTGATCGATCAAAACCGCCTTATCGGGCACCACCTCGAACGCTTCGGAAACGACTTGTTCCAGTTCCCGCATGGAGCCCACCACGAACATGCCTCGTCCGCCCAGGACAAATGAAGGGCGCAACAATATGGGAAACCCGATTTCCTCGGCCATGCGGTAAGCCTCCTGCGGATTCATCGCCGTCCGGTTGGCGGGTTGTTTCAACCCCACCTTGTCCAGGATTGCGGCAAACAGTTTTCGGTCTTCGGCCGCTTCGATACTCTCCGGGGAAGTGCCAATGATGTTGACCCCGTTGGCCTTCAGATCGACCGCGAGGTTGAGCGGCGTCTGTCCCCCGAACTGCACGATGGCCCCCTCGCAGTTCTCCTGTTGGTAGACCTCCAGGACGTCCTCCAGGGTCAAAGGTTCGAAGTACAAACGGTCCGAGGTATCGTAGTCGGTAGACACCGTTTCCGGATTGGAGTTGACCATCACCGTTTCGTACCCCGCCTCCTGCAAGGCATAGGAAGCGTGGACGCAGCAATAATCGAATTCGATCCCCTGGCCGATGCGGTTGGGCCCCCCGCCGATAATCATGATCTTGGCCTTGTCCGATTTTATGACCTCGTTTTCATCCCCGTAGGAGGAGTAGTAATAAGGGGTGAAAGCCTCAAACTCCGCCGCGCAAGTATCGACCAGGCGAAACCGGGTGCGGATACCGTCCTTTTCGCGGCGCCGCTTTATGGCGCTCCGGCTGCAGTCCAGAATGTGGCTCAGTTGCACGTCGGAAAACCCCGCCTCCTTGGCCTGACGCAACAACCCCGGCTCGATCGTTTGCAACGTTTCCCGTCCCATGCGCCGCTCCAGCCTCACGATGTCGGCAATCTGGCGGATAAACCACGGGTCGATGGCAGTGAGTTCAAAAATCTCCTCCTCGGAAAATCCGGCCAACAATGCGTACCTGACGTAAAAGATCCGTTCCGCCTTGGGATTGGCCAGCCAGCCCCGGATTTCCTCGGGCTCCATGGGGGAAGCATCCCCGAACTTGCCTCCTCCCCCCAGGCCATGGGCCCCGATTTCCAGGGAACGCAGCGCCTTTTGGAGCGATTCCTTGAAGGTCCGGCCAATCGCCATGGCCTCGCCCACGCTTTTCATGGAGGAAGTGAGGGTGGTATCGGTCCCGACGAATTTTTCAAAAGTGAAACGGGGAGCCTTGGTCACCACGTAGTCGATGGTGGGCTCGAAACTCGCCGGGGTTTCCCGGGTGATATCATTGCGAATTTCATCCAGGCTGTAGCCCACAGCCAGTTTGGCGGCAAACTTGGCTATGGGGAATCCCGTCGCCTTGGAGGCCAGGGCGGAGCTGCGGGATACCCGGGGGTTCATCTCGATGACGACGAGCCGGCCGGTTTTGGGATCGACGGCAAACTGTATATTGCTGCCACCCGTTTCAACCCCGATTTCCCGAATACAGGCGAAGGATGCATCCCGCATGAGCTGGTACTCCTTGTCGCTCAGGGTCATGGCCGGGGCCACGGTAATGGAGTCTCCGGTGTGGACTCCCATCGGATCGAGGTTTTCGATGGAACAAATGACCACGCATTGGTCCTTGTAATCCCGCATCACTTCCATCTCGTATTCCTTCCACCCCAGGAGGCATTCCTCGATGAGCACTTCGGTCACCGGGGATAATTCGAGCCCGTTGGCGGCAATCGCTTCAAATTCCTCCCTGTTATAGGCAATCCCCCCTCCGGACCCGCCCAGGGTGAATCCCGGCCGGATGATCAAGGGAAAGGACCCGATGTTGGGGGCGGCTTCACGGGCTTCTTCCAGGGAGTAGACCACGCGGGATTTCGGAACATCCAGGCCGATCTTGATCATGGCTTTCTTGAAGAGCAGCCGATCCTCGCCTTTTTCAATGGCCTCGGATTTGGCGCCGATCAATTCCACCCCGCATTCCTTCAGAACGCCTTTGTTGCGGAGGTCGAGGGCGAGGTTGAGCGCGGTTTGCCCTCCCAGGGTGGGCAACAACGCATCCGGTTTTTCCCGCTCGATGATCCTGGCTACCATATCGACCGTAAGCGGTTCGATATAAGTGGCATCGGAG
Organism: Opitutales bacterium; assembly: GCA_022824405.1. GTDB lineage: Bacteria > Verrucomicrobiota > Verrucomicrobiia > Opitutales > UBA2995 > JAABVD01. The sequence continues at coordinate 89,173 of JAJDZZ010000045.1, forward strand.
AATTCCGGATCGGTCATGATGGTGGCCGGATTGCTATTGACCAGAATGACCTTGTAGCCTTCTTCCCGGAGCGCTTTGCAGGCCTGGGTGCCGCTATAGTCGAATTCGCATGCCTGTCCGATTACGATGGGTCCGGAGCCCAGGATGAGGATGGATTCTAAATCGGTTCGCTTCGGCATAGGGGGTTCCGCTCGGTGGGAATGGCAAAATTCGCACTAACTTGGAGAATCCCCCTGGGGTTGAAAAGCTAAAAAAGGGAGCAGGTTGCCGGGGGGGAGACAGAGGGGAAGCGTATATTGACCTGGTTTTCCGTTCCCCAGAAAACTCGAAAAAGTGCTTGATCAGGAAGGGATTATTGCGCGAAATTGCCGACCTTCAGCGGGTGTAGTTCAGTGGTAGAACTCCAGCCTTCCAAGCTGGCTACGTCGGTTCGATTCCGTCCACCCGCACCAACCCGGCTATTCTTTGCCGCCAAGAATCCAAACCCATGGACGATCCGCTCACGACTGCCCCGAAGCAAGGTTCGCTCTCGAAACCGAACCGCGGTTACGACGGGTCCTTTCACCCGAGCGAGGCTTACCTGCAGGCGCTTCCCGATATGCAGAATGCGCATGCCGATCACATTTCCGGGGCCAGGGTGTCGATCGACCAGGTGGGAATATCCAATTTCAAGCTGCCCTTGAAATTCAGGACCAGGACCGGGCAGGTGGTTTCCCTGGAGACCTCCGTTACCGGGACGGTATCCCTCCATAAGGATAACAAGGGCATCAACATGTCGCGCATCCTCAGGGTGTTCTACGAGTTCAAGGACGATGTATTCACCTGGGGGGAGATAGAAGAAATTCTCAAAACCTACCTCGACCGATTGGAGAGCGAGGAGGCCCGCCTGAAGTTGTTTTTCAACTACCCGATCACCCAGACCAGCCTGCGCAGCAACCTGCAAGGGTACCAGTACTATCAGGTGATGTGGGAAGGGGCGCTGAATAAGGCCGGGGAACTGCATCGCCACATCCAGTTGGATTTCGTTTATTCATCGACCTGTCCTTGCTCGGAAATGTTGTCGGAGCACGCTCGGGAAGCCCGAAAAGCCTATTCCATACCGCATTCCCAAAGGAGCAAGGCACGTATCCTGGTAAAGCTGGACGCGACCTCCGAAATGACCAACGAGGACCTGGTGGATCATTGTGCCAACGCTTTGAGGACGGAAACCCAGGTCATCGTGCGCCGGGAAGACGAGCAGGCATTCGCCGAACTCAATGGCGCCTATGTGAAATTTGTGGAGGACGCCGCTCGCCTCCTGTTCGAAGAATTGGACGCCGACGAGCAAATCCTCGACTTTCAGGTTTCCATTGCCCACCTGGAATCGTTGCACTCACACGATGCGGTGGCGGTGGTGACCAAGGGGATTCCCCAAGGGTTCCAAGGCCAGTTCGAAGACTTCCGGCAGTTGATTTGTTAGGCTTCTCCTTCGCTTCTCCCGGTAAAATTACCGGGCCATCATTTCCCTTTTTTCTTGGCCAACTGTTGAACCAGGGCAAAGCGTATTTTTGCTTCCAGGGCTTCGACTTCGTCGGGATGCAAATTTTCCTCTTTGGCCTTGCGCAAAGCTTCCTCGGCCCGCCGTTGCGCCGCTTCGGCCGAGTCCAGATCGATATCCTCGATGTCGATGGCCGCTTCGGTAATGACGGATACGGTATCGCCAAAAATTTCCGCGAAACCCTTGTCCACGGCCAGTAGATCGAGTTCCCCCAACCTGATGACCCCGAGTTCGCCCTCTTTGACCTCGGTGATCAACGGGATGTGCCCCGGCAGGACTCCGATTTCACCGGTAGTAGTGGGTAGGGTCACGGAATCCACCTCCTCGCTGTAGACCTTTTCCAGGGGGGTTACGATTTCGAGTTTTAAAGCCATTGTCCTTTAAGGCCAAGTTGGAATTCGGATCGGTATCAACCCCCTTCCGCCGCGGCGATCACTTCATCGATGGATCCCTTGTAGGCGAAATCATTCTCATTGATGTAATCCAGCTCCCCATCGAGAATCATTTTGAAACCTTTTATGGTTTCCTCGATGGAAACATAGGTTCCGGCAAATCCCGTAAAGACTTCGGCCACGTGGAACGGCTGGGACAGGTATTTCTGGATTTTCCGGGCCCGGTAGACGGTTTGCTTATCCTCGGGGCTCAATTCGTCGAGGCCGAGAATGGCGATGATATCCTGAAGGTCCTTGTAACGTTGCAGCACTTTTTGCACCCCGCGGGCCACTTCGAAGTGAGCCTCTCCCACAACCGCCGGTTCCAGCGCGGTGGAAACGGACCCCAGGGGATCCACTGCGGGATAAATGCCCAGCTCCGCGATGCGGCGCTCCAAGACAATGGTGGAGTCGAGGTGGGCGAAGGTATTGGCCGGAGCGGGATCGGTCAAATCGTCGGCCGGAACGTAGACCGCCTGGAAGGAGGTGATGGAACCATTCTTGGTAGAGGTGATGCGTTCCTGGAGGATTCCCATCTCCTGCGCCAAGGTCGGCTGGTACCCCACGGCCGAGGGCGAACGCCCCAGGAGGGCGGATACTTCCGATCCGGCTTGGGAAAAGCGGAAAATGTTGTCGATGAAAAGGAGCACGTCGAGGCTTTCTTCGTCGCGGAAATATTCGGCCATGGCCAGCCCGGACAACCCGACCCGCATGCGCGCCCCGGGCGGCTCATTCATTTGGCCGTAACAGAGCGCCACTTTGGAGTTATCGATATTTTCGCGATCGATCACCCCGGCTTCCGACATTTCATGGTAAAGATCGTTGCCTTCGCGGGAGCGCTCCCCCACCCCGCAAAAAATGGAATATCCTCCGTAAGCCTTGGCGATGTTGTTGATGAGTTCCATGATGACCACCGTCTTGCCCACCCCGGCCCCGCCAAAGGCGCCTACCTTGCCGCCTTTGATGAAAGGGCATATCAGGTCGATCACCTTGATGCCGGTCTCCAATATTTCCGCCTCCACACTTTGGTCCACCAGGGCGGGGGCCGGACGGTGAATCGGATAACGCTTCTCGCATTGCGGTTCGCCACGCTCATCGACGGGGGTTCCCGTTACATCGAAAATCCGACCCAGCACCCCTTTGCCGACGGGAACGGATATCGCCGCCCCGGTATCCCGCACTTCCATGCCGCGGACAAGACCTTCCGTCGAGGACATGGCTACGGTGCGGACAATGGCATTTCCCAAATGTTGCTGCACCTCGAGGGTCAGGGTGACGTCGCTATCCTGCACCTGAAAATCGACTTCGAGGGCCTGGTAGATTTCGGGAATGTTTCCCGGTTCGAACTGAACGTCGACTACCGCGCCGATTACCTGCAAAATTTTTCCGGTTTTATGAGATGGGTTAGTTTTCATTTGCTGCGGTGGCGGCGGCGATTTCGAGGATTTCCTGAGTGATAGCCGCCTGCCTGGCTTTGTTGTAGTCCAAGGTGAGGTTGTCCGCCAGATTATTGGCGTTATCGGTGGCTGTTTTCATGGCCACCATGCGCGCGCTGTGTTCCGAGGCTTTGGTCCCGCGAACCATGGAGTAGAACTGACGGCGCACGTAGAGGGGAAGTAAATCGGTTAGAATAACTTCGACCGAAGGCTCGAAGTTCAATTCGCGTTCATCCTGGGCCCCCTTATCTATCCCCAGGGATTCCAACATTTCCTGGATGCCTGCCAACGGAAGAAGCGGAACCATTCGGGGAACCTGCCTGAGGGTGTTGACAAACCGCGGATAGAGGACATCGACGGACCCGACGGATCCGTCCTCGAAGGCCTTGATGGCAAAATCGATTACGACGCGTACTTCGGGGAACTTGAATTTGTCCGAAATGGCAAAATCGGCGATCAGGTCCCGTTGGGTCCGGCCAATGAATTGAGCCGCTTTTCGGCCCACCGTGATGTATTTGATCTCCTGTGTCCTGGGGGGAAGCTCCCGGAACAGATTGGCGTTCAAGGAACCGCAAAGCCCTCGGTCGGTGCTCAGGATGACGATACACCGCGCGTTGGAGCGGCCTTCTTCCAAGAAGGGATGGCTGAAGTTCATCACCCCCTTGGCCACGGGAGCGAGAATACGGGCCAGCAGTTCCGCGTAGGGCCGGCTGGCCAAGGCCGCATCCTGGGCCCGTTTCATCTTTGATGCGGCCACCAGTTGCATGGCCCGGGTGATCTGGGCCGTGTTCTTTACCGATTTTATGCGGCGTCTTATGTCGTGCAGATTGGCCATGGCTGTTCCTCACACGGCATAACCGGCTTTCCAGGACTCGACTGCCTCCTTGAGTTCTGCCGCTATGGCATCCGTGATCTGTTTTTCGGAACGGATTTTTGCCAGCAATCCTTCCCGCTTGGTCGAGAGGATCTCCTCCAGCGCGCCGATGGCCTGGGTTACACCGCCCACGTCGATGTCGTCAAAATAACCATTTTGCACGGCCCACAGGAGCGCAACCTGGATCTCCGCCGCTTTAGGGGAAAAGGCGGGCTGCTTGAAGAGTTCCACGATACGGGATCCCCGGTCGAGCTGGGCCTTGGTCTTGGCGTCCAGATCCGACCCGAACTGAGCGAAAGCCTGGAGTTCCCGGAACTGGGCCAGTTCCAGTTTCACCGTTCCCGCAACTTGTTTGATGGCCTTGATCTGGGCCGCTGAACCGACGCGGGATACGGAAAGTCCGACCGAAATGGCCGGCCGGATACCCTGGTTGAACAGGTCCGTTTCCAAAAAAATCTGCCCGTCCGTGATCGAGATCACGTTGGTGGGGATATATGCGGCCACGTCGCCGGCCTGGGTTTCAATAATGGGCAGGGCCGTAAGCGATCCGTTCCCGTTTTCCGCGTTCAGACGGGCGGCCCTTTCCAATAACCGGGAGTGCAAATAGAAAACGTCCCCGGGATAAGCTTCCCGACCGGACGGGCGCTTGAGCACGAGGGACATCTGCCGGTAGGCCACGGCCTGTTTGGACAAATCGTCGTAAATGATGACCGCATCCATCCCATTCTGCATGAACCACTCGCCCATGGCGCAACCGGAATAAGGCGCCAGGTACTGGTTGGCCGGATTGTCCGCCGCCGGGGCCGCCACCACAATGGTGTATTCCATGGCCCCATGGGCCTCGAGGATACCAATGGTTCGGGCGATGTTGGAGTTCTTTTGCCCGACCGCCACGTAGATGCTGTATACCGGGCGGAAACCCTCGGGAAAGGCGCCATCGGCCTTTTTGGCCTGGTTGTTGATCTGGGCCTGATTGAGTATGGTATCGATGGCGATGGTTGTCTTACCCGTCTGGCGATCCCCGATAATGAGTTCGCGCTGGCCCCGGCCAATGGGAATCATCGCGTCGATCGCCATAATACCCGTCTGCAGGGGCTGGTCTACCGATTTGCGGGGGATGATCCCCGGGGCAATTTTCTCCACCGGGAAAAACTCCTTCGCCTCGACAGGACCCTTGCCGTCGACCGGTTGGCCCAGGGCATCCACCACGCGACCGAGCAATTCGCGGCCCACGGGAACGGAAAGCAGCCGGCCGGTCGTATTGACTTCATCGCCCTCTTTGAGTTTGCTGGTGTCGCCGAGGACGACACATCCCACCGCTTCCTCCTCCAGGTTCAGGGCGATTCCGGTGAGGCCCCCGGGGAATTCGATCATTTCGTTGTACATGACCTTGGAGAGGCCGTCGATTTTGGCCACCCCGTCCCCCACCGACAAAATGGTCCCCCTGTTTTTGCGCGTTGTTGCGGTTTCGAGATGGGCGATTTCCCGTTCGATTTGTTCAATTATCGAGCTCATGGTTATGCAAAAAATCCCTTTAGCGGACGGATTTTGAAAGGTTGTCGAGACGGCCCGTTACGGAGGCGTCGTAAAGATCATCCCCCACGGCGATGCGGAACCCGGCAATAAGGGATGGATTTTCCCGCGATTCCAGGGTCAGGGTTCTCCGGTAGGTTTCCGTCAGGCTCTTGTGGATGGTTGCGATGCTGGAGTCATCCGGAGCGCCGGCGTATTCGATTACCGCCCTGCTTCGGTCGATCGCTTTCCTTATGTAATAGAGGTAATGTTTCAGGATCGTTTTGAGCCGATGGGGAGGGCGCTTTTTCAGCGCCCGCAATACGGCTTCAACCTTTTCAGCCGAAACCATCCCTTCTTCCAGGGATAGTTCAGCCAATCCCTTGGCAAACTTCTGCAGCTTTTTATCCGTTTGCACGTCAAGAATTTACCGTGGCAAGTTCCTTGGCGGCGGATTTGCTGAAGCGAGCCTTTTCATCTTCGGACAAATCCTTGGTTAAAACCTTGGCGGTGGTGTCGATAACGAGGCGCACAACTTCTCCGCGGACCTCGGTCAACATTTTTTGGCGCTCCAAAGCGATGGCCTCCTTGGCCTTGGCAATCAATTCCTCGCCCTTGCCGGTGGCTTCCTCGGCTTGCTTGTCCAGGTACAATTTGGCCGTTTCCCGCGCCTCCCCTAAAATGGACTGGGCCTCCTGCTGCGCTTTCTGGAGCGTTGCGGCATGCGTTTTTTCCGCGTCGGCCAGCTTCGCTTTCATATCCTCGGCGTATTGAAGCCCATCGGAGATCTTCTTCTGACGTTCTTCGATGGTTGCCAACACCGGTTTGAAGGCAAATCTGTAAAGGAGAAAGGCCACGATGCAAAAATTGACGATCTGTGCGATGAGAAACCGTATATCCAAGCCGAAACGTTCAAAAATTTGCATGATCTGGTTGGCCGATTCCTGGCCCCCCGTCGCTTCCGCGGCAGCTAGAATTATTGCGTTCTCGATCATGACAAACAAGCGGATAGGGCGTGGCCGCCAGCGGGGCGGCGCCCAAAATTCAATTTATAGAAACAGAGCATAGAAAGCCACGGCTTCTGCCAGGGCCATACCGATAATGGCCTGAACGAGGATCTTTCCGGAGGCTCCCGGATTTCGGCCGACGCTCTCGGCAGCTTTGGCGCCGACCAAGCCGACCCCTATGGCGGCTCCCAGACACCCTAGTCCGCCTTGGATGCTTCCTGTCATTTGAGCTAGAATTTCAATCATATCAATCTTGTATTTTAGGTTAACGGTTGTTTGGGCCATCCCTGCAACGCCTTCTATTGCCTGGCTTGGCATGGACCGGAAAATTTATCAGTGGGCATGTTCCTCCGAATCGTGATTGCAGATGAGTCCGATATAAACGGAAACCAGCATGATAAATACGAGCGCTTGGACGAATCCGATAAGCAATTCCAGGAAATAAAATGGAACGGGCACTATCCATCCGACGAGGTTGGTCATGCTGTGCAGCAAATTTTCTCCGCCAAAGACGTTTCCGAATAAACGGAAGGGCAAGGAGACATTTCGAAAAAGGATCGAGATGACTTCAATGACCCCCACAAAGAGGAATATGGCCGTCAATAGATAAAACAGAGCCGTGGGGAGTTCCTTTTTGTCGGCTTTGTTGCCGAAAAGGTCGTAAATCAAAACCCTTGGCCCGGCATAGCGAAGCACGAAATAGAGCCAAGCGGCAAAATGGATGACGGCCAGGGCCAGTGTCATATTCAAGTCGGCGTTGCCCGGGCGAATGTAGGACTGGAAAAGGCCCTTCTCGTCCACGTAGCCAATCGTCCCCACCCCGGGGAAAAGGCCGCTCCAATTGTGAATGAGAATGAAGGTGAACAACCCGGCCAAAAGCGGGAAGGTCGGCTTGAGCAATCGCTTTCCCACAATGGGCTTAATCAGGCTTCGGACACCCTCAACCAGCGTCTCGACCAGATACTGCCCCGTCGTGGGGACCAGTTTGGGTCGCTTTACCAGGGTCCTGATCAGGACAATTATAAGGATGGAAAACACCCAACTCGTAATCATGGAGTTGGTCACGGGAAGCCCGAAAACCGTGGTAACCTCGGAGGCCTTTGGAATAAGGGCGGCGCTGGCCTGGGGCCGGGCCCAGAGGCATCCCGCCACTACCAGACCCAACGGGGAAGCGTGTTTTTTGGACAAATGGGATAGGTAAACCATGCCTGATAATCAGGTCAGCCGATTAAAAAGTTAATTTGATTGATGAATCGTGGAAACGGGGTCAACCATCATTTGAAAAAATAATTTCCAATTCTCGGAAAATGACCGAAATGACCGGAAAAGGGCTCATAAAATACCAAAAGGAGTATCTATAACTCCGTAAGCACCCCGAGTTCATGTCCAAGCCAACCGATATTACGGATTCGCTTTACAAAAGCCGGAAGCTCAGGCAATGGCGTTCGACTCGGATGGGGTCGGTAACCCCGGTCGAGACAGCGACCGCCAACCTGCAAATGAGGCGATTGGCTTTCAGCAGCTTCTCCTTTGCCGTGACCATGACCCTGATCATTGCGGTGTGCGGGCAACTATTGATCATGAGCCTTTTTCATTGGTTCTAGTGTGGCGTCCAAAAACTCACCACAGAGGACACAGAGTGGGGAGAAGGGAGTGAGGGAGTGATGGAATTGAACATGGATAGACAGGATGGACGGGATGAATAATTGACTCTCGCCAAGAACGCGAAGGACGCAGAGGGGGAGAGAGGCGCCAATGAGGACTTTTTCCGGATCGGCTAGGTGCGTTTTGCCGTCACTTCGAAAGCCTTTCCCTGGGTCAGGGTTTGAAACACGGTGGTGGCTCCCTCGGGAAAGGCATGCCCTCGACAAAAACGCCATTCATCCGAGGCCAGAATCAATTCCCTGGTCCATTCCATAAAGCCGGCCTGGTCCGATTTTATATGCAGATGGGCCGAACTCCGGCAGACCTCTGCCAAAGCCCCGAGAAAATCCTCCTGAATTATGCGATTTTTAAAATGCCGTTTTTTGGGCCAAGGGTCCGGATAAAGAATCCAGATTTTGCCCAGTTTCACCGTCCGCGGCAGGAATTTCAAAAACTCCATGGCCTCCGCGTAAAGAAACCAGAGGTTATTAGCCTGGGACCTTTCCGCTTTGGTAACGGCCCGGTCGACCCGGCGCCTGTTCACGTCGATACCGACGCAAAACTCCTCGGGATTACGCTCGGCATAGGCGGTTAAAAAATGCCCGTGCCCACACCCTATTTCCAAGGTAATGGTTGGCACCCGTTTCAGGCGGGATTGGAGGGCGGTTTTCAAAGTTTTCTGCCGCTGTTCGATACTCCGGCGAACTTCCGGATCCATGCGGGCGGTCAGTTCGGGGTCGGTCGAATGAAGAAAAAGGCGCGTAGCCATGTTTTACAGTAAGGGCAATTTGAAGGTAATGCGAAGCCCCCCACCCTCGACGTTCTCTCCCATCACGCTGCCCCGATGCAGAGCAATGATGCGATTGACAATACTCAGGCCCAGGCCCGTTCCTCCCTTTTCCCGGGACCGACCCTTGTCAACCCGGTAAAATCGCTCAAATATGCGAGGGAGATCCGTTTCGGGGATCCCGAAGCCATTGTCTTCCACCCATACCGTCGCTTCCCGGTTATCACGTTGCGTTCCTATGGCCAAGGTGGAATTTTCCGGGGTGTATTTGATGGCATTGTCCACCAGATTCTCCAAGACTTGCCCCAGCTTGCTCTCATCCGCCCAAACCCCTATCTCATAATCGGGCAATTCCAGGTTGAGACTCATTCCATGCCCTTCCAACCTGTCGGCCAGATTGGCCAGCACCTCCCTGATAAGCGCGTTAAGGTGAACTTTTGTCCAGTTGCGCCCCGCTTCGGTCGACTCGATTTTTGTCAATGACAAAAGGTCCATGAGGAGGTTATACATGCGTTCGACGTTTTTTCTTAACTTGTTGAGGAACTTTAACTTACGCCTATTTGGCATCAATTCGAAATCCTGGTTGAGGGTGTCCACATAGCCCTTGATGATGGTGAGGGGGGTCCTCAGTTCGTGGGATACGTTGGCGACAAATTCACGGCTGGCGGATTCCAGTTCCTTTTGCCGGGTGATTTCAAAGAAAATGAGCAAGGTCAAGTCTTCCGATTCCGGATCGTCCTTTCCCAAGTGAGCCCCGGAAACACGCACCCACCGGCTTTTATCGGCCTGCATCAGCTCGATTTCACTGGATTGCGGCGCCTCGCCTAGCTTGATCAGGTTTACCGTGGTCAGGAGATCAGAACTGGTGAAGAGGACCTCCAGGCGCTGGCCTTCGATCTCAGAATCCTTGATCCAGTTGGAGAATGAATTGCGCAAGGCATTATTGGCCATAATGATGCGGTTGCTTTCATCCAATATCAATGCTCCTTCCAACATATTGGCCAGAATGGCTTCCAATTGCTCCAAATGGCTGGCCCGCGATTGCCGCAATTGTGAGTTCTCCTCGATCATCCGATTGATGATCGAGGTCAACCGGGGCACGTGCTTCGATCCGAGCATAGGGCCCTTTGCGGAGAGGTATCGTTGCTTGGCTTCGAGGGCTTCGGCCAGGTTCTTGACGAAATTTCGGTAGAGCAGGTACCGGCGGAGGCATACAAGCAAAAGAACGAGTAACAGTACGATCAGGAAGGCATCCATTCCCTTACTTGCTTACCACCCTGTATCCAACTCCCCTGACCGTTTCGATGATATTTGCCTGGGCGCCAAGCTTTTCCCGAAGGCGTCGAATGTGGGTATCTACCGTTCGCGTTTCAGTGTCACCTTGGTAGTTCCACACCTCTTGCAGCAAATGTTCCCTGGTTTGCACCCTGCCCTTTCGTTCGACCATCAATTTGAGCAACTTGAATTCCGTGGCCGTCAATTCAACCGGGTCGCCATCGACCTCGAGTTGATAATGTTCTTCATCGATGAGCACATTCCGCACTTTCAGAGGCCCTTTCAACCGATCCCTGCGGTTGAACCGGGAGCGTTTTAGAACTGCCTTTATGCGCAATACCAACTCTTTGATACTGAATGGCTTACAAATATAGTCGTCCCCACCCGTTTCCAGGCCCAAAATGCGGTCCTCACTCTCTGCCTTGGCTGTGAGAAATACCACCGGGACGTGCTTGAAACGTTTGTCGGCCCGAATCATTCGGCAGATCTGTATGCCATTGAGGCCGGGCATCAAAATATCGAGAATAAAAAGATCGGGTTCAAAATCCCTGCCCACCCCCAAAATGTGGTTGGGATCATTGATGGTTTCCACCACAAAACCTTCCGATTCGAGGTGATACCGAACCAAGTCCGTTATATCCTCCTCATCGTCGACAACCAGTATCTTCCGTTTGTTTTCTTCCATTCCAAAGCAATGCCTTCTTCAAAGAACCTAAAAGCGCAGAATAAAATTGAAGGCAATACAAATCCTGTGTTCAGCCTAACTTTCCAGCCCTCAGGAGGACCAGGAGAATGCCGATGTCGGATGGGTTGACCCCACTGATCCGTCTGGCCTGCCCCAAGGTAATGGGCCGAATAGCGTTTAATTTCAGGGCGCTTTCCTTTCTGAGCCCACGTATTTTCCTGTAGTTGACATCCAGGGGCAACGCGACTTTTTCGGCCGAGGCCATCCTCTCAATCAACTTCAACTCTCGTTCCAGATACCCGCGGTAACGGATCCGATACAAGACCTGCTCCCGGATCGAGGCGCTTTCCGACAAAAAACCCTCGGGAAGGTCGTCTTCACTTTGGCCCCGCCTGATGCCATGGGCAAACGTTCCTCCAATCCCTTTATTATTTTCCAGAAATTTTGTCCATCCGTCGACCGCATTAATTTTGTAACTAATTTTAGACCAACGGCTTGCAGAAATAGTACCCGCTTCTTTGCCATAGCGGGACAACCTCAGTTCAGCGCTGCCATGATTGAGTAATAATCGGTGCTCGGCTCGGCTAGTAAACATCCGATAGGGTTCGGAAGTTCCTTTCGTGACCAAATCATCGATGAGTACCCCGATATAAGACTCATGCCTCCCCAGGGCCAGAAAGGATTCCCCCCTGCTCTTCCTGACCGCATTAATTCCGGCCATCAGGCCCTGCCCGGCCGCTTCCTCATAACCCGAGGTTCCGTTGATCTGACCGGCAAAGAATAAATTTTCCACCTTTTTCGATTCCAATGACGGAAACAATTGGGTGGGAGGGGCGAAGTCATACTCCACTGCGTAGGCTGGGCGCATCAACTGGGCCTTCTCCAAACCTGGGATCGATTCCATGATTTCCTCCTGAACCGGAAAAGGTAAACTGGTGGATAACCCGTTGATATAATATTCGTTTGTATTCCAACCTTCCGGCTCGAGGAACAGTCTATGATGGTTCTTATGGCTGAATTTGACAATTTTGTCTTCGATGCTGGGACAGTAACGGGGGCCAACTCCCTCAATCTTGCCCGAGTAGAGGGGGGACAGGTGGAGGTTGTCCCGGATAATTTCCCGAGTTTTTTCGCCGGTATAGGTAATCCAGCAGGAAGCTTGGTCCTTTCCCGGTTTCCAACCGATTTTTTTTTCGGAAAAATGTTCCACGTGGAACATCTCCTCATCGTCCCGCGTGTCGTAAAACCCGAAAAGGGTCGGTTCCGCATCCCCGGGTTGCTCCTCGAGCCTGGAAAAATCAATGGTTCTGCCCAAAATGCGGGGTGGGGTGCCCGTTTTCAGCCGGGCCAATTCAATACCGGCCTCTAAAAAACTCGAAGAAAGGCTTTCGGAGCTGAAATCTCCCATGCGCCCACCCCTATTTTTATTCTGTCCGACGTGGGTCAATGCCCTGAGAAAGGTCCCGGTCGTTACCACAAGGCACGTTCCCCTGAATTCAACCCCCAGATTGGTCCTGCAACCTATTACGCGTTCACCTCGAAAAATGAGGCCTGTCACGGTGGCTTGGAATAAAACGAGGTTCTTTTGGTGTTCGATGGTGTGCTTGAGGCGAAATTGATAGGCTTTTTTGTCTGATTGGACCCTTGGGGCTTGGACGGATTGTCCCTTGGAAGCATTGAGGAGACGGAATTGAATGGCCGTAGAATCGGCATTTACGGCCATTTCGCCCCCCAGGGCGTCAATTTCCCTGACGATATGGCCTTTGGCCTGACCCCCCACGGCCGGGTTGCAGCTCATTTGGCCGATGGTGTCGATGTTCCCGCTGACCAACAAGGTGTTCGCTCCCATGCGGGCGGAAGCCAAAGCCGCTTCGACCCCGGCATGCCCGGCGCCACATACAATGACGTCAAAGGGCCTCTTTCCACTGATCTTCATTTACTTGCCGATACAAAAGGAAGCGAACAACTTGTCCAACACGCGCTCATTGTCAACTTTCCCCACGATGGCCTCCAGGTGTCCCAGCCCGACGCGGAGGTGGCTGGCCACAAGTTCGGCCGGTTCGGATTGTCTGATTAATCTACGGGCCTGACTCAATTCTTCCGATGCCCCCTGCAAGGCTTCGCGATGCCTTTCACTGACCGCCACGACATCTCCTTTGGTCGAAACCCTGGGATCTCCTACCATATCGAGCATGGTCGATTTCAATCGACCGATTCCATCGCCCGTGAGGGCTGAAGTGGAGACACTTCTGAATCCGGGCCATCCTGCACTCGTTGCCGGATTAATCTGTAAGTCATTCTTATTCAAAATGATAAGTGTATTTTTACCGGATAGCGGTTCCGTGATCCAATGGGGAAATTGAGGTGGAGGTTGGGATGCATCCATAGTCAAAAGAACCAAATCACAGGAGGACAATTGTTCCACTGTTTTGGCAATGGCAGCTTTTTCAATGGGGTCGTTCGTATCGCGCACCCCGGCAGTATCCAATATGCGGATGCGATAGGGGCCGATAAAAAACGATGCCTCCACGTAATCGCGGGTGGTTCCGGGGGTTTCGCTGACGATAACGCGTGATTCGCCCAATAAACGGTTTAGAATACTGCTTTTTCCCACATTGGTCGGTCCGATAATGACCGCTTTGACCCCCTCTCGCAAAAAAATCCCGGTTCTGGAGGTGTCGGCGAGGTCGCCGATCCGGAGCAGCATGTCGTTTAACTGGTTTTCCGGGGAGAGATCTTCCTCTGACGGCAGGTCCTCTTCCGGGAAATCGATGTAGGCCTCAACTTCCGCCATAATTTGGAGAAGGCGCTCGGTAAGGTCGTCGATGCGACGTTTCAAGCTTCCCTGGAGTTGTTGGGCGGCTGCTTTAAAGGCGAAGTCGGTGCGGGCCCGAATCAAATCGATGACCGCCTCGGCCTGACTCAGGTCCATCTTTCCGTTTAAAAAAGCCGTTTGAGTAAACTCTCCCGGAGCAGCCTGCCGGCACCCCCGTTCCACCAAGTCCCCCAGGATGCGCTGAAGAATAAAGGGATTTCCATGGCAGGAAATTTCCAGCATGGGATCTCCCGTGTAAGATCGGTCCTTTTCGAAGAAAGTGAATACCACGTTGTCCAGGAAATCACCTCGGATGTCGATGAAGTCGCGGTAATAAGCAAATCGTGGAACAGGGGCCGGAATTCCAAAAATTTTTTCTACCAATTCCCGGCAGGCGTACCCGCTGCAACGAATCAATGCCAGGGCCGACTCGCCGTGCGGTGTGGAAAGGGCGACAAAGGTATCCTGATTAGTCATGAGACAAAGGTTGACTAACCTTCATCCTCATCACCTTTGCTGGATGCAATACTATTTCCCCGGTCGAGGTTGACTTTCTTGAAAATGGCGTCGGTCAGTTCCTTCTGAAGCTTCGGGTGTTCCATGAGGTACTGTTTGGCGGCCTGACGGCCTTGGCCGATCAAGTCTCCCTTGTAGGATATCCACGCCCCTCTTTTGACGAGAATTTTGTGCTCCACGGCCAAATCGAGCAGGGAACCGATTTTGGAAATGCCTTCGTTGTACATGATATCGAATTCGCATTCCGTAAAGGGTGGAGCCACTTTGTTTTTGACAATTTTCAGCCGGGTTCGATTCCCGGTGACCTTCCCGCCGGGATCCTTGATTTGACCGATGCGGCGAATATCCATCCTGACCGAGGCAAAGAACTTTAAGGCCCGGCCCCCTGGAGTGGTTTCCGGATTTCCAAACATTACCCCGATTTTCTCCCGAATCTGATTGGTAAAAATACAGACGCATCTGCTTTTGTTGATGGCCCCGGTAAGCTTGCGCATGGCCTGGCTCATCATCCGGGCCTGCAATCCCACCGTGGCATCGCCCATCTGGCCGTCCAGCTCGGCTCGGGAAACCAGGGCGGCAACCGAATCGAGCACCACCACGTCGATCGCTCCCGAGCGGATCAAGGTCTCGGTAATATTGAGCGCATCCTCTCCGCTCTCGGGTTGAGAAATCATCAATTCATTCAGGTTGACTCCCAAGACCCGGGCATACTTCGGATCGAGGGCGTGTTCCACGTCGATAAAGGCAGCCGTTCCACCCTGTTTTTGGGCCTCTGCGATGACGGCGAGGCATAAGGTGGTTTTACCCGACGATTCCGGACCGAAGACCTCAACCACTCTTCCCCTGGGCAGCCCGCCGATCCCCAGGCAAAGGTCGATGGCAATCGATCCGGTGGAGATACTGGCCACGTCCAACCTGGGAGATTCCCCCAGGCGCATGATGGCGTTTGCCCCGAACTGCCGGTTGATCGCGGTCATGGCGAGTTCGATATTCTTCTTTCGGTCGTTGCCGAAATTGGTTTTTGGTTTTGTTGCTCTTGCCATAATTCGGGGTGGAAAAAATGTTTTAGGTTGGTCTAAGGTGAAATGGCCGGGTCAGTGTAAAGCGCCGGTTAAGTGGAATTTCCCATTAGTGAACATAGTTTCACTTATAGATCAACCTTATTTCTTCCCCAAGCCAAAATATTTCGATGTCCACCCGCAAAGATACGCAAACCACGCTTCAGGAGCTGAAACGACAGATAAGCGCTTTCGCCAAGGAGCGCGATTGGGAGCAATTTCACACTCCGAAGAATTTGTCCATGGCCATCGCGGCGGAAGCGGCAGAATTGATGGAACACTTCCTCTGGAAGGATGGGCCGGGATCAATCGATGCGTCGAACCATCCGGCCAAGCGAAAGAAGATCGAGGAAGAACTGGCCGACATTCTCATTTTTTCCCTGGAATTTGCCAATATTGCGGGCCTCGACGTCGCCACCGCGATCGGGGAAAAGATGCGGGCCAACGCGAAAAAATATCCCGTGGACAAGGCAAGGGGTAGGGCGGAAAAGTACACCGAACTATGACCCTTTTGTCCCTGACGGAGATGGTTGGGCCCGAAGAAACGGATTGGTCACCGTTACCCCGTTATAGTCTTGGTTGTGGGTGAAGTCCTCTGAGATGAGTTTTCCACAATTGCAGCGATTCGCCGTTGCCAGAATCAGGCTATCCCAATAACCGGTTTTAAATTGCCGGTGAATGGAGATGGCCTCTCGAACCAAAGCACGGTCTACATCTACCAGGTTTAAAGCGTACAGGCTGAGAATAGCTTTTTCTGCATCTTCAGGGGTCATCAGCTTTTTTCGGACCACTGTTGCATGAAAGAACTCTCCAAGGACTTGAACCGAAATCCAGCCCGACCCCGTGGCTATGGCATCGGCGATCAAATCTTGGGCAATGGCCTGTTTCTCGCCTTCCGAGCTGTCGAACGCATAAAAAACAATGTTGGTATCGAAAAACAGAGGTTCACTCATAGAGGTCGTTTCGCTTCCAATCCCGTTTCCCCATGGGGCGACTCAATTGGCGAAAGGTTTTGCGGACGGTTTTAGCATCCTGCAATTGGCGAGCGTCAACCGAATCCGCCATTTGATTCAAATAATCACGAACCAAGGCAGTAAGGGTGGTATCCTTTTCCAAGGCAATCCGCCTCACTTTCTTGATTACTTCCTTATCGACTGAGAGGGTTATATTGCCCATAACAAGGGTTAGCCTTAATACGTATAATTTAAGGGCAAGGAAATTCTCCCTTCGGAGCAGGGGCATTAAGCCGACTGGGCACTTTGTTTGAGTGATGGACGCGTTATGCCAGGCAGGACAGCCAGGGAAATTTTCCTTTTGTCTTTTTCCGTGCGCCTCCCTTGATAATTATCGAGAAAGAAATCCGCCTTTTGTCTCACATACCGTTCAATCCATGAAACCTTCTCCCGTGTCTCGACGCCAATTCTTAAAATCGGCCACCGTTGCAAGCCTTGCTTCCTATGGGGGCTTATCCGGCAAAGTCCCGGCTGACCCGTCTCAGGGAGCGGTTGGGCAAAACTGGGCTGAGAGTTTTACCTACGGGGCGGCTCGTTTTCACCAACCGGAAACCATCGATGAACTAAGGAAGGTGGTGCGCCGGAGCCGCCGGGTCAAAGCCCTGGGCGGGCGGCATTCTTTCAGTCGCATCGCCGACACCGATGCCGATATGATCGGCACCTCCCAGTTCAATCGACTAATCGGGTTGGACGCAAAAAACCGCACCGTCTCCGTGGGAGCTGGCATGAAGTATGGAGAGCTTGCGAAACTCCTTCATAAGGAAGGGTTTGCGGTACACAATCTCGCTTCTTTGCCCCATATCCAGGTGGGAGGCGCCGTGGCCACGGCAACGCATGGAAGCGGGGATGGCAACGGGAACCTGGCCACCCAGGTTCGAGGACTCGAATTGGTCACAGCGGAGGGAGAAATCACTCGATTAAAGCGTGGTGACGGCAATTTTGAAGGCGCTGTGGCGCATCTTGGAGCACTGGGTCTGATCACTAATGTTACCCTCGACATTGTTCCCGCCTTCGATGTGCGGCAGTACGTCTACATCGGCCTGTCTCCGGACCAGCTTATGGCCAATTTCGATGCCATCTATTCCACGGCCTATTCCGTTTCCGTCTTTACCGATTGGCAATCGGACCCGGGTTTGACCGCCATCTGGCTCAAGCACAAGGTTGCAGGGGAGCGCTTCCACGCGCCGGTGGAAATGTTCGGAGCGAAAAGGGCCGACCGGCACGTTCACCCGATTGTCACCTACGATGCCGAGGTCTGCACACCCCAAATGGGTGTAGTCGGGCCCTGGTATAATCGCTTGCCGCATTTTCTGATGGAGTTCCGGCCCAGTACCGCGGCGGAGTTGCAGTCGGAGTTCTTTGTTTCCCGAAGGCATGCCAAGGCCGGGATTCGCGAACTCCACGGTTTGCGAGGAGAATTGGCCGAAGTCCTGCAGATTTCCGAGATTCGCACGGTCAAGGGTGACGATTTGTGGATGAGCACCGCCTATGGGGAGGACCAGGTGGCATTCCACTTCACCTGGATCAAGGACTGGCCCCGGGTTCGAGCCGCCTTAGCCCACGTCGAGAAGAAATTGGAGCCTCTCGGCGCCCGCCCTCACTGGGGAAAACTCACTACGATGCGGCCCGAGGCCTTGCGGGCCCGCTATCCGAAGCTGCCTGAATTCCGGGGACTGGTTGCCCAACTCGATCCCTCCGGCAAGTTCCATAACGATTACCTGAAAAAGTACGTCTTTGGTTAGAAGGGTGGGGAAACGGATCCTCGCCAAAAGTAAAATTGGCGTCCCGTAGGGGATTCGAACCCCTGTTGCAGGGATGAAAACCCTGTGTCCTAGACCTGACTAGACGAACGGGACGACGAAAGAAAACGGAAAAGTGCCGGATTTGCCGATTGGATCAAGCAAATTTTTTAGAAAAATAATGGCAGGGGCAACTTTGGTGGGGTGGGAACTTGACAAGCGTTGGGGTGGACCTAGCTTATGAGTCCTTTTTTGATATACCATGCAACCGACATACCGCCCATCCAAAATCAGACGTGCCCGAAAATTCGGGTTTCGCAAGCGCATGTCCACCAGCGGGGGGCGCAAGATAATTGCCGCACGTCGTCGCAAGGGTAGAAAACGTCTCTCCGCCTAACCCCATTGTTGAGCCGGATGCGCTATCGATTTACGGCGCGGCAACGATTGCGTCGGGCCCGGGAATTCGATGCCGTACGAAAATTTGGCCGCCCCTTTCGTAGCATCCCCTTTATATTTTCCCTTTACGTTCCGAAGGGGGTGGGGGAGGCTCAACCGGTTCGGAGGCTGGGTATTATCGCCTCCCGGCGGGTGGGCAAGGCGGTGGATCGCAACCGTTGCAAACGCCTGTGCCGCGAACTTTTCCGCATGCACCAGCGCGAACTCCCGAATAATTGCGACTGCGTACTGGTGGTACGGCCTAAATTTACTGACTTTACATTTCGGGAGCTGGAAAAAAGGTTTACCCAAGCCTGTCAGTATCTGAACCGGAAGGAAAATCCACAATGAAATCTTTTGTGCTAGAATGCATTGCCCGCATGTCTCAAAAATTTTCTACTGCACTCCGGAATGTCGGCACTGGAGCGGACTTCGTTGGATTAGCGACTTTGCAGGGTGACGACCCAGCTTCACCCGCGAATCTGCACAAAGCCCCCACCAGCACTCGACCTCCGTTCGCTCGCTACGAAGTTTGGGAGACATCCGGGCTATCAAAAGCGCCCCGCAGGATTGCGATCGGATGCCTTTGGGTTTATCAGACGGTCCTCCGTCCGATACAGAACGCACTTCTTTGTCCGGGAGGGTGTTGCCGGTTTTACCCGTCTTGCTCGGATTACGCCCTGGAAAGCATAAAATTGCACGGCTTGCTCAAGGGGGGCTTTTACAGCTTGGTCCGGCTTTGCAAATGCCATCCCTTCAACGGCGGAGGATTCGACCCGGTAAAACCTGCCTCCCCAAACCCGTCCACCCAGTCCCGGCGGGATTCCCGGGCCGACCGGACCTGTTTTTCCCCCTAAGGAATCATGGATAAGAAGAACACGTTAATCGGCGTCCTTTTCCTTGTTGCCGCATTTGCCCTGATTCCCGTTATGAACTGGAATCGGCAACAACCGCCTCCCCCGGAAGGGTCCGCTCCCTCATCCGAATCCCCTCCCCCGGTGGGGACCGAAACCACCCCTCCTCAAATTTCCCCGGGGCTCCGACAAGTCGGTCAAGGACCCGAGGGATTGGGCGAACCCGTCCCGGAAATCGTGGAAACCGACGCCGTCCCGGAAACCCTCTACTACCTGGAAAATGACCTGATTGAAGTGGTCTTCACCAACCACGGCGGCGGCATCAAGAAGGTGGCCATGAAAGCTTATGAGGCGGACAAGGATTCGGACTTTCCCTTTCTCTTCAATCACTACGGGTCTCAACCGATGCTGGGGGTTTCGGTGAACCGCGGACGCTTTGACAATTCCTTCGTCAAATCCTATCAAAGCGACCGGGAAATACACTTCGAACGCCGCGAATCGGACGGATTGCTGGTGCGAAAAAAATTCTGGATCCATACCAACCCGGAGGATGAGGAATTGTATTCCATCCGGCACGCCGTCGATTTTGTCAACACCACCTCCGGCGCCCTTTTGTTGAGCAACTACAAGCTTCATTTGGGTCGGCTCGAACCTGCCTTGCTGGGTGGCGGCACCTTCCTGGGAGGTTTTCTCAACGTGGGGTATTACGAGGATGGAGACGAGGAGTTCATCGCCTCATCCAAGTTTATTCGATCGGACGGATTTCTCGGCTTTGGCGGAAATCGCAATCCTCCCCCCTACCTGACGGAGGACTCGCGGTTCAGTTGGGTGAGTCTGAAGAACCAATTTTTTACGGCCATTCTGACTCCCGATGAGCAGGGCATCGGGGTCACCGTGACGCCGCGTACCCTCGACTTGCGCAATGACAAGGGAGAGCCAGTGGTGGCGCTGGAAGGGGATGCCCACTTTGAGCTTTCAGGTCTGGGCCCCAACGAACGGGTCAGCCGGGGCATGGATTTTTACGTCGGACCCAAGGAGATATTCCGGCTGCAGAAAATGGACCGCAATCAGGAAAAAGTCATGCAATTCGGCTGGTTTGGGGCCATCAGCAAGGTCTTGCTCCTGGGCATGAAGGTGATTCACGAGGTCATACCCAATTGGGGCGCCGCCATTATCCTTATCACAATCGCGTTAAAGATTCTGTTTTGGCCTTTGACCCAGATATCCGCTCGATCGGCCAAGAAGATGCAGAAGATACAGGGCCCGATGAAGGAGATGCAGGAGCGTTACAAGGACGATCCGAAGCGAAGGAATGAGGAGATGATGAAGTTGTACAGGAAGCATAAGGTGAACCCCTTGGGGGGTTGCTTGCCCATGCTGATCCAAATACCGATCTTCATTGGATTCTTTTACATGCTTCGGACCTCCTCGGAACTACGGTTTGCCGAATTCCTCTGGATAGCGGACCTTTCCCAACCGGAAAAGCTCTTCTCCTGGGGGATCAACCTGCCCCTTATGGGTCAGTATTTCAACCTCCTTCCCATCCTCATGGGGGTCACCATGTATTACCAGATGCGCATGACCCCCACGGCCGCTTCGGCCCAACAGCAGGCCATTTTCAAATTCATGCCCGTCATGATGGTCGTAATGCTCTACAATTTCAGTTCAGGGCTCTGCCTCTACTGGACAGTGCAGAATCTAATGACCATACTGCAGCAAACCATTACCAACCGAAGAAAGGATCCGGAGGAAATTGACGAGGACCGGAAAGCGGAATCAGGCGCAAAACGACAGGACAACCCTTTGATCCGCAAGAAACGGAAACGCAAATCCAAACGTTCATAACCCACTAACACGTGTCAGGCCATAGTAAATGGGCAACGACCAAGCGGCACAAGGCCGCCATGGATGCCAAACGGGGCAAAATCTTCTCGGTCATCAGCAAGGAGTTGATCCTGGCGGCCCGGGCCGGGGGTGGGGATCCTGCCATGAATCCGAGGCTCCGCACCGTGCTGCAGAAAGCCAAATCGGCCAACATGCCCAACCACAACGTGCAACGGGCCATTAAAAAGGGGACCGGGGAACTGCCGGGGGTGGTGATCGAAGAGGTCACCTACGAGGGGTATGCCCCTGGAGGAGTGGCCTTGATGATCGAAGTCGCCACGGACAATACCAATCGAAGCGTCAGTGAAGTGCGCAGCACCCTATCCAAGAGCGGCGGAAACCTGGGAGGGCCGGGAGCCGTGGCCTTTAATTTCGAACGCATGGGGCAATTCACCATTGCGGCAGAGAAGACGGCCGAGGATACCCTGATGGAAGTGGTTCTGGATGCCGGGGCGGATGACATATTGGACGAGGAGGATCATTATGAAGTGCGTTGCCCCATATCGGAATACGAGAAAGTGAGCCAGGCCTTGGAAGATGCCGGCATCGAGCCGGATTCCTCGGAGATCGCCTTCATACCGCAAAATCTGGTGCCTGTGACCCATGCGGAGGAAGCCAGGAAAGTATTGCGGCTTATCGAAATCCTGGAAGATTTGGAGGATGTCCAGAACGTCTATGCAAATTATGAAATGGACGATGCTTTATTGCGGGCCGTCCAACCATAGAAGGGTGTCCTTTGGTCTTTCCAAGGGGGGCGGAATTCCTTAATCTGTAGGTGTTTTGTTTTTATTCTTCCATAATCTCGGCCTGTTTCTCCTGCGTTTGGTAACCGGAGCCCTCACCACTTTCTTTGCCGCACGGGAACTGGCTGGCAGGTCGGATATAATTCTGAAGACACTTGCGGTATTTAAAATCGGCTCGGCCGATATCGTTCAGGTGTTTATCGGTTGTGCCATATTGTTTATCGGGGTTCTCGTGCTCATCGGCTTTTGGACCCGGATCACGGCCCTGGCGCTTTTGCTGTTTCTGATTGCGGGGAGTTTCTCCTGGCCGGCCCAGGAAAGTCACTTGTATTTCCAATTCCAAGCCCTTTACGGGGCCTTGTTTCTTTATCTTTCACTGGCCGGGGGCGGCAATTGGGCGGTTTCCAGGCCAGGAAGCGGGGGAAGTCAGTCTTTACTCGATGCCGAACCACCCGCCCTCGCCCAGGAGGACCGATCTTCCATTATCCAGGAGATGGATGAAGAGGCCGGTGAAGCACAGGCGGAGAAGGATGAGGACGAAAGTCCCGAAGAAGCGGATAGGGAAGAGGACGGGGAGGACCCCAAGCCCATGGATCCCTTACCCTCCTTGTGAAGGGCTGACGCCCCTTTCCTCAATTTCCCTTAGCAACTTCCCCTTATTGGTGTCCAGGTAAGGATCATCGACCCGGTCGAGCAAAAGGGAAGCTTCCTCCAAATGACCGAGCTTGAGGTGACAATTGGCCTGTTGCAGGAGGATAATTTGTTTATCCCGCTCGTCCTGAACGCGGTGGAAGATGCCATCCCACACCGAGAGGGCCTCGTTCAGATCGGCAAAGGGGTAATCGTAAAATGCTTCGGCGTAACGATATTGGTAAGCCATGTTGTCGGGAGCCAACTCGGCCGCGCTTTTGAAGGCAGTGAACATCTGGTCTTCCACCGTCGCCTTGGACAGAACTTCATACTCCACAAATTCCTCGCTGAAATAATAGAGCAGGTTGGCCAGTTGGTAGTGATAGAGCGGTTCCTTGGGGGACAAACGGATGGCGTCCAGGTAATAGGGCAAGGCGAGTTGGAAGTTGGCTTGCTCGATCATGTAATTCCCCAACTGGTTCTTAACCTGTGGTATGGTGGGATCGAGGGAATCTGCCTTGAGCAACATTCTTAGCGCATCGTCCCCCTTGTCGATCTGGGCCAAGTACAGCCCATAGGCGGCAATTACAGCCGGATTTTCCGGATTTTTCGCCAACAAGGCAGCATACTCGGTGTGAATGGCAATCAATCGAAACTCCAGGGATTCCTTATCGCTCGGATTGGTTTCCCGACGGTAGGCCTCCATCAGGCGGTTCTGTTTCTTCTGGATTTCCTCCAGTTTTATCTGGGCGAGGGTTTTCGCCGTCAGGGGCGTGGCCGGGGAAAAGGCCAGGATCAACCCCAGGGCGCTACTGAGGAAGCCCCTGGAGAGGAAGGAGAAGGGCGCCCCGAGGACAGTCCCGGTTCGGAAGGAGGATATGCGGGCTGGAACGGATAAACCTGGCATCATGAGCTACCGAAGCCATTAAATTGCTCGCAAATTCGATTGGCAAGCTCGGGGTATTCTCCGGTGGAATGAGGCTCGTCCCTTCTCCAAGCTGCAATTACGGTTGGGGGGATGGAGCCGGTTCAGCCGGATCGGCGGGGACGATTTCTTCGCTGGCGGTTGTCCCTTCCTCTCCTCCCTCCGCGGCCGGAGAGGAGGGCTTTACCTCCGAGGTAATTTTCTCCGGTTCCACCTCCGTTTCAACAACTGGAGTTGTAGCAGGCTCCGTTTCCGGGGGAGTTTCTTCCACCGTTTCTTCGATGGTCGCCGTATGCGGTTTTGTTTCCGAGGCGATCGCCTCTATTGCTTCGACTGCTTCCGGTGGAGAGGGCTCAGTATCGGCGATACGCTCCTCTGACTCTTCTTCGGGGGGTTCCGGTTCTTCGGGAAGGTCGGCCAGTTCGGATATTTCGGTTGGAATGTTTTCAAAGGTATAGGAGGAGGCTTCAAAGGTAAGCTCATCCATAAAACGGTTTATGGGATGGTCTGCCCGGCTGCTGCCGATACGCAGGTAGGTTACCTGATCCGCCGTGGAGACGGTCGATTCCTCACCCTCTTCATCCTGGGATGGCGGTTCGTAGCGACTCATTTTCACCATGATATTTTCGCCGGAAAACAGGGTAAACTTGAGCGAGCGGGTATTGTTCCGTGCTCCTTTCCATTCCTCGGTGGCCTCGACCTCTTCCCGTTTATTGACTTGGGTAAAGCGGAGATTGCTCAATTGGTTGATCACAGAGGTGATCTCGCTCTGTTTTGGGGTCTTTTCATCGGAAGGGATTGTGCTGGCAAAGTCCGCATCTTTGTCCTCCCGTCTGACTCCCCAAGTTTCGCCCGCCAGGGAAAACTGGATTCCGGCCACATCCTCCGCTTCAAATTCGTAGAGGGTTTTGGCTGCCCAATTGGTTGAGTCGGCATCCAAGTGGGGGCTGGAGGTGGCCTGGTAAGCGGTTTCTTCCCGGTCGAATAAAAAGGCGGTTCCTCCTCCCGGAAGTGATTTTCCATAGGTGATGTCCAAGAGGGAAGCTCCGTCCGAGGATGTCAGTAAAACCCTGCCTTGGTTGAGATCCAGCCGCTCCAATCGCTCCGGCCGGGCCGTGATCCTGCGCCCGATTTTGGCTTCTACGATATTTTGGACAAAGGCGCTTAGCTTTCCGAAGTCCACGGGGAGGTCGTAGAGGGACCGGACCACCCATTTTCCCTCCTCATCGGCCTGTAATTCCACCCGGTCATCGTCCTTGGAAATCTCTATGGTCCCGAGCTGGGCCAGGGCTGCCCTTTCCAGTATGGGTAGCCCGATCCGGGGGTCCTCCACGGGGGAGCGCAAGGAGGCATTTCGCAGCATGTAACCGACCAAAGTCAGAATGGCCAGGAGGATAACCGTGATGAGAAGGGATGGTATTTTCATGGAAATGGAGGCCTATTTGCGGTTGTGCCGACGGATAAAGAAGAGCACTCCTGCGGCAAAAACCAGCAGCGGGACCGCCACCAGGTTGGATACGGCCAGGGTGAACCCGAGGTTTTCCACTTTTTCTCTCAGTTTTTTTCTGACTTCGCGGCGTTCCCTTCTCTTTTCGGCGGCATTTTCGTTGAGTTCCTGGATTTCCTTCCTCAACTCCGGGGTCAGCATCAAGGTATTGCTTTCCCTTTGCTGGGATTGCAACTCGCGGATTCTCGCTTCAAAATCCTGTACCTCGGCGTTGATTTCATCGTATTTCTGTTGGTACTCGATTTGGGCTTGGCGTTCGATCCGGTCGACCACCAGAAAAGGCCGAATGGAATTGCCTTTGCCCCGGATGGAAATGAGGTCTCGACTGCCGGACATGAATTCGACGGCGTTTCCCAGGAGGTTCAGATTGTCATTGAGGGGTTGAAGGGCGTCCATGCCTAAAAAGTTCAGACGCCGGACCGAGTATCGATCTTGCAACCAGTCGGTGTCGGCAAAGAGAAGGATATTGCAGGGGCTGGTCGAATTGGAGAGAAAATCCTCCGGATTCGGAGGGGTTGCCGGGGAGGGCGAATCTTCCTCGTCCTCTGAAGTCTCCTCAGCGGGTTTGCCGTCCGGGAAGGCGGTTTGGAGGTTTCCGCGCAAAAAACCGGCCATGGTCAAGGGCTCTCCCCCCGGGGTAATCTGCGATGCCATTTGCATGGGGCTGACGCGATCGGCCATCATGGCGAAGAACGTGCCCGCCTGGGAGGAAGTTTGGATAAGAGGGGTCAGTTCCAGATCGGATTCCTCGGACGCGGTAAAACTCCCCGCCTCGATGATATGCAGGGAATCGAGCCCGGACAGGATAAATTCATCGGCGCTCAGGGCATGTTGGCCCAGTTGGAGCCAGGTCGGCATCTTGAGGGGCCCGGTCTGGGTTTGCACACTGGCGGCGTTGTCCATGTCGACCACCAATTGGCTGTCGTCAAAGTCAATGCCGTAGGCAGCAAAGAGCCGGCGCAGGGTACTGGAGACATTTTGCGGGGGCTGCCCCATCATCATGGCTTGGCGTTGCTGATCCTTTTGGAAGCCGCTGGCCGGATCGACCGCTATGATGGCCGGTCTGCCTTGGAGCAGGTACTGGTCGATCTCATAGAGGAGGGCTTCCTCCGGATCGACCGGATGGATGACCAGTAGAACATCGATCGGGGAAGGCCAACCGGACGCATCGTCGATTTCGGTAATTTCAAAGGTTTGCCTCAGTTGCTCGATAAAGACCCAGTCCGGATTTTGCGGTTGCTGTCCGGGGAAGAATTGGGGTGTTCCCACCACGGGAAGACCGCTGATCAGCCCGATGACGGGTTTATCCCATTGCTGTACGGTGTAGAGGGCTTTGGCCACATCGTATTCGAGGAACTCTTCCTTGCTGGGATCGAAAACCGGAATGGCCTCCTGGCTATCGGCCTGGGTCAGGGAGAGGCCGAAGTATAGGGTTTGACCATTTTGCATGGGATTGCCGCTGACTCCCGCGCTGGTTGCGGCTTCCTCTTCCTCCGTGTCCGGTTTGGGATTGATGATATTCAGTTTAATCATTCCGGAAGAAGCGCCGGCAAACTGGCGCAACATTTCCTCGACCCGGGTAGCGTAGTTTTTAAACCGGATGGGCAAGCCTTCCACGTCGCGGGTGAAGTAAAAGTCCAGGACAATCGGTTCCTCGAGTTTTTGCACCAGGGATTTGCTTCCGGCCGAGAGGGTGAAGAGTCTTCCGTCGGTCAGATCCAGTTTCCAGCTCAGGAGGCTGGCCAACATGTTGGTCAGGATGAGGATGAGCAGGAGCAGAAATCCCGCTATGAGTTTTTGGGCCTTACTCATGGGATGGGGAAATTTGAATTAATGTTCCAAAACGATGACAGTGAGCAGGAGTGAGAAAAAGGTCAGGGAGAGGAAGAAAATCAGGTCCTTAAAGACGATGAGCCCACGGGTGAAGGAGACGAAATGAGTGGTGTAACTGAAATTGCTCAGGCCGTCTACCCAGGAAAGGGGAAGGAAGGACATCAACTCGGTGAATACGGACCATCCGAGAAAGACCAGGCCGAGGTTTATCACCACGCTGATGACGAAGCTGATGACCTGGTTCTTGGTTATGGCCGAGGTAAAAGAGCATACCGCGAGAAAACTGCCCGCCATGAGCATACTTCCCATGTAACCGGTCCAAAGCGGTCCCCAGTCGGGATTGCCCAGGTAGGCGACGGTCAGAAGCAAGGGGAAGGTCAGAGCTATGCCGAGGGCGATGAAGGCCCAACCGGCCAGGAATTTCCCAAGGACGGCTTCCCAGGTGCGTATGGGAAGGGTGAGGAGAAGTTCCCAGGTTCCGGATCTGCGCTCCTCGGACCAAAGACGCATGCCCACCGCCGCGATGAAAAAGGTGTAGATCCACGGCTGCAGGTTGAAAAAGGTTTCCAGCGAGGCCACCCTCGATTCGAAAAATCGGCCCAGATAAAAGGTCAGCCCGGCGGAGACTACCAGGAAGACGATGAGAAAGACGTAGGCAATGGGGGAGCGGAAATAACCGAGAAATTCGCGTTTGAATAGGGGGACGATCTGCTTCATGGAGGAGGAAGGGATACGGATTTTACCTTCTATGCGGTCAATTCCCAGAACACTTCATCCAGCCCCACGGGCGCCTTTTCGAAATGGGTAATCAACCAGTTGTTATCGCGAAGAGTCTTCAGGACAAGGGCTTCGATAGCCCGCTTGTTTTTTGGGAAAATTTCAAAATAATTATCGTTCAGGGTAACTGCGGAAACTTCCGGCAGATCCCTCAGGGCGTTGCGCACCGTTTTGTTATCCACCCCGTCCACCTGAATGCGCAAGGCGTTGAACCTCCGGTTTCTTTCCAGGAGGGACTCCGGGGATTCGTCGGCAATCAGCGCCCCTTTGGCGATAATGATGACGCGGCTGCATAAGGCGCCGACTTCTTCCAGTATATGGGTGGAAAGGATTATGGCTTTGTCCTGTGCCATGGCCTTGATAATTTTGCGGACTTCCTTCTTTTGGTTCGGGTCCAGGCCGTCGGTCGGTTCGTCCATGATGAGCACGGGGGGGTCGTGCAACACGGCCTGGGCGAATCCGACCCTTTGTTTGAAGCCCTTGCTCAGGGTTTCGATCGATTGATGGCGCACGCTGTTCAAGCGGCAGAGGTCGCACACCCGGTCAATTTTTTCCTCTTTCTCCATGGGATCGCGGAAACCGCGGATTTCCGCGATAAAGCGCAGAAACTCCTGCACGGTCATTTCACCGTAAACAGGGCCATTCTCCGGAAGGTAGCCTATCTTCTCCTTGATGCCGACCGGATGCTCCTGGACGTCTTGCCCCTCCACCAGGATTGTCCCCGAAGAAGGGCGAACAAAGCCGGTAATCATTTTCATGGTGGTCGATTTTCCGGCGCCATTCGGGCCCAGAAACCCCAGGATTTCGCCACGGTTCACCTTGAAACTGATTCCGTTAACCGCATCGATGGAACCGTATTTTTTGTAGAGCGATTTAACTTCAATCATGGATGGTTACAGGTTTTTTTAGCCAAGACGGCAAATTTAAAAATTTGTTCCCGTTTGAAAAGTATTTTTTTGGAGGGGCTGCATACGGGTTGCCTTGAAAAATTCCATCCCTTTAATGGAGGGTTTGAATTCTCCGGGAAGATCCTGGTCACTCGACACCTATTTATGGAAGGCATACCCGACATTGAGCCTTACCAAGCCCGCTATCGGGATTTGGGGCAGGAGATGGCCAAACCTGAATTTTTCCGCGATCAGGCCCAAATGGCCCGGGTATCGCGCGAGCACCGGAAACTGCAGCAGATAATCGAGTGTCATGCCGAATTGAAAAGACTGGATCGTGAAATAACGGACCTGCGGGAAATGATCATTGCCCCTGATGCGGAAGAAGAACTCAAGGAAATTGCCCAGGCCGAACTGCCGGAACAGGAAACCCGCTTTGCGGAATTGAAGGAGAAAATCCTCTTCGCCATGATTCCACCCGACGCGACGGATTCGCGCAACACCATTGTGGAAATCCGCGCCGGAGCGGGCGGGAATGAAGCCAGCCTTTTTGCGGGAGATTTGTACCGGATGTATCAACGCTACGCCGAATTCAATTCCTGGAAGGTGGAACCGATGAGCAGCAACCCATCCGAATTGGGGGGATTCAAAGAGGTTTGTTTTCTGGTTAAGGGGGAGGAGGTTTACAGGAAATTGCGCTACGAATCGGGGGTGCACCGGGTGCAGCGGGTTCCGGTGACCGAATCGGCCGGCCGCATCCACACTTCCACCGTGACTGTGGCAATGATGCCGGAAGCGGAGGAGGTGGACGTGGATATCGACCCCAACGACCTGAAAATCACCACCATGCGGGCCTCCGGAGCTGGAGGTCAGCACGTCAATAAAACCGATTCCGCCGTCCGTATCGTACACCGGCAAAGCGGGGAGACGGTGTATTGCGCGGACGATCGGTCCCAGTTCAAAAACAGGGAAAAGGCCCTCAAGGTGCTCTATTCCCGCCTCCTGGAAAAGAAGCGAAGGGAAGAACAGGAAAAATACGCGGCCAAGCGAAAGAGCCAGATTGGCACCGGGGATCGCAGCGAACGCATTCGCACCTACAATTTTCCCCAGGGCAGGGTGACGGACCACCGCATTGGGTTGACCCTGCTCACCTTGCCACAGGTGATGGAAGGGCACCTCAACCCGGTGGTGGAGTCCCTGCAAAAGGCGGAGTACGAGGGGAAACTCGAGGAGTTGATGCAGGGAAAATTGGTCTGATTTGCCTTTTTTCTCCCTTCGGTTTGTGGAACAACACCTGACCTTATGCCCATGCTGACCATCCTGACCGTATTGCAGAAAAGCACTGCCTATCTGCAGAAATACGGTGTGCCCGACGCTCGGTTGAGCGCTGAATGGATTTTGGCGGACAATTTGGGACTGAAGCGGCTCGATTTATTTCTGCAGTTCGAGCGCCCCCTGCCCGAGAAGGAATTGACCGGCATCCGCGCCGATATAATGCGGCGAGCCAAGCGGGAACCCCTTCAGCACGTGCTGGGTTGGGTCGATTTCTTCGGATTGAAATTATGCTCGGACAAACGGGCCTTGATTCCCCGTCCGGAGACGGAATACCTGATCGAGCTTTTGCAGGACGAGTTCGGGGCAGGGGACCCGGCACGGATTTTGGATTTGGGCACGGGGAGCGGCGCAATATTGTTGGCTTTGCTCAACACCTTTGGGGAGTCATCCGGGGTGGGGATCGATCTTTCACCGGAGGCTCTCGACCTGGCTCGGGAAAACGGTGAAAGGACGGGATTGTCCAAGCGGGCGACTTTTTTTCAAAGCGACTGGTTTGAGGCGGTGGAAGGGACCTTCCAGCTCATCGTGGCCAATCCGCCTTATCTGACGGCGGTGGAGATGGAGTCGGCTGAGCCGGAGGTATTGCGCTACGAGCCGGAACTGGCCTTGTTTGGTGGTAGCAGGGGGCTGGATGGGTTATCGGCAATCCTGCGGGAAGGCCCCGCTTATCTGGAGGAGGGAGGGTTGCTCGCCCTTGAAACCGGGGTTGGGCAACACGACAGGTTGAAGGAAGAAGCCCACAGGGCCGGGTTCGGCAGGGTGAAGTCCGTCCTGGATTTGTCTCACCGGGAACGCTACCTGATGCTCTGGAAGTAAGGGCAACCGCTACCCTCGGCCGTTATCCGGGAGAGGTTGTTTAGCGGCGGTATCGACGCTTTTGAGATGGGAGGCGTCGATCCAGTCGGAAAGGATCCTGAGGGATTCCCTCAGGTGGATATCGAGGCCCGGGCCTTCATCTTCTTCAGGGGTCGTTCCCTCAGCCGGCTCGACGTTTGCCTGATCGGACGATAACGGGTCTTCGCCCGCGAAGGCGGTGGCAGGGGTGGTAGCCTGGGGATCCTCCAGAACAATCTTTTCACTGGGAAAGTAGTTTTTCTCCAATTCGTCCTCCCTCGCTTCGAGTTCTTCTCTGACCAGCTTGTCGCTTTCCTTGAGTTCCAATCGTTTTTCCAGGTTCAAGGAAAAAGCTTTGGTTTCCTGCCTCTCTTTAAAGACGGAAATGCTTTTCTTGAGAAAGGAAAACTCCTCCAATTCGGTTTGGCGGGCCTCGCTCAGAGATCTCAAGTGGGATTTGAAGCTCTCGTCGATCGGTCTGAAATCCTCGGACCGTTCCGCTTCCGGGTAGGCCCAGTTGACCGGATTGATTTTATCCCATCCCATGGCCTGGGGAAGATCGGCTTCGCCGATGGGCAAAAACTCCCGGTGGGAAGGCAAGGGCACGTCTGAAATCACTCCTTTGTTCTGGGTGGATATGCCGTTGGGAAGGTAAAATTTCTGGATGGTCAATTTGGCCGCTCCGGTGGGTTGGTCTTTGAAAAAAGAGGGCGAGGCGAGCCGGTCGATTTCAAACACGGCCTGGACGGTACCCTTGCCGTGGGTTGAATTGTCTCCCACGATCAAGGCGCGGTCGTAGTATTGAAGCGCTCCGGCCACGATCTCGGAGGCCGAGGCGCTGTAACGGGATATCAGGACGACCAAGGGGCCCTGATAGGATATCTTTGCATTTCTATCCCAATCCCGGCGAATAAAACCCCGATTATTGCGGACCTGGACTACGGGCCCGGTTTTGATAAACAAACCCGTCAAATCGATAGCCTCAGTGAGGAGGCCGCCTCCATTATCCCGCAGGTCGAGGACGAGTCCACTGATGCCCTCCTCCTGCAAAATGCCGATCAGTTCCTCCACGTCCTGAGTAGTGCTGGTGGGCGATCCGCCCTCGTCCAGGCTGATATCCCCGTAAAAGGACGGAAGGTGTATGACCCCTACCGACAGGGGATCTTCGTCCATTCCCGGCAACCGATAAAGACTTGCCGTGGCCCTTTGCGCGGCAATTTTCACTTCATCCCTCACCAGGTCGATGGTCTCCCGGATGGAAGGATCCACCGCGTCCGCCGGAAGGACGGTCAGGTAGACGGTAGTATTTTTTTCTCCGCGGATCATTTTCACAATCTTGCGAAGTTTCATGTCGATAACGTCCACGGGCTCTTCTCCGGTCTGAGCCACTTCGACGATGCGGTCATTGGGTTGGAGACGCCCGTCCAGGTCGGCCGGTCCTCCGGGAATGAGTTCGCGGATGGTGCAATAGCCGTCCTCCTGGGTCAGAATAGCTCCTATTCCCACCAGGGAAAGGCTCATGGAAATGGAAAAGTCCTCCAGGGTATCCGAGGAGAGAAAGGTCGAGTGAGGATCGAACATCTGAGTCAGGGTAGTCAGAAAGATTTCCTGCACGTCGACGGTTTCCAGATCCTCCAGGTTTTTGGCCAGACGCTTGTAACGCCGCCGCACCGTGTTAACCGCCTCCTCCTTGTCTTCTTCGTTGAGGAGATCGAAGAGCAACTCGTATTTCAGGCGGTTTTCCCACATCACATCGGCTTCCTCCCGGTTGCGGAGCCAAGGGTACTCCCCCCGATCGACCACGTATTCCGCCTCCGTGTCGAAATCGAATTCCCCCTCCAGCCGGTTTTCGACCCACTCGATGCGATCCATGACGCGTTGTTCATACCGGTTGAAAATGGAAAAGGCGGCTCGCAGGTCCCCCCGCCTCAGATTTCGTTCCAGCCTGCCGGCATGCTCCGCCACCAATTCGTCCTTATCCTCTTGCAGGAAAAAAACATGGTTGTAATCCAGGTCCTCCATAAAGTTATGGAGCAATTCGGAGGCCTGGGAGTTGTCGATGAATTTTTGCGAGTAATGGTAATTTTCCAATAGAAAGACCACCGTTTGGGTCTCCTTCTTCATGGCCTCGGTATAAACGAACTCACGCCCATGGCCGAAGGAGCACGTCCCCAGCAAGAGGAGCCCCGCGAGGGGGAGACGAATGGAGGAAAATTTACGCATCAAGGCCATTTGCGTCGGGGAGGGGAGTCGTTTTCTCTGCTGCTGAACAAAATATAAGAATGACCGCCGGGGCATAAGTCGAGCCTTTATGCGGAAGCGTTAGACAGGTGGATTTCCAACCTTCGGGCGTTCTCTCGGTAAATATTTCTGACTTCGGCACGAACCTCGGCCAGGGTTGCAAAAACTTCGTCACGGTCGGCCAAGCCCAGCCAGAAGGCCACCTGATCCTGTTCCCGGGGATGTTCGCTCAACAGGGACACTCCCCGGTTCGTATCCCGGCGCAGTAACCGTTCCAGTCGCCGCAGAAATTCGTAGTGGACCATTAGTCGCTCGACATCTTTGGCGGGCAAGAGTTTCCGGTTTTTCAGGAATCTCAGAGTTTGGCGGGTATTGGCTGGGGGTTCTCCCCGATCGAAGGGGCAGTGCGCCAGGCAGGTCATCTGGGCCAGGAATTCGATATCTACGATTCCTCCCGCTCCCGATTTGAATTTCAGTTTATCGTCCGCCTTCGGGTCTCTTTCCTTTTCGATGCGCTCGCGCAGGTGCAGGATTGTCTGCAGATCATCCAGGGCGATGGGATTTCCGAAGAGAATGCGGGACCGCAAATGGGCAAAGTCGCGAGCCATTTCCTCCGATCCGGCCACCATTCTCGAACGCAGCATGAGTTGCCGTTCCCAAATTTTCGCTTCCGACCTGTGATAGCGTTCCAGGGAGGAAAGTTTTACCGCCAGGGGACCGGCATCGCCATGGGGGCGCAGCCGTAAATCGATTTCATACAGACGACCCAGGGGCTTGGCATGAGCCAGGATTTTTTGGAGCCGCATAATTTTGCGGTTGGCCACTTGGGGCTCCTCCGATTCGTCGCACAGGATCATGAAATCCAGGTCGGAGCCCAACGTCATTTCCGCCCCGCCAAATTTGCCCAGGGCGATCACCCCCAGTCTTCCCTCGGGGTCCACTCGATGGAGCGCGGCGAGCACGGTGGCGTCGGCCAACCGGGTCAAGGCCTGCTCGGAATCCTGGAAATTGTAGGCATCCACCAACTCGGCCACTATGAACCGGACGTGTTCGGCCTTTACGTATAGCCAGAGCCAGTCCGCAAAATCCTCCCCGGCGGGCAACAATGCCATCTCGCGCAGGATAGCGTCCCCCGACTTTTTGCGCTTGAGGATGTCCGGCTCCGTAATTTCTGCGAAAATTTCCGGGTGTTGGCAGAGGAGTTGGAAGACAAAACGGCTGCGGTCGAACAACCGGCAGAGTCCTTTAAAGAAGACGGGATTTTCAGCGCAGGCTTTAAAGAATCCCAGGCGGCTCCCGTACTTGGTGGCAAATTCGCCGATGCGATAGAGGGTTTGCAAGGGATCGAATACGCTTTCCAAAGCGGCATCGAGGTTGCAGGTCAGATCGACGATCAGGTAAACCAACTCCCGCGTAACCTGTTGGTGGAATTGGGAGCCCAGAGCGAATTTCCGCACTTCCGCCGGCATGCCCGGGTCCGTGCCGAACCAATGCTCCAATTTGGGCTTCAGGGGTTCATCCAATTTATTTTTGGTCAGAAAATTCCACCATAAATCGAAGTCTTCCAGGGATTCCTTGGGAGGGTAGAACTGGAGGTAAAAAGCATGCGCCTCATCCTGGATTTTATTCATCTCCTGGGCGAACGATTCCCAGTTCCAATAACCCATGGAAAGGGCGATAGCCCGTTGGTCTTCTTTGTCCTCCGGGAGAAGGTGGGTTTGCCGTTCCTCCCGCATTTGCAGGCGGTTTTCCACCGCGCGCAGGAAAAGGTAGGCTTTGCGCAGAAAGTTGACCTGGGAACTGTCCAGTATACCGTATAGTTCCAATTTTTCCAGGGTCTCCAAGGTGTTATGCGATTGTAAAAATGGATTTTTCCCGGCGGAAAGAAATTGGTGCCCCTGCAGGAAAAACGCGATTTCGCGGATGCCCCCCCGTCCGTTTTTCACATGCAGATCCATTTGGGCGGATCCCACGATTTCCTTTTCCGTGCGGGCCTTCAGCGTGGAGATTTCCTGAAGGATGAGCGGGGAGGGGGACCGGGGGTAACGAAAGGGGTTCAGGGCCTCCAGGAGTTCCTGGCCCAGTCCCTTGTCTCCGGCCACGGGTCTCGCCCGCATCCAGGCCAGGCGTTCCCAAGTTTGTCCGGCCTGGTAATAGTAGTTTTCAATAGCTTGAAAGGAAGGCGCAATGGGACTTTTTTCTCCGTGGGGCCGCAGGCGAAGATCCACGTTGAACAAAAACCCTTCCCTGGTCCTCTTGATGAGGAAAGAGGTGGCCGTTTGTGCCACCTTGCCGTAGAATTCGCCGATGCTTCTGGAAGTGGTCCGGTTCCCTTTACGGCAATAGCCGTTGCCTTCGTAGAAATAAATGAGGTCGATATCGGAGCAAAAGTTGAGTTCATCCGCTCCCAGCTTACCCATGGCCAGGACGCACCCGGTCGCCTCGCGGTCGGTTTCCTCGTTCCAGGGGATACCCCAACGGTCTCGCCAGCGAGTAAGGGCCAGGTTATAGCAGATCTCGGTGCACATTTCTGCCAAAAGGGTCATTTCCTTGAAGGAATTTTCCGTTTTGGAGAAGCCGTGGATCTCCCTGTAGGCCACGCGCAAGCTGATTTTGCGGCGAAATTTCCGCAAGGCTTCGAGGTATGAGTTGGGTTCCTTCTCCCCGGCGGGCAGATTAAAGGAGGCCCATTCGGTTTTCAGGGCATGGCCCCCGAAATTCTCAAACAGGTTTTCTTCCTTTTCCAGCCAGGGGATGTAATCGGGATAAACCAGCAGGGTTTGCTTGTAAATCGGGCAAAAAGCGGTAAAAATTTCCAGGCGTTTCCAGGTTTCCCAGGACCACGAATCCGGATCTCCGCCTTCGAGCTTTTGAGCTTGGTCCCATTGGTGCAAAAGACTGTCTCTAAAACTGGGCAAAGGGAAACAGGGTTAGCGGTTAAGGAGTTCTTTAGCCTTATCCAACGTTTTCTTCTCCTCTTCCGAAAGCGATGCGAATCCCTGGGCGTTTATTTTGTCCAGGATGCGGTCCACTTCACTTTGCAACTCCTTTCGGTCGGAAAATTTGATGCGAAAGCGGCCGCTTCCGGCTCGTTTGGTTTTTTTATCGGTGATCCATTTGGGAGGAGATGCATCAACTGACGGCAGCCCGAAGTTGAAGTTTCGGGGCAGGACATATTTGAAAAACAACCAACCTCCCAACATTCCGCCAAGGTGCGCTGAATGAGCTATGGGGCTGGTGGTTTGTCGGAAGAGGGGAAGTTCGCCGAAGAGCAGGCCGATGGCATCGATGGCCAACACGATCAAAACCAGATTTCTGGGAGTGATCCGTACGGGCAGGAAGAAATACAAGAGGAACTGCAAGGGTTGATTGGGGTAGAGCAGGGCAAAGGTGACCAGAAGGCCGGAAACCCCTGCCGAAGCTCCCATGAGCAAGGCAGCATCCCCCCGCCAGCTATTGACCGCCAGCCAGGTTACCCCCCCAAGCAGAACCGAAATCCCGTAAAGGGTGAAAAACCGGCTGGCCCCGAGTTGGTCATGCAAGACCTTCCCGAGCCAGTAAAGCATCAGGCAATTGAAGAGAATGTGAAAAAAGTTGGCGTGGAGAAAGCCGTAGGTGAGCAAGGGCCAAACACGGCCATCGGAAAGGGCGGAGGAAGACAGGCTGAAGACAAGGTCGAAATGGGGCTTGGCCCAAGGTTGTCGGAAAATAATTTGCAGGAGGTAGACCCCGGCAATACTTCCCAGCAGGAAGTAGAGCGGCTTGTAGGGATTGGGGCGGGAGACGGGCTCTTGCTCTCGCATGTATGGCCGATCGTATAACATGATTTCTCAGCGGGATGCGGCTCCCATTCATCAGGGGGAATGCCAGCCCGATTCAGGCAAAGCTACCGTTGTACTTTGTAAAGCAAAGCGCAATCTTTTCGGCAGCTCAATTTTGAAATTGCCCGAACCCCGACCCGGATTGGGGTCCATATCGCACTTGACAGCAATTTGTAATTGGTAAGGGTGGCTTTGATTATGCCTGATCCAGACGCCAAGTGGCCGGAAAACGTCGGAGGCAAATTCTACGTGGATGACCAGTGCATCGACTGTGATTTATGTCGAGAAATCGCGCCCGCCTTCTTCATGCGCAACGAAGACGGCGGCTATTCCTACGTTTACAAGCAGCCCGAGGATCAGGATGGAAAGGATGAGTGCCTGGAGGCCCTGGAAGGATGCCCCGTTGAAGCCATAGGGGACGACGGTTAGTACTTGGGATGGTAAAGCGGAGAAAAAGACCCCAACCGGAGGAAGCATTTCAAATGGCGCCCATGATCGACATGGTCTTTTTGCTGTTGGTTTTTTTCATGTGCGTGAGTTCTTTGGCCCGATTGGATAAGGGCGTCGAGGTCGAACTTCCCCAGTCTCACGAAAGTGAAGTGCCCTCTGAGGTATCGGACAGGGGCATCGTTTCGGTGGAGGGAGACGGTTCCGTTTACCTCGGCGGGGAGCGGGTGGAGTTGGAGGTGTTGAAAACCCGTTTAGGAGGGGCCATCGAGACCAACCCCCGATTGCAAATTGTGGTGCGGGCGGATGGGACCGCTCCCTTCCTCGAAATCAGGAAAGTCCTGAAAGCCTGTGCCGAAGTCGGCGCCTATGAGGTCATTTACGCAACCTATGAGGCAAGTGGCTGATATATGATCCGGCGAAAAAAGAAACCGGAGACCAACCCATCGATCCCCATCGCACCGATGATAGACGTGGTCTTTCTCTTGCTCCTCTATTACTTGGTGACCTCCACCCTGGAAAAACAGGAGGCGGACATTTCCTTTCAATTGCCCGGTGTGGTTGAACAATCCGATCCGTTGGAGATGCCGGATGAGCAAATTGTGGAGATTGACAACGAGGGCCAGGTGGTGGTCAATGAATACGCCTACGATTCGCCGGGTTCCCCTCGGTTCCTCGAACTTACGGCTATGCTCACCCGCTTCAAGCAGGCCAGCGATGCTAACAAGGTCGAAGCCTTGGTGACCCTGGCGCCCAGTGACGAAACGTCGCACCAGATTATCGTGCGGGTAATGGACGCCTGTTCGAAAGCGGGTATCAAGGGCATCAATTTCTCCGTAACCGATGAGTGAAACTTCCAAACAGCCCACTTGGGGAGGCCGGTTTTCCGAGGAACAGGCCGAGGTGATGTTGCGTTTCAGCGAATCGGTTTCCTTCGACAGGCGGCTCGCCCCCTACGATCTGGAATGCAGCCGGGCTCATGCTGCCATGCTTTGTCATGTCGGGTTGATTTCCCAGGATGAAAAAACGGCCATCCACGGTGGGCTCGATACCCTGGCCGAGGAGATGCGGAAGGGTCGTTTTACCTGGTCCGAATCCTTGGAGGACGTCCACATGAATATCGAACGGGCCCTCATCGAGCGGGTTCCCGAAGCGGCGAAACTTCACGCCGGAAGGTCGCGCAACGATCAGGTGGCCACCGATGTCCGGTTATTTGTCAAAGCTCAGTCCCGTGAGATAACGGCCGCCCTCCGGGCCGTCATGAAGGTCCTTTTGGATCGAGCGGAAAGGGATGGGCAGGTATTCCTCCCCGGTTACACCCATTTGCAGCGGGCCCAGCCCGTGAGTTTGGGTCATCACCTGTTGGCCTACGTCGAGATGCTGGGACGGGACCTGAGTCGAATGAATTTCGTGGCGGACCAAGCCAACCGGTGCCCCTTGGGATCGGGAGCGTTGGCTGGAACCACCTTGCCCATCGACCGGGAATTTACGGCGAGGTTTCTGGGCTTCGTCGATGCCGGGGGCGAGCCGAGGTTGACACGGAACAGTATGGATGCGGTAAGCGACCGCGATTGGATACTGGATACGGTTTACGCCTGCACCATGATCGGGCTTCATTTGTCGCGTTTGGCGGAAGATTTGATTTTGTGGTGCAGCAGCGAATTCGGATTCGTCAAACTGCCCCAATCCTTTTCTACGGGGTCTTCCCTGATGCCGCAGAAAATGAACCCGGATGCGATGGAACTGGTGCGGGGCAAGTCCGGGCGGATGGTGGGAGATTTGCAAACCCTGTTGACCCTGGTAAAGGGCTTGCCCCTAACCTATAATCGCGATCTTCAGGAAGATAAACTCCCTCTGTTTGACGCCTGCGACCAGGCGGTCCTTTCCCTGCAGGTGGTGCAAGGGGTGTTGCGGGGGATGGAGGTTAACGCGGAGAGGTGCGCTTCGGCCGTGTCCGATCCCGTCCTGCTCGCCACGGACGTGGTCGATTACCTGGTGGGCAAGGGTGTCCCTTTCCGCAAGGCCCACCAAGCCGTCGGGGCCTTGGTGGCCCGGTGCGAGGAATTGGGGGTAGGGCTGAACGAAATATCCCTGGGGGAGGCAAAGAAAATAGAGGCCGGTTTCGGTGAAGACTGGGTCGAAGTATTGGATATCGGAAAGGCCATGGCGGCCCGGGAACGCCCGGGTATGCCGGGACCGAAACAAGTGGGGAAGCAAATCCGGTTCTGGCGGGCTTTCCTCGGCCAGGGAACGGCTTAAGGGATCATCGTCTTATTGAAACATGACTTCCGGTTTGTCCACCGGGAGGAGGCACACGGGGCCGATGCAACGCTGGTAGCCAGGCGGTTGCCCCGGCTCATTTGAAAGCAGGCAAAACCGTTTTACCCAGGGTTGTTGGCGAAGAACGGCGGCCAGGTCGTCCAGGTTGGCCACGTCTTTGGCTTTGAGGACCTCGATACCGTTACTCTCTGCCACGAGCCCTCCCAAGGCGTGAGGAATCCCGTTCGGGTTTCTTGCTATGGAACCCGAATAAGCTTGGCGATGTTCCTGAAAGGCTTCCCGGTAAGCGGGTTCCAGTGTCAAAAAATAGAGGCTGCCGAGCACGTGAAGCATGGATGCGTTGCCCGAGGGAATGGCTCCATCCCACCACTCCTTTTTGCGGGTGATCAGGCTTTCATGATCGTGGGAGGTAAAAAAGAAGCCCACCGCCTCGGGGTCTTTGAAATGGGTCATCGTCGCCTTGGTTATGGCCTCGCAACGCTTCAGGTAGCGTTTGGACCGGCCCGGTTGGAAGATATCCGCGTAGGCTGCGATGGCGAGCAGGGCCTCTGCGAAAAAGGCGTAATCGTCCAGGTAAGCATTGACGGACCCCGCATTGTAATAGACCGAGTAAAGCCGGTTGTCGGGGGTGCGCGCGTTGTTCCAAATGAAATCTGCCGCGGTGCAGGCGGCGTCGAAAAGATCGGGCCGGTCCAGGGCGAATCCCGCTTCCGCCAAGCCGCGAATCATCAGGCTGTTCCAGGAGGTAAGTTGCTTTTTGTCCAAACCGGGAGGGATGCGGCCCTTTCGATGCCGGAACAGTTTGGCCCGGGCCGGAGCCAGGGATTGGCGGATGCCAAAATCGCTTTCGGTCAGGGCGGGATTGGAAAACCCGTGTTCAAAGTTGCCGGCCTGGGTGATGTTGTAGGCTTGGCAAAAACGCTTGCCTTCCTCTTCGCCCAGAACTTCCACAATTTCTTCCGGTTTCCAGACGTAAAATTTGCCTTCCTCCCCTTCGCTGTCCGCGTCAAAAGCGGAGTAGAAACCCCCATTTTCGGAACGCATCTCGCGCAAGGCCCAGGCCGCCGTTTCCTCTACCACGGCCCGGTAAAGGGGTTTTTTATAGGTCAGCCAGGCCCGGCTGTAGGTATCCAGGAGGAGTCCGTTGTCGTAAAGCATCTTTTCGAAATGCGGAATGAGCCAATAGCGGTCCACGCTGTAGCGGGCGAAACCGCCCCCGATCTGATCGAACAGACCGCCTTGGGCCATGCCCGTGAGGGTGGTTTCCATAATGGCGTCGATTCGGTCTATGGCGGGATTGACGGAGGTGTCCTTTTTGGAAATTTCCCGCCAACCCTGACGCACCTGGATCA
This sequence comes from Opitutales bacterium, assembly GCA_022824405.1. Lineage (GTDB taxonomy): Bacteria > Verrucomicrobiota > Verrucomicrobiia > Opitutales > UBA2995 > JAABVD01. The sequence goes on from JAJDZZ010000045.1 coordinate 130,287, forward strand.
GGTAGTTGAGGGCCATGGAGGGGGGGAATTTAGGGGCCGCGCCGAAGCCGCCGAAGGCGTCGTCGTGACGCCGCGTAAACTCGCGGCTGGTATTCAGCAACACATTGCCGTCGATGGGGCCCTCGGCGGAGGTGAGGGGGGCGTTGGATGCATCCAGGTTCCTGACGATATTTTCGGCATTCTCTTCCAGTTGGTCGCGGTTGCGTTTAAAAAATTCGGATACCCGGATGAGAACCTGGGGCCAGGGAACCATTCCATTTCCCCGATCTTCCGGGGGAAAGTAGGTTCCGCCGAAGAAAGGGCGTCCATCGGGCAGGCAAAATACGTTGAGGGGCCACCCGCCCCGCTGGGTAATCATCTGAACGGCTTCCATGTAGATCTGGTCCACATCGGGGCGTTCCTCGCGGTCCACTTTGATGCAGACGAAGTGTTCGTTCATGAGTTGGGCGATGTAGGGGTCTTCAAAGGATTCGTGCTCCATGACGTGGCACCAGTGACAGGAGGAGTATCCGATGCTCACCAGTATGGGCTTGTCTTCCGCTTTGGCCTTGGCCAGGGCCTCCTCGCCCCAAGGATACCAATTTACCGGGTTTTCGGCGTGTTGCCGCAGGTATAAGCTCTTTTCGTTTGCGAGTTGATTGGGCATGACGACAGGGGTTCGCCCGCGCTGTCCCAGGGGGAGAGGGCGATGGGGCCGGTGGGCAGGGTTTCGGTTTAAGTGATTCCGGGAAGTGTTATGACTATTCGCTTCGACCTCAACCCGTTCTTGCCGTTTTGAAGGGGTATTTTTTGCTGGAACAGGAGGCTGGCGGAAAAAATGCTATAGATCCAGATGACGCACCTTAACCTCTAGTCTCCTCATGGCGCAGATCCGAGTTCTTCCCGACCGCGTAGCCAATCAAATCGCCGCTGGCGAGGTGATTGAAAGGCCGGTTGCGGTCGTCAAGGAGTTGCTGGAAAACAGCCTCGATGCCGGCGCCACCCGCGTGGAAATAGAATTTTCCAAAGGGGGCCGTTCTCTAATCAGGATCGAAGACAACGGTTCCGGAATGCAGCCGGACGAAGCTCTGTTGGCTATTGAAAGGCATGCCACCAGTAAGGTGAGGGAGGCGGCGGATCTCCTCAACATAACCACCTTCGGATTCCGCGGAGAGGCGCTCCCTTCCATTGCCAGTGTTTCCAGGTTTCAGTTGAAAACCAGGCCGCCGCTGTCCCAAAGCGGAACCGAGTTGTTGATCAACGGAGGGAAACTGATTCACGTGCGCGAATGTGGAATGCCCCAAGGTACCCGAGTGGAAGTCGCCCATCTGTTCAACGCGGTTCCGGCCCGCCGAAAATTCCTCAAGACGGATAACACGGAAGCGGCCCACATTATCCACTTGGCCAAAGTTTACGCCATCGCCCATCCCCGGACCGGGTTCAGCCTCATGGAAAATGGGCGGATGGTTTTTGATTCCCCTTCCTGCCCATCCCTGAAGGAACGGGTCAGGGAAATTTTCGGTCCCGTGGCGGTGGAGGATTTGATGGCGGTGGACGCGAAGGACGGGGATTACCGGCTGCGCGGTTTGATCAGCCGGCCGGGGAAGGGCCGGTCCTCGCGGCATGACATGATAACCATCGTCAATCGGCGGCCCGTGACCAGCTCCACCCTCAATCAGGCCTTGATAGAATCCTATCACAGCTTTCTTCCGCGCGGGAGGTATCCGCAAGCATTCCTCTTTCTCGAGCTCGACCCCAAAACGGTGGACGTGAACGTGCATCCATCCAAGCGGGAGGTTCGCTTCCGGGAGGCCGCCCGATTGCGAGGATTTGTCATCCGGAGTCTATTGCAAAGCATCCGGCCGGCTGCGGCCCCCGAAGTAGCCGGGTCCAGGGGCACTGCCGCAGCAGCGTTCCCAGAGGCCGGGGATGAGGGGAAAGCCGCCCGACTTCCCCCCCCTTCTGCGCCGGAAAAAGGAGGAAGGGGTGGGGGAGAACCCGATCCGGCCAGCTACCGGAGGGACGCCCGTGATCCCACTCCGGCAGGAGCGGCGCCCGATCCGGATTGGAAGGTGAAGTGGCGGTTTTTAGGGCACGCTCAGAAGGGGTTGGCCATTTTTGACTCCCCCAGCGGCATCGTCCTCTTGGACCGCCGCGCCGCCCATCAAAGGATCCTGTTCGAGCAATTGGAAAAGCAGTACCGGGACAGCAATGTTCCGGCCCAGCAATTGTTGATACCGGTCCCCTTCGAATTGGATGCGCTGGGGTCGGCCGCCTTGCTCGAAAATTTGGATTTCCTGAACGCGAACGGCTTCGAAATAGCGGAGTTCGGGCGCAATTTCTTCCGGCTCGAAGCCACTCCGGTCTGGACCTCCCCGGAGGAAGGGGAAACGCTGATCAATGACCTTGTCGGGTTGATGAAAGCGGGGACCTTTAGAAAAAACAAGCCTTTGCAAGCCTTTACGCAACTGGCCCGTCTGGCCTGCCAGCGTTCCGTGCGGCTGGACGATTCCGTCTCGGAAAAAGAGGTGATCGAACTGGCTAACCGACTAATGCGTTGTAACAACCCGCTTTTGAGCCCCCTGGGCAGACCCACCTACATCGAATTGGGCCGCAATGAATTGGATCGCAGGTTTTATCGGAATTTGGCCCCTTCCGGCAACCTCTGGTGAGATATGACGGTTGAAGGACAGAAAGCAATAAGTGGATTCCACTTTAATACCGAGGACACGGTGGAGGGAATGAAAGCCTCCATCCTGAATCATTTGAAGTACACCCTGGCACGGCACCCCGGGTTTGCCGGAAAACGGGATTTATGGACGTCGACCTGTATGGCGGTTCGGGACCGGATTCTGGAGCGCTTGATGGCCACTCAGGAAGCGCATCGCGAAAACGACGTCCGCCGGGTCTACTACTTGTCTTTGGAATACATGATGGGCCGGCTCCTCATCAACAACCTGTTCAATGCCGGGCTGGAGGAAAAAGCGAGGCTGGCCCTGGAAGAATTGGGGTTCAGTCTGGATGAAATCCGGGAGGAGGAACCGGATATGGGGTTGGGGAACGGAGGCCTGGGCCGCCTGGCCGCTTGTTATCTGGATTCATTGGCCACCCTGGATTACCCGGCCATCGGATACGGCATACACTATGAATACGGCCTCTTTCGTCAGGAATTTGTCAATGGCCATCAGGTCGAACACCCTGACAACTGGCTGCAGTACGCCAATCCGTGGGAGGTGGTGCGCCCCGAATATTCCATGGAGGTCCGCCTCTACGGGCAGGTGGAAAGGCGCTTTGATTCTTTCGGAAATCAGAGCCCGGCCTGGGTGAATACCCAGACCCTGGTAGGCGTTCCCTTCGACATTCCCATTTGTGGATTTGGAGGGGGAACGGTAAATTTTCTTCGATTGTGGGCTTCCAAGTCGTCGGAGGAGTTCGACTTCGACACCTTTAACCGGGGGGGGTACGTCGAGGCGGTGCAGGAGAAAGCGGAAAGCGAAACCATTTCCAAGGTGTTGTATCCGAACGACGAGACGGAAAGCGGCAAGGAGCTTCGGTTGGTTCAACAATACTTTTTCGTTTGTTGTTCCCTTCAGGATATCATTCGCCGCTATAAGAGAACCCATTCCGGCTGGGATGCTTTTGTCGATAATGCGGCTATTCAGCTCAACGATACCCATCCCGCCGTGGCCATCGTGGAACTCATGCGGATCCTCCTCGACGAGGAAAACCTGGAATGGGAACAAGCCTGGGCCATGGTGAAAAAGATCTTTGGCTACACCAACCACACCCTGCTGCCGGAAGCCCTTGAAAAATGGAGTGTGGACCTATGGAGGAAGGTGTTGCCCCGCCATTTGCAAATCGTTTTTGAAATCAACCAATGGTTTCTGGACAACGAAGTCGAAAGGCGATGGCCTGGGGACAACCTCATGAAAGAGCGGGTATCGCTGATCGAAGAGACGGATGGCAAAATGATACGAATGGCATACCTCTCCGTGGTGGGCAGCCATAGCACAAACGGCGTTGCCGCCCTGCACACCGAGTTGTTGAAAAAACACCTTTTCAGGGATTTCTACGCCCTCTATCCGGAACGGTTGAAAAACATAACCAACGGCATCACACCGCGGCGGTGGCTATTGGCCTGCAATCCGCAATTGTCCGAGCTGATAACCGAACATATCGGAGACGAGTGGCCCATCGACCTGAATATTTTGCGCAAGCTCGAGCCCTTGGCCCGCCAGGCGGCCTTCCGGAGGCGGTTCATGGACATAAAATTGGAGAACAAGAAGCGGCTGGCCGGGATAATCCGAGACCATTGCCGAATCGAAGTAAATCCGGAAGCATTGTTCGACGTGCAGATAAAGCGGTTGCACGAATACAAGCGGCAACACCTCAATTTGTTGCACATTCTCACCTTGTATCACCGGATTCTGCACGACCCGGGCTTCGAGATGGTCCCCCGGGTGTTCATTTTCGGAGCCAAGGCGGCTCCAGGGTATTATCTGGCCAAAACCATTATCAAGGCCATCAATGCCGTGGGAGAGGCCATCAATAACGATCCCCGCGTAAACGGCCGGATCAAAGTAGCTTTTCTTCCCAACTACGGGGTGTCGTTGTGCGAGAAGATCATCCCGGCCGCCGATTTATCCGAACAGATATCGACGGCTGGCAAGGAGGCCTCGGGAACGGGAAATATGAAGTTGGCCCTGAACGGAGCCCTTACCATCGGAACCCTCGATGGGGCCAACGTGGAGATCCTGGAGGAGGTCGGCCCGGAAAATATCTTCATATTCGGGTTGACCGTAAAGCAGGTGGAAGCGCTGAGAGCCAAGGGCTACAACCCCTACCGTTACTATTACCGCAATAACGAACTGAGGAACATCGTGGATTGGTTGGGCAGCGATGCCTTTACCCCTGATGAACCGGGGGTATTGGCGCCGTTGAGGCACAGCCTTCTCGATGGCGGCGATCCCTTTCTCGTATTGGCCGATTACGAAGCCTACCTGAAGACGCAGAAAGTCGTGGAAAATGCCTTCCGCGATAAGGAGGAATGGACGCGCAAAGCCATTATCAATACGGCTCGCGTGGGCAAATTTTCCTCCGACCGCGCCATCCTGCAATACGCCGAGGAGGTTTGGAATTTAAAACCTGTTCCGGTTTCCTGAATTATTGGCTCGATTTTCTCCGTTGGAAGCGAAATTTTGCCTGACCATCCGAATCTCCCATGCCACATCGCCGGTCGCATTTTTTCCTTCCCTTCCCCCTGGACAAGGGAAGCATTCTCCCTCTCCTGCTAGTTATGCTTAATTTGCTGCCAGGTCGGTTGGATGCCAAAGAATCGTACGGCCGGCCCTTCAACCCCGGGGATCATTTCTTTTACGATGTCAAATGGGGGATAATGAAAGTCGGGGAAGCGGAAATGCTCGTGGAAAGAGCGGAGGAAAGCGAGGTCGGAGAATTGAAATTCATCCTGCTGCTGCGAACCACCCCTTGGGCCGACCTCATCTACAGGGTGCGCAACCGCATTGAAAGTTTTACGGATGGGGAGGTAACCCAAACCCTGCATTATCGCAAGGACCAGAGTGAAGGCCGGTTGCACCGGGAAATTGTAATCGACGTCGATTGGGACAAGCAGTCCGCCCGCTACTCCAACTTTGGCGAACCGCTCGATCCCATTCCCATCGAACCGGGGTGCCAGGACCCCTATTCCATATTGTTCGCCTATCGGCTCAAGGATAAAAAAATCGGTCAACGCATCCGGATCCCGGTTACGGACGGCAAAAAGACCATAATGACGGAAATCGAGATCCTCCGGGAGGAAAGGGTCAAAGTCAGGGCGGGGAAGTTCAATTGCGTAAGTGTCTCGGCGGACGTAAAAGGCTTGGGCGGAGTGTTCAGCAAAAGCGAGAATGCCGCCATCGACCTTTGGTTTTCCAACGATGAGCACAGGATCATCGTAAAAATGATCAGCTCGGTGCACGTGGGGCAATTCAGGGTGGAATTGCGCAAGTACGTCCTGGGCAAATCGGCTTGACTCCAACTGCCCGCATCTTGGCCCGGATGTTCCCCTCGTTCGGAAGAAGGAAATCCCGGCCGGTCATTATACATTGAATCGAAAATTAAAACCCTCTATGCAAGCCTCAGCCTATTTTTAAAATGTCCCGGCGATTGGAGAATGAATTTGACGCGGTTGAGACGGCCATCGAGGCCGTTGCCGACGGCCGCATTGTCATCGTTACCGACGACGTGGACCGGGAAAACGAGGGGGATCTGATTTTTGCGGCGGAGAAAGCCACCGCCGGACTGGTCAACATGATGATTCGCCACTGCAGCGGGGTGGTCTGCGTTCCCTGTGCCGAGCCGCAACTGAAACGGCTGGGACTCACCCCCATGGTTCCGCACAATCGCGAGTCCTATCGCACGGACTACACCGTGTCCGTCGATGCGGCCGAGGGCATTACTACGGGGATCAGCGCCTTTGACCGGGCGGAAACCATTCGCAGGATCGCTTCGCCGCAAACCACCCCGGAGGACCTGATCCAACCCGGCCACGTTTTTCCTCTGCGGGCCAAACCGGGTGGGGTATTGGAGCGAAGCGGGCACACCGAGGCCGCGGTGGATTTGGCCCAATTGGCCGGTTTGTTCCCCGCCGGTGTCCTGTGCGAAGTGGTGAACCAGGACGGCACCATGGCCCGTCTTCCCCAGTTGGTGGACTTCAAACATCGCTTCAACCTGCCCTTGATATCCATCGCCTCCCTCATCGAATACCGCCATAAACGGGAGAAACTGGTGGAGCAGGTTGCCCGTCAACCTTTTCGCTCCGCCTTTGGGGATTTCGAGATGTTTATTTTCAGCAGCAAGGTCGACGGCCGCCAGCACATTGCCTTTGTCAAAGGGGAGGTGTCGGGTGAACCCACCCTCGTCCGCGTGCAGAGGGAAAACGTGTTGCAGGATGTTTTTCGGGACAAGCAGGGCGGCGGTTTTTTGAATTTGCGGGCCGCTTTCGAGAAAATTTCCCGGGAGGGTTGTGGGGTGGTGCTTTATATGGAGCAGGCCAAGAGAGGGTTGGTCCTGGAGAGTCGGGGTGACCGGGCCGCCGTCGGAGGGTCGGACATGGATTTCAGGGATTACGGGATCGGCGCTCAAATCCTGGTGGCTCTGGGGCTCAGGAAAATCCGGCTTCTCTACAGCACCATGCGAAATGTGGTGGCTCTCGATGGATACAACCTTGAAATTGTCGAGCAAGTGGCTTTGAACTGATCTCCGGTAATTTCCCGTTCTTTGTATTCGCATGAGCACGCTGTACCCCAAGTACGAATCGATCGATGGCAGCTCGTTTGCCTTTGCGATCGTTTGTGCGCGGTTTAATCCCCCTGCCGTGGAACCGCTTTTGCAGAGAACTTTGGCCGTCCTTCGCGAGGCCGGAGTGCGGGAGGAAAATATCGAGGTGATGCGGGTTCCCGGATCCAACGAAGTGCCTTGGGGAATCCAGGTGTTGGCCGAAAGTGGCCGGTTCGACTGCTGTTTGGGCCTCGGGGTTGTTCTGCGGGGAGGAACCGTCCACTTTGAAATTGTCGCCCAAACCGCCTCCCATGCCCTTCAGTTGGTAGCCCTTAAGGAGTCCGTCCCGGTCATCAACGGTATCCTGGTGGCCGATACCCTGGAACAGGCCCTCGACCGGACCGAGGGTCGGCTGGACCGCGGACGGGAATTTGCCGAAGCGGCCCTGCAGATGGCTCAAATTCGCAAGACAATCACAGTCAGCCATGCCTAGAATCTCGAAAAGGCGCAAAAACCGTGTCACTGCGCTGCAGTTTCTTTATGCCTGTGAATTAAATCCGCCGGACGACTTGGAACTGCATTTGCGATTATTTTTTGCCGGAAAGGAGCGGGAGCGGAGTTATTACGGATTTGCCGAGGAGTTGATTTACGGGGTGCTGGAGAACCAGGAATCCATCGACGGCCAAATCAAAACCTATGCGGAAAATTGGGATTTCGACCGCATCGCCAAAATGGACCTTACCATCTTGAGGTTGGCCATCCACGAATTGGTGAACCGCCTGGACATTCCGCCCATCGTGTCGATCAATGAAGCCATCGATTTGAGCAAACAGTTTTCCAGTCCGGATTCCAAACGCTTTATCAACGGAATACTGGACAAAATGAAGGGAACCATTCACCGGCCGCTTCGGGAAGCCGTGGAACGGTGATGCCAATCTGAAAACATGTTTGGTCTGTTTGACAAATTCAGGTCCGGATTGGCCGGGACGACCCAATCCCTGTTCGGCGCCGCAGGTAGTATTTTCCGGGGGAAGAAGCTCGATTCAGGTTCCCTGGATGCGCTGGAGGAGGCCTTCTACGGGGCCGACTTCGGCGTGGCCACTACGGATGAAATCATGGAGGAGATCAAGCGGGCTTACGGGGAGGATAACGGATTGCGCGGCCGGGACGTGGCCGAAATCGGTTCCCACGTCCTCAAACGGATACTGGACGGAGCCGAAGGAAGCCTCGATGCTCCGAAAGGATCGCCCGAGGTGGTAATGCTGTTGGGGGTAAACGGGTGTGGCAAAACGACCACCGCCGCCAAGCTGGGTTACTTCTACCGAGAGGCCGGAAATTCTGTCCTTATGGCGGCATGCGACACCTTCCGCGCCGCCGCCAACGAGCAGTTGAAATCCTGGTCGGATCGGTTGGGGATTGCCCTGGTCTCGAGCAGGCCCGGGGCAGACTCCGCCGCAGTCGCTTTTGACGCGCACGAGGCGGCCCGGACCCGAAAGCACGACCTTCTCCTCCTGGATACTGCGGGCCGCTTGCACAATAAAGCCCACCTGATGGAAGAATTGAAAAAAATGGTTCGGGTTCTCAGAAAAAAGGACGCCGCCGCGCCCCATCACCGCTGGCTCGTGATCGATGGCAGCCTGGGGACTAATTCCATCGAGCAAGCGAGGAAATTTCATGAGGCGATTGAACTGACCGGGATAATCGTCACAAAACTGGACGGTACCAGCCGGGGAGGCGCCCTGGCCGGGATCTATCGGGAATTGGGGTTGCCGGTCCACTTTGTGGGCTTGGGCGAGAAGCCGGAGGATTTGCAGCGATTTACCGTGGAAAATTACGTCAATGCCGTGTTTGGCCTTGAAACTGAGTCCGTGTAATGGCGGGCCGGGACATTCTTGTAGAGGTGGATTTGGGCCTTCGGCGCTATCCCATCAGGATTGGTCCGGACGCGGCCATGGGGGTGCTTGAAACGGCCGGGAACCTGGCCCGGGCGAACAAAAGATCGGCCTTTATCGTCGATAACGGTTTCGCCGCCGCCCATCCTGAATTTTTGCGATCGCTACGAGCGGTGGGGCAGGTTTTGCTGCTGCCAGCCGGAGAGAAGACCAAAAGCCTTACCCGCTTATCGGAGATTTACGATTTTTTGGCGGGACTCAAATTTGACCGCAGTTGTTGTATATTTGCCGTGGGAGGAGGGGTCATCGGGGATATTGCCGGATTTGCCGCGGCCAGTTATTTGCGGGGGATCGATTATTACCAGGTTCCGACAACTTTGCTGTCGATGGTGGACAGTTCGGTTGGCGGGAAAACGGGTATCAACTTGCCGGCGGGGAAAAACCTGGTCGGCGCTTTCTTGCAACCCAAAGCGGTATTCTCCAGCACCCGGTTTTTGGAGACCCTCCCCCGGAGGGTATTCAACTGTGGTATGGCGGAAATCATAAAACATGGCTTGCTGGGGGACGCCGCTTTGTTCGAGCGGCTGGAAAACCTGGATAACCTGCATGCCGGCCACGCGGAATTGCCCTCCATCATCAGGCGTAATTGTGAAATAAAAGCGGCTGTGGTACGAGCCGACGAGAGGGAAAGAGCCGATAGGGGAGGGCGCGCCCTGCTCAATCTGGGCCACACCTTCGCCCATGCCGTTGAAAATGCGGCGGGGTACGGGGACTATGAACACGGTGAAGCGGTAGGGCTTGGCCTGGTCTTGGCCGGGGAACTGTCCAATAGGTTGGGAATCATCGATAGAGCCGTTCTGGACCGGATTCGTTCCCTGGTCGGTCGCTACCGATTGCCGGCGCGGTTGCGCAAACCCGTCGCCGTCGGGAAATTGGTCGAAGCCATGCTGCGGGACAAGAAGATAAGGCGGGGACAGTTGCGTTTCGTGGTATTGAAACGCATCGGCGAAGCCGCTACGAAAGGGCGGATCGATCCAGCCCTGGTCAAGGAAATCCTGGTCCAATACGGCGCCCGGGGCTGATGGGCTGCGGTTGAACCAGGTGAACTCCTCCCCTGGACGGGCTGAATTTTTAAGTGGTCATTGCGGCCCGGGAGGAGTTATTTTTCCGGTAATGAGGTATTGAGCGCGATGTCGTCCGTTGATGAAAAAATAGTGCGGGAGTATTTTGAGCAAAATGGTTTTTTGGTGCGTCAATTGCGCAAATACCAGGTTCAATCGCGCAAGAAGAGAAGAGATGAGGAGATTGACTTGCTGGTCTTCAATCCGTCCTATTCCCAACGTTCCCGGCGGCCGGATTTCATGTTGTTTTCCAGTGAGTTGCGTTACATTCACAAAGCGGTAGTAGTGGTGAAAGGTTGGCATTCCCTCAGGTTTACACCCTCCATGTTGAGGAGCAGTCCGGAGATTTTCCGCTTCCTGGAGAAGCAGGTCGTAAAACAAGTCAGCGCCCTTTTCGGCAAGACCGCGGAGGGAGCGGAGGAGGACAATCTTCTCAAGGTCCTGGTATTGCCCGGATTGCCCACGGAAAACCCCTATCGGGAACAGAGCATGGAACTTCTCAAAGAAAAAGGGGTAGACGGTATTATTTCCTTTCGTTCCATGTTGTTGGATATTTTGGCCCGGGTTGAGATCAACCGGAATTATCAGAAATCGGATATTTTGCAGGTCCTGCGCATCATGAAAAACTACGATTTGCTGAATGACCCGCAATTGGAGTTGTTCAAGTGAACTGCCCCGCCTATTCATGCCTGCACAGGGGGAAGATTCCAAACCAATTGCCATAACCTCGGGGGACCCGGCTGGGGTGGGACCGGAAGTTATTTTCAAATGGGCCGCCTCCTACCGGGGAGACCGGAGAGGATTCGTCTTTTACGGTAGCGAGCCTTGGGTGGCATCCCTGCGCTCATTGGGTTATACCGGACGGGGACTGGGGAGGGTCGACTACCACGCCGTACCGGGCAACCCGAAAAAGGCGGACAGCCTGATTGCCCGCGAAGCGCTGATCGAGGTTGCCCGTGGTTGCCGGGCCGGTCTTTACGCGGCTGCCGTAACCGGTCCGGTGAGCAAGGAAAATTTGCGGGCCGCCGGCTTCCGGCATCCCGGTCAAACCGAATTTTTCGCGGACGAGTGGGGAGGTTCCCCGGTGATGGGATTTGTGGGCCGTCGGCTGAAGGTTGTTCTGGCCACTTGGCATATTCCCTTGCACCAAGTTACCCACGAATTGTCCCCGGTAAAATTGATTCGGGCCGTCACCCAGGCAGACCTGCTGTCGCGGGTTTATGGCGCCGCCGAACCCAGGATCGGGGTTTGCGGGCTCAATCCCCATGCCGGTGAAAAGGGACTTCTCGGTGTGGAGGAAAGCGAGTGGATCGACCCCCTGCTGGATGATTTGAGGAGGAAATACCCCGGACTTTCCTCTACCCAAGCGGCCGATTCCCTGTTTTGGCGAGCCTTGAAGGGCCAATTCGATGTTATTGTGGCCCTCTACCACGACCAGGGGTTGATACCGGTTAAGACCCTTGAATTCGAACATGCCGTAAACGTAACCCTCGGTTTGCCCTTTATCCGTACCAGCCCGGACCACGGCACCGCTTACTCCATCGCGGGCAGAGATAGGGCCGATCGCTCCAGTTTTGCCGCCGCAATGGAGGTGGCGCGAAGGTTGATCCGCTTTAAGAATTGACCCTTTCTTCCCCGGCATTTTTCATCCCCGTTACAGAATGAAAACTCTGCCCCAAGGCGTTCGATTAGGTAACGAACAATTGATCCAGCTCACCGAATCCGCCGGTGACAAGTTAGGCGAATTACTTGCCGTTGAACCGGAGGACGCGGTTTTGCGCGTCAGGATATCAGGCGGCGGCTGCAATGGGCTCTCCTACAAATTGGATTTTGTGCGGGATTACAGGCGGGGCGATATTCTGGTGGAATCGGCCGGTTCCCAGGTAGTGGTGGATTGCAAAAGCGCCCTTTATCTGAAGGGAACGACCCTGGATTACTCCCATGCCCTTGTAGGCGGAGGATTCAGGTTTGCCAATCCCAACGCCAAGTCCAGTTGCTCCTGTGGAGAAAGTTTCAACGTGTAAATTCCCCATCAAATGGGCACCCTTACGGAATTGGGCTTGCCATCCTCAATTCTAATCTACATGGAACAAGGTAACAATTTCCCATCCAGCCACCAATAAATGGAATTCGAAAACGCAGTAATGCCTTTGATCGGGATCACTCAAACGGATTGCCGATTGGTAAAGTGGGGATTTATGGCTCCTATTAAAATTCCGCAAGATGGCGCGGAGTGCATCCCTAACCCGGCAGAGGGCAACTGTTAATGCCCAGGAGAGGTGGCCGGCCCAGGCGGAAATGGGTTCCAAGAATCCGAAAGAATGAAAGAATTCGGGCTCGACAGATCAGGGTCATTGGTCCCGATAGCAAGCAAATCGGGATAATGCACCCCAAGGAAGCCTTGTCCATGGCCAAGCGGCTCGGCCTTGATTTGGTGGAAATTTCCGCTTCGGCCAAACCTCCCGTTTGCCGAATACTGGACTTCGGAAAATACCGCTACCAACAATCTAAAAAAGGCAAGGACGCCAAGACGCAACGGACGAAAAACAAGGTCAAGGAAGTCAAGTTCCGGGTGCGGATCGAGGACCATGATTATTTTACCAAAATCAAGCGTGCCGAGGAATTTTTGGGCCGGGGGAACAAGGTGAAGTTGACCCTCATGTTTCGCGGCAGGGAGATAGAACACAAGGATTTGGGATTCGATACCATAGCCCGGGCCGTCAGGGACCTCAACCACATCGGTCATCAAGATATGGAGGCGCGTCTGGCTGGGCGCTTTATCAACACCATGGTATCGCCCCTTCCGGAGAATCAGCGGTCATTCAAGTACAACGACCAAGAACCGGAGGATTGAGTTTCCAGTGATCGGTGATAGGCATATTCTAATGGCAAGGCCGCACTTCCAGTGGGGGTCCATACTCCTTCTCTGCCTGGGTTTGGAGATGGGCTTGGTGTCATCCGGATCGGGGGCGGGGTTCCCGCTCACCCAGACGGATGCCATCTTGTACAACAGGCCCTATACGGAGCTGAAAACCGTAGCCGGCAAGATGGGGATGCGTTACCAACAATCCCGCGACATGAAGACCGGCACCCTTTCCAGCCGGTGGACCTCCCTCAAATTCAGTCAAAACAGCCGCGTGATGCTGTTGAACAATTTCAAGATTTACCTGGGGTTTGCCGTGGCCGGCAGCAAGGGGAGGCTATACCTCTCCTCCCAGGATATGAACAATATCATTCGACCCCTGCTCACACCACAGGTTTTCAGCCACAAGCCTGTATTGAAAAAAATTGTCATCGACCCCGGTCATGGCGGAAGAGACCCCGGGTGTTCCAACGATTCGCTTGGTATGTTGGAGAAGGATCTGGTCCTGGCCTGGGCCAAGCAGTTGAAAGATGCGCTGCAAAAGAGGGGCTATCAGGTTCTGCTGACCCGGCACTCCGACCGGTACGTGGAAAACACCAATAGGTTCAAATATGCCAACGATGTGAATGCGGATTTGTTCTTGTCGCTGCACTTCAATTCGGTCCAGCGGCCTTCCGTGCATGGCATTGAGACTTACGTCTACACCCCGTTGGGTCAGCCCTCCTCCTCCCGGAGCAAAGTCGAGGAAATCGACCTGAAACCGCGCCCCGCCAACCAATACGATCCCTGGAGCACTCTGGCTGGATTTAACATTCAACGCCATTTGATCCAATCCATCGGGGGGGTTGATCGAGGATTGAAACGGGCCCGATTTTCCATGTTGAGCGGTCTGAATTGTCCAGGAGTTCTGCTCGAGGGAGGATTCTTCAGCAACCGTACCGAGGCTAAAAAAATCAAATCCGCCTGGCATCGCAAAAAACTGGCCGAGGCTGTCGCGTTGGGAGTAGACGCCTACCACGACACCCTGAAAAAAATATCCGGCAAGGACGCCTGAACCCGGGATTTGGCACAACCCGGGCTGAAGATAGGGCAAGCCATCCGGACTAGATGCTTTCCACAATGGCGTCGGCCAACCCGTAATCGATGGCCTCGACGGCGTTCATGTAAAAGTCCCGGTCCGTATCCTCAGTAACCTTTTCGATACTCTGGCCGGAGGACTCGGCCAGGATCTTGTTCAACTCTTCCCGGGTGCGCTCCATTTCCTGGGCCTGGATATTGATATCGATAGCCGGCCCTTGGAAACGGCCGTGGATCAATGGTTGGTGTATGAGCACCCTGGCGTAGGGGAAAAGCAGGCGTTTGCCCGGGGCTGCGGCGCAAAGCAGGATCGAACCCATGCTGGCTGCCATACCCGTTACGGTTACCGAAATAGGCGAGGAAATGAGCTTCATGGTGTCGTAGATTGCCATTCCTGCGGTGATGCTTCCCCCTGGGGTGTTGAGATAGAAAGAGATCTCCTTGCCCGGATCGGTCCACTCCAGGTAAAGCAGCTTTTCCGTGATTTCCTTGGCCGACTTGTCGTTTACCTCCCCCCAAAGGAAGATCTTCCTTTCCTGGAGAAATTTTTTCTGCACCAATTCTCCCAGAGGAGAGGGGCTCTTTGAATCCGGTTTTTCAGACATAGAACGCAATGAAAAGGGGTATGGGCAAAAATTCCAGCGCAATTCGAGGTAGAATTCAAACCAGTCCCAGGACCATTTTTCCTTCTTCTGAGATCATGTCCTGGTTCCAGGGCGGATCCCAGACAACCTCGACCTTGGCGTTTGACACCCCGGGCAAGGTCATGATTTTTGAGCGGGCATCCTCGGCGATAACCGGCCCCATGCCACAACCGGGAGCGGTCAAAGTCATTTTCACGTCCACGTGATGGGTCCCGTCCTTCTGCGCCTCGCTTTCGCAAGAGTAAACCAATCCCAGATCTACTATATTCACCGGTATCTCCGGATCGTAAACCGATTTCAGTTGTTCCCAAATGGCGGATTCCTGCAAGGGGCCGGAGGCAACGGCTTCCCGTATTTTCTCCTGGGCCGCCTCCGGTATGTCCATCCCCAGAGCATCCGCGTCGGAACCGGCTATCCGGCTCATTCCATATCGGGAAACCACCGTAAAGGTTCCCCCGAGCTTTTGCGTTATCGTAACGGAGGTTCCACCGGGGATAACCAACTGGTTGCCCTCCGGTATGATCCGGGCTTCGACGTCGCGGTTGAGGACAATTTGTTCAGGCATGGAGACTTGGGGCGAAGGGGATCGGGCTCGGGGTTTGAACGGGTTCAGGAATTCCTGAATTTTTCATGCACCAGCCGGCGATGGTATTCTGCCAATTCCGGGTTATCTATTTTTTCCAGAACCTCCTCGAAGAACCCGAAGACCAGCAGTTGTTGCGCGGCGCGTTTCCCGATCCCGCGAGCCAGGAAGTAGAAAAGCTGGTTTTCATCCAGTTGGCCGGTGGTAGCGCCATGACTGCACTTCACGTCGTTGGCGAGAATTTCCAGGCCGGGCAGTGAATTCGCCTCCGCCTTCGGACTGAGCAGCAGGTTTCGGTTGGTTTGGTAGGCATCGGTTTGCTGGGCCGATTTGTCGACTTTGATGAGACCTGAAAAAATGGTTTTGGAGGAATCGAGAAGGGCGTTTTTAAAGAGAAGGTTGGAACGGGCATGGGGGGCCCGGTGAGTTTGCCGGGTACGTTGGTCCATTTCCTGATCCAGATGGGAAAGGGACAGGGAGTAGAGTTCCGCGTTGCAGCCGGGTCCTTCGATTATGGAATGGCCTTCATTCCGGGAAAATTTACTGCCGAGGTTCATGCCAAAGGCGCGTATCCGTGAATCCCGATGGGCTATGGCGGTGAGGGTGTTGAAACTGAGGGAGCGCTCGCTCCAGTTCTGGACATGGTGATATTCCACCTCGGCGCCAGCGCCGGCATACAAGGTGCTCACTGCACAGGCGAATTGACGGGAGGAGGCCTCGCTCGAGCTGTAAACATCCACGAAAACCACCCGCGCCCGGTCCCGGGCAATGACGAGGGTATGGGGGAAAACCGCCGCGTTTTCCGAAATAGCCCAATGTCGACTGACCAGGGGGAGCCTGATTTCCACATTTTCCGGCACATACAACAGGGTGCCATTGCGATTCAGAGCGGTATGGAGAGCGGCGAATTTCTCCGATCCCAGGTCCGATTTCTGGGCCATGTAAAATTCTTCCAGAATTCCGGAATGCTTGGAAAACGCAGTTTGCAATGGTTCGAAAATTACCCCTTTTTCCGTCAGTTCGCGGGAAAGAGGGGAGTTTTCGAGCAAGTCGTCGTTGCCAAAAACCAGCCTTCCGGCATAAGAACCGGGATCCTGCGACCGGGCTGCCAAGGCTGCCCTCGAACGACCGTTGATCGCATTGGCCAAACCGAAGGGACCTACTCCCAACCCCCTGACATTGGAGAAACGCCAGGATTCCATCTTTCGGTTGGGCAAGGGCAGAGACCGGTATTCCATCCAGCTTTGCCGCTTTTGCTGCAGCAACCAAGGCGGAAGATCGGGGTGGCGGCCTTGAAATTGTTCGAAAACCGATTCGGTCAGGAGCTCGGATTCGCGGTTCACTGTTGTGACAGGGGACATGGTGCGGAAAATTCCATTCTACCGGTTAACCCACGGAACCCTCCATCTCGAGGTCGATCAAGCGCTTGAGTTCTACGCTGTATTCCATGGGAAATTGTTTAACCAGGTCGTTGACAAATCCGTTTACGGCCAAACTCATGGCTTCACCTTCGCTCATGCCGCGTTGCATCAAATAAAAAATTTGTTCGGCGCTGACCTTGGAAACGCTGGCCTCGTGCTGGACCGAGTTGTGGTTCCCCCGAACCGTTATGGCCGGATAGGTGTCGGTGCGGCTGTTGGCGTTGATGAGCAAGGCATCGCATTCGGTGTTGTTTCTGCAACCGCGCAGACGCCTGGGGATGTGGACCTGGCCGCGATAGGTGGAACGTCCCTCCCCAACCGAGATACTCTTGGCAATAATGTTGCTGGTGGTCTCATCGGCCGCGTGGATCATCTTCGCCCCCGTGTCCTGATGTTGCCCGTCTCCAGCCAGGGCTATGGAAAGAACTTCACCGCGGGCACGCCGACCCTTGAGGATGACTCCCGGGTATTTCATGGTAAGGCGAGACCCGATATTGCAATCGATCCACTTCACTTCGGCCTCCTCCTCCGCCCTTGCCCGCTTGGTAACCAGGTTGAACACATTGGAACTCCAGTTTTGCACGGTAATGTATTGGATTTTCGCTCCCTTGAGAGCGACCAACTCGACCACGGCGGAGTGCAGGGTGGTGGTTTCGAATTTTGGAGCGGTACACCCTTCCATATAGGTAACTTCCGCTCCCTCGTCCGCGATGATCAAGGTGCGCTCGAACTGGCCGAAACTTTCCGCATTGATCCGGAAGTAGGCCTGCAATGGCTGTTTAACTTTTACCCCGGGCGGAACATAAATAAAACTGCCTCCGGAGAAAACCGCGCTGTTCAAAGCGCTGAATTTGTTGTCCGCAACGGGAATGACTTTGGCGAAAAATTTCCGAAAAATTTCCGGGTGCCGTTTCAGCCCTTCGGTCGAGCCTACGAAGATGACGCCGTCTTTGGCCAAGTCTTCCTTCATGCGGGAGTAGGCGGCTTCGCTGTCAAATTGAGCCTCCACCCCGGCCAGGAAAGCGCGCTCCTGTTCCGGTATGCCCAGGCGTTCGAAGGTCTCCTTCACGTCGTCCGGAACCTCGTCCCAGGTTCGGCTGGGTTGTTGGCCCTTTGACAGGTAATAACGGAATTTGTCGAAGTGGATATTTTCCAGGTCCTTCGTGGCCCAGTGAGTGGGGAGGGGTTTTCCCTTGAAGATGTCCAGGGCCTTCAGACGAAAGGCGCGTACCCAATCGTCTTCCTCCTTCACGTCCGCAATGTAGTTGACCACCCTTTCGTTCAGGCCGATCCCCGCGTCGAATTCATAGGTGGTATCGTAGTGGAAATTTCCTTTTTCCCGATCTATGTCGATGGCGTTTTCGTTTTTCATGGTAATTTGCTCTTGTGGTTGGTCTACACGCCGGCAGCCATTTCCTCCTTGATCCAATCGTAGCCGCGTTCTTCCACTTCGACCGCCAGCGACTTGTCACCGCTTTTTACTATGCGACCGTCCACAATGACGTGCACGTAATCGGGAACGATGTGGTTCAACAACCTTTGGTAGTGGGTGATGACCAGGATCCCCCGATCTTCCCCGCGCATGTGATTGACCCCCGCGGCAACGATTTTCAAAGCATCGATATCCAAGCCGGAATCGGTCTCGTCCAAAACACAATATTTGGGTTCGAGCATGGCCATCTGGAGAATTTCACAGCGCTTTTTCTCTCCGCCGGAAAATCCCTCATTGACCGAACGACCGGTGAATTTGCGGTCGATTCCAAGGCGGTCCATCTCCGCGTACAAACGCCGGTAGTAGGCAAGGGCATCGAAGGAATCCTCCTCCCCCTGCCGGGCCTTCAGGGCGGCGCGGATAAAATTGGCAATGCTCACCCCCGGAATTTCCACCGGATACTGAAAGGCCATGAACAGTCCCGCGCGGGCACGCTGGTCCACTTCCAAATCCAAAAGGTTTTCCCCGTCCATCAGCACCGCACCGGAGGAAACGGTGTAATGTTCATGGCCGGCCAATGCTTTGGCCAAAGTGGACTTGCCCGATCCATTGGGGCCCATGATGGCATGGACCTCACCCTTGGGCAGGTTGAGGGACAGGTTGTTGAGGATCGTTTTGCCCTCGACCGAAACGGTCAGGTTTTCGACTTCTAATGAACGCATGCCATTCTAGTGATTCAGGTTATTTCGCGGCCACGCCAGGGGGCTGTTTCGACCGGGTTCCTCTAAAATTCAGCTCTACTTCAGACACGAAAAAGGGCTCAGGAACCAAACGCTTCAAGGCTTCCAGCACCGTTTTAGGCAATTCCACGTCGGTCACCAGACCCGTTTCATCGCAGAAAAAATGGGCGTGGGGAACGAGGGCCGGTTCGTAGCGAGTTGACTCGCGTTCGAAATTGACCTGCCGAATGAGACCGCAATGCACCAGCGTCTCCAGGCAATTGTAGACCGTGGCGATGGAAATGGTGGGCATGGCTTCCCTGCATCTGGTGAAAATCTCCTCTGCCGTGGGATGGTCCCCGGCCATGGAAACAACCCGGTAGACCACCTCCCGTTGCCGGGTGGAACGCAGGCCCTTGCGGGCCAGGGCTTCGTGTAGATCTTGTAATATTTGGCGCCTTCCCTCCATAATAATGAGACTAATTAACAATAAGAAAGGGGTATAATTCACAAAAGCAACTTCTTTAGGAGAAAAAGTCTCCCCTTTTCATCAAAGCGTCCCTTTGGATTCCTTATTGGCGTTCGGCCAACCAGCGTTCCGCCTCCATGGCGGCCTGACAACCCATGCCGGCTGCCGTTATGGCCTGCCGGTAGACGTGATCCACGCAATCCCCCGCCACGTAGACTCCTTCCACATTGCTGCATACCTGACTGCCGTTCAAGGGAACGAAGTAGCCATTTTCGTCGGTATCGAGGTGAGAAGCGAAGGCCTGGGTATTGGGGATGTGCCCGATGGCAATAAAGGCTCCCTTGCAGGGAATGCTCTTTTCCTCACCGTTTATGACGTTCCTGACCCGGACCCCGGATACGGCTTTTTCCTCTGCTCCCTCGAATTCGATGACTACGGAGTTCCAGCAAAGCTCGATTTTTTCGTTGGCCAGGGTACGTTGCGCCATGATTTTCGATGCCCTGAGTCGGTCGCGACGGTGGATCAGGGTGACTTTTGGAGAAAACCGAGTCAGGAAGAGCGCCTCTTCACAGGCGGAATCGCCTCCGCCGACCACAACCACATCCATGCCCCGGTAAAACGGACCGTCGCAGGTGGCGCAGGTGGAAACGCCCCCGGTGCCAAACAACTTTTTCTCGGAATCCAGGCCCAGTAACCGCGGGGAAGCGCCGGTGGAAACAATGACCGTCTTGGCCCGGTAGGTTTTTTCCCCTGCTTTGAGGACCTTGATATCCCCGGAAAAATCCACCGATTCTATCCAGTTGAGTTCGTAACGCGCCCCGAACCTGGCCGCCTGTTGCCGAAGTTTCTCCATCAAGGTGTAACCGTCGATTCCGTCGGGCCATCCCGGGAAGTTTTCCACGTCCGAGGTGGTGGTGAGCTGTCCCCCGGGCAAGTCGCCTTCGATAACGAGGGGATGCAAATTGGCTCGGGCCGCGTAAATTGCGGCGGTGAGGCCGGCACAGCCGGTACCCAAAATGATAATATTTTCCATAACTGATTCCGGTATTGGGAATGGGCGGTTATTAGATGGGTTCTGTCGTCGAGGTCAAAATATAATCGCCGCCACCCGACCATCTTCATCATCCTCCTTCAGGGTTGATATTTGGAAATGAGGTTGGCACTTTGGCCCAGCATGGGAGGACCGGTTTCCATTATAGATAGTCATTGCCACCTCGACCGTTTCCACAAAAGAGGCGCCTTGGAGGAGGCTTTGCAGTCGGCTGGAGATGCTGGAGTGGACCGGATGATTGCGGTGGGCACAAACGAGGCCGATTGGGAAATTTCCCAAATGCTCGCCCGACAATATTCAGGCGCCATTTTTTACACGGTGGGTCTTCATCCTTCCGAAGTGGGAGAGGATTGGGAACGGCAAGTCATAAAGGTGGCCGGATTCTTCCAGTTACGGCGGAATCGTCCCGTGGCCCTGGGGGAAATTGGGCTGGATTTCTTTCGCCTGCCTTCCGGGGACCCCGAAAAAGCCGCTTCGATAAAGGACCTCCAGCTTCGGGCCTTTCGCAGCCAGTTGGAGCATGCCCGCCGCTTGGACTGTCCCGTTGTAATCCACTCCAGAGGCGCTTATTGGGAATGTATCGAGGAACTCGATGCTTCCGGAGTAAATTGGGAACGGGTCGTTTTCCATTGTTTCGTTGAGGACGGCGAGGCCATCCGGCAAATAAACAGGAGGGGAGGTCGCGGATCTTTTACCGGAATCGTGACCTTTAATTCTGCCGAGCAGGTGCGGGAAGCGGTCAAAGTTCAGGGGTTGGAAAAGATCATGGTAGAGACCGATGCCCCTTATCTCGCTCCCGTCCCCCATCGGGGGAAGCCCTGCCAACCCGCCTTTGCGGCCATCACTGCGCGCTACTGCGGTCGTCTTCTGGGGGTGGAGGAAACCGCGTTTGCCGCCATCAGCCGGGAGAATACGGAAGCGTTTTTCGGCCTGTGATCTCGCCTCGCCCTTTTATTTAATCCCTCTTTTCGATCTCCGTGCCGGAGCGCTCTCAGGCTTCGTCGAACTTCCTCTGGAAAAGGGAATTCATTTCGGAAAGCAACTCGGCTCCATCTTCCCCGCTGGCTATGAATTTCAATCGGGAACCTTTTCCTGCCGCCAGCATCATAAGGCCCATTATGCTTTTACCGTTTATCAGATCTTTGTCCCGTTCCACATAGACTTCGCTTTTGTACTTATTGGCCAAACGAACAATCCTGGCGGCGGGACGGGCATGGATACCCATTTTATTGATGACCTCAATAATCATGGTATGCGTATTTTCGTCGCTGGTCTGTTTGGTGGGTTCCATGGGTTGGGGCAGGCCTGTCCGGCGCGATATTTCGTCTTGAGTTTCACTGTGTAAAGGTCGATTGAACCAATCGTCAAGGGATAATCTTAGAATGGGAATCCGCAAAAAATATCCCCATATTGAACGAAGTTATCAAACAAACCCGTTCATGGGAAAGGACGCCTCCTGAAAACATCCCTGCATACCGATTTCATAATTCCCGACCTATGGCAGCAGAAGGCGGTGCGGCATTTGGTTGAAGGGAAAGACGTGGTTTTGCACGCGCCCACCGGCGCCGGCAAAACCTATATCTTCGAGTTGCTGATCGAGCAGGGGTTGCGAAAACGGGCTATCTTCACGGTTCCCACCAGGGCTTTGGCCAATGACAAGTTGATGGAGTGGCGGGCCCGCGGTTGGGATGTGGGAATTTGCACTGGAGACATCGTGGAAAATGAAGGGGCCCCGGTTGTGGTCGCCACTCTCGAAACCCAAAAACGGCAATTTCTGCAGGGCAAGGGCCCGGGCCTGTTGGTCATAGACGAGTACCAGATGTTGGCCGATCCGGTTCGCGGAGTTAATTACGAGTTGGCCGTTGCCATGTCGCCGAGGGCTTGCCAGATCCTGCTCATGAGCGGGAGCGTTTCCAATCCACAGGATGTGGTGGCTTGGCTCAATCGACTGGGACGGGACGCGGCGCTGGTTCGGCAACTGCATCGACCTGTGCCCCAGGAGGAAGTCCTTATCGAGGGCCTGAAGATCAGGGTGCCGGCCCAGGTGCGGGGCTTTTGGCCTCGCATCGTGAGCAAAGCCCTGGTGGCCAACCTGGGACCTTTAATCATATTCGCCCCCCATCGCAATGAAGCCGAAAGCATCGCCCGGCAGCTATCCCGGGAAATTCCGGTCGATGAGGAACTCCTGCTCACTCCGGAGCAACGTCGGCTGGCCGGGAGGAAATTGTCGCGTTTATTGAAGAGCCGCATATCCTACCATCACAGTGGGCTGAACTACCTGCAACGCGCCGGTGTAATCGAGCCCCTGGCCAAGGCCGGCCAATTGAGGGTGGTGGTAGCCACCATGGGATTGGCCTCGGGCATCAATTTCTCCATGCGGTCGGTGTTGGTGGCGGAAACCCTCTATCGGGTTGGACATCGTCTGATGCGCGTCCGGTCGGATGAATTGCTCCAGATGTTCGGTCGAGCCGGCCGTCGCGGTCGGGACAGGCAGGGCTACATCCTGGTGGTGCCCGACAGGCCGCGCATCCACATGGCGAGCCCCTTGAAGTTGCATCGGGTCACCCAAGTCGATTGGCCCAGCTTGATAGGGGTGATGCAGGCGGCCCATCGACAGGGCAATGACCCTCTCAAGACGGTGCGACAGTTGACCCACCGTTTGTTCAGCCGGGAGCGCATCCCCCTCGGCTTGGAAAAATTTATGCGGAATCGGGAGAAAAACCTGGCCTGGGAGGCGAGCAGAATGGACGTTAAAAAGAGCCGCCCGATTGAGGAGATCCGAAACAGTGAAGGAATCTGGGAGCGCAAAAAACCCGCTGTAAAAGCTCGTCTGGGGGATATTCTGTTCTATCGGAAGGGCAATTGGGTCTCGGCTCTTTCAGATTCGAGGACCTTGAAAATGGCGGGTACGGGGGTGGTTTGCCTGTTACAGAGGAGTCCCGGGAAGATCTATGGCCGAGAGATCGCCTTGGCCGTTTGGTCCAAGGAAGAGGGCCAGAAAGACATCGTTTTGACAAAGTGGTTGCGCAAGAAGATGACGTTGCTGAAACCGAAGGTAAGGGGCAGAAATCCAGTCTCTCGCTTCTGGTATTACGATCCCTTTGAAAAGGTGGTCCTCCCCAGGATTCCCGAAATGACCGGAGGGGGGAAGCTCGTCGAGGTCATCGACCGGAAGGGAACCCTTTACGGACGCATTGATTTTTCCGACACCGAGGTGTTCGCGATTAGGGATTCCGCTGGCAGATTCTTACTTGGAGCTCCCAAGCGCCGCCGCGCCATAGAGGATATCGGCTCCTTTGCAGCCCTCGTGCGCGAGCAGGAATCCGGGGACATGGGTGGTTTATCGCCGACCCAGGCCTGGTTTCGTCTCGGACTGATAGACGGGGAAGGTCGACCGACTCGGAGGGGAGCTATTTTCAGCTTTTTTCATTACGGCGAAGGCTTGGCCGTTGCCGCGGCATTGGAGGAGCCTTCCTATGAAGTGCACGAATTGGTTTACGATCTGGCAAACCTGCGCGCGGGACACCGGTTTGAAGATTTTGAGAGTTTCAGCAGCCGATTGGGCAATTGCTGTCGCCTCGTCTATGGAAATGCCACTTTCGAGGGCTATCTGGAAAAAGGGTTGCCGCTCGATTATGGCGACGGGGCAGCCGAGGTTATCGCGCGTTATGAAGCCTACGACGAGTCGGGAATAAAAAGGAGAGCAGGATCCCTGCAGGATGGGGATATCGAGCGGGTGCGCTTGGAGTGGGTGAGTCTTCTGCGGAACATCGCCCTGGCTCCCGACTACCCCTGGGGGCGGTGGCGTTCCCTGCAGTCCGAAGCGGAAAAGCTTCTCCGGAGCCGGGAGGCGGACCCCGTTCTTCATCGGGTGCCCGACCTCTCCCCCGCCCAACGAAAACGCAGGGAGCACCGCCTGCGCTTTTGAACGGTCCGTCCCGCAGTTATCGTTGCCACCGCATGTGGAGAGTCGGTCCTACCCGGTCGCAGGGGCGGGGAAATGAGACCGGATTGTGTGGACGAACGGAGTCGCATTCCCCAGATTGGGTTACCTCCCATCCATGTTTTCTCTGTTAAAAAAATATACCCGCTGGCTCCATACGCGTTGGCCGGCCGGGGT
This sequence comes from Opitutales bacterium, assembly GCA_022824405.1. Taxonomy (GTDB): domain Bacteria; phylum Verrucomicrobiota; class Verrucomicrobiia; order Opitutales; family UBA2995; genus JAABVD01. Next base: position 154,936 of record JAJDZZ010000045.1, read on the forward strand.
GGTTGAAAAACTCCCGGTGGTCGGCGAGGACGGCAGGACCAACATTCCCGGTGTCAGAATTGTGGGGGATTTGACCGGTATCCCCCTGCTCAAGTTTGCCGCCCACACCGGAGCCAGGGCGGTGCATGCCCTGATGAAGGAGCCGGATTTTCAGCCCGAGCGCGGAAAGGAAGGCGTGAAGGACCTGGTCATTGTGGGAGGAGGGGTATCGGGCTTTTCCGCCGCCGTAGCGGCCCGGAAGGCCGGATTGGATTTTCAGCTCTTCGAAGCAGTCGAGGATTTTTCCACCATCGAGAATTTTCCCAAAGGAAAACCCATTTTCACCTATCCGACGGAGATGACTCCCGCGGGAGATTTCCAATTAAAGGCGAAAATCAAAGAGGACCTGTTGGAGGAATTGGATCGTCAGGGGAAAGGGGCTGGAGTTTCCTCCCAAAGAAAAACGGTCGACCGGATCGAACGTGGCAAAGGGGTGATTCTGGTTCATGGCGGGGATGACGAACCCATTCGGGCCCTGCGAGTCATTATCGCTATCGGGCGAAGCGGTAATTTCCGCAAGCTCGATGTTCCAGGTGAAGCGCTGCCCAAAGTGACCAATCGATTGCACGATCCCCAGGATTTCATGGGAAAAAACGTGGTCGTGGTGGGAGGCGGTGACGCGGCCCTCGAGACAGCGGTCGCTTTGGTGTGTTGCGGGGCCAAGGTCACATTGAGTTACCGGAAAGGCGAATTTACCCGCCCCAAGCCGGAAAATGTGAAGAAGATCCTGGCCTTGGCCGCCGATCCCAACTTTCCAACCGGGGTGGCAGAACCTTCCTCCGACCGGGTTAATCCCGCGGCCGACTTCGCCATGCGGGGCCATCGTCCGCCCGGCTCGCTTCGGATAGAATTCGGTAGCCGGGTCCGCGAGATCCAACCGGATTCGGTGACCTTGGAAAAGCGTGGCAGGGGAAACGAGTTGCTGCCTAACGATGCGGTTTTCGTCATGACAGGCCGGGAAGCTCCCTTGGATTTTTTCAGAAAGTCCGGTATTTCCGTCGTGGGGGAGTGGGGGTTGAAGGCCTGGGCTGGCTTGGCCTTTTTTTTCGCTTTCTTTACCTTTATCTTTCACTGGAAAAGCTGGGGGCCGATCAACGGGCTGTTGCAGCACGGGGAGAGAGGTCCTTTCGGCCTGCTATGGGCGGGCCCCGCCTCTTTGGTCGGAACCGTCCTCGAAGCGGCGCGGGATCCCGGGTTTTTGTATTCCCTGGCATTCTCCGCCTGCGTCGTAGCCTTCGGCATCAGGCGGATTCGCCGCCGACGTACCCCCTATGTCACCCGGCAGACCTTATCCCTGATGGCTTTTCAGGTCATTCCGCTTTTTCTGCTTCCTTATGTCCTGCTTCCCTGGATGGGCAACAACGGCCTGTTCGACGCCGGTTTGGGAAAGTGGTTGGGGGACACTTTTTTCCCGGGGGAAAGTTATTGGAGGGCCTTTGGTTTAATTCTGGCCTGGCCCCTTTTCGTATGGAACGTATTCACCGAGCAGCCCATATGGGGATGGCTTGGGCTTTCCCTGATTCAGACCTTTGTCATCATCCCCTGGATAGTGCGTCGCTGGGGCAAAGGAGCCTATTGCGGTTGGGTATGCAGTTGCGGCGCCCTGGCCGAGACCCTGGGTGACGCCCACCGGCATAAAATGCCACATGGGGTATGGTGGAACCGGTTGAACATGGTGGGGCAAATCGTGTTGGCCGTGGCCGTGGCGTTGTTTCTGTTGCGGGTTGTCGGATGGTTCTTCCCTTCCGGTGTTGCCGGAAAATGGTTCGGAGGCCTGGCGGACGGTTACCCGGTATTCAATTACAAATACCTGGTCGATCTATGGTTGGCCGGTGTCCTCGGTTTGGCATTTTATTTTCATTTTTCAGGCAGGATCTGGTGCCGTTTTGCCTGTCCTCTGGCCGCCCTGATGCACATTTACGCCCGGTTTAGCAGGTTCCGTATTTTTTCCGAAAAACGGAAATGCATTTCCTGCAATGTTTGCACCTCCGTATGCCATCAGGGAATCGATATAATGAATTTTGCCAACAAGGGCCTGCCCATGGAGGACCCGCAGTGCGTGCGCTGTTCGGCCTGTGTGCAAAGTTGTCCAACCGGTGTTTTGCATTTCGGCAGATGGGATGGAAAGGGCGGTATCGTATTGGACAAACTGGCTGCCTCCCCGGTGCAAATGCGGGAAAGAAAGGATCGATCCGCCCAATCGTTTATGAAGGATTTAAACAAGGCCCGCCTCGGGGCTTGAATACAAATCCTGCCGTTCTTTCAACTTCTTTACGGATTATTGAAAGGGCAGGTGATAAAAGCATTCGTTAAAAGCTTCTTAAAATAATTAAAATATTGTATTGCTTCTTTTTTTTAATGCCATGAAATGCTGCATCTTCCATTGCATATCCCGGAGAATTTAATCCTATTGCTTCCCTGTAATTTCGGCAATGGGCCGGATTTTAAAAAAAGTATAATTATTCACTGATATAATAACACCATGACTATCCCTGATCAAATTAAAGAATTAGAACAATTGCGGAACCAGGCCGCCGCCTTGAAAAATAAAATTGAAGAAGAGAGGGCGACAAAGTTGGCTTCCATGCACCAGGAAGTCGGTCTGGAATCCACCGAAGACCTGATCAATGCCCTCCAGGGCTTGGCCAAGGCGCCGGCAAAGAAAACGAAGCGGATCAAAGCGCCGGCAAAGAAAAAGAAACGAACCCGGCTTACACCTGCCCAGAAAGAGAAAATCGCCGATGCTGTAAAGGAAGGTTTGAAGGGAACGGAAGCTGCCAGAAAATTTGGCGTATCCCTCGCCACGGTTCAAAATATCAAAAAGAACTTCGGCCTGGTAAAAAGCAGGGGCAAAAAAAGCGCACAATAACAGGCGGGGACTAACCCCCCATTTCTCCCAAATTTTCTACTGCGCTCCTGAATATCGGCACGGGTGCGGACTTCGTTGGATTCGCGTCTTTGCGGGGTGTCAACCCAGCTTCACCCGCGGATCTGCTCGAAACCCGCACCAGCACTCGATCTTTGTTCGCTCGCTCCGAATTTTGTGAGTAATGCGGGCTAATAGCTCATGGCCGGGGGGTGTTCCTCGACCACGTCGTACTGGATTCTCCAGAATTTATAATATTCGCCCCTTTGCCGCATCAGGGCTGCATGGGTGCCGGTTTCCACTATCCGGCCGCTTCCCAGAACCACTATATTATCGGCTTTCCTCACGGTGGACAGGCGGTGTGCTATGATGAGAACGGTGCGGTTGGCAGTCAGGTTTTCCAGCGCTTCCTGAATCTTGCTTTCGGTGGCGCTGTCGACGCTGGAGGTCGCCTCGTCCAGAATGACCAAGGGAGGGTTTTTCAAGAGGGCCCGGGCGATGGCAATTCTTTGTTTTTCTCCCAAACTTAGCCGGATTCCGCGCTCCCCTATCATGGTATTCAACCGGTCGGGAAGGCTTTTTACGAACCCCTGCACGTGTGCTCCCCGCAACACCTGCCACAATTCCTCCTCGCTGGCGGATTCCTTGGCCAGCAGCAGGTTTTCTCTTATCGTGCCATCGAATAGAAACGGTTCCTGGGCCACCAGGCCGATAGAACTTCGCAGGGAAGTCAGGTCGATATTGCGGACATCCACCCCGTTTATCAGGACCGCGCCTTGGTCCACGTCGTAATAGCGGAGCAAGAGGTTGGCCACTGTGGACTTGCCCGCTCCGGTGCGACCGACCAGGGCGGTGACTTTGCCTTCATGAAGTTCGAGGTCGAAATTGCGCATTATGGCCGGCCGGGTCTCATAGGCGAAGGAAACATCCTTGAAGGCGACGGAAATGGGCGAGCGGGGAAAGGGGACCGCCTCGGCCGGATTTTTAATTTTTATTTCGTGGTCCAGAATTTCGAATACCCGGTCGCCGGAAGGTTTGGCTGCGCTGAGAAGGTTGTTTAACCCGTTGAGCCGGCTTATGGGGTCCAAAATTCGGCCACTGTAGAGAAGGAACATGGCGAGTTCTCCGATGGTCAAACTTCCATGCACGTATTGGTAGCCGCCGATACCCAGCACCGCGACCAGGCTCAGGCTACCGATAAAACGGGTGGTGGAACTGTAGTAAGCCCAGCGATACATGGCGGTGAGCGTTTTCTTCTTGAGGTCTTCCGCCTTGCCCAGGAAGCGTGCCCTCTCGCGTTCCTGCAGGGCGAAGGAGCTGACCAGTCGATGGCCGGAAATGTCTTCGACCAACAATGCATGCATGTCCCCTGCACTCCGGCGCACGCGCTTCCAGTTTCGGCGGCTGATCTTGTAATGTCCCTTGGCCAGGAGGAGGAGCAAAGGAATGGGCAGCGTGGCAAAGGTGGCTAACAGTGGATTGGCAATGAACAGAAAGGTTGCTATTCCCAGTAAGGTAAAAACAGAAGTCAGTCCTTGTTCGGTGCCATCCAAAATGGCGCCTTCGACATTGAGAACATCTTCGGTCACGCGTGAGGTGATATCCCCTGTCTTGCGCTGGTCGAAGAAGCCCACGGGCAAATGCATTAATTTCCTGTGCAGGGCTGCGCGCAGGTCGATCAGGACCCGCTGTTCTATGACGTTGTTCAAACGGATGCGCAGGTAGTTCAAAACGTCTCGCAAAAAGTATGCGGTCACTATGGCGGCCAAGCCCAACCATAACCAACGGATCTGTTTGACCACTATGATCTCATCAATGACAAATTGAATGATTTTTGGGATGGAGATCTCGAAGGCGGTGCTGGCCAAGGCCAGGAACATATTGAGCACAAAAAGAAACCGATAGCGCATAAAGTAGGCTGCTACTCGGGCGATGCTGTTTTTCCGTTCCATTGAATTTCTGCTCTGTTCAAGGACAGGCCGGACGCTTTTTCAACCTGTAAAAAAAGCCGCCTCTGTGAAGGCGGCTTTTTTGCAAAATTTTTGGGAATCAATTGAGCACTTCTACTGGAATCTCCAGGGTCGAATAACCATCCGCTTCGATGGCTAGCACTCCAATTCCAGGAATTCCACCCTCCAGAGCGACACTGGTGGATTTGCTGCCTTCCGGAATAACAACCTCCGGAAGAATAATACTCTCCGGGATGTCCGTTGTTATGTAAATGGTCAAGCCACCCGCCGGAGCCTCTGTTGGAATGGAAAATATGAGGGTTGAGCGTTCACCGGAAAGCACCGATACGGAAGCGGGCAATACTTGCATCTCGGCCGGATCGACCCGGAAGGAGCCCACCGAAATATCCCCGCGTACTCCGCGCAGGACCACCTCGTAATTTTGTGAGGCGGCGAGATGGGGAACGTAGAAGCCCAAAGCATTAGGGGAATAGTAGACCGAGGTGGCCAATACGTTTCCGACGAAAATTTGGTCGGATGGCCGGAACCCGCTTCCATTCAATCCTATTCTGGACCCAACTATGCCGCGGTTGGCCGCCAGGGAAACCACATAGCGGTTGATCAGGGAAAACTTCAACAGGCCGTCACTCGGAATGGTCATCGATCGCGAGGTGTTCACTCCGAGAACATATTTTTCGTAATCGATCTGATAATAATAAACCGCATTCGTCCTGTCCGGAGGCATGGTGAATTCGTACTCCCAGATTTGTCCCTGTGGGCTGCGGCTCATGGGGCGGGCCCGTCCGTCGATGACCACTTGGGGGTTGAGGGTCCCTTCCACTATCCCCTCCTCAAACTCCGGGATCTGAAGGCTGAGGGTATAGATATTGGAAGGATTCATTGGAATTTCCGTCGGAGTCAGGTTTCGGATCGCCTGGCCGCAACCGGACATGAGAAGGACAATGGTAGAGAGTACTGGGATTAGGATAAGGGAGGGTGCTTTCACTTTCATAATTGGGTTAAAGGATTTCTCATAGGATGGGCCAAATGGTACTGCAAGCTTTTTCCAAAGGCGAGACCCAATTGCCCATTCCCTCAAGTTTTTTCCGGAAATTTCGCTCCGAACGGCGGCTGCCCCGCTTTGGGCGCCCTTTTCCGGTTCGGGTTCCAAAATGGTTTTGCTCCCTGGCCGCATTCCCCCCCACAATCGCGCCCGGAAAATCATGAAATCGCGGTATATCGTTATCATGGCAGGCGGTCGGGGGGAGCGTTTCTGGCCCCAAAGCCGGTTGTCCCGCCCCAAGCATCTTCAGGCCATAGTGGGCCGCAACACCCTGTTTTCTCAAACCGTTCGGCGGGTGGAAAGCCTGGTGCCGGCGGAAAATCTGTTGATTATTACCCATGAGGAACAGCGCCCTAATATTTTGCGAGATTGTCCCCGCCTCCACCCCGACCGCGTCATTGCCGAACCGATGGGACGCGATACCGCCGCCGCGGTGGGATTGGCCACCGCCCTGGTGCAGGCGAGGAACCCCGAGGCCACTTATGCCATTTTGCCGGCGGACCACGTGATTCGCGATAACGAGGGCTATGGCGAGGCTCTCCTTCGGGCTTTTGAGGCGGCGGAAGCCAATGACTTGCTCATTGCCATGGGCATAATGCCCTCGGAACCCGCTACGGGTTATGGCTACATCCGGGCGGGTGAAGCGGTCGGCGAGGTGGATGGCGTCCCGTTTTATCGGGTTGAGAAATTTGTGGAGAAACCCGATCGGGCTACGGCCCAATCGTTTTTGGATTCCGGGAACTTTTTCTGGAATGCGGGAATGTTCATCTGGAAGGCTTCCGTCATCGAAAGGGCTTTTGGCCGGTTCAAACCGACTCTGCATAATGGTCTGCGAGCCATGCGCGCCGGGCTCGAATCGGGGAAGAGCCCCCGGGAAGCCATGGCGGAAATTTATCCTCGATTAGAGCGGATTTCGGTGGACTACGCCATTTTGGAACGGGCTCCCAATGTGGCCATGGTGAAAGCGGATTTCGACTGGGACGATGTTGGTTCCTGGCCGGCCTTGGCCAGGCATAGTGAGCGGGATGAATGGGGCAATGCCGGAAAGGGCAGCTTCGTGGCGGAACAGTCCGCCAACAATATCGTCGTTTCGGAGGATGGCCACCTCACCGCATTAATCGGGGTGGAAAATCTGATCGTGGTGCATACTCCCGATGCCAGCTTGGTTTGCCACCGGGATAAAGCCCAGGACCTCAAGAAGGTGGTCGAAACGATAGGCCGCAACCCCGATTTTCAGCACCTGGTTTGAGGAATTTTGCCGTGACGGTTTTAGGTATCGACTACGGTGAGAAGCGCATCGGTTTGAGTTTGGGAGACGAGTTGGGCCTGGCCTTGCCGCTCCCCGCCGCCGTGGGGAGGACCGAGTCGGACCGCCTGCGACACCTTATGCGGGTATTGGAATCTCGCAAGGTAGTCCGGATTGTAGTTGGAATGCCCTATAACATGGATGGGTCAATGGGGTTCAAGGCCAAGGAAGTGGGTCGATTCATTGAGAGGCTGAGGAATCTGACTCAACTGCCCGTGGTGGCTGTGGACGAACGTTTGACCACCCATCAAGCCAAGGAGAACTTCAGGTCCCAGAATCGAAAGTGGGACCGCAAAAGTGGGGAAATCGATTCCCATGCCGCCACTCTGATTTTGCAGGACTACCTCGACCAATCCCTGGGACAAACTCTCCTTCCCCCCCAAGAGGAATTACCCGGGTGAAGCGGTGGAAATGCCTTTGCGCCTACGATGGCACTGACTTTGCCGGCTGGCAAAGCCAACCGAGCGGGGACGCGGTGCAGGATCGTCTGGAAGCTGCTCTGGCAGCGGTGTGCAATGTTCCGGTCCGCATTCACGGGAGTGGTCGAACCGATGCGGGGGTGCACGCGCTCGGCCAGGTCTTTCATTTCGATGCCTCCTGGAACCACGGTCCCGCGAAACTCCTCGCCGCCATGGGCTCCCACCTTCCCGCATCCATACAAATGAAGTCGGCGCGCCCCGTTTCGGGCGATTTCCATGCCCGATACTCGGCCAGGGCCAAGCGCTACCATTACCGCCTTTATCTCGGACGGGCCGATCCCTTCGAAACCGACTACGTCCTTTCCATCCCTTACCCCTTGGACGTGGACGCGGTGGAACGGGCCGGCCAATGTCTCATCGGAAAATTCGATTTTTCCGCTTTCGGCGCGGTTGGGCGTGGCTCTTCCTCAAAGGAAAACCCGGTCAAGGACTTCATGGCCTTTCGTATTCGCAAGCGGGGTAAGCGAATCCGCATGACGTTTGAAGCCAGCGGCTTTCTCTACAAAATGGCCCGTTCCCTTACCGGAGCCCTCCTGCGGGTGGGACGGGGCAAACTCTCGCCGGAAGATTTCGAGCGGATTTTGCTCAATGAGGTGCGGACGGCCGACGTCGTGACCGCCCCGCCCAGAGGGTTATTTCTGGAAAAGGTGTTCTATTAGCCTGAAAATTTCCCTTAACCCGGATTGCAGCAGAAGATTGGGCAGACATGCGGGATAATTCTTCTTCCGAAAACATTCGACCCTCCTCCCGCCTTCCACTGCGCTCTGGACCACCCGAATAATCCTGTCATTCTAGGGCCGGCCATTTTTTGCCGCAATGTCACTGTTTTCCCGCGATCGTTTCCATATTCTCTTCTACGCCGAGGTCCATCGCTATGGCTGGAAAGGGCTGAAGGTTTTGTCGATATGGTTTTTCGGCAGCTTGGTTGCGGCGGCAATTTTGAGTCCCTTGGCCTATCAGTTCACCCTTTGGTGGCACGCCCATTCTCCCAGCGACCTGACGGTCTATCTGACGGAAAAACCCCTCCCCAATTACTTTGATCGGCTGCGCTGGTTGATAGCCTTGGCTACCTTTCCCTGGGTAGTGCTTCAGTGCGGTCTGGCATCGTCTCGGAAATTGGGGCTCAAATCCCGTCTCCCTTTCTACCATTACTTTGGCTGGTATTTTTTCTTGGGGGTGGCCAGCATTGCGGGATTGGTCGCCGTGCAACAATGGGTGGGAGCTTCGACTTTCCGGGACGGCCTCACCGCTGGCTTCGTATTGAACACGATCCTGATTTCCTTTCTGGCCGCCCTGTTGGTGGCCCTGGGGGAGGAGTTGGTTTTCCGCGCCGTGGTTTTGCGGATGTTTTATACGGCCTTCCTTCCGGTGGTGTCGGTTGTGTTGTCGGCCCTGTTTTTCGCCTATCTGCATTTTGATATGCCCGATCATTTGTGGGCTGCGCACAACCAAAGCCCGGAAGGCCCGGGTATGACAGACGGGTTTTACGTCGCCTTCTGGACGGTTTTCGGGATTATCCGATCTTTCAGCCCGCTGTTGTTTTTGAACCTCACCTTGGTGGGGTACATCCTGACCGTGGTGCTTATGAGAACGCGTTCCCTCTGGGCCAGCATCGGTTTGCACGCCGGCTGGGTTACCCTGATTTTGTCCTATTCCCATTTAGGAGAAACCCCCTTGGGCGACAGCTCGCCCTGGTGGGGTAGTCATCGGTTGGCCGACGGATTCCTCTGCCTGGCCTTTCTCTTGTCGACTGCCTGGGTTGTCACAGCCCTAAAGCATCCACGGGCCAGGCCCTGGTTGAAGTATTAGGCGAACGGAATCGTAGTGAAAGTGGAAATAGGGCGGTCCATGGTGGAGTTTCTGGATCTGGTATTTCCCAGAAACTGCGTCATAACCGGGGATGCGATCGGCCCCGATAGTCCCTTTCAATTTATCAGCGGGAAGGTTGCCCGGCAACTGGTCCGGGTCCAACCGCCATTTTGTCTTACCTGTGGTTATCCCTACTTTGGCGTCGTGATGGCCAGCGATCGCACCTGTCCCAAATGCCGGGAAATGGATCCGGTCTACCGGCAGGGAAGAACGGTCATGCTGGTGGAAGGGGCCGGTCGGCAACTGGTGCATTATTTCAAATACGAGGGGGCCCGCTACCTCTTGAAGGACTTTGCCAAACTTTTTCAGCTTTGCCCCGGCCTCAACCAATACCTTAAAGAGGCCATCCTGGTGCCGGTTCCCCTGCATCCCCGAAAAATGCGGGAACGCGGATATAATCAGAGCTCGGCTCTTTGTCAGGCCTTGGTAAGGCTGGAACCCTCCGCGGAATTGCGGGATATCCTTTGCAAACGGATCGATACCCCGAGCCAGACCTTGTTGACCCGCCGGGAAAGAATGGACAATCAGCGCAACGCTTTTGCCGTTCGACCGGACAATGGGCTCAGGCCCGATCTTCGCCACGTCATCGTGGATGACGTTTTTACCACCGGTTCCACCCTGAATTCCTGTGCCCGGGCCCTCAAGCGGGCGGGAATTCAGTGTATTGACATCCTTACCCTGGGACATGGATAATAGAGGTTACCATGCCACTCTTCAGCAAGCCCAAGTACTCTACCGTCACCGTAAAAAAGAAGGATATTCCTCAAGGTTTGTGGACCAGGGATCCCATTTCCGGGGATCTCATTTACAACAAGGAACTCGAGCAAAACCTGCTGGTAGCCCCGAAAAGCGGCTTCCACTTCCCCATGGATGCCCCCACCCGCATCAAATCCCTCGTCGATGAGGGCTCCTTCCGGGAATGGGATTCCGACCTGACCTCGCTCGATCCTCTCTCTTTCAAGGACAGCAAAACCTACCTGAAACGTCTGGAAACTTATCGTGACAAGACCAAGTTGACCGACGCCATTATCAGCGGGTCGGGCCAATTGCACGGTATACCGCTTGAAATAAGTGTTATGGATTTTCGCTTTATCGGAGCCAGCATGGGTTCGGTGGTAGGCGAAAAAATAACCCGCAGCATCGAACGGGCATCCGAGAAGAATGTGCCATGTATCATGGTTTGCGCTTCCGGCGGAGCCCGTATGCAGGAGGGAATATTGAGCTTGATGCAAATGGCCAAAACAAGCGCGGCCCTGGCCCGACATTCCAAAAAGCGGTTGCCTTATATTTCCGTTTTGACCAACCCGACTTACGCCGGAGTCATGGCCAGCTTTGCCTCTCTGGGGGACTTGATTATCGCCGAACCGGGGGCGTTGATCGGCTTTGCCGGGGCCCGGGTAATCAAGGAAACGACCAATGAGAACCTGCCCGAGGGATTCCAGACGGCGGAATTCCTCCTGGAACGGGGCCTCATCGATCAGATCGTGCACCGACGCGATTTAAAGGATCGGCTGAAGTCTTTTCTGTCGACGTTCTGGTCGGTCGGTCAATCCGCCTGAGTCTCGTCGAATTCCTGCGCATAGGTGAACTTTTCTCAGGCCAGGGAATTCCTCTTCAGCCTGCGCAACAAGGGGTCCGCCTACGGCATCGACCGCATGGACGCCTTCGTCCACGCCTTGGGCCGACCGGACAAGGACTATCCCATTATTCATATTGCGGGAACGAATGGGAAGGGGTCCACCGCCGCCATGCTGGAAAGCCAATTCCGCAGCGCCGGGTACCGGACCGGACTCTTTACATCGCCTCACCTGCTCTTCCTGGGCGAACGCATCCAGATCGATCGCGTCCCCTTGAGCGAAGACTCCATAACGGAGTTGACCGCCGAACTCACTCTGCAGGCCCGTGCCGTGGCCGGGGATGACGGGGAGAAACACCCCACCTTTTTTGAATTCATGACCGCCATGGCCATGGTCTGCTTCAGCAAACACGCAGTGGACATCGCCATTTTTGAGACCGGTCTGGGAGGAAGAAAGGACGCCACCAACGTGGTCGATCCTCTCCTTTCCGTCATTACTTCCATTGGGCTGGACCACACCCACATTCTGGGGGAAACCGTGGAAAAAATTGCCGGGGAAAAAGCGGGAATAATCAAACCGGACCGCCCGGTGGTGCTGGGCCGGGTTCCTCGACCTGCCCGGGAGGTCATTTGCCGAATCGCCCGGGAGCGCGGAGCGGAGGTTTTTTCCGTTGAGGACCAATTTGGCGATGCCGTGGAGAATTATCCCACCACCAATCTCCATGGCACTTTTCAACGTTGGAACGCGGCTACCGCCGTCACCGTTTGCCAAGTGGTGGAAAAGCGGTTTTCAGGGCTCGCAGCCAGTCGAGCCGAGGCTTTGCATCGGGTCGACTGGCCCGGCCGGTGGCAAAAGATAACCCTGCCCTGTGGAAGGGTTTTGATTTTGGATGCCACCCACAACTCGGAAGGATGCTATTTTTTGGATGAGAATCTCACTCTTCTCAGGAGAGAATTAGGCAATAAACCCTGGATCGTGGCGGGCACCCTGGGCAATTTCAGGGCCCGGTTTCTTGTCCCCGTCGTACAGAGGCATGCCCGCGGGCTTTATCTGCTCGAGCCGCGACAACCCCGGGCCGCCACCTTTTCCATGATGAGAAACTGGCTCAAACCTCATCCCGAAATTTCCGTTGCGGATGCGGCCTTGGAAGAATTGTTTCCCGAGGAAAACACTTGTTCCGTCGGCCGTCCGGGAGAGACCATTGTCGTGACCGGTTCCATTTATCTGTTGGGGGAGGCGTTGGAAAGATTGGCCGGCCAGGAATCCAAAATTGGGGCCGCCTTGCAGGATTTGTTTTAGCCCGAGCGGGTCAGCAGCCCGATTAGATCATGGGTTTCCGGGACGTCCCGGATGATCTGGTCCGGGTCGGGACCGATCCCGATGTAACGGAGGTTGAAGGGTATGGAGGGGAATACCCTGTCGTAGGCCACATCCATGATCGCCTTGACCATGGCGGCCACGTATACCTGTGCTTCCAGGGGTAATCCCCCGAAATTGCGGATGGTGGAAATATCCTCGGTCCAACCCGGATATTCCCGGTAAACGGGCGAGAGTTGGGCCCGGAAAGCTTCATCGCGGGGGAGGTGATCGACCCGATTGCCCGCCTTGTCCCGGTAAGCCACACAAATCTTCAGTTTTCCTTTCCAGTCTCCCCGGTGGTTCAAGGCGTCGAGTTTGTTGATGGCCAGGTCCTGGAAACCTCCGTAACGAAGGGCATCACCCTTTTCCACCGCGTCGAACCACCCCACCATGCGCTGACGACCGGTGGAGGTGCCGAATTCCAGTTTCTTGAGCAGGGTGCCAAGGGGGTGTCCCTCGGGGAATTGGGTGAGGAAGAGGTGGGTGCCGACCTTGGTGTCGTAAGCCTTGGCCACTCCCATGCTGTGAACCGGTTGAACCGGTATTCCGGCTGAATTGAATATCTCAGGAGTAACGCTATGGGAAGCGGTGACATTGGGAGAAAAACCTTGCCGCTTGTCCAACCAGTAAGACTGCCCGAATTCGCCCAGCACGTATTTACCCTCCTCCAAGGCGCCCAGGATGAGCTCGCGAAGGTCCACAACCTGGGAGACCAACCGTCGTCCTGCTTCCCAGTAAACGTCGACTAATCGATCGGTGTTCAAAGAGAACGGTTCCGCTCCCTTGAACGAAGCAAAATCAAATTCCTCCGTTGGGAAAATCCCCGAGGCGATACTCTCCTCGTTTGCCCGTATCTCCGCCGCGGTGAGGTCGTCGAACATTCCCTCCCAGGCTTCGGCCGGCACTCGACACAGGTGTTGTATGGTGCGGCAGGCGCGGTCGCATTTCTGGGACACCTTTTCGCGGAAAGCATCCTTGGAACCGCGGAAGGCGGCATAGTAAATTTGCCATTGTCCGGTTTCGTCCTGAAAGGAAGGTGAAATCCCTCTGCCGGTAGACCCGCGGGGCGGTTCACCGAGAATGTTGGACCGGTAGTACTCGAAGGCCAGATCCAGCAAGCGGTGGGTCAGATCCGAAACCATGGCGCGCTCGTCGATGGCCAAGCGGTCGATCACGGTGTAACCCATCGATTCCAGGGGCAGGGCCTCCCAGAGAAATTTTCGCGGGTCCGCCACCACCCCGGCGCCTATTCCGAGGTGGGGTACCCATTGGGTGACGACCCCGGCCGGAAGCAGGTTGAGTTTGAGCCCATCCACCGTGTGTCCCGAGTTTGCGCCCCCGTTTACCTTGAGGACCACCGCCACCGGGTCGGGCCGTCCGGTCGCTTCCTGTAATTCGGAAATGATCTCGTAGATCAGCCGTCCTTTGCCTTCATCCCCGAAACTGATTCCGGTGTCGGCGATAATCTTGCTTGTGAAAGGGGGAGTTGCCATAGCTTATCTGCTCAATTCAAGGTTGTTGGAGTCCTGCGGCGTTTTCACCTCCAGGACGTCGTGGGCGCTGGATTCCTTTTGACCGGCTGGGGACAGGCGCATGAAACGGGCCCGCCGTTTGAGGGCGGAGAGAGTTTGCGCCCCCAGGTAACCCATGCCGGATTGTATGCCCCCAATGTATTCGGATAATACCTGGTCCAATGGCCCCGATAATTCCTTGAGGGCTTCGATTCCTTCAGCCGCTACTTTTCTTTCTGCATTCATTTTCATGTGGCCATAGCGTGCGGCCGATCCCGCTTTCATGGCGGCGTGGCTACCCATGCCGCGGTAACGTTTGTAGAGTTGGCCGCTGATTTCAATGATATCGCCCGGGCTTTCCCGGCAACCCGCCAGCAAGCTTCCCAACATGACCGCGTCTGCCAATGTGAGCGCCTTGACCATGTCGCCGGACTTGGTGATGCCGCCATCCGCAATTATGCTCACCCCGAGTTTGGCCGCTTCGCGACTGGCCACGTAGATTGCCGTCAGTTGAGGAATCCCTACCCCGGCCACAACGCGGGTCGTGCATATCGAACCCGGGCCTTGTCCGACTTTGATGGCATTGGCGCCGCAGGACGCGAGAAATTCCACTCCGGCGGCGCTGGTGACGTTTCCCGCGATTATGGTAAGCTCGGGAAATTCTTTTCGAATAAGTTTTACCGACCGCCCCATCCCCTCGGTATGAGCATGGGCCGAGGAAACCGCCACGGCGTCGACATTTTCATTCACCAGGTTGTGTATGTGTTCGAGGGTGGAATCGCGGTCGATGCTTCCATCGGGATTGCAGGCCGCCGCCACGGCCGCCCCGACCGTCAGGCGGAAGTTGCTGTCTCGGCTGGGTTTCAGCAAGGAGTTCTTCTCCGCCCCGATCCGTTCAATATCGCTCAATGTAAAAAGGCCTTTGAGCCGGTCATCGTCGTCGATAACCAGAATTTTGTGAATGCCGATGTGTTCGTCGAAAAACCGGTCCGCCGCGGCGATGGGATCGTCGTCCAATTTCTTCTCATTCAAAGTGATCAATTTGCTCCGAGGGGTCATGGCCGTGGCCACGGGGATGGCTTTGTAGCGGTGGCGCACCACCGATCCCGATAACAGGCCGATGAGCTTTTTTGCTTCGTCCACCACGGGAAAAGTGCGGAATTTGTATCCCTTGCGCTCGATCAGTTCCAGGACGTCGCCGATCTTGAACCCGGGGGCGATAGTGACGGGTTCCTGAATGAGCCCGTGAATGTGGTGTTTTACGCGCGCCACCTCTTTGACTTGGCTCTTGTTGTCCAAATTGTAGTGGATTATTCCCATCCCGCCGTTCAAGGACATGGCCACGGCCATTTCCGCCTCGGTGACCGTATCCATGTCTGAGGAAAGGATGGGAATCTGAAGCGTCAGGGTAGGGGAGAGCCTGGTTTCCAAATTGGTTTGGCGAGGGAGGATTTCCGAGTAACGCGTAGCCAGCGTTACATCGTCGTAAGTCAGGCCGGTGGGGGCGTTGGACTGGAAGAAACGGTCTGCCGGCAGGTAATATTCCGCGTCCAAGGAATGTTTCATGGTTTCCATAGAGTTTTCTCGGAACTAAAATTGACCCTGTCAAACTTTTCGTTTTTTTGCACCATTCAGGGTTCAGCCCCATCCCGGGGGTGGCGCTGAAAGGGTCCCGAGATGAACTGCCATTTTGAATACATAACCTATGCCCGCCCCTTTCGGAGTCCTCTGGTGACAGCCCACGGCGTCTGGCGCCGCCGGCGCGGGATCATAATCAGGCTCGAGGACGGGGACGGCCGATTTGGATTCGGCGAAATTGCCCCCATGCCTCCGTTTGGAACCGAAACCATGAGAGCGTCCCTGCAATGGTGCGAGAACAGGACGCCGGTGCTGGACACGGACCGGCCCGTTTCGGAAACGCTGCCTTGTTGTCAGGTGGCGGTGCAGGCCGCTCTGGGTCAGATGCTGGGAGAGGTGTCCCGGCATACCTTCCCGGTGGCAACGTTGATCTCGGGACGGGCGGATCTGGAGCAAAAACAGAATTTGGGCTTTCTCACTTTCAAGGTAAAGGTGGGGGTGTCCGATCGGGAAAGGGAGTTCGATCGGATCGACCGATTGACCGGAGCGTTGCAGAACACCCAACATCTGCGTTTGGATGCCAACGGGGGTTTGAACGAGGGAGGACTGGTCAGGTGGCTGGATTTCCTGGAAGGCAAACCGGTGGACTATTTCGAACAACCTTTGCCCAAGGGACGGGAATCCGGGATTCTCCAAGTATCCCGGGGTTACGGCACTCCCATAGCCTTGGATGAATCGGTGGCCCGGTCGAGGGATTTGCTGGTATGGTCGGATTGGCCTGGCCCGTTGGTAATCAAGCCAACCATTCTGGGGCATTTCAAGGGAGTCCTCCCCCCTGAAGCGGTCGGTTCTTCGGTGTTTGAAACTTCCTTCGGGTATGAGGCTGCTCTGCAGTTTTTGGCCCGTCACCAGACCTCGGAAAAACCGATCGGATTTTCCACCGACGAATTTTTCCGCGAAGATGGATGGTTCATACACGAGCGGGGCCCCCGGGTAACGGCCGGTGAGGTCACACCGGAAGATTTGCAGGCATTGTGGGAATCCAGGAAATGAGGCCCTTCCCAACCGATCCGGACCAAATCCTGAGCGCTCCGTTCCTGCCTGAACCGGATTGGACGGGATTTACCCGGAAAATGCTGTCAGCAGGCGAGCAGATCGGCCAACCCCGTGAACGGATCCTGGTAGCTGAACGGGACCCGGTCGCGTTCGTCGCCGCTTTAATGGCCGGAATTTCGCGGGGATGCGACCTCTTTCTGGCCAGCCCGGATTGGAGGGACCTGGAGTGGGAACAGGTATCGGAGACGGCAAGTTTTCATCGGATTTTTGGAGACAGTCCCTTGTCGGCCGCGAGGGGTGCCCCTGTGGGGGAATCGTGCCGCATCATGGTTCCCACCGGAGGATCGAGCGGGTCGTTGCGGTTTTGCGTCCATACCCCTGATACCCTGTCTTCAGCCGTGGGGTCCCTCTCCGCTGTTCTTGGGGATGCTCCCTTGAGCAGTTTGAATTGCCTCCCCTTATTTCACGTCAGCGGCTTGATGCAGGTGATTCGCGCCCTCCTGACCGGGGGGGTGGTGAACTTTGCCCCTTGGAAATCCCTGGAACGCGGCGACTTCGGGACGGAGGTGTCCGGGAAATTTTCCCTTTCCTTGGTTTCCACCCAGTTGGCGCGAATACTCGAGGTGGAGGGCGGTCCGGCATGGCTCAAACAATTCGGCCGTATTTTCCTGGGCGGAGGGGGGACCGGGCCAGGTTGGATTGAATCGATCCGGGAGCATGGGCTACCGGTGCAATTTGCCTATGGGATGACCGAGACGGCGGCCATGATCGCCCTTGGAAGGGTGGGGGAGGTCGATGAACGCTCCACGGTTTGGGCGCGGCCCCTTCCCGGAGTGAAAATCGGGCTCACCGGGGCGGGCGAGATCGAAGTCGAAACGGCTTCCCTCTTTCACGGTTATTATCCCGAGGATTCCGGGATGCGCCTTTTTCGGACGGGGGACCTGGGCCGCATGGACCGGAAGGGAAAATTGGCCGTTCTGGGGCGCAAGGACTTTGTCGTCAATACCGGCGGTGAAAAGGTGAATCCCGCCGAGGTGGAGGCGGCTATTTTACGTCATTCTCCAACATCGGTTCCCGTGGCGCTGGGCCTGCCCGACCATGAATGGGGTGAACGGCTGGTCGTAGCGCTGGAGGGGTCGCCCGTTCAGATCGACGTGGCGAACCTCAAAGAGGAAATGGCAAAGACATTGGCTTCCCATAAGATTCCCAAGCAGTTCATTACCGGGATTGCCCTTCCGAGGACGCCTTCCGGAAAGGTGGATCGTGTCCGCTTGAAAATGGAGTTGGAAACCCGGATGTATTCCCACTAAAGAACAAGGATCATGGATAAGGGGGAAATTTCGCAAGTTCTCGGAGAGATTGCCACTTTGTTGGAACTGAAAGGGGAAAACCCTTTCAAGATCCGGGCCTACCAATCGGGACAGCGCGCCCTGGATTTGCTGGAGGAGGATCTGGGAACCTTGATCGAGGAGGAGCGCCTTGGAGCCATCAAGGGCTTTGGCAAAGCGCTCACGGAAAAGGTCACCGCCCTCTACCGCGACGAATCCCTCCCGTTTTACGACAACCTCAAGGCATCGGTTGGGCCGGGTTTGGTGGAGATGCTGGAAATTCCCGGGCTGGGGGCAAAGAAGATCAGAAAACTGCACCGGGCGTTGGGGGTGGATTCCATCGATGATCTGACCCGGGCCTGTCAATCGGGGGAAGCGGCAGGATTGTCCGGGTTTGGCCCGAAATCAGTGGAGAAAATACTCTCCGGCATCCGGAATCGGGAGGCCTATTCCAAGCGACATCTCTGGTGGGTGGCCGAGGAGGCTTCCCGACCCATATTGGAAGGATTGCGCGCCCTGCCCGAGGTGGATCGTGCCGAAGTGGCGGGAAGTCTGCGGCGGCGGGTTGAAACGGTGGGAGATCTGGATTTCCTGGCAGCTTCCGACCGGCCCGATCCCATTATGGATTGGTTCGTCTCTCAACCCGGGGTGAAGGAAGTCACTGCTCAAGGAAGCAGCAAAAGCAGCGTGCGGTTCGAAGATGGGTTGCAAGCCGATCTGCGAGTGGTTCCCCCGGATCAGTTCGTTTTTGCCCTGCATCATTTTACCGGCTCCAAGGATCACAATGTGGCCATGCGGGGCAGAGCGCTTTCCCTGGGCTACAGCTTGAGTGAATGGGGATTACGCCGGGATGACCGCAAATCCATGTCTGTGGCTTCGGTCCGGGACGAGTCGGACCTGTTTTCTCTGTTGGGATTATCCTACATCCCACCCGAACTGCGGGAGGGACGCGGTGAGCTGGAAACTGCCGAGTGCGGGCAACTGCCCGATCTGGTAAAGGGGGGGGATTTGCGCGGGGCATTTCACAATCACACCCATGCCTCGGACGGGGAGAATTCCCTGGAAGAAATGACCCGGGCGGCCCAGGACCTGGGTTGGGATTACTTTGGGGTGGCCGATCACTCCAAAGCCAGTTTCCAGGCCAACGGACTGAATGAAGCCCGCGTGCGGGGGCAACTCGAGCAGATTCGTAACCTCAACGACTCGGGAAGGTTTTCCTGCCATGTTTTCGCCGGGATCGAGTGCGACATTTTGAGGGATGGTTCCTTGGACTTGGATGATTCAACCCTGCAAATGCTGGATTACGTGGTGGTCTCGGTGCATTCCAGCTTCACCCTGGATGAGGAGGCGATGACGCGTCGTATTATTCGGGCCGTGGAGCATCCCAGCGCCACCATGCTGGGGCATCTGACCGGGAGGCTCCTATTGCGCAGGGAACCCTACACGGTAAACGTGGAAAAGGTGATCGATGCCGCCATCGCCAACCAAGTCATCATTGAGATAAATGCCCATCCGCAACGTTTGGACATGGACTGGCGTCACTGGAGAAAGGCCGCTGCCAAAGGGCTCCTGACCAGTGTCAATCCCGATGCCCACAGGGTATCCGGATTGGCCTACGTGGCCGCCGGAATCAATGCCTGCCGCAAGGGTTGGCTCACGGCCGAATCGGTTTTCAACACCTGGCCTCTGCAACGGGTCCAAGCCTATCTCGAAACCATGAAAGCCAAGCGTTGACCCCTTAGAACCCGTCCATTTGCCTGAGCCAATCCCTCTCCGCCAAGTACCAGTTCACCAGGTTTCCGGCGCCTTCTTCGAAAGTCGTTTCAGGCTCCCATCCCAGGAGAGACTTTGCTTTGGCAATATCGGCCCAGGTATGGAGCATGTCCACCTTGTGAAAGGGCTTTCGATCGATGACGGCCTTCTTGCCCAGGTGGTTTTCCAACTGGCCGATCAGGTCGTTGATGGAAATGGGGGCCCGTCCTCCTCCCAGATTGACGATTTCAAAACCGACCTTTTTCAAGGCCAGAAACGTTCCTTCCGCGATATCGTCGATGTAAGTGAAATCGCGGCTCTGGGAGCCGTCCCCGTAAAGGGTTATGGGGATTCCCCGGTCGATACGATGAACAAAGCGCAGGGGCGCCATATCGGGCCTCCCCGCCGGGCCGTAGACGGTAAAGTAGCGCAGTACGGATACATCGATTCCGTAAAGGTGGTGATAGGAAAAGGCCATTGCTTCCGCCGCTTTCTTGCTCGCCGCGTAAGGGGAAATCGGTTCGTTGACGGGAAGGGATTCCCGGAACGGCATGTCCTGGCCGGAATAGAGGGAGGAGGTGGATGAAAGAACATATTTCTTTACCCCGTGGCGCCGCATGCATTCCAGCAGATTGAGGTTGCCCGCCGCATTCGTGCCCAAATACGCCTGGGGGTTCTCCACGCTGGCGCGCACCCCGCCTCGCGCGGCCAGGTTGATCACCGCGTCAAATGCGTTATCCGGAAAGAGTCGTTCCATGGCGGGACCATCTTCGATGTCGCGTCTTTGAAAGGTAAATCCCTGCCGGGGCTCCAGTTGACGCAGGCGCCAGGTCTTGAGACGGCCATCGTATTGGTCGTTCAAATTGTCGATCCCGGTGATTCGATGCCCTCGATCCAGCAACAATTCCCCTGTTTTCCAACCGACAAACCCGGCACAGCCTGTAAGCAGGATATGCATGGAGGGAAAGCTAGGAGCAGTTGTTACCGATTGGCAACCTGTGATTTAGGCCCCTCTCGGCACGAGCGATCGCGAATTCTTATTTCATCGAATTATAATTCCTCCGACGAAGTAGTTGACTATTGGCAAAAATAGTCTACCGAAAACCCATGAAAACCACCCTATCCATCAAAGTGAGTAATCAGGAAAAACTGAAGTTGAAGAGGGTTGCAAAAAGCCGAAACAAGACTCCGTCCGATTTGATTCGGGAAGCCTTGGGTTTGGTTTTATCCAATCCCGAACTCGCCAACGAAGGGTCGTGTTATGCGGTGGCGGAAGATCTGTTTCAATACCGATCCGGAAATTTGCCCTCGGATCTATCGTCCCGGAAGGATCATCTGAAAGGTTTTGGAAAATGAAGTCCACAGTCTTGGTGGATACAGGGCCGCTGATAGCTCTTTTTAATAGAAATGACAAACATCACTCGTGGTCTTTCCGACATTTCAGGGAGTTTAAGCCTCCCCTGATAACCTGTGATGCTGTTTTGGCTGAGGCGCTTTATATACTCCGCAGGGACCCGGCGGCTGTTCCCTTCATTTTGGGCCTTGTTGAAAAGGATGTAATCGTTTCGTCCTTTTCCATTTCAAAAAATGCCTTTGCCGTGAGAAAGTTGATGACCAAATACAAGGATACGCCCATGGACTTCGCCGATGCATGTGTCGTGCGAATGACTGAATTGATGGGCGATTGCCGGGTTTGGACGGTGGATTCGGATTTCAAGGTTTATCGCAGAAACGGCAGGGCGATTATCCCTCTTATTTTTCCCGATTAGCCCCAAAGCGATCGAGGCGTCGATGGACCCGTTTTTCATTTTCATGATGAAGGCATGCTGTTTCCGCGTGCCTCTGTTTTCCCCGCTTCCGGCCTCGGGCGCCTCCCTTATGCCTTGCAACCCCTGTGGGCATAGCTAAAGCATCCCCCTATGTCTGACCGCAAAGGCATTATTCTGGCCGGAGGATCGGGAACCCGGCTCTTTCCCCTCACCCTGGTCATGAGCAAGCAACTCATGCCGGTTTATGACAAACCCATGATATATTATCCGTTGTGGGCCCTGATGCTGGCCAATGTCAGGGAAATCCTGGTAATTTCCACAC
This sequence comes from Opitutales bacterium, assembly GCA_022824405.1. Lineage (GTDB taxonomy): Bacteria > Verrucomicrobiota > Verrucomicrobiia > Opitutales > UBA2995 > JAABVD01. The sequence goes on from JAJDZZ010000045.1 coordinate 176,759, forward strand.
CTCACGATTTGCCCCATTTCAGAAATCTGTTGGGAGACGGGTCGCAATGGGGCCTGTCTTTCGATTACGCCGAGCAGCCCTTTCCCGGTGGGTTGGCCCAGGCCTTCCACATCGGCGATGACTTTCTGGATAATTCACCGGCAGTCCTGGTTTTGGGTGACAACTTGTTTTACGGGCAGGAATTTGCCCTTACCATGGCCACGGCGGCAGAACGCCACCACCTTGCCACCATCTTCGGGTATCATGTATCCAATCCGGAGGCTTATGGCGTGGTGGAACTCGATGAGACGGGAAAAGCGGTCTCTTTGCAGGAAAAACCCACCCAGCCCAAGTCCTCCTTTGCCGTTCCCGGCATCTACTTTTTCCCGGCGGACGTCTGTCGACGGGCCAAAACCCTTCAACCCTCCAAGCGCGGAGAACTCGAGATCACCGACCTCAATCGTTTATACCTGGAAAGCGGAGAACTGTTCGTGGAATTGCTGGGACGCGGCACCGCGTGGCTCGACGCCGGTACCATGGACTCCCTCCTGGACGCCGGCAATTTCGTGCACATCATCGAAAAACGCCAGGGCCAGAAGATCGGCTGCCCGGAGGAACTGGCCTTGAACAAGGGGTGGATCTCTCCCCGGGAATTGAAAATGAGCATCGAGAAGCTGGGAAATTCCTCCTACGGCCAATACCTGGAAAGCTTGTTGCCCTGACCCTGCCCGCGTAGAGAAAACCTCATGACCACCCCGGAAAATCATCCGTCTCCGACTTCGGCGGGGACCCGGTCGCGGGGCCAGCTCATCGGCCTGTGGCTTGGCCCTCTCCTTTTTGCGCTTACCCTGCTGCTCGACCTGGAGCCGGGCAAACCGGAGGTCACCCGCATGGCCGCCCTGGCCCTTCTCATGGCCGCGTGGTGGATCACCGACGCCATTCCCCTATTTGCCACCGCCCTGCTCCCCCTTGTCCTCTTTCCCATTCTGGGCATCGAACGCACCGGCGCCACCGCCCCCATTTACTTCAACAGCACCATCGTCCTCTTCCTGGGCGGCTTCATGATCGCCCTGACCATGGAGAAATGGAACGTCCACCGCCGCATCGCCCTCCGGGTGATTCGCACCGTTGGCGGAGGACCGGCCCGCCTCGTGCTGGGGTTCATGCTCGCCGCCGCCCTGCTCTCCATGTGGATTTCCAACACTGCGACCGCGATCATGATGGTCCCGGTGGGTCTGGCGGTCATCCTGAGGCTGGAGGAACAGTTCGGCAAAGAGCGCACACGCCCGTTTTCCGTGGCCGTAATGCTGGGGATCGCCTACGCCTGCTCGGCCGGTGGCATCGCCACCTTGGTGGGCACTCCGCCCAATCTTTCCATGGAGCGCATCTTCCAGATCACTTTTCCCGAGGCGCCGCCCCTGACTTTCGGGGTGTGGTTCGTCATGGCGGCGCCCGTCTCGATTATTCTGCTCGCCTGCGCCTGGACCCTGATCACCCAGGTCTTCTTCCGCATACCAAGCGAGATTGGCATCGACCGGGACGTGGTTGAGTCGGAAATGCGCAAGCTCGGCCCCATCGGTTTCGAGGAAAAAGCGATTCTCGCGGTGTTCGGCCTGACCGCGTTGCTCTGGGTCTTCCGCGCGCCCATCGCCATCGGCGGACTCACCATTCCAGGCTGGTCCTCCCTCCTGCCCTTCGGCCATCTTATCGACGACGGAACCGTGGCCATCGCCATGGCCGCCATCCTCTTCCTGGTCCCGACCCGGTCCCCCGGCGCCGAATCCAGGTCGGTGATGGGGCCCGAGGTGGTGCGTCGGCTGCCTTGGAACATCGTGCTGCTCTTCGGGGGAGGCTTCGCCCTGGCTCACGGCTTCCAGATAACCGGTCTGGCCCGCTTCATCGGTGAAGCATTCGACGGGCTGGGCGCTGTTCCTCCCATCCTCCTCGTCCTGCTCATTTGCCTGACCATCACCTTTCTCACCGAACTCACCTCCAACACCGCCACCACCGAGATGGTGCTGCCCATCTTCGCCGCCGTCGCCGTGTCCACCGGTATTCACCCCCTTTTGCTCATGATCCCCGCCACTCTTTCCGCCTCCTGCGCCTTCATGATGCCCGTGGCCACGCCGCCCAACGCGGTGGTTTTCGGCAGCCGCCGCGTCAGGATCTCAGAGATGGCCCGGGTCGGCATCGTCCTCAACATCGTGGGAGGCGTGGTGATCACCCTGGTCTTCCACGCCCTGGGTCAGCTTCTTTTCGGAATCGAACCGGGGATCCTGCCGGACTGGGCCCGGCCGGGAGGGTGAGAACCGCGGAGGCCCATCGTTGCGCCAACCCCACAAACCCCATGAACATGGTCCGGTTAGAGTCGGAAAAGACCTCAATCTCAAAGTGTCTTTTCCCTCCACGACGGGCACCTACTACTACGGCGCGTGCGTGGACGCGGTGCCCGAGGAATCCGAAACGACCAACAACTGCTCGGCTTCAGTGCAGGTCGTTATCGAGTAGCATGTGGTTGTATCTCCCAAAACCCCCGTAGACTAGTCTATTCTGGGCCGGCGCCATCGAAAGAGGCGAGATCCGGAGCCTTTCCATGGTCCCAAAGAAAAGCCCGGCCCGGGGTGTCCGCCTTTTCCCAACCGTAGAAGAGCAGCATATTCCGCATTTTCGAGGTCATGTCGGCCGAGATGAACTGAATGCCCTGATACCGCAGACCCGGTTGCGGGGTCAGATCCCGGTCCCGTTCCCATTGGGCGCCTCCATCCTTGGAAACCCATCGTTCCACCCGGTGTCCGAAGCCGTATTCGTCCATGCCTTCCGTTTTCATTACCTCCCCGCTTCCGGTAATCATGTAGGCGTGAAAGGCACCGTCATCCCCCACTTCCAGGTAGGAGGAATTAAAGGGATGCAAGGTGTCCGCAATGGGACTCTTGAGCCAACCGCCGTCGACGTGGGACACGAAATAAAATGCGCCGGTATAAGGATCCTCCTTGGATACCGGCAACAGGAAATGGGGTTGGTCGTCTTTATCCAGGGCAATGGAAGGACCGACCGAGGCCGGCCGTTCCTCCGTGTTCCAAACCAGGCAATGTTCGTCGGCATCCAATTTTCTCAGGGGCAGGGCGACCTCCCGGCCGGCGATGTTGTGTCCCTTTCCCGATGGAAGATCTACCGAAAGGTAGTAGAGGTTGTAGCGTTGGAGGTGGTCGTTCAGGATCTGGCCGTATCGCTTATTGTAAAGCGGGTCCTCCACCTTCCAGATGAAGGCCACGTGCAGGCGTTTTCCATCCGCACTTATCGCTGTGGTGTGGTAGGAACCGGCGTGAGAGGCGTGGATTCCATCCTGCGGTTCGCCGTTCATATCGACCACGACACGAGGCGGCTTCTCCCAGGTCCGGCCCCCGTCCGCGGAAATATGGTATTGCCAATGACCCAGGTGCCCTGACCAGCGTGAATACATCAAGGTCTGGTCGCGGTAAATGCGGTGGACCTGGGGATAGGAAATCGAATCCGAGATGTCCGGACCCCGCACCCAGACATCGGCCGAACGAGGATTTTGGGAAATCATATGCAGCCCCGGGGTCCGGTGACAACCGTGCAGCACGTGCAGGTAGCCGTCCTTGTCCGACCAGATGACCGGAGCGTAATGGTGATCCCTGCGGTATCTTTTTTGGTCGATTTGATCCTCGTACCCGATCATCAGATTCCGAGGCTCTGAAAACTTTCCTTTTTTCAGGTCGTAGGTAATTAAGCGGGGATACCCCTTTTCATAACCCCTCCAGACGATATGGACCTCATTTCCCAGCGCCACCGCTTGTGGATACATGCGGTTGTCGTAGAACATCTTCAATCCCCCGTTATCGGCAAAGGAAACCACCTTCGCCCCGGTCGGGATCATCCCGGCCGGCATAACCGCCACCATCAGGCAAAACCGGGATACCAGGGACAAATGAAAAATCGAGCGCCCCGCCATGGGCTAGATCCTTTCGATGCTGATCCGGAGGATTTTAACTTCTTCAATGGGCCTGTCGCCGGCCGAGGTGGCAACGTTCTGGATGGCTTCGGCTACGTCCATACCTTCGAGGACTTTTCCGAAAACGGTATGTTTTCCGTTCAACCAGCCGGCGCCGTCTTTATTGGTTACGATAAAAAACTGCGACCCATTGGTGTTGGGGCCGGAGTTGGCCATGCAAAGGGTTCCGTAATCCACCGTTCCGAGAAGTTTGGGTTGCTGGAGGGCCGCTTCGCTTCCCACCAGAGCCTGCAGTTCCTCGATCGATTTGCCAACCAGGGGACGGAGTGAGTTTGTCGCTGTGATTTGCGCGTAGAGTTCCGCAATTTCCGCAACCGGACTGTTCCCCTGGTGTTCCTGCAAGTGAGGCGCCAGCAACCCTTGAAAAACAGTGTTGGCGGTGAAATCGTCTTCAATCAGCCCTGTGATGGGGATGAGATCTTTTTCAAACGAAGTCAGTATTTCGGTCGATCCCAATAGGGCCTGAAGATCTTCCACTTTCTTGCCCACGAGCGGTTGATGGGATTGAGAGGACTGCATCTCCCCAAACAAGGCAGCTATTTCAGGGATGGGACTGGTTCCGCCATTATCCCTCAAGTGAGGGAGAATCAGTTGGTCGAACACTTGGCCGGCCTTTTCCCCATCCCCGATCACACCTTCCAGCGGAGCAACCGAGCCGGCATAGCATTCATCTTGAAACTTGTATCCCGGCCCCCCCGTACCTGTTCCCTGAGGGCAACCGCCCTGGATCATGAAATCCTTGATCACCCGGTGGAAAATGAGTCCGTCGTAAAAGGGTTCATTTCTTTCTTCCCCCGATGACGTCTTCCAGGTCTTGGTTCCCTCGGCCAAGCCGACGAAATTGTCCACCGTGATCGGAGTTTTTTCCTCGAAGAGTTGTATCACCATCGTCCCCATGCTCGTTTCCATGCGGGCCGCCAGGATTGTTGGCTTTTTACAGGAATTTGAAACCATAGGTAGCGAAAGGAGTAGGAGGAAGGTGGCAGGTTTGAGGAAATTTTCCTTCATCGAGAGGTAGGAAAAGCCAGGATCACTCCCTGGGCAACTGGAATTTACGGATTCCTTTTGCGAAGCCCTCGGTAGTAATTGAGGAATAGACCACGGATTACTTGGATTGCCATGGATAAGATAATCAGCTTCAATAAGCACGAAAACACACCATTTCCCATTCTCCAATGGCATCAGCCCAGGCAAACGAACACATCCGCTACGAACCGGACGAGCCATGCCCACCCATTTTGGCCATGGGGGTCGGGATCCAGGGCATCATAATCGGGCTGGCGCCGACGGTGTTGATCGTGGCCATTACCGCCCTTGCGGCCGGCCAGGATGAAGCCTACCTGTCATGGGCCGTCTTCGCAGCGCTCATAATCACCGGGGTGGCCACTGCGCTGCAGGCGGCCAAGATCGGGCGGCTGGGAGGAGGCCACATGCTCATTATGGGATCCACCCCCAATTTTATCGCCGTCTCGGTACTGGCCTTAGACGAGGGCGGGCCCGCCATGTTGGCGAGCCTGATTGTCCTGTCGTCGCTTTTTTACCTGGCATTTGCGGCCTGGCTGCCGGTGTTGCGGCGCATCATAACCCCGGTTGTCTCCGGCACGGTCCTCATGCTTATTGCGGCGATGATCCTGCCCATCTCATTCGATCGGCTGCAGGAGGTTCCCGAGAGCGCTTCCGTGACGGCGGGTCCCTGCGTGGCGGGGGTGACGCTGGTTGCGGCCACGATGTTTATGCTGCGGGGTTCCCGAACTTTGCGGCCTTGGTCGCTCCTGCTTGGAATCGCGGCGGGGTGCGCCGCGGCGGCGCCATTCGGACTGTACGACTTCGAGCGGGTGAGCGCAGCGACCTGGATCGGAATCCCCCACAGCGGTTTTCCGGGACTGGATCTGACACCGAGCACCGGGTTCTGGGCGTTGTTGCCGATGTTCCTGATTGTGACCCTCGTGCAAGCGATCAAGGGCATTGGCGACGGCGTGGTCATTCAACAGGTGTCGCGGCGCCGTCCCCGCACGACCGACTTTCGCCTGATACAAGGCTCAGCCTACGCCAACGGGATAGGGGTTCTGTTATCGGGTCTGGCCGGAACCCCACCCACGACCTCCTACTCATCGTCCACTGTCTCGCTCATCAACCTCACGGGAGTCTCCGCTCGAAGCGCAGGATATGCCGTGGGAGCCCTGCTCGTGGCGTTGGCGTTCTTTCCCAAGATAACGAGCCTGCTGCTGACCATTCCCAGCCCGGTCATGGGGGGCTTCCTGCTGGTCGCGGTCGGGATGCTCTTCGTCGAGGGGATACAGACCCTTGCCCGGGCCGGCCTCGACCCGCAAAAGGCCATCGTGGTAGGACTGGCCTTCTCCATCGGCCTCGGTATGCAGCATCAGAATGTTCTCGAGGACCTTTTTGGCAGTCCCTGGGGCGCGTTGCTCGGCAACGGCATGACCATCGGCACGGCCACCGCGATTGCGCTAACCGCGTTCCTGGAACTGACCAGCCCGCGAAGCCGACGCCTGGAGGTCCGGCTGGATATCTCCGAACATCCCCGTGTTGACGCTTTCCTCAAGGAGATTGGGGCCAAGATGAAATGGGACGCCGCCTCAACCGAGCGGTTGCGTTCCGCCGGGGAGGAGACCCTGGCGAGTTTGTTGCAGCCGGACGACGCCTACCCCGAGGGGGAGGCCCCGCGCTTGATCGTGGTGGCACGCGCCGGGAAAGGAGCGGTGGAAATGGAATTTCTGGCCGTTTTCGAGGAGGAGAATCTGGAAGACCGACTGGCCTATCTGGACGAACAGACCGAAACCTTCGATGAACGGGAGCTGTCGTTTCGCCTGTTACGGCATTACGCGTCCTCGGTGCGCCACCAGAAATATCACGGACTGGACATCGTTACGGTAAAAGTGACGCGGTAGAGGAACGGAAATGGGTCAAACCCGTGTAGTCCGCTCAATAAAATCGCGCGTTACCTCAACGCATTCCCCTGGTTGTTCCAGTTGCAGCAGGTGCGTTGCCTCGGGCAAAAAATCGTAGTCCACGGTCATTACGTCACTAAGATCCAGCGTGGGAAGATAGGAGTATGGCAAGGTAGGATCGGCGCCGATGACCTTGATGGGGCATCGTAGTTTTTCAAAATCAACCAAAACGGCAAAGGTGCGGGCGTAATCTACGAGTTGTGCTTCGTATTCCCGGGGGCATCGCAATTCATAACCTTGCCCGTTCGCACATCTGCGCAGCGTTGTCTTTGCCACGAGATCGCAAACTCCGGGCACGGCACGCTGATAGACGGGAAAATAGGGAAGAACATCCGCCAACTCCTCCCTGGACCGGAACCGAGGTGTGCGCCGCCGGGTCATGGCGGCCGTACGTGTAACCGCGGCATCGAATTCTTCGTAATTGTCATCGGGCTTACACAGGGGCGGATCAAACAGAACATACCCCGCGAACCTGCTGCCTTGGGTTGGCGATAAAAGCGTGATCAGAGCCGAAACCGAATGAAATACGCCTATCATCGGTTTCTTTCCGTAGTGGCGGTCGATCGCTTCCAGAATACAGTCGTGGTCCTGAACCAAGGTTGGGATATTATGATTTTTCAGGGTACCGACCGTGTTCCAACCATGATTTCTGAGGTCGTAAATCATCAGGTCGAAATCGTCTGCCAGTTGTGACCAGAAAGGATAATAGAGATCGACTGCCAGACCATTGCCATGGCTCAGAACGAGCCGTGGCCCCGCCGGATTCCCATGGCGGCGCAAAATGATGACCGTGTCATCGTCCACGCGAACCTCGCTGGTGGAAAGCGGCTCAGGTATCTCCCATGCGGTTTCTGAATTCGTGGTCAATTGGAATCCAGGTCTAGTTCATGGGCAATTGCAGCCGCGAAGCGCTCGTTGCCAAGGTCTACCAGCCGCCATCTGATTGCGGGCGCTTGCGGGAATTGAAATGTGCACGTTGTCCCTCCTTGGCGCATGGCCGGTGGGATTTCGAATCGGGACATATCCAAGGAAAGCCCCAGGCCAAGCGCCTTGACCAATGCTTCCTTAAGGGTCCAGAAATCATAAAACAGGTGAAGTTTTCGGTATCCACGAGCCGAGGCAAGCTGGGCTTGTTCCTCCTGACCCAGCACGGTCCGGATCAGTCCATCGAGATCGCGCCGAACCCGGCGTTCCTCCACGTCCACCCCCAGTCGTCCTTCCTCGGCCAAGGCGATCAAGCCATGTTCGCCGCTGTGACTTACGTTGAAGCTGATGGGAGCCGGTTCTCCCTGCACTAAGGCATAGGGCTTGCCGTGGTCGGAGGCGCCAAAGGCAAGCCGTTCATTTCTGCAACCGAGTCGCCGGCAGAGTAGGGCGCGGAGCGCAGTGCGACACAAGGCAAACCGGCGTCGAGGGCCTCGATGCAAGTATCGTTGCCGATGCGCCCGTTCTTTTTCATCGAGCCATGTCAAGGCAGCCGCTTCGCGGGCCGCATGAGGCGCCAAATCGACGTGTACGACCTCGGCACGGCCGACTTTTCTGAAGGGTCGCCACCAACACTCGACAACGGAAGTAGGCATATTATCTCGGGTAGGCTATGCCAATTCCGCATTAAAAGCCACCGGCCTTCGCAGTAATAGCGAATGACCTCTTGGGGCGATTAACTTTGGGAATCGATGAAATCGACCAATTCCTGTACGCTCTTGAACTGCGTACAATGTTCGATGGTAAACGTAATGTTAAACTCTTTTGAGACCAATTTCGCGAATGCAACGAGATCCATAGAAGGAACGCCGGCCTCAACGAGGCTGATATTCAGATCCTGTGGTAGATCTATGGATTGCCCATCTACTTCGAGGTTTTCGTTGATGAGCGTTCTAATGCGTGCTGATGTCGAAGCCATGAAATAAATCCTTTCTTAGGGGTGAATGGTTTGAGAAAAGAGGCAATGATGTGTCCGAATTGCTTGGCAATGTCAAGTATTCTGGCCGGATTATATCACTGTTTGGGTTGTTTTCGCTATTCCACCCTTCCCCTTATCGGTCAAATAAAAAAGTGATTCCGGCCTTACGCCAGTCGTGGTAGTGCCGTAAAAAAGTGACTTGCCGACCCTGTAAGGATTCAGTTTTACCGGCTTGAGGCTGGCCGTTGCCGCGGGTTAGATCCAGTGGCGGCGGCGCTGGAACGGATACCCCGGCAGGGAGATCCGGCGCCGCGTCTCCCCGGCGAACAACCCCGCAAAGGAAACCGCCAACCCCGCCTCATAGGCTCCCGCAACCGACGCCACGAAGGTATGGTCCCCCGTCGAATCCTGCCGCGGACAGGACAATACGAGCGGTTTCCCTCTACTGTTGGCCGACTCAGGCCAGGACGAGCCTGCCATCGGACCTGACACCGAGTTCGGTCCAATTTCCACTACGACCTGCACATCCAGATCAGCCAGTGCCTCCAAGCATCTGTCGAACGCTACGGGCCCACCCGCCTGCCCGTTCCGGAAAGCCTTGTCGATGGAATCACCTGGCTTCACCACTCGCCCTGACATACTGCTCACAAAGGGGATGGATGGGGACGCAATACCGCTTGCGTCCAAGGCGCCTCGCGCTGCCGCCAACCGCAAACCTTCTTCAAGGCTGACCACTCCCGCGACCTGCGCTGCCACCAGTTCCCCGACGCCTTGTCCGGCCACCGCTCCGGGCAGGATCCCCACGCTCGACCAGAGCGCCGCCAGTGCGCTCTCCAGCGCGTAAAGGGCGGGCCTCGTCCACGCCGGATCGTCCAAAGCTCCTTCCGCATCGGCCCGACCGAACATCACCTCCAACAAGGATGCGCCCCGTTCTTCCCTCAGCAGCGCGTCGCAGCGATCCAGGACCGCTCGCGCCACCGGCTCGCTTTGGTAGATCGCTTGGCCCATTCCGACCCGCTCCCTTCCCTCGCCGGTGAAGGCGAACGCCACTTTAGTCGCAGGCACCGGCTCCGTCCGCCCGTCCGTCTCTCTGAGGGTCTTCAGCCCATGCCGCAACGAGGCGGCATCACGGAATACCACGCCGGCCCGGTAATCGAAATGACTCCTCCCCACTCCTGCGGTCCAGGCCATGTCGGCAAGGATGTCTTCCAAAGATGGCTCCCCTTCCTGCCTGTCGAGCCACGACAAATAGAGCCTCGCCAGATCCCGAAGGGCGCCGTCCGACTTCCCCGACAGAGGCAGGAATCGCGTCTCGCGCCCCCGCAACTTATCTTCTGACAGTGACAGGTCTGCCACCGGTTCCGGTAGCGAAATGGCTACGGGTTGCGCGGGACCAGCCGATAAATGCATCCCACCGTTCGAGTCGGAAGGATACCCTTCCACCACAACGTGAGAGTTCGTCCCCGAGATCCCAAAGGCACTCACCCCCGCTCGGGGCGGTCGTTCGGGATAGCTCGGCCAGTCCGTCTTGGCCGACACCACCTGCACCGGAAGCTTGTCCCAGTCCAAGTGCGGGTTCGGTTCCTGAAAGTGTAGATTCTTGGGAATTACCCCCCTCTTCATGGCCAGCACGGTTTTGATAAGGCTGGCAACCCCGGCAGCCGGTTCCAAGTGGCCGATGTTGGTCTTCACCGAGCCGATCAGCAACGGACGGTCGGCTTCCCTGCCCTTGCCGTAGACCGCCGCCGCTGCCTGTACCTCGATTGGATCGCCAAACCCCGATCCGGACCCATGAGCCTCCAAATAGTCCACTTCCGACGGGCTGACACTCCCCCGCGCCAGCGCTTCTTGAATTACCCTTTCCTGTGCTGGTCCGTTCGGCACCGTCGGTCCGGCGCTCGCCCCATTCTGGTTGACGGCCGAACCGCGGATGACACCCCAGATGCGGTCGCCGTCGGCCTCCGCCTCGCTCAACCGCTTCAGGAGGACCATTCCGCAGCCTTCTGCCCGCGCAAAGCCGTCGGCCGCGGCATCGAAGGCCCTGCACCGCCCGCTCGCGGACAACATCCCCAACTCCGCCATCTCCCTGGTTAATTCAGGCGACAAAACGGCGTGTGCCCCTCCAACCAAAGCCATGTCCACTTCGCCCTCACGCAAACCCATCACCGCCTGATGCACCGCCACCAGGGACGAAGCGCAGTTGAGTTCCACCGGTATGGTCGGCCCCTCCAAACCGAGAACGAAAGAAATTCGCCCGACCGTCATGCTCGCGGCGGTACCCAGATAACTGATGCCATAGTCGCCGCCTGTCATCAGGTCTCGGTATTCACTGGTGGAAATCCCGGCATATAGCCCGGTGCGGCTGCCCCGCAACCGGTCCGGATCGATCCCGGCATCTTCAAGAGCCTGCCAACTCGTCTCCAGCATCATCCGTTGCCGCGGGTCCATCAGGCGGGCTTCAATTGGCGCAATACGGAAAAACCTGGAGTCAAATTGCTCAATCCCTTCCACAAATCCACCTTGGCGATAGGCGGCGTACTCAGCGGGAAGGTCTTTGGCAAGATCGCCCCAGGTGCCGGAATTCCCGCGTCCGTCTGTCACGGCGTCTCTACCCGCTTCGAGTTGGTGCCAGAAATCCTCAATATTCTCAGCGCCGGGGAAGCGACATGCCATGCCCACGATGGCAATGCCATCCTCTGCCCGCTCTACCATGGGCTGGCGCGCTGGCTCGGGCTGCGCCTGAGGGGCTGGAGCACTGCCTGTCTGGCCAAGTTCCCCGGCCAGGTGACGGGCGAGGCTGGCGATGTCCGGGTAGTCGAACACCACGGTGTTGGGTACCACGTACTCATCGGCAAAGGCCCGGTTCAGGCGATTCCGCAACTCTACCGCCATAAGCGAGTCCATCCCCAAATCGAAAAACCCCACGGTGGGCTGCGGTGCCGTCGACAACCTCAGAACGGCCTGTACCTCCTGCTGTAAAAAGGATACGAGCAGTTCCTCGCGTGCCGGCGGGGCATCCTGCAATCGGGACAGCAGGTCCTCTGAAGAGGCCGTGGAGTCGGCTTCATCGTCCGATTCGGTAGAAAGCAAGTCCTCCAAGAATGGCGGACGATCTTCCACGGCCTCTTCGAACACGGACCAGTCCATCGACATCACAACAGAAGTCGTAACGTCCCGGCGCACCAGTTGTTCGAATGCCCGGAGACCCTGCTGCGGGCTAAACCAGCGGCCTCCGAGGGCCGATCGTTGTCGGTCAATCCGCTCCCGTTGTTCCGCGGCTTCGCCAATCTCCGACCAAGCACCCCAAGCGATGGCCTGTCCGGGAAGCCCCAGCGCGCGGCGGTGAGCAGCGAGTTGATCGAGGAAAGCGTTGGCCGCGGCGTGGTTTGCCTGACCTGGATTGCCCATTACCCCCACTCGGCTCGAAAAGAGGACAAACATATCCAGATCGCGATCCGCTGTTGCCCGGTGCAGATGCCAAGCGCCCAGTATTTTCGGGCAGAGAACCGTTTCGAATCGCTCCCAACTCTGATTGGTCAGTGCGCCGTCCGACAGCACGCCCACGCTGTGGATCACGCCCCCTAACGGTGGTAGCGCCGCATCTATCCGCGCCAGCATCCGATCTATGGCGGCGGTGTCCGTCACATCCGCAAGTTCCACCTCTACGGTCGCACCTCGCTCCCGCAGCCGGAGGATCGCCTCCTCGGCCGCGGCATCAGGTGCCCGGCGTCCGTTTAGAACGATCGCCCCTGCCTCGTGGTCCGCGAGCCAGTCGGCTACAGCGCATCCGATCCCGCCCAGTCCGCCGGTCACCAAATAAGTTCTGTCCTTCCGCAACCGTCCCTGCACGAGCGTCGGGGGAGTCACGACGATCTTCCCCAGGTGCCGGGCCGATCGCATGAAGCTCAATGCGGCTCCAGCTTCGGCCAGCGGCCACCTGCTGTGAATGATCGGTTTCAGTTTTCCCGCTGAAAGGCCCTCCATCACCTGCCGCAGAACTTTTCCCACCCACGCTGGCTCGGTTTTTTTCAGGACATCCAGTTCCAGGATGTCATAGCCCACGTCCGGACGCACAGCCGCCATCTCTTCCTCGCTCAGGATGTCTCGCCTGGCCAGTTCCACGAACCGGCCGCCGTGCCTGAGACAGGACAGACTCGTATCGATAAAGCCCTCTCCCGTCAGGCTGTTCAGAACCACGTCCACACCTGCGCCATCCGTGGCCTCCAGGATCTCCTTCCCAAAAGCGGTCTGGCGGCTGTCGAACACATGCGCCACCCCCAGCGACCGGAGAAAATCCCGCTTCGGGGCGCTCGCAGTGGCAAAGACCTCGGCTCCCGCAGCTTGCACCAACTGGATCGCCGCCAACCCGACGCCACCCGCACCCGCGTGAATGAGAACCCGCTCGCCCGCCTCCAGCCCGGAAAGCTCGAAAGACAGCGCCGCGGACACGAACGCACTCGGCACGGTGGCAAGGCCAGTGACCGAGAATCCCGTTGGCGCGGGTGCCACCAACTCCTCCTGCGTGATCATTTGGGGGCCGAATGCACCGAAACCCAAGCCAACCACCGGGTCCCCGACCCCTACCGTTGACACTTCGGGTCCCACTTCAATGACTTGGCCACACATCTCCCTGCCCAGCAACCCCTCTTCGATGAAGCCGAGCGACCGAAACACATCCCAGAAGTTGAGCCCCGCCGCTTCGACCCTGACGCGAACTTCCTTCGGCTCGAGAGGACGTGCCGGAAGTGGGTGGACATAAGGTCTGTCGAATACGCCGGATGGGTCCGGAGCCAACACCCAATCAGGTTCCTCCGGCAGAGACAGCCGCTCCCCTTCGGCATCCGCCCGAACCAGGCGCGCCACTTGTCGGCGTCCCGCCCGGTAGGCGATGTGATTTTCGGAATCGGGATAGAGGAGTTCTTTGACGAGATCCGGTTTGGGCGCTCTCTCGGTGGGGTCAAGATCAATCATCCTCGGCTGCAGATAGGCCGCTTCGCGGGCTATGGCCTTGCCGAAACCCCAGAGTGTTGCTCCGACGAGTTCCCCACCGCGCTCCCGCTCCAGAATCTGGGCGCCCCGGGTGATCATCCAGACGCCGTTTGCGGGGATCACATCGGCGTCGGCGATGCCCTGCACGAGTGCGAGCGCACTCGCTCCCACTCGTCTTACGTCCTCCGCCATTTCATCGGTCGTGGCCCGGGCCCCGTGACCGTCCAATCCCGCGAAATGGACAACGCCATTAAGCGATAAGTCGGCAGGTATGCGGGTCACCAATTCTCGCCAGGAGTCGCGCTGCTCCGAATCCACCAAAGTTTTAATAACTCGGGAGTTGTCCTCCAACGGTTTTCCGTTTTGCGGACCGTCGCTGCTCGCCAATACGATGGTTTGGTTTCGGGCCGCCAAATCTGTTGCCAACTGCGCGGCCAGCCCCCCCTGGTCCGCTGCCAGAATCCACGCGCCTGCGGGCTCCATCACTTCCTTGGGACCTTGGGCCACGATGACACCCTTGTCCGGCGTCCGGGACGCGTCGGACTCGTCCGGTCCGAGAACTTCCACCGCCTCGAACCCCACATCTCCGAGGGCTTGGCGCCACACCGCGGGGCTGGCCAGGGCGTGGTGCGGACGGTAGTCATCGGCAAACCGCCACCAGCCGTCCAACTGGCCAAAAGTCAGATCCATCCAGCCCAGACCGCTGAGGTTCTCGAGCGCGATCAGTTGTCCGGATGGGGCGAGCAGGTCCCGACAGTGCCCCAGGGTCTCCTCCAAGTACCGCGTCGCATGCAGCACATTGGAGGCTATGATCAGATCGTAACCATGTAGGTCGAAACCTTGGTCAATCGGGTTCTTCTCGATATCCAGCGGACGGTACTCGATGCACCCGCCGCCATCGCCGAACCGCGCCTCCGCCTCGGCAAAAAAGCCTGCCGAAATATCCGTATAGACATAGTCAAACCGCCCGTCGGGAAGCTCCGGCAACACGGACGCGGTTGCTGAGCCCGTACCAGCTCCAACCTCGATCACTCTGAGATGCCTTCCTTCGGGCAATGTGGCCACCAGTACCCGCACCGCCTCCGCCAGCATTCGATTCGCCGCGCGCGCAACCGGCGCCTTCAGATACAGATCTGCCGCCGTCGGTTCTCCGCTGCTGAACAAAAGTGTCAGCGGATCCTCGCGACCGCGCAGGACCTCGGCCAAGGCGCAGCCAGAGCGCCGAAACAGCCCTATCTCGGTTAAGCCATGGGGGTGCAGGTCAGCCATTCGAGAGGCGAACTCCTCCAGATCGTGCGGCATTTCATCCGGCAAAGGATCCTCGGGGCCTACGACTACGACGAAACCATCGTCCACCTCTTTCACCACCCCCGACTTGGCCAGCATCTCGAAGAGCCGCCGAAAGAGGCGCTTGTGCTCTGGGAGGACATTTAGCCGGCTTTGCAACGCCTCCGGGTCCACGGTCTCGCTCGTCCGACGTTGCCAACCCAGTTCTTCCAACGTCGCGAGTGCGCGGGATCGCGACCATCGCTCGAGGTCCGCCAGCAGGGCGTCCCGGCCCTCGGGATCGACGCCCGCGTCCGTCAGGTACCCGGCGAACAATTGCGAACCGGCCGCGACAGTTGCCGGGCTTGGGAAGAAGTCCGCAGGTGCGATTCCGGAGGGAAGGCCTTGCTCGCGCCACACCACCTCGTAGAGCAAATCCTTAACTTGTTCGACGGCCGAGAGCAGCGCCTCCCGCGTCGCCCTTTTCACGGCGTATCCACTCAGACGACCAAGCAGCATTCCATTGAGATCGTAGATGCGCAGCTCGCCGCTCAGCACCTCGGCAGGCTCGTCCGGGCTGGTCTCCGCGTCGATTGAAGCGTCACTCAGACGCACGTGGCAGACGACCCGGTCGGGCAGCGATCCCGCCAGCCACAGCCGCTCCCAGCCAAAAGGCAGATAAGTGGGCCCGCTCTCGGTTCCCGCCAGATTGCGCGCTACCCCCACGACCTGGAAGCAACCATCCAACACGAGCGGGTGGACATCCAGCCCGTGCCTGGTCAAAGTTTCCGGAAGAGACACCTCGCCCAAAGCCTCGCCCGCACGGGACCAAACCCTCCCAAGGGTGCGAAAACACGGGCCCAGATCGACCCCGCTACTCGCCCTGTGGCGGTAGTAGTCCGCCACGTCTTTCGGTGACAGACGGGCCTTGAGATTTTCCAGATCGACTCGCTCACCTGCTTCCGGATCGGGGGTACCCGGTGACAGGCGACCTTCCACGTGGACCGTCCATTCCGCTTCATTACCCTTGCTAAATATCTGGATGCCGCGCGGCGACGTCGACTCGGCGGCATCGAGCACGACTTGGATCTTCCGGCCCTCATCAATAGTCCCGTCTTTGTCCTCCTCAAAGACCAACGGGTTGTGAAGCTGCATATCTTCTACCACCACGGAACCGCCTTCTTCGAGTAGCGATGCCGCACACGCCATGGCTCCGTACAACGCGCCAGGCGCCACGACCCGCCCGAACACCCGGTGGTCGTTCATCCACGCCGGATCAGTGGGTAACAATTCTGTTTCGAAGGTGACCTCGCCCCGGACGGATTCGTGCCGGACCCCCAGCAGCGGGTGCCCAGCCTCTCCACGCCGCCGTCTCGTCGACTCGATCCAGTGCCTCCCGCGCTGGAACGGATAGCTGGGCAAAGAAATGCGTCGTCGCGTCTCCCCTGCAAAGAGTCCCGCAAAATTAATCGGGAACCCCGCTTGGTAGGCCTCTGCCACCGCCTCCACGAAACCATCGGAGCCTCGGATCTCCACTGAGTCGTTCGACGGCGGGCGGAGGCTGGATAGTACTATCGGCGCCGGAATCTGGGGCGACTCCGGCCAGGACGAGGCCGCCATCGGAGCCAAAACCGATCGCGGGCCTACCTCCAATACCACGTCCACTCCGATATCCGCCATCGTCTCTACCCCCTGGACGAAGGCCACCGGCTCCCGGGCATGCCGCCTCCAATAGGCTCCGTCCTGCACCTGGCCAGGATCCACGGCCCGACCCGTCAGGTTACTCACCACGGTAAGAGAAGGCGACTGGATCTCCAAGTCGTGGAGGAAAGATTCCAATTCGTCCAGGATGGGTTCAACCAGTGCACTGTGGAACGCCCGGGTCGTATTGAGCCGCCTGACCCGCACTTTTTCCGACTCGAATTGTTTCGAGATCGCTTCAATTTCAGCGGAAGGGCCGCTGACAACCTGGTGGCTACCGTTGAAACCCGAGATGCTCAGCCCGGGGCCGCGGGAGGCTCCGTTCACCTCCTCTACCGCCGCCGCCACGCGCTCGGCTGTTGCAAAGATCGCGGCCATGCTGCCTGTTGCCATCTGCGACATGAGTTCGCCCCGTTTGGCGGCGAACCGCATCCCGTCCTCGAGACTGAACACGCTTGCCGCCTGCGCCGCCGCGAGTTCTCCGATGCTGTGTCCGACCACAACCTGTGGACGAACCCCAACGCTCGCCCAGAGCGCCGTCAAAGCGCATTGCAGCGCGTAGAGGGAGGGCTGTTCCCACGCCGTGTCGCCGAGTTCCCCTTCCCCGCCGGGCCGACCGAACATCACGTCCAGCAGGGAAGCCCCTCTCTCCTGTAAAAGGACCTCCTCGCAGCGGTCCAGAACCGCTCGCACAATCGGCTCGCTCTCGTAGAGTGCCTGTCCCATGCCGACCCATTGGCTCCCTTGTCCGGTATAGGCAAACGCCACCCGGGCAGGTGCCCGCGACGACTTACCCTTATCCGCTTCGGCCCGTCCACGGAGTCCATCTCGCAGCGATTCAACATCGTGGAAGACGACGCCCTTACGGTGATTGAAGTGGCTCCGACCCACGCCCGCCGTCCAGGCCATGTCCGCCAGGAGCAACGGCAGCGCTCCATTCTTGGGTGAGAAATGATCCCCACGTTCATCAAGCCACGAAAGATACCGTTCCGCCAGATCGCCCAGTGCGCCCTCCGACTTGCCCGACAGGGGCAGAAGACGGGTCCGGCGCGGTTGGATCTCCTGTTTCGGCAGCGGAAGATCCCCCGTGGTCGCCGGCAGCGAAACCCTCACTGACTTCCCGGAGCCGACAGCCCATGGTTCGCCAGCGGACGCGCCGTCCGGGCAGCGGTATTCTTCCATCACAATGTGGGCATTCGTCCCGGATATCCCGAAGGAGTTCACTCCAGCGAGTCGTGGCCGCCCCGAACGGTTCGGCAAGTTCATCATCGAGGAGGTCACCTGCAGTGGCAGGCTGTCCCAGTCGAGACTCGGATTGGGATGTTTGAAATGGAGGTGCTTGGGAATTACACCCCGGTTCAGCACCAGCGCCGCCTTGATCAATCCGGCTACGCCCGCGGCCGATTCCAGATGGCCGATATTGGTCTTCACGGAACCGATGAGAAGCGGGCGGTCAGCGGTTCGTCCCTTTCCATAGACTGCGGCTACGGCATCAATCTCTATCGGATCCCCCACCGAGGTCCCGGTTCCGTGGGCCTCCAAGTAATCCATCTCCAATGGGGAAATGCCCGCATCAGACAGCGCTGTTTCCATCACTTCTACCAGGGCAGGGGCATTTGGCACCGTAAGCCCTACACTAGCGCCTCCATGGTTCACGGCGGCTCCGCGTATCACCGCCCAAATCCTATCGCCGTCTGCCTCCGCCTCGCTCAGCCGCTTGAGGACGACGACTCCGCAGCCCTCACCCCGCACGTACCCGTTCGCCGACGCGTCGAACGCCTTGCACTGTCCATCAGGAGAAAGCATCATCGAATCGGCGCGCAGTTCGTAGATGCGCCCGTTCAGGATCGCCTGCACGCCGCCGGCGATGGCCAGATCCGCCTTGCCCTGTTGCAGGTCTGCCACCGCGTCGTGGACCGATACCATGGATGAGGCGCACGCGGCGTCCACTGCCTTCGCCGGCCCCCTTAGGCCCAGCACAAAGGAAACCCGTCCGCTGGCTCCATTCAGGTTCGTGCCGCTGAGGGCGTAGAGACAACCGGCGGCCTCGGCGGGCGTGCTCGAGTCCACCACCAGCATTCGGTATTCGTCGTTGCTGATGCCAGTATATACTCCGGTGCGGCTCTCCCTCAATCCCTCCGGATCGATTCCCGCGTCCTCGAGAGCCTGCCAACTCGTCTCCAGCATCATGCGTTGCTGCGGGTCCAGTAGTTCCGCCTCCACCGGCGAAATTCGGAAGAAGCTGTTGTCGAACAGGTCGATGTCGTCGACGAAAGCACCGTAACGGCAACTTTCGTTCTGAGCGGTGCCGTCGGGGAAGAGCTGGCCCCAGCGCCCTGTTTCGGAACCCGGGATCCTTTCGCTGACGGTGTTCCGACCGGCTGCGAGCACCCGCCAGAATGCTGAAAGCCCTTCCGCGCCGGGGAATCGACATGCCATGCCAACAATCGCTATCGGCTGAGTGGATCGGTAAGGTCGTTTTTTGGAAGAATGGGATGGTTCCATGGTACAAATCAAATTAGCCGTTCTACTTGAGAGTCACGGGAAGTCTCTTGCCTACAGTCAGTCAGGCTCAATCCTACCGCAACACTCTGAATATCCTGTAGGCAGTCCCGGAAAAATCCAGAAGTTATTCCCTTGGCTGAAAAATGGGGGGATGGGCCTGCCGGTGGTCGCGATGTCCGATTCTCAAGGCAATCCAATCCTCATCCAACAATATAACTAATCTACTTGGCAGCCCTGCCCCCATCCAACAATATCACTTATCTCCTTGAATGAACGGTTAAATTGTCAGACCAATCCTTAGTGTGCGGGTTGGCGACATGCTCATCGGAAAAATCAGATTCTCAATCGGCATTTTGGAATCCGGATCAATACCACGAAAACCGGCTGTAAGCTTTCCGTGGAATATCATCTTGGGATTGCTGGTGTCGGCAAACGGATGCTTTTTCATTTTCGGTTGTTCCCTGGCGCCGGAACAGATCTCCCAGGTTCCCCGACCGGTCGCGGAGTTGCCAGCCGAGTTTTCCCGGAGTGAGGTTGTCGGCTCCTACGAACCGCTGGAGTGGTGGAAGGCGTTCGACGATCCGGTTCTCAACCGGGTGATCGACGCCGTGCTGGCCTCGAATTTCGACCTGGCCGAAGCGGTTGCCCGGGTCGATCAGGCCAGGGCACGGGAAGGCCTTGTCAAATCGTCGGCCATTCCATCGCTTCAGCCTACCGTACTCGTAAGCGAATTCGATGTTCCCATCAGCTCAGGTATAGGCGCGCAATTGGAAGGATTGGGGCTGATTTCAGAAGATAACAAAGCATTGTTTCCCGACCGGCTCGGCCTGACAACCTACAACATGGGCCTGGAATACGCCTACGAACTCGACTTCTGGGGACGGCAGCGCAACGACGCGATGGCCGCCGGAGCCGAGCTGATGGCATCTGAGTCCGATTACCTGAGCGCCCGAATGGGTGTGTTGGCGGAAACCGTTCGCACCTACTTGGAAATGGTCAATTTGCGCCACCAGCATGGACTTGCCGGGGAAATCGCAGGAATTTTGATGCAGCGGGAATTGCTGGCCGAGTCCCGTTATGACCGTGGCTTGGCCGATTTGAGCGATCTGCATGCGGCACGGCAGAGCCTGCGGCAAGCCCAGGCCGATTTACCCCAAATGGAAGCGCTGCTGGCAGATGCGGAGTCCCGGCTTTGGATACTTGCCGGAGGCTACCGTGCCGACCTCGCGAATATTCTCTCCAATTCCCAGATTCCATCCATTGAGTTCAAACCCGTTCCCGTAGGCATTCCGGCCGACCTCATGGTGCAGCGGCCCGACGTCCTTGCGGCGATGCAGCGCTTGGAAGCGGCCCGTTATTCCGTCGGCGCCCGCCGCGCGGACCGGTTGCCGAGGTTATCCCTGCAAGGTTCCATCGGGCTGCGGGCTACGGATTCGAGCGTATGGTTCGATTCGGATCAATGGTTCCGGAATCTAAGCATAAACCTGCTCGGTCCCGTATTCCAGGGTTCCCGTATTCGCAGCAACATTGCCCTGGCGGAGGCCCGGCTGGAGGAGGCTGCGAACGCCTTCGGACGTTCCGTGGTAACCGCGGTCAACGAGGTTGAAGCCGCCATGGTGGGACTTGAGGCCAACCGCCAGCGTCATTCACTGCTGGTTTCCCTTACGGATGAGGCCGAGGCCGAAACCGAGTTGCAGGAGCAGCGCTACCTTTCGGGGGTGGGTGACTATGAGGCTTTCCTGGCTGCAGTGCAGTCCCAAATGGGCACGGAGTCGGTACTTTCCGCTACGAGGCGCGATCTGGGTTATGCCCGCCTCGCACTCCACCGGGCGCTCGGGGGCGCCTGGACCTCCGACGACGGGGAAGCGCTTAAGCAGCAACCGCCCGTACCCCTTCTCTCATCTCGATCCACCCCAAAGTAATTGGCCATGTCCCGTATAATCAGTATTGTTGCATCCGTCGCAATTATTGTGGCTTCGGTTGCTTTGGCTGCATTTTTAATTTCACGCGCGCCTGAACCGGTCCGGACCGAACAACCTCCCCAGGTGCCATTCGTGCAGACCGATCCGGTGAAAGCGGGGACCGGTCCCATACCGGTATTCGGATCCGGCACGGTGTGGCCCAGTGCGGAGATCGCTATCGTTCCTCAAGTGGGCGGCAAGATTGTCTGGGTGGACCCGGGATTTCAAAGCGGTGGACGGATAGCGGCCGGCCAAACCATCTTCCGCATTGAAGAGAGCGATTTTCAATACCGGATAGAGGAAGCGGAAGCCAATCTCGCCGCCAGCCGGGTGGCTTTGCTCGACGAGCAGGAACAGGCATCGATTGCCCGGGAACAATACGAACTGTACACAGGCCTGCGAAGGGATGAGGCTTCGGCCTCCATGGCGAATCCGCTCACGTTGAGGGAACCTCAGGTGAACTCGGCCATGGCCGCTGTCAGCCGTGACGAGGCCATGCTTGCCGATGCTCATATGGCTCTTTCCAGAACCAGGGTAACGGCCCCTTTCGATAGTTTTGTGAAGGAAGAATCCGTGGACGTGGGACAGGTCGTGGCGGCGGGCCAGCCCGTGGGGCGGATTTTCGCCACGGATGCCGTGGAAGTGATCGTGCCCCTGTCCGATTCCGATGCGGCCTTGATCCCGGGGTTGTGGTCGCTTTCGGCGGGTGACGGTAACCGGGCCGTGAACGCGCGTGTAGTTGCTCGCTACGGCGAAGGAACCTATATCTGGCAAGGTTACGTGGACCGGGTCAAGGCATCCCTGGACAGGCAAAGGCGCACCATCGACGTGATCGTGCGCGTTCCGGATCCCATTCATTCAGGGGTTCCCAGGGACGGAACGGCTCATCCTGGCGGAACCCCCCCGCTTCTGGTTGGCAAATTTGTGGAGGTGGAAATCGAAGGGCTCGCATTGGAAGAATACTACCGGGCGCCGCGGGCTGCACTAAAATCCGGCAACGAGGTATGGGTCGTGACCGATGGCGGCGCGATCGGTATCGTTCCGGTAGAGGTGCTGCAACGTACCTCCGAGGAAGTATACGTGACCGGAACATTGCAAGACGGCCAACCCGTCGTCACCGGTGGAATCCTGTTCGCCACGGAAGGCATGCGCGTCTTAACGGAAGTTGACCCGGCTCCATGAGTTCCGATCCCGGCAATAATAAGGAACGTTCCGGCCCGATCGCCTACATGGCCGGCAACAACGTAGCGGCCAATCTCCTGATGTGGGCCATTATCGCGGCCGGTCTGGTCTCCCTCACCGGCCTGGAGCGGGAAGCTTGGCCCACGGTTCCCTTCTACCATATCGAAGTAACGATGGCTTATCCCGGAGCCACGCCGGAGGAGGTGGAGGAGTCGATCGTGGTAAAGATCGAGGACAGGGTCAGCGGGTTGGATGATGTGAAGGCCGTAAAATCCGTTGCGGCGCCTGGGATGGCATCCGTCCGAATTCAAATGGATTCCGGTACGGACATGGCCCGGGCCTTGAACGATATCGAGTCTGCGGTCAGTCGGATACAGTCTTTCCCCGCCGGCGCCGAACGCCCTCTATTCTGGGAAATGACCAACCGCCAGAGCATGATGCGGCTCATTGTTTTTGGGGATGTTTCCGAGCGCTCGCTCAAGGAATTGGCCTTCCAGATCGAGGATGAACTCAAGATGCTTCCCTCCCTGTCTCAGGTCGAGGTCAGTGGTGTTCGCGACTACGAGATCTCCATCGAGGTGCCGCTCGATCGGCTGAGAGCCCTTGGACTTACCCTGACCGACATCGCGGACACCATTCGCAGCAGTTCCCTGGACCTGTCTGCCGGCAGCATCCTGACCCGGGAATCCAGGGTGAGAATCCGGACTCTCGGCCAGAACTACGACCAGCAGGATTTCGAAGAAATCGTCCTTCTCAGCCACAGCGACGGTACCGTCTTGCGTCTTGGAGATATCGCCGAGGTCCGCGACGGATTTCGGAAAACCAGCCTGATTGTCCGGCATCAGAACCATCCCGCCGTATTCGTCGAAGTTTACCGGGCCGATGGAGAACAAGTGATGGACGTGGCCAGGACAGTCCGCGAGCACCTGGCCAACAAAGTGATCCCGGCCCTGCCGGACGGTGTGGGCATCACGGTGTGGAACGATGAATCCCAGGACTACGAGGAACGGGCCGAAATTCTCCTCAAAAACGGTATTCTGGGTCTGTTGCTGGTGTTGATTGCACTCAGTTTGTTTCTCCAAATCAGGCTGGCCCTGTGGGTAGCGGTAGGTCTCGCCGTTTCGGGTATCGGCGCCCTGGCGGTGATGCTGTTACTCGACCTCGCCATCAATGTCCAAAGCCTGTTCTCCTTTGTATTGGCCATAGGTATCGTCGTCGACGACGCCATCGTCGTCGCCGAGCACATTCAATACGAACGCAAGCGGGGAACTCCCGGGGTGTTGGCCGCTATCCGCGGCGCCCGACGGATAAAAGTGCCTTTGACATTCGCGGTCCTCACTTCGGTGGTGGCCTTCGTCCCGTTGCTCTTCATTCCCGGTGGCGTCGGTGAATCATGGCGGGCGCTGCCCATCATAATGATCGCCATTCTCTTGGTTTCCCTGGTCGAATCATTGTTCATTCTGCCCAATCACCTTTCCCATCTGCATGGCCCGGAATGGGAGCCGAAAAGAGCGCTCGATCGGTTCTTCGGAAAGCTCCAGGGAGGCGTGAACCGGCTTCTCGACAGGTTCGTGCAAGGTCCCCTGGACCGGGCGCTTCGTTTCGCCACGGACCAACCCCTGGTGACGATGGCGGGGGCATTGGGCATGCTCGTGTTGAGTATCTCGCTGGTGCCCGCCGGTATCGTTCCCACCACTTTTGCCGCTGAGGTTGAAGGGGACTATGCAACGGTCACTTTGGAAATGCCCGATGGAACGCCCGCCTCGAGGACACACGAGGTGGCTAAGCAATTGGAGGCTGCAGGCCATCGGGTTATCGAACGGTATTCCCGCGACCGGCCGGAGGATGCGCTTCCACTTCTGAGAGGGGTAATGGTGGTGGTCGGACAGCGGCCAAGAGTCCAGGGGGGAGGTCTCAATCCGGAGCCCAACCTCAATCCGGAAGCAAATGTCGCCACCATCGAATTCAAACTCCTGAGCGCGCAGCATAGAAAGGTTTCCACTGTGGAATTCGTGCAGGCATGGCGAGAGGAGGTAGGTGTGCTGCCCTACGTGCGCGGAATCATCTTCAGCGGCGAGGTCATCCAGTTGGGCAATCCCGTCGAGGCGGTATTGTCGCATCCGAACCCGGAGTCCCTCGTCCGGATCGCAAACTCGGTGGTCAATGGTCTGCGAGGAGTGGGAGGCGTCTACGACATACGTTCGGATCACACTCCTGGCATCCCGGAGGTTCAGCTCGAGCTGCGGCCGGAAGCGCGAACCCTCGGTCTCACGCTGGAAGAACTGGCCGGGCAGACACGTGCCGCGTTTTTTGGCGAAAGGGCCGTCCGGGTGCAGCGCGGACGGGAAGAGGTCCGAGTTTACGTGCGCCTTCCCCTCGACGAACGGAATTCCATTACCGATATAGAAAGGTACCTGATCCGTACCCCGAGCGGGGCCGAGGTCCCGGTTGCGAGCGTGGCCTCGCTGAGTTCCGGGGTGTCGCCGCCGGCCATTCGACGGAAGGACGGTCAGCGTGTCGTCACCGTTACCGCGGACGTGGACCCCGCCGTGATATCCGGGGATGAAGCCAACAACATCCTGGCCGGTTCGATTCTGGCTGATCTTACCGCCGTCTACCCGGACCTGACCTACACCTTCGGAGGTGAACAACAAGAGCAACTCGAGTCCCTGGATGCGCTGTATCGCGGGTTTGCCATTGCTTTGATCATGATTTTCGTCCTGCTCGCCATCTCCCTCCGGTCATACACCAAACCGTTCATCGTCATGGCCGTCATCCCCTTCGCGTTGATTGGAGTGATCCTGGGCCACTGGGTCCTGGGAATCGCCCTGAGCGCCGTATCTTTCATGGGTGTCTTCGGCCTGAGCGGCGTGGTGGTGAACGATTCCCTGGTTATGATCGATTTCATCGATCAGGAACTCAGGGAAGGCATGTCGGCGCGCACTGCCATCATAGAGGGCGCCAAGGGCCGTTTTCGTCCCATTATGCTCACTTCCCTCACAACTTTCCTCGGCTTCTTTCCTCTCATCCTGGAACGCGCCATTCAGGCCCAGTTCCTGATCCCCTTTGCCGCATCCCTCGGTTGCGGGATTCTCTTTGTCACGGCTCTGCTCATGATGGTGGTGCCCGCTCTTTACATGATCCATTTGCGTCTGTTTTCTCTACGCCGGAAAGCGAGCTAGCAATCTCTCCCATCACCAACCTTTTGAAACGAACCAGGATTTCAAGATGACCTTTATCCGATTGGCAGCGTTTGGGTTCCTCGGGTTGCTGTCGGCCAGCGCCAAGGCGCCATCTATCGATGAAGCAAAGGCCGCCTTTGAAAAAGGGCGCTTTCTCGAAGCGGCCGATCTTGGCGAAGCCCTCGAGACCTCCGGAGGGTACGCTCTGGCGGCACGATCGCTCGCGGTATACGGCCACTTTGTGGCGAAGGAGGAAGACAGGATCGGGTTGCTGGAACGGGCCATGGAACTCGGGGAAGCGGCGGTCCGGGCCGATTCGACCAATCCCGAAGCGCATTACCAGTCCGCCCATGCGGTTGGCCGCTATGCCCAGAGTATCGGCAAAATGACGGCGCTTAGTCAGGGCCTGGCGGGAAAGATTCGCCGTCTTCTAGAGGCCACATTGGACAACCGCCCCGACTTCGCCGAGGCCCATGTGGGCCTGGGAGGGTGGCACGCCGACATCGCCGGCGCCGGACCCTTTGCTCGATTGATGTACGGCGCGAGTCGAAAAAGCGCCGTCGTCCATTACGAGCGGGCTCTGGAACTTGCGCCGGACTCCAAAGTTGCCCTATTGGAATATGCTATCAGGCTACCTGAACTCGATCGCAAGGGAGGCCGGGAGAGAGCCAGGGAGTTTCTAGCGAAGGCGGCCGAACTACCGGTGCGGGATGCCTTCGAGGAATTCATTCAGCAGGAGATAGTGGAAACCTTGGAAGCGGCCAGGTTAGCGGATAGGGGGTAATTGCGAACCTCGCGACCAAAGACACATTCACAAGTCTTTGGGTAATTATTTTCAATGTCTGTGCTTGATGAGGGTTGGTCCGAGCATTTTAATGTTGTCCCATTTTTCCAAATTTAACGGAGTAACCCTCCAACTGCATCTTTAACAAAATGAGCCGGTATCAGTGAAAATCACTACAGAGAGAGAAGGCGAAACCATAATTGCGTTAGTCGATGCCCGAGTTGACGGAACCAATGCCAAAGAGTTCCAGATTGAGCTGGAGGAGGTAATCGCCGCGGCTGATCGCATGATGATTCTGGATTGTGAAAAGCTTTCCTACATAAGCAGCGCAGGGCTCAGGGTAGTCCTGCTGACGGCGCGGTCCCTGCAAAGGAAAAACTCGAAATTCGCCATCTGTTCCCTCTCCGAAGAAATTGGCAAAGTCTTCCAGATAAGCGGATTCGACAAGGTGATTCCAGTATTTGCCAATCGCGCGGATGTGCTTGAGAAATTCGGCAGTTGAGGTATTGTCACTCGGACTTCCTGCGGCGCTGCGAATTCGGGCCAGTAGGCAGGTAATGACGATATTTTTGAGGGATTCGGCATATCGGCAATGCCGAATATTGCCCGCCGCTTTATTACAGGATACGCAGGTTTATGACAGAACTTCCGGACATAAAAGCCAGTAACTCCCGGCGACTTGCATTAAACAACACCGATGAGTTGCCGGCCTTCCCCGAAGGATGGTTTTTAGTTGCCAGCCGCGAAACCATATTGCGGGAGACCCTGATCGAAAAGACCTGGATGGGCCGGGAAATCATCGCCTGGTCCGACGGGAATGGCCATATCTGCGTGGCGGATGCATTTTGTCCGCACCTGGGTTCCCATCTGGGTCCGACCGTCGGGGGCAAGGTGCGCGACGGCTGCCTCGTTTGCCCCTTCCACGGGTTCGAATTCGATGCGACCGGCCAATGCGTCGCCACTCCAAATGCACCCGCCCCCCGAGCCGCGAGATTGGGAGTCTTGGAGACCCGGGAAATCCTCGGCATGGTTTTTGCCTGGTGGGGCGCCAAAGGTCGTCCCCCGCAGTGGGATCTGCCCGATGAACCCCCAACGGCCGAGTGGTCCCGTTTGCGATCCACCAGGCTCCGGTTCCGGGGTCATCCCCAGGAGACGACGGAAAACTCGGTGGACGTGGAACACCTCGGCTACACGCACGGTTACCACGACGTGGAACCGACCGGTTCGTTATCGATCGACGGCGCCTACCTGAAGAGTTGTTTCGACTTTACCAACGTTCAGAAGATCGCCGGTCTGTTCAAAGTCGTAAGCGAAATCTCCGCTGTCGCTCACGTGCACGGGCTGGGCTATTCGTTTGTCGAATTCCATGAGAAGAAGATCGGCCTGGATGCGAGGTTGTGGGTACTGTCAACTCCTATCGACGGCACATTTATCGATGTCGTGCTGGTCAGCCAAGTGAGGGAAATCCACAACCCCGGACGGTTCATCGTGGGCTTGGGTTTCCTGCCCATGAGGCTGCGCCACAGGCTGATGAACCCCTTCTTTTTGCGGCAAGAGAAGCGCTACGTTTTGCAGGATGTGGTAATCTGGGAACGGAAGCGGTTTCGGTCTCACCCCAGGCTTTGCCGTGCCGACGGTCCCCTAGGTAAATACCGCCGCTACTGTCGGCAGTTCTATCCGGAGCTTGAGCCCGAAAAACCAGGAGCGGGCAAGGTCAAATCCAACCGCAAGTGAGAACCGGTCCCTCGGGGATAACGGCGCTTATCCCGAATATCTCACCTGCCGAGCGAATGCGACATCTCCCAATCTTCTGCTGCGCTCCGGAATAACGGCAACCACGTGCGATCTCTCAGGCGTCAGTAGATGCCCGGTATCAGGACTCGGCGATTTGCCGGATAATCGCTGAACGTTTCCCGATACCATCGGTGGTTGCTACGCGCCCTCGGTGCGAGATTGGCGAAGGCGAACAGCATGAATGCAAGGCCGCACGACGACCAGGTCGCAACCGCCCAGCCCGTCCATTCGAGGATTTCCCCCAGATAGTTCGGACACGAGACGAAGCG
Organism: Opitutales bacterium; assembly: GCA_022824405.1. Lineage (GTDB taxonomy): Bacteria > Verrucomicrobiota > Verrucomicrobiia > Opitutales > UBA2995 > JAABVD01. The sequence continues at coordinate 205,276 of JAJDZZ010000045.1, forward strand.
GAACCCGCCGCCCTGCGGTATGGCATAGCCTGTCTCGCCGGGCCGACGCAGGCGCATGAGAATGTTGTCGGCGTGGAGATTTAGCGCGAGCCCGGCCAGGAATATTCCGACGCCGATCAGGAAGCGGGGGTCGGTGAGCCATTCAGTGGCGTAGTCGCCGAATTCCGATATGAAGCGGGCGTTGATATACGCGTTGATCGCATTGAAGAAAAAGCCGGATCCGACCACCAGAAGGGGCGTCTTCCGACCGCTTGACCTGACACGAAACGGATAGACGAACGTCCGATTCAGATAGTGGCCTTGCCACATGACCAGGAACAGCAGCGGCACGATCTGGAAGGCGCCCTTGCCGTTGAGATAGACGACGAGAAAGAAGGCAGGGGCCGGCAGTTCCATGATGATCCATGCGAGCCTGGCGGAAACGTGCGGTCCCCAGCCCGCACCCGCGTAGTGGCGCCCATAGGGCGCGGCCCTGCGGAGCAGGTACAGGAACGTCACTGGCGCCATCGCAAAGACAGCCCATATTAGTATCCCGTGCAGACGTTCTTCGATCATTTTATGCCTCTTTGCTCAGCATGCCGTGTTCGTCGAACCAGCGGTACGTGTCCCGGATCGATTCGGCGAGCGAGCGCGGGTGGAACCCGAGTTCGGCCTGCGCTTTGGCGCTGGATATCCGCCGATTGCCATGGGCCATAACGCGGACGGACACCGGCGTGTAGAGCGGACGACGTCCGCGACACCGATCCAGGACGACCTGAAAGGGCGCCCATAACCGGGCGGCGAACATCGGGAACTGGAGGCGCGGCGCGGCTACTCCGCTCGCCTGCCGGGAAAGCTCCGCCAGTTCGCGCACGGTGTGCCAGTGACCTGAGACGAGGTAGTTCTCGCCACATCTCCCCTTTGTCTCGGCGGCCATCATGGCCGCCACGACATCGCGCACATCGACCCAGTCGTAGCCACCTGCGATCAGCGCGGGAAGTCGCCTGCGGTGGAGGTCGAGAAATAGCTGCCCCATAGGCGACGGAGCGCCGTCATAGGGTCCGATCACGCTGGTCGGATTCAGGATCACGGCGTCCAGGCCGCGGTCGATGCCGCGGCGGACTTCCACTTCGCCGGCGGCTTTCGAACGGTCGTAGGGCGCTTCGCGCGGGCTGTCCGCAGGACGGCGGCTCTCGTCCAGC
>JAJDZZ010000044.1 GCA_022824405.1 Opitutales bacterium
GCATTCACAAGAAGCATACGAAATGCTTATCCCCGGCAGCAGGGCCATAAGAATTGCTGAAACTCTGGGTGAGAGAACTTAGCTTTTAACGCTTTTATCAATCAAAGTTGAAAAATACGCGGTTACCGGATCTGCCCTCAAGTATCCCAAGGGGCATCCCCGTTATGAATGGAACCTCGGTTTCGGTAGACGGGTATTGGGGGGTCCCTATATCGTGCACCAGAGAGGCACGACTGAAATTTCCGTGGTGAAAAAATACTTCAAGCATCCGATAATGACGCACGTGACCAAAACGGATTGGGTATCGCAGGGGACACTTTATCTGACACGTTTGGAAAGCGGATGTGCCCCTCTCCTGACAGGCGTGGGATATGGCAATGAAAGATTGCTCGAAAGGGAATTCGGTTCGAAACTGGTAAATGAAAGGGAAGCCGACATTGTGGCCTGGGTCTGGGAAAATGAATGGGGGGCCAAGGTGTTTGGCACTTCCCTGGGCCACCCCGGAGACTTTTCCGAAGCGTCCTTTAACCGAATGCTGATCAACAGCGTGTGCTGGATGACGGGCAAACCGTTGCCCGGAGCAGACGCCGGCATCTCTACCTGGGAAATGGAACGGGTAGACAAAAAACCGAAAGAATGAAGGTCCCTCCCTCGTTGCCTAGGCTTGTATTTTGTTTTTTATTTCTGTCGGGACCTTGGGTCCGCGCAACTCCCATTCAGGATGGCGATCGCATCGCCATCGTCGGCAACACCTTTGCGGATCAACTGAGAAACCACGGTTATCTCGAGACCTTGCTATTGCATGAATTTGCCGATGACCCGATCGCCATGCGCAATCTCGGTTGGGGAGGGGACACGCTCACGGCGCGGGATCGACCGACCAATTTTCCCACTGAGGAATCGACCCTCAACGACCACGAGACGGATGTCATCATTGCCTGTTTCGGTATGGGAGAGTCTTTCGCGGGTGAGGCCGGTATTGAGAATTTCAGGAAAGACCTCCGGGCCTTTATCGAATCTCACCAAGGAAAACAATACAATGGTCATTCCGATGTGCGGCTGATTCTCCTTTCTCCCATTGCCTATGAAAACCTGGGTGAGTTAACCCCGAATTGGAAGAGCCGCAACCGCGATCTTAATACCTACACCCAGGCTATGAGGGAAGTGGCAGGAATAGCGAAGGTGCCCTTTGTCGATCTTTATACCCCTACTGGCAATTTGTTCGAAGACCCTGGCGGTTCTCAATTCACCACTAACGGAATCCACCTGAATGGCTTTGGCTATTGGGCCGTGAGCAATCTCATCTTCGAACAGCTCATGGGCAGGAATTCGAAGAAGACCCATTCCTGGCAACTGCATATCGATGCCAAGACCGGTGCGGTCAGTTCCAATGGGGTAGAACTTTACGGATTCTCAATACAGGGACAGAGCCTTTCAATTTCCGTTGAGGAAAAATCAGGTCCCTCCTTGCCGCCTCCGCCGCAAAAGAACATTCCCGAGGCGCTTTCCAAATTTCGCGACAGGCTGACCATTGAGAACCTTCCCCCTGGCGAATACTCCTTGAAAATCGATGGCCAGCCCATAGCCACCGCCACCCACCAGGAATGGGCTCAGGGGGTTCCCATAGATGCTTCTCCAGCTCATGGCGAGGTGGAGGACTACCGCGCCGGGGTCATAGAAAAGAACACCGATTTTACCTACAGTTGGAAAGCTCTCAACCAAGTGCATATCGTGGGGGAACGCCGTAGCTCACGCAGTGGCAGGGCTCTGCCCGCCGAAGTCGAACAATTTAAACAAATGGGCGAGGAGAAAGAAGCGTCGCTCGGACGCGGCATCCGGCGAAAAATCCGGCAGTGGCAACTCGACCCCGATACCAAGCTGACCAATTAATGTGACGCCCCGAATATATTTTCCTGTGAAAGCGTTTTTAACCGTTTCTTTCCTCATGGTTTGTGGCCTATGCCTCGCGTCGGCCCAAAACGCCGATGGCATTAAGGAAAGTAACCTGAAGGGAGCCAACCTCGAGTTGATGAACAACCACGATCCGGCATCTCAGTTGGAAAACTTCGAGCTGTTGCCTGGCTACGAGGTAAACCTGTTTGCTGCCGAGCCCATGCTGGCCAATCCGATTCACATGGTCTGGGACTCCCGCGGCCGTCTCTGGGTGGCATGTTCCTGGGCTTACCCGCAAATCAAGCCGGGAGATGTCGCCAACGATAAAATTATCATTTTGGAGGACACTGACAATGACGGCGTTGCCGACAAATCGACGGTCTTTGCCGATGGGCTCTATCTGCCAACCGGTATCGAGTTGGCCAACGGCGGGTGCTACGTGGGCCAATCGCCTGATGTCTTTTTTCTAAAGGACACCGATGGAGACGACGTCGCCGATGTGAGGGAACTGGCGCTTACCGGTTTCGGTATCGAGGACAGCCACCACTCAATCAGCGCCTGGCGTCGGGGCCCGGGAGGATGGATCTATTTCCAGGAGGGAATTTTCCTGCATACCCAGGTGGAAACCCAGCACGGCATGGTGCGCAACTTCAACGGCGGGGTCTATCAGTTCAATCCACGAACGGGAGAACTGAAGGTCTTCTGTAAGGGCACCGGCGGAAATCCCTGGGGCCATGTATTCGATTATTGGGGCCAATCTTTCATGGTAAACAACCCGCGCATCATGTACCTCTCTCCAGCCACCGGAGCGTTCAAGGAGAATTCGCGCATTCCGCCCCTTATCAGCACGGAAAAACAATGTGGCGGCGACCTGGTTACCGGAACCCATTTGCCGGACGAGATTCAGGGTCAGCTTCTGACCTGTCGCTTCAAGAGCCGGACGATTGTACGTTATGAATTTATCGAGGATGGAGCCGGTTACTCGGCCAGGGTTCTCGAACCCCTCATGACATCCAAACACCCGAACTTCCGACCGGTGGACTGCAAGATCGGGCCGGATGGAGCGGTCTACGTGGCGGATTGGTACAACTCCATCATAAACCACGCCCAACACGACTTTCGCGATCCGCGCCGGGACCACGAGCACGGACGTATCTGGCGCATCACCTACAAGGACCGTCCCCTGGTGGAAAAACCGGAACTGGTGGACGTCTCCGTCGAATCACTGGTTTCCCGGTTGAGCAACCCGGAGGCATGGACCCGTCACCATGCCCGTAAGGAACTGAGTGAGCGCAAGCCCGATGCCGTACGGGCCGCAGCGGAAAAGTGGGTGGAATCCCTGGATCCTCAGGCCCCCGAATACGATCATCATCTGGTCGAAGCCATGTGGGCCTGCCAAAATGTGGAGCGTGCCAGCGAAGCGATCCTTACCAAGGTCATTCAGTCCAAAAGCGGTCACGCGCGTTCCGCTGCCGCCCGGGTGATTCGTTATTGGTACGATCAACTCTCCGATCCCGTGGGCATGATCGCTCACTTGGCGGACGATCCTTTCCCTCGCGTCCGTATGGAAGCGGTCCTTTCCGCCGGTTACATTCCCCAGGCGGAATCCTTGCCCGCCGCACTGAACGTCCTCAACCACGACCGCGACAAGTTTATCGATGCCGCCATACCGTCAACCATGACGGCGCTGGAGCCCTATTATATTCCAGCTCTGGAGAAGAAAGCTCTCGTTTTCAGCGATCCTCGGCACCGCGTTTTTGCCGAACAGTCGGGGGGCATTGGCTTCGACAAACGCCTTCTTGCCTTGCTCGAAGCCGACAATCCGTCGCCCTACGAAATCGACGAGGTTCGTCGCCAATTTTCCGCCACTCCGAACGCCAAACGGTTGCGCATTCTGGTCAATGCCCTGGCTCGGGAAGGGGCGGCGCTTTCCGATCCGGCGGCTGTCGCCCTTCTGAGCGAGCTGGAGAAACTGGGTAGTCAGGGAAAATTTAGAGCCGGCCGGTATTTTTCCGGTCTGGTCGACCGATTGTCCGATTCCAACGACGACATTGCCGCGGGCGTCGCTTCCAGTCTGGGAGCCTGGCAGTATCGGGGTGCGGGGGATGCGTTGATGGTCACCCTGGTGGATAACAGTCGTTCTTTCAAGGTGCGTTCTGCTGCGGCCACAGCATTGGGAAAATTGAAGCAAACCAAGTATCTGAGCGCACTTGATGCGCTTGCTGCCGATGGTGATATCGAGACTCGCTATCCCGCTGTCCTCGGACTGGTCGAGGCGGACCTGGACAATGCCAAGCTCGCTGTGGCGGACCTCCTGGCTGCCGATCCCGGAAAGGCGGATCCCGTGGCTTTGGTAAGCAGCTTTACCCGGAAAAGGAGAGGTGAGGTCCACCTCGCTTCAGCTCTGGCCGGGGTCAGGATTCATCCCAAGGTGAAGTCCGCCGTGGCCACCTACCATCGTCAGACCGGGCAACTACCCAAGCGACTCCGTGGACTCTTTCTGGAAACGACCGTGAATTCTTTGAGCGCGTTACTCCTGCGGGAAAACTCCATTGCCTTGGTCAATGACGTGGACCGCTTTGGCAATGCCGCTCGCGGGGAGAGGATTTATAGACGGAACGAATTAGCTTGTATGAGCTGCCATGGCATCGGCTCGGTTGGGCCGACAATTGGCCCCAACCTCGCTGCTGTTGGAACGGCCGCAGCCACCGGCTACATGGTGGAATCAATTCTCAAACCCAACGCTGCAATCGCTGAGCACTACGAGAACTTCCTTTTTATCCTGAAGGACGGGACAACGCGAATGGGTGTCATCGCCTTTGAAAATGAGCAGGAAGTCATTATTCAGGATTCCGCCCAGGATGGAAAAGAAGTCCGGCTGTTCGCAGCCGATATCGCCCGCCGCAATTCCATACCATCCCTCATGCCGGAAGGACTTGCCGACCAATTGAGGAGTCGCCAGGAGTTTCTCGACTTGTCCAAATTTCTTTCCGTGCTCGGTCATCCCGGCGCCTTTTCAAACGATGAGCGCCCCTATATTCGGAAGTGGAGAATCGCTCCCGCCGATGGCGAAATACCGTCGGCCGATCCGGCCGCCTGGTTACCGGCCTATAGTTTGGTTAGCGGAGAATTGCCCTCCGGAGATTTCGATCGGGGAGACATCGTCTACGTTCGTGGTTTTGTGGAAATGTTGACCGAGGGGGAAGTCCGGCTGCGGATCAATCGGTTAAGGGGCCTGCAATTGTCGGTCGATGGGCAACCCGTTTCCCATCCCACTGAAGCGCTTTCCCTCGCCAAGGGCCGGAGGACCCTGACCTTCCGCATTGATCGCTCCAAGCGGGGCAATACCGGCCTGCGGGTCGAACTCACCGCACCCGAAGGATCCACTGCCAAATTTAATCCGGAAGGCGGGGTATAGAGGCTTAGAGCTAACCACAGAGTTCACTGAGGGGGGAGGCGCGCCAAGGCGCGCGAATTAGGAATGAAAAGGCAAGAGGGGACTGAGGAATATCGTGATTGATGGAGGGTGAGGGAAGAAGATGAACCACGGATTACACGGATGGGCACGGATTTGGAAAGTCTTCCAATACCCCAACGGGATTAAAGATAATCGCCCAGGGTCAGCGAAGTGCCACTCTGAGTATGCGGATTGAAAAAAAATCGAACCCCAGCGGGGTTCCACAAAATAGTGGATAGTTTTCGGGCGCGAAAGGCGAGGCGGATGGCGGTTTGCGGATTTTTTTTAATTTCTCTTAACGGAAAATGGCCTTTGGATTGTTAACCACTGAAGTGGGTTATACCTTCACGCATTCCCGATTCCTGGTTTTGAAGCAGAAAGAAACAGAACAATCCCGGTGGTTTGTGGACGCAGTGCTTCCGCATGAGGCCGGGTTGCGGCGGTGGATAAAATCCCGCTTTTCTGCCATCCGCGACGTAGACGACCTGATTCAGGAGACCTTTTCCCGCATCCTGAAGGC
>JAJDZZ010000016.1 GCA_022824405.1 Opitutales bacterium
AACTTCTAAAACTTGCAACTGTGATGGGAAAGCAAAAGCTCACTGAGCTAGGCTATCCCAATAGGAACGCATTTACTCACCATATCTATAAACAAATTAAACTTTGCACTTGATTGACCACATACCTGCTTTTTGTGGTTCCTTTCCTCCCAGCACCCAGAACCAAGCACCCAGCATGAACCGAAGAATGTTTATCAAAACTGCCGCCCTGTCCGCCACGGTAAGCCAAGTGGCGCTCAATCCGGCCGCGTTTGCCCAATCGCGCTCCTCCAGGCGCAGGATGACCATGAGCCTGGTTTGCGGGTCCTTGGGGATCGACGCCGGCCAACGGCAAGCCATCGAATACGCCCACCTCTTCGGATTCGAATCGGTGGAAGCTCGGCCCGAATACCTGGCCACTCTGGGCAATAGGGAAATCTCCGAACTCAGGCGGGACTTGAGAAGAAAGCAATTGGTATGGGGAAGCGCCGGCCTGCCCGTAGACTTTCGCCGGGACCAGGCGGCTTTCCAGGACGGCTTGCAGAAGCTGCCAAAACTGGCCGCCGCTTTGCAGCGCGCCGGGGTCCGGCGAATGAATACCTGGCTCAGGCCGTCCAGTAGCGATCTCACCTACCTGCAAAATTTCCGGCAGCATACCATGCGATTGCAGGAAGTGGCCAAAATTCTGGCCGATTACGATCTGCGGCTCGGCCTGGAATACGTGGGAACCACTACATTGCTGATTTCGCGGAAATACCCCTTTATCCACACCATGGCCGAAACGGCCGAACTGATTGAAGCCGTCGGGCAAGACAACGTCGGTTACGTCCTGGATAGCTGGCATTGGTGGCAGGCCGGAGACAGCGCCGAGGACATCGAACAACTCGATGCCGATTCCATCACATTGGTCGACCTCAACGATGCCCCGTTGGGGGTGCCGAAGGAGGAACAATTGGACAACCAACGTGAACTACCTGTAGCCACGGGCGTGATAGACGTGAAAACCTTCCTCAACGCCCTCCAAAAAATCGGTTACGACGGTCCCGTCAGGGCTGAACCTTTCAACCAGGCCCTGCGCGACATGGATGATCAGGCCGCATGCCAAGCCACCGTCAAGGCGCTGAAAACAGCCTTCCAGTTAATTCAGTGATTAGTGGTTGACTCTCGCAAAGCTCGCCAAGTTCGCAAAGAATTTATTTCACAGCGATCGCGATCACAACAAACCATTGTGCATTTTTATTCCTAATTCTAAATTCTTAATTGGCGCCAACGGCGCCTCACCCTCCCTATCTTTGCGCCCTCCGCGAGCTTTGCGAGAGTCAATTCCATATTCCTAATTTATGCGGCCTGGCTTTTTCAGAATCATCGGACCCGGCATTCTGGTGGCGGCGACCGGAGTGGGCGCCGGTGACTTGGCCACGGCCGGTTTTTCGGGCAGCCAGTTGGGAACGGCCATTCTCTGGGCCGTTCTGGTCGGCGCATTTTTGAAGTTCGTCCTGACGGAGGGATTGGCCCGCTGGCAATTGGCTACCGGACTGACCCTCCTGGAAGGGACGGCTCTCAAACTGGGCAATAGCGTGACTTGGCCGCTTGCCCGTATAGTCGGATGGTTGTTCGTCCCCTATTTTCTCTTATGGACCTTTTTTGTCGGATCTGCCCTCATCAGCGCCTGTGGAGTGACCCTCTACGCCATATTCCCCGTTTTTGAGAATCCCAATACCGCCAAAGTCATCTTCGGCATCCTATCCAGCCTGGTTGGTCTCTCACTTCTTCTGCTGGGCGGATTTCCCCTCTTCGAAAAGATCATGGGAGTCTGCATTGGAATCATGTTTCTTACCGTCGTGGCCAGCGCTGCGGTCCTCATGCCCGGTCCCCTCGAGTTGCTTAAGGGAATGACCATTCCGCGAATCCCCGATATGTCCGGAAGCGGACTTTCCTGGACCATTGCCCTAATGGGGGGAGTTGGGGGAACGGTTACCATTTTATGTTACGGTTACTGGATCGCCGAAATTGGCCGGGCGGGAAGGGATAAGCTGAAAATTTGTCGCATCGATTTAGCCACCGGTTATGGGACCATCGCCATCTTCGGCATGGCATTGGTAATTATCGGCAGCACTGCGACCATCGAGGGTGGCGGCGCCGGCTTAATCGTGTCCCTGGCCGACTCCCTTGAATCATCCCTGGGCCAAACGGGCCGATGGCTTTTCCTCATCGGGGCCTTCGGCGCCGTATTCAGCAGCCTGCTGGGGGTCTGGCAAGCCGCGCCCTACCTTTTTGCCGATATTTGGGACTTGTTTTTGAAAAAGACCGCGACCCGCCGGAAAACCGGCGCCCTCGTCGATAGACGATCCCTGCCTTACCGAACCTACCTCTTTGCCATCGCCATAGTCCCCATGCTGGGTCTGATTGTCCAATTCCGGGAAATCCAAAAGTTATACGCCATTATCGGAGCCGCTTTCATCCCCATGCTCGCGGCCCTCCTTCTCATTCTCAACGGCCGGCGTAAATGGGTCGGGGCATCGACCAACCGCCCCTCCACCGTTCTGGCCCTGATCGTTATCCTGCTTTTCTTCGGCTGGATTGCCTGGAGGGTCTGGATTCATTAGGAATTAACCACAGAGGGCACAGAGAGACCAGAGAGTTTGGATAAATAGCCAAAAAAGGCGCAAAAACCACGGATTCACTTCTCTCCATTCCATCATTCCACCATTCCATCATTCCCTTCTCCCCTTTGCGCTCTTGGCGAGCTTTGCGAGAGCCCTTCCCTTTTGCAAAACGTTCATATTTCGATATGCTCTGATGACGCTCATTTTGTGCCTTTGCGAGAGCCCCTTCGGCCTTTAGCCTTCAACCTTCAGCATTTTTTATGGAATCCACGTTCCCAAGGGATCGAAGCGAGGCTCCTCGAGCCCATCGGCCCATGCGTTGTGACCCTCTTCCAGTTCCTTGGCGTCCAACCCGGCGGAATCCATCCGATTGCGCGTTTCACCAATGTCATTGGAAAGCCGATACAACCCCTTCTCGTTTTCCTCGGCCAACAGGACGAGTTTGTCCAGGCCCCGTCGGACCGCTTTCCTTTGTTGGTCAAAATTCAACCAAAAAAGAAATTCATGAGGAGGACCCTTTTTCTTTCCGGTCAGGTAGGGCACCAGGTCGACTCCATCGAGCGGCCGCTCCGGATCAATTTTCAGACGGGTCAATCCAACAATGGTAGCCAATATGTCCATCGAACTGACCGGATGGTGGTAATCCATGCCGGCAGGAATCGTTCCCGTCCAACGAAAGGCAAAAGGCACCCGAATTCCTCCTTCGTAAACCTGGCCCTTGAAATCGCGCAAAGGAAAATTGTTCGAGCCGTTATTTCTGGCTCCGCCATTATCCGACAAAAAGAAGACCAAGGTCTTTTCCGCCAATCCCAATTGGTCGATTTTATCGAGAAGCCTGCCCACACCGTCATCCACCGCGCTGACCATGGCCGCGTAGGTCTTGCGCAAGGGATCCTCGATGTGATCAAACCGATCCAGATACTTTCGGGTGGCCTGCATGGGGGTATGGGGCGCGTTGTAGGAGAGGTAGAGGAAGAATGGCTTGGTCCGATTGCGCGCCACAAAATCGACCGCTTCATTGGAAAGTTCATCGGTCAAGTATTCATCGGTTTCAATTCTCTTCTCGTTGCGCAGCAGTTTGGTGTTGTACCAACCGCCTCTTCTGTCTACCGATTCGATATCGGGATAAATCAGATCCTCGGGAAAGTATCGATGGCCGCCCGCCACGAATCCATAAAACTCATTGAATCCCCTCGCGTTGGGCCGGAACCGGGGATGCGTTCCCAGGTGCCACTTCCCAACGATGCCGGAATGATATCCCGCTTTTTTCAAGATTTCCGCCATGTTTTCCTCCTCCAGGGGAAGCCCGGCGGCCGGGTCGAAAGGATTCAAGGTTGGATTGCGGTGGTAACCGAATCGGCCCTGGTAGCGTCCGGTAATCAGGCCGGCCCGGCTCGGAGAGCAAACCGGGTGCGTTACATACCCGCTGGTAAAACGCACTCCTTCACGGGCAATGCGGTCGATATTGGGTGTGGGAATGTCCTCACAACCATTGAATCCCACATCGGCGTATCCTTGATCGTCGGTCAGAATGATGACCAAGTTTGGTTTTTTCCCGGCCCCGGCGGCGACACTCGCCCATCCGAAAACAAACGCAAACAGACTGAAAAAAATGGGCGTTTTCATGTGGCCAATCTTTCCTCCCCGTCTATCGATCACGATCACGATTAATCTCAGCACCTTTTTCCTTCATCCTTCATCCTTCAGCCTTGGCGCCCCCGGCGCCTTGCGCCTTTCTCTTGAAATGCAGGACCAGCCCCCACACAAAAAGCAAGCCCAGGACAATCAGGCCCACGTTGCGCACAGCGATATCCGTTCCCGGAATCAGGGTCTTGTCATTCAGTATGGAAATGGCCGCGCCGGACAAGGAGAGGAGAACGGCAACGATCATCAACAAATTCCATCCCGTCCGGGAGGCGCCCCGTGGCAAATCGTTACCCAGCAGCTTCTTGTTGTTCATCAGGAAGAAGAAGGCGATGTAGGCAATGGGCAAAAACACCATGCCAAAACGGCTAGTTGGCACCGCCAGATAAAACTGCGCTTTGCCCGACCAAAGAAACAGAGCGCCAATCGCGCCGGTCAGTGCGGCGAGAAGGCACCCGCCACGATAAAGTTTCCCCGTGGTCGGTTTACCCGCCAACTCACAGATGACAAACCCGTTGATCAGCATGAGGATGATTATGGTCGATACAGCCATTCCCACCACCCCGATGCCGAATACGATCTGCGCAAATCCGGCTCCGGCCAGGTTCTGCAAGGAATTAGCCAGGGCAAAGGCATCCCGTTGAATAAGCGTTGCCGCGAGCAGGCGATCGGCTTCGGGGAGGGCTCCCATCAGGGCCGGAGTCGCTTCCTGCCCGCTATGGGCCAGCATTTTGGTGAGATTGGCTTCGTAAGCTGCTTGAAGTCGGGCCGGCACCTCAACCGCACCCGACCTGTGCACCTCGATCAGGCCGTGTTCCGGATTGGCGTGAAATTGGGTTGAAGCGGCGATAACCACGCAACTGGTGGCCAGGAGAAAGGGCACAAACAGTCCGGTCGAAAGGTCAAACCGGGCCAGTCCGCGGAAGTTTTTGTCCCATCGCCGCTTCATGAGCGAGTATGGCAACAGGAAGGTCATGTTGATCCCCACCGCAGTGGCCGCAGCCGCCACCATGCGGTCGCGTTGGGCGGAAACGATTTCGCTGTGCCAGAAATCCGGATTGGAAGACTGGGTTACAAAGCCAGCCAGTGAAGAAGCGGGTTCAAACACCAGTCCCGGATTGGGAATGAAACCGGCAAAAATACTGCCCCAGGGCAATCCCTTGCCACTGGTGGTAAGCACGATAACCACCAGAAAGAAACTTATCACTATGACCCCCACCATGACTTTGAGAGCCACATCGAAAACTTTGTAGCCTTTGCTGCTGGAATCGTAAAGCCATACCCCATAGGCCCCGATTCCGATCAATAACAGGGCGCAGAGGTATTCGCCGCCAGGAAAAGAAAGGATACCCAAATTCTGCCGAAGAGCCGCCGTCCCCAGGGAAAATTGCGGCATGGCCCAAACCATATTGGCCATCAGGGTGGCGATGGCCCAGCCCCACCCCAATACCGGGCTCACGTGTCGGTTCAGGGCATCGAACGGCCGAACCCCCGTCGACAACGTGACATAGGCAATGGCGCTCAGCATCACAATTCCGAAAATCATCATCAAGGGCTGAAGCCACATCAGCTCGTAACCGCCGATGATTCCCAGATAGAGACTTCCGGCCAGGGATCCTCCACCCAGGGTAATGGCGCCTTGCAGCCAACCGGGACCCGAAAGCCTGGTATAAACCCGATACCTGGCCCACCTGCTTTTCTTTTCCGCCGCCAGTATCATGGAGCGTTGTCGGTTTATTTTTGAGTCGGACATAGTGTTAGGTTAAATGGGCTGAGTTCACTTCGATTAACGATCAGTATCAACTGACTCTACCAGATAGTGTGGAATATTCCCGGCTATGAAAGCCTTAAAACAAAGCAGAGGTCAGTGGTTTGGCGCCCCCGGCGCCTTTTATCCGTGCTTATCCGTGTGATCCGTGGTTCATCTTCTTCACCCTCCATCGATCACGATCACGATCACGATTAATCTCTAAAACTCTTCTCCTCCACTCCCTTCACCTCTGGGGGAAGTCCAGGATGAGGGTTGCAACGTAATACCTGATTTTTATAATCTTTGTGCCTTTGTGCCTTTGTGCCTAATAGATCCAATGCGGAATATCTTGCCTGGCCCGGATCTTTCCCACCTAATGGCAACCATGAAAACATGCATTTGCCTACCGGTGATTTTTCTGGGATTGCTATCCTCTTCCTGCGGCCAAGCAGAAGATTCAAAAGTCATGGATCTCGATCCCGCCGGGGCCGACAAAATAATCGCGGAAAAGGGAGAAGACGTCGTCGTTCTCGACGTTCGCACCCCCGAGGAAGTAGCGGCAGGTCACATCAAGAACTCCATAAACATCAATATTTATGATGATGATTTCGTGGAGCAGGTGAAGAAATTGAATCCCGCAAAGACCTATCTGGTCCATTGCGCGAGTGGATCGCCCACCGGACGAAGCCGAAAGTCCGTGGACGTGCTATTATCCCTTGGCGCGGAAAAAGTCTATCATCTCAACGGAGGTTTCAAAGCCTGGGAAAAAGCGGGAAAAGCGGTGGAAAGAGAAGGGGAAAAATAAGGCTCGGTCCGGAATGGAAACCCCCATCGAGTCGGTCAGCCGGGTCATACGCCAACGCAAAACCTTAAAGGTATTCGCGGATGAACCCGTGGCCGAAGGGTTGGATCCCCACGTGGTAGAGGCGTTGATTGCCACCGCCGGTTGGGCCCCGTTTCACTTTCCCGCTGCCAACGTCCACCTCCGGGGCAATACCCTGAATGCCCTGGAACCATGGAGGTTCTACCTTTTCGATGCCGCAGCCTGTGGAAATTTGCGGAAAATTCTGTTGCACGAAGGTGACCAGACCAAGATTCCCAGGATGTTGGCTGCCGCTTCCGCCATGATTTTGGTAACCTGGCTGCCCCATCCATCCAAAACGGGCAATAACCAACTCTTCGAGCCTACCCAAATCAATATGGAACACATCGCCGCCACCTCCGCCGCCATTCAAAACCTTTTGTTGGCCGCCACCGCGCGGGAGATAAAAACCTATTGGTCCAGCGGAGGCAGATTAGGCAAGCCCGAGCAGATGAAAACACTCGGAATCCCCTCCGGCGAAATCCTGCTCGGCTCGGTATTTCTCTGGACCGAGAATTTCACCGATCTTCCCACAACAACCGGAAAAATGCGCCAAAAACGCAGCCCCATATCCCAGTGGTCCAAGTGGGTCGAAGTTCCAAAACCCGCCTAACTTAGCCCCATTCCGCTAAATGCGCTGAGAGAGTTCAATTACAGAGAGAGAATAACCACAGAGGGCACAGAGACCACAGAGAGAGGAGGGAAATGGCCTCTCGCAACCGTGCTTCGCAATGCTACGCAGGTCAAGAAGAGCGCTAAGAGCGCAAAAAAGGAATGTCCCCCCTCCTTTATTAAATCCCGTTCATCCTGTTTATCCATGTTCAATTCAGCATCCAGCATCCAGAACCCCATTCCTCATTCCTAATTCCTAATTGGCGCCCCCGGCGCCTCCCCATCCGTGCCCATCCGTGAAATCCGTGGTTTCACTTCTCTCCATTCCACCATTCCAACACTCTATCACTCCACCATTCCCTTCTCCCCCATTCCTAATTCCTAATTGGCGCCCCAAATCCTTGACCATCCATGGTCTATCTCCAAAATCTTTGTGCCTTTGTGCCTTTGTGCCTTTGTGCCTTTGTGCCTTTGTGCCTTTGTGCCTTTGTGCCTTTGTGCCTTTGTGCCTTTGTGCCTTTGTGCCTTTGTGCCTTTGTGCCTTTTGCAAGAATGGACGTCCAGATGGGAAAATGTTTCATAGTCATTGCGCTGGTTGCGCTCAGTCCCTTGCCGGATGCGCTTGCTTCTGAAGCGATCGACCCGGAAGACCTGGCCTTTTTTGAAAGCCGGATACGCCCCATACTGGTGGACAACTGTTACAAGTGCCACTCTTCCGAGTCGGAAAAACTAAGGGGAGGCCTGTTTCTCGATTCCAGGCTTGGCCTTTTGCGTGGGGGCGAAAGCGGTCCGGCCATTATCCCCGGCAACGCAGGACAGAGCCGCCTCATCAATATGGTTCAACGACACCCGGATTTCGAAGGGATGCCGCCCAAAACCAGATTGCCCCAATCCCACATCGAGGATCTGGTGGCCTGGGTCGATCGCGGAGCCCCCGACCCGCGGCTGGAAGAACCCCGCCAAAGCGCTGTGAAATCGGATTTCGATTTGGAAGAACGTAAAGGATGGTGGTCGCTTCAACCCGTGCAAAACCCTGCCCCGCCGACCATTCGCCAAGAGAATTGGCCATCCAATGATTACGATCGTTTCCTCCTCCGCAAATTGGA
This sequence comes from Opitutales bacterium, assembly GCA_022824405.1. Taxonomy (GTDB): domain Bacteria; phylum Verrucomicrobiota; class Verrucomicrobiia; order Opitutales; family UBA2995; genus JAABVD01. The sequence continues at coordinate 8,560 of JAJDZZ010000016.1, forward strand.
AGAAAAGGGTTGGTCGCCGGCCCAACCGGCCGACCGGCGCACCCTTTTGCGCCGCTTGAGCTTCGATCTCATCGGCTTGGCGCCTTCCCCGGAAGAACTGGATGCATTTGTAAACGACCGGTCCGGGAACGCTTACCGAAAGCAGGTCGATCGGCTACTGGCCTCACCCCACTTCGGCGAAAAGTGGGCCCGTCACTGGATGGACCTCACCCGCTATGCCGAGACCAAGGCTTTCGAAGCCGATTACACCATGCCCCACACCTACCGCTACCGCGACTACCTGATTCGGGCATTTAACGAGGATGTTCCCTTCGATCGGTTTATTCTGGAATCGTTGGCGGGAGACCTCCTGCCGGAACCGAGGCGGAACCCCGGGACCGGGGACAATGAATCGGTCAAGGGTCCCGGCTTCATTTACCTGACCGACCTGCATCACGGACCACCCGATCTGCACCAGGACGAAGCCCGCAACTTCAGTGGCATGATCGACGTTGTGAGCAAGGCATTCCTCGGCGCCACCCTCAGGTGTGCCCGCTGCCACGACCACAAGTTCGACGCCATCACCACCGCCGATTATTACTCCTTCTATGGCATGTTGCGCAGTTCGCGGTTCACCTACCGGAACACCGTAGCGGAAGCGGTACAAAAAAAGACACTCCGGAAACTGCAAAGGCAAAAGCCGAAGGTTCGATCAGCCGTCTTCGACGCAGGTCGGGAGGACGTGGAACGGGCAGGAGAATACCTGGAAGCCCGAAACCGGTTACTGAAGAACCCAGAATTGATACAAGCAGTTCAGGCGCTGGAGGCAAAATTCTCCGATAAGAAGAAGGAGAACCAAGATGCCCGCCTCGCCGCATTGCGATCCGCTATCGAACCCTATGCCAAGAGCGAAATGGGAGATGAACGCCAAGCGGGCGTTCTGACCTACTGGGTTCTCCTGTCCGTATCGCCCGAATTGCAACGGCGCTGGCCCGAGTTACAATTCCTTTACGAAGGTTCCAAGGAAACCAAACAAACGCCCCTACCCGCCGAGGAATTGAGCGCCTCCTTTGCCGAAGTTGCCCGCTCCATCGAGAACTGGAAACTACAAGGCTTGGCCTTCAAAGGGCAGCCCGATACTCCCGGAGCCCTGATTTTAAGCGCCTCGGGCCCTCGGGCGGTGCAGACCGTCCTGAGCGACACCAACGCGGCCGGCCACTACGCCGCCCGCGTCAGCGGCGCCATGCGGTCGCCCGACTTCATCCTGGACGGCAAACCCATCGAGCTGCAAGCCAAGGGCAAGTTTGCCGCCGTCCGGCTGGTGGTGCGCAACTACGAGTTGACCGGGCGCGGACCCACTACCAGTGGCCTCTATTTTCCCATCAACAGCGATTACTGGCAGACCATTCGATTTGAAACCTACCTCTGGGAAGGCCTTCCGGCATACCTGGAATTTTTCCAAAACGGGGAAGCCACTCATTCCCTCAAGCCCAAGGAAGAAGAACCGGAATTCGATGACAACGCCTACCTCGCCTTTCGCTTCGACCGGGGTCCGGCTTGGCAGGAATTCTGGAATGACCAGATCCGGGATTATTCCGCAACATCAAAGGAAGCTGCCATTGCAACCACCCTGGAACAACTTTGGCGCCAGGGCCGGGACCATAAACTGAACCCTTCCGAAGCGGAATTACTCAGCGCCTTTTTCGGAGCCGGCTTGGTTGTAGCCGACACGAATCGCGACAAAAATCTGCATGCGGCCCTATCGGAATACCGTGAATCGGCCCGGGAAATTCCCATCCCGCGATTCGCCCGCAGCCTGGTCGACGGCGACCGACACGATGAGCCCGTCTACATTCGGGGCAACCATAAGAACCTCAGCCGGGAACCCAATCCCAGGCATTTTCTCGATGGTCTGGGAGGAGCAAAACTCAACAGCCCGGGGAGCGGACGCTTGGAATGGGCCCAACACGTGGCTCATCCCGACAATCCCCTTACCGCGCGCGTCCTGGTCAACCGGCTTTGGCATCATATTTTCGGACAGGGCCTGGTCACAACGGTCAACGACTTCGGAAAAATGGGCACGGCTCCCTCTCACCCGGAACTGCTCGATTTCCTGGCTACCGATTTCATGCGCCATGGTTGGTCCATAAAATACATGATCCGGAAAATGGTCCTCTCCAGCGCCTACCGAATGTCTTCCTTTCCCAGCCCTGCCTCTCTCGATGAGGACCCGGCCAATACACTCTTGCAGCACATGCCGGTAAAACGCCTGGAGGCCGAGGCCATACGCGATCATATCCTGGCCTGCAGCGGTGAATTGGATACCACCCTTTTCGGACCCAGTATAAAAGCATACGTGAAGGATCTCCCCAACAGCCGGGCCAAACCGAATTCGGGTCCTCTCGATGGTGGAAACCGCCGGTCCGTCTACCTGGAAATGAGACGAAATTTTCTGCCATCGTTCCTGCGGGCCTTCGACCTTCCCAACGCCGCGGAACCCATTGGAGCCCGCTCCGTGACCAACGTTCCCGCCCAATCCCTCGCCTTGATGAACGATCCATTCGTCCACCGGCAAGCCGGAGCATGGGCGGAAGATCTGACCGCATCCGATCTTTCCATGGACGACCGGCTTCATGCCATGCACCTGAAGGCTTACGGCCGTCCGGCCACCCCACGCGAGCTGTCCTGGGCCAAAAACCTGCTCGATACTTTGGCTGGCGAATACGGATGCACCATCGAAGACCAACAAGCCTGGACCGATCTCTGTCACTTGATTTTTAACCGAAAAGAATTTATCTATCTGTTTTAGACGACATGTTCAGCCGCAGGGAATTTCTCAAGAAAAGCTCCATGGGATTTGGAACCCTGGCGCTTTCCGGCGTTATGCATGGGGACCTGCGCGGCACAACCTCACCCCTCTATCCCAAAACGCCCCATCACCCGCAGAAAGCGCGTAGCGTAATTTTCCTCTACATGGATGGCGGAGTATCGCAGGTGGACAGTTTCGACCCCAAGCCCCAATTGGCCAAAGAACACGGTCAACCGCCGAAGTTCACCGTCGACCCTACCGTCTTCAACCAAAACGGGAATTTGCTCAAGAGTCCCTGGGAATTTAAGCATTACGGCGAAAGTGGGATCCCCATCAGCGATCTCTTTCCCCACATCGGATCCTGTGCCGACGATTTATGCGTGATCCGATCCATGACCGCCTTTTCACCCAATCATCCCAATGCCAACTATGCCCTGCATTGCGGGCATCAGCTCTCCGGTCGGCCCAGTATGGGAGCCTGGGTTTCCTACGGATTGGGCACGCTCAGTCAGGACCTGCCCAGCTACGTTGTTATTCACGGCGGTCAGGTGCCCTCCGGGGGAATGCAGGCCTTCGGCAACGGTTTTCTTCCCTCCAACCATGCCGCGTCCGTTTTTCTCCTGGAAGAACCGGTCCTGCTCAATACCTCCATCCGGGAGCGGGATACGATCATACAAAAACAAAAACTCCGCTACCTCAACGAGATCGACGGGGACCTTCAAGCCCGGCTTACCCACGCGGAAGCCATCGAATCGGCCATTCAAAACTACGAATTGGCTTTCCGCATGCAAATGGAAGTGCCGGACGTAACCGACCTGTCCCAGGAATCCGAAGCCACCAGGAAGCTCTACGGCCTGGACGCCCCCTATGAAAACACGCAGGCCTACGGCGCCCAGTGCCTGATGGCCCGACGCCTGGTCGAGCGCGGAGTCCGGTTTGTCGAGCTGACCATAAACCCGGGTAACGGGGACCGTTGGGATCAACACAGAAACCTGATCGACGGGCATCGGAAAAACGCCCTGTCCGTCGACCAACCCATCGCAGCCCTCATCAAGGATTTGAAAGCGCGCGGGCTTCTCGAAACCACCCTCCTGGTCTTCAGTGGAGAATTCGGACGCACCCCCTTTGCCCAAGGAACGAACGGTCGCGATCACAATCCCCAAGGTTTCAGCATGTGGATGGCCGGCGGGGGCATCAAAGGAGGCACGATTTACGGCGCCACCGACGAATACGGTTACCGAGTTATTGAAAACAAACTGACCGTGCACGACTTGCATGCCAACATGCTCCACCTGTTGGGTATCGACCACACCAACCTCACCTATCGCTACAGTGGACGCGACATTCGCCTGACGGACGTTCACGGCGAAATCATACCAGAAATATTGGCGTGAGTAGTGGAACCCACAAAATCAGGCGCCCCTCTCTGTTGCCGGCCCTGATTGCCGCGGCGTGCTTTTCGTCAACCCTGGCCGGGGAGTCCTACGATTACGACGCCGATATCGCTCCCATTTTGGAACCGTACTGCGTCAAATGCCACGGTCCCGATAAACAAAAGAGCAAATTTCGCCTCGATTCCTACGAACGGCTCATGCGAGGGGGAAGCAGTGAGGAAGCCCCCATTATTCCCTTCCAGCCCATGCAAAGCCCCTTGCTGGAATACCTCCTCTTGCCGAAAAGCGACGAATATGCCATGCCACCGGAGGATGAGGACTCTCCATCACCCGAAGAGATTCTGAAAATTGCCCATTGGATCTACTACGGGGCCAGGAGCAAATCCGCCGAACGCGACTCCCTGCCCTTGGAGGAACTCCTGGACGGGAATCAACGAGCGGCCCTATCAAAGCTGCGGTCCTTAGGGGCTATCATCCATAAACGCGGCGAGAAGGCTGCCGGAATAATCGTCGATCTGCGGCAAGCGCCAAGCCCGCTGCCAGAGCAGGCGCTGTTGGATCTTGCTGCCCTGGCTCCCCAGGTGCGGGAAATCAGACTCACCGGTCACCGTCTTTCAAATTCCGCCATCAACCTCCTGGGAGCGTTCGAGCATCTCACCCATTTGGACCTGAGCAACGGCAATTTCGAGGACGACGCGGTCACCGCCCTCAACAAACTGCATTCTCTCCAATACCTTAACCTGTTCGGCGCCTCCATTTCCGACGCCGGTCTGGCAAAATTACGAGTTCCGCGATCCGGAAGGCTATACCTGGGAAATACCCGGGTCGGCCCGGAAACCATGGCACGTTTTCAACAGGACCACCCGGACGTAGAAATCTTCGGCAGCGTCGACCTCGAATCCACCCTCCGCATCACCGAGGAAGCCGACCAATACTCCAAGTTAAAGGTCGACTAATTAAACCCAATATCCAGCATCCAGAAATTGACTCTCGCAAAGATCGCCAAGAACGCAAAGGCGTCCGGCTTCGCCGGAACAGGAGTTAATGAAAGGGGGAATGTTTCGATTTTGAGGGTTACCTGACAGAGAGGTTGGCCACGGATTATTCAAATCCTGTACATCCTGTTAATCCATGTTTTTACCTCAGAATCTTTGCGTTCTTGGCGATCTTTGCGAGAGTCCCTTCCTAATCCGTGTTCATCCGTGAAATCCGTGGTTTCTTCCCTCTGTGTTCTCTGTGGTAGATTAAAACAGCTCCCCAACCGCCAGATCGTAGCGACGCCCTTTCTCCCCCCGTTCCACCACGGAGATGGTTCCGTTTTCATAAATGACCTCGGATACCCCGGCAAAGTCTTCCGGAATGGCCACCAGGAAATTGAGGTAGGAAAAAGTCTGGGTTTCGGAGGCATCGATATAACGGTAAATCTGGCGACCGAAGATCCTGCCCGTGGCCACCAGGTTGTGGCCTGGACCGTGCAACCCGGTGGTTCCGAACTCGAGCCCCCGCGCATAAGGGTTTCCCTCCCTGGCATTGCGCCAGATGTTCAACCAGGGATACTCGGCCGTTCTCCACAGGTAACCTATCAGTAACCCGTTGTCCGGACTCGATCCGGTGACCCAACCGTACTCGTCTTCCACAAGGTAAGTTACCACCGGCGGCTGATCGTTGTCGGAAAGAAAGCGAACATCCACCTCCTTTCCGTCCGACTTTTTGGCCCGGGGCCAATGCACCACCCGCTCCTGCGGATTCTCCAGGGATGAATTCTGCATGAATCCGCGCCCGCCATTGGAATCCACCATGGTTTTTTCATTGAGGAAAGTTCCCCCGATGGAAGGGTGTTGCACGAAATTGTAAATCCGGCCGATGGGACGGATATTGGTGACCGATTCGACGACCGAAACCAAGGCTTCATTTTTTGACAGGGCCATGGTGCGTTCGATCCTCAACCCGGCCACGGGAAGTTCGGCCCTCATGCCGGCTTCCCAATAGCCATTTTTCAACTCCGGTTCCCGCGTGACCTCCCACCAGACGATACCGGCCTCCCCATGCTTGGGCATTCCAAGAGCCTCTTCCGCCGCCGAGGTCGATCCCCAACGATCCAGACAGATGAAATGGCCCATGGGACGCGGATCCGGAGGAGGATCGCCCGCCCCCGGGTTCCTGGAATACCAGGAATCCCACTCCAGCGGGTTGAGGCCGTGACCAACCAAATGAAAATCGGAAATCGATCCCCCTCCGAGGTCGACTGACAAGGCGGCCGCGTCGCCTTGCAACACCAAGGTCGGTCGCGATTCAGCTCCCGACAAAACCAATCCCATAGACACATTGACCCAAAGTAAAAAAAACCGCACTGACATGATGGACGCTAAATTAAACCTCTATCCGAACGCATGACTATCTCGAAAAAGCAAACGGTTAAGAAAACTACCCTGCTCCGCAATAACCTCTCGCAAAGCAACTGTGTCACGAAGCAAGGCTTAATTGATGATTTTTCATAAGGAAATGAAGGTGGATGAGCATCTTCCTCATCGCTGCAACCATGGCGCATTTGTAGGGTTTGCCCCTGGCTATTAATCCTTCCAC
>JAJDZZ010000060.1 GCA_022824405.1 Opitutales bacterium
TCCTGGCACTTGCAATCATGACGATTGACACCATCGAAGGCTTTTTCGAGCGCTTTCTCCGACGAGTTATTTGGACCCATTCTCGAAAGCGCTCAAAAGCCGGTAAATTCATGGTTGGGAGACCTACAAGATCGCCAAGGAATCCGGCTTCGCCGGAACAAGAGTTAACGGAGGGGGGAAGGCCAGGATGGGGGTTGCAACGCAAAACCCAATTCTCATAATCTTTGTGCCTTTGTGCCTTTGTGCCTTTGTGCCTTTGTGCCTTTGTGCCTTTGTGCCTTTGTGCCTTTGTGCCTTTGTGCCTTTCAAAATGAACCGCTTTCTTCCAATCCTGGTAACCACGTTCTTCAGTTGGGCCGTTTTCGGCTGTGGAATCAGCCTGGGAGAGGTTCCATTAATTCCACTTGAGGCGAGTCGATCGAAGCCGAACATCGTCTACATTCTGGCCGATGATTTGGGATACGGGGATTTGGGCTGTTACGGACAACAGAAGATCGAGACTCCCCACATCGACGAATTGGCCGCCCAGGGAATGCGTTTCACGCAACACTATTCCGGCTCCCCCGTTTGTGCTCCGGCGCGTTGCGTGCTCCTGACCGGGAAACATACCGGTAATGCCCGCATACGTGGCAATGACGAATGGAGTGAACGGGGCGATACCTGGAACTACGCCAAGATGGTGGAAGATCCCAACCTGGAGGGTCAGCGTCCCCTCCTCGCCGGCACTGTTACCATTGGCACGCGGCTGCAATCGGTCGGATACAAAACCGCCATTATCGGCAAGTGGGGCCTGGGAGCCCCCCTGACCGAAGGCATACCCAACAAGCAGGGATTCGACTTTTTTTATGGTTATAATTGCCAGAGACAGGCGCACACTCTCTACCCGAAACACCTGTGGAAAAACCAGGAAAAGCACTGGCTGGACAATGAGTTGGTCGTTCCGGGAACAAAGCTGGATAAAGGGGCGGACCCACATGATCCAAAGAGCTATGCGCTATTCACCCTCGAACAATATTCCCCCGAGTTGATGCTCAACGAAGCGGTCGGATTCATTCAGGATAATAAGGATGGACCTTTCTTTCTCTACTTCGCCTCCCCGATTCCCCACGTCCCCCTACAGGCCCCAAACAGGTGGGTGAAGTACTACCAAAAGAAATTCGGCCCTGAAGAACCGTACTTGGGCAATAGGGGTTATTTCCCTCACCGCACCCCGCGCGCGGCTTACGCCGCCATGGTTTCCTACCTGGACGAGAGTGTTGGCGTCCTGGTCGCAACTTTGAAGCGGCTCGGACTTTTCGAGAACACCTTGATTCTTTTTTCCAGCGACAATGGACCGACTTTCAATGGGGGAAGCGACTCGGCTTTTTTTGACAGCGCCGCTCCCTTCAAAAGTGAGCGAGGCTGGGCTAAAGGATACGTCCACGAAGGCGGTATTCGCGTTCCCCTGATTACCCACTGGCCCGAAAAAATTTCCGGCGGACAAACCTCGGATCACATTTCAGCCTTCTGGGACGTCCTGCCAACGCTTTGTGAAATAGGGGGAGCAGAAATTCCACACGGCATCGACGGCATCAGTTTCTCAGCCACCCTTCTGGGAAATGCCGAGCAAAAAGAGCATCCGTTTCTTTATTGGGAATTCCCGTCTTACAAGGGGCAACAGGCCGTTCGATTGGGAGACTGGAAAGGAATAAGAAAGAATATCTTTGACGGAAATTTGGAGTTGGAGCTTTTCAACCTGAAAGAGGATCCGAGGGAGCAGAACAACCTGGCCGCCGCCAATCCCACCATCGTCGCCCGGATCGAAGCAATCATGAGGCGCGAGCACTCGCCCGCTTCCCTGGACAAGTTCAGGATGCCTCAATTGGGTGACTAGGGGTTACCCAAAGGGGTCAAACGTAGAAAATAGAATTTCCCTTCACTATAGTCATCGTGAATTGATTGGAATGGCTCTGGTTGTTGGCCGTTCAGACATCGGTTAATAAGGGAAATTCTATTTTCTACGTTTGACCCCTTTTAAGGATGCCGCCGCCCTACCGCTTACGTTTTGAAATGGTAGGGCAATCGCGTCCCCGCGATGCCGTAACCTCTTCTATATCCGGGTTTTTCCCTTCCATCGATCACGATCATGATCACGATTAATTTCAGCACCTTTAACCTTTAGCCTTCTTCCTTCATCCTTCTTCCTTTTCTTCCCATCCGTGTAATCCGTGGTTTCTCCATCTCCCCTTGCAAAGTGGCGCCGAACCGCACGAAAATAGTTTCCTCGTTGGTTCTGTATCGATAACCGTCGATTAACCCGGAGTTGCAACTTTTATGATACGCATAGGCATAGTGGGCTGCGGACGAATCCTGGCCGCTCATTTACGGGGTTATCGCGCCATGCGTGAAGCGGGTATCGATAACTTCCGCATCACCGCGCTCTGCGCCCGCAAGATTGAAGACGCGCAAATGTATGCCAAGCGGGGTGAAGGGCCTCCCCAACGCCCCGCCGTCAGCCAAACTCCGGGCGATCCCCTGGCCATCGGCGATGAATACGTATCCGATTTTCAGAATGATCCGGAGGTGACGCTCTACGATGATTATCGAGAGATGATGGCCCATGGGCCCATCGATGCGGTCAACGACTTTACCACCCATGGAATGCATCACCTCGTTGCCGATGCCGCCTGTCGATCCGGCAAACACCTGCTGACGCAGAAACCCCTTGCCGTAACGGTAGGGGCCGCCCGCGCCATGTGCCAACAGTTCGAATCCACCGGTCTCACCCTGGGAGTGTTTGAGAACTGGCGCTATCGGGACCAGGCGCGTTACCTGCGCTGGCTGATCGACGCCGGTTTCCTTGGAATCCCCCAGATGTTTCTATTTGGCAATGTGGGCAACTGGTGGACGCCCGACAAGGTGGTGGCGCACACCCCCTGGCGGCACGTCAGGAAATTGGGGGGCGGAATAACCCTCGATCTGGGGGTGCATCAACTCCATTTGGTCCGCTTCCTCCTGGGTGAAATTACCTCAATCGCGGGAACCACCGCAGTCATCGAACCCAAACGGCGCTTTGTCAACTCCGAGGGTGATGCGGAGACCATGGATTGCGATGCGGATGATGTTTTCAGCGCGTCCTTTACCGCCAGCAATGGCGCTTTCGGGACTCTGACCGCAAGTTGGGCCGGACACGGAGGGGGCGTCCATTTCGGTGGAGGGCCCGTGCTCTACGGGAGCAAGGGGCGCGTCCTGGGCGATACCTTGACCCTCGATGACGGCTCAACCCACCCCATCGAATCTTTTTACAGGGAAAATTGCCCTCCTCACCGACAGGAACGTGAATTTCCACTCGGTATGACCGACGAGTTTGCTGTCGCCCAACTCGATTGGCTGAACGCCATCGAGGAAGGTCGGCAACCCCAAGCCAGCGGATGGGAAGGACTGGCCGATCTGGCCTCCGCCTTCGCCATCCTGGAATCTGACTTGGCCGGCCGGCGCATTGCCGTCGAGGACGTCATCGACGGGACCGTATCGGAGTATCAAGAGCCCATAGCCCGACACTTCGGACTACCCGACTGAAACGAAACTTATTCCCCACAGAATCATGTCTCCATCAACCCCCGCATCCACCAAGGGAAAAGGCATCGATGCACGGCTCTGCCTGATGATGTTCATGGAATACGGGGTCAAGGGTTTGTGGATGCCGCTGGCCGGAATCTTTCTCGTGGCCGAAATTTCCGAAGGCGGATTGGGATTCACGGAATCGGAGAAAGGCATGATAATCGGCATTCCGTTGGCGGTGGGTTCTTTCCTCGCCCCCTTTATCGCCGGCCAACTGACCGACCGGATGTTTTCCACCCAGAAATGCCTGGGCATCATGTTGCTTATCGCCGGCATCCTGAAATGGGCCACGGCGTATCAGACTACCTTGGCCATGTGGATGGCGCTTTCCATTTTTTTCGCCATTCTCTACGTGCCGACCATTGCCCTGACCAACTCGCTGGCCATGCAGCACCTGAGCGACCCCAAGAGCCAGTTTCCCAAGGTGCGGGTCTGGGGAACAGTAGCCTGGATTGTCGTCTCCTGGGTCTTCCCCATGATCTGGCTCCAGACCAACTTGCAGTTTCAGGTTCTACCGCCCTTCTTCAAGGGAGACAACGTGCCCGACGTAACCGCACGCATGCTCGACAGCCTGAAATTTGCCGGAGGTTTGGCCATCGTCTACGCCCTCTTCTGCTGGTTTATTCTGCCCCATACTCCTCCCTCGGACAAGAACCGCAAGAAACTGGCTTTTGTGGAAGCCATGGGGTTGTTTCGCAAACGGTCCTTCAGGGTGCTTCTGATCCTGACATTGCCGGTGAGCATTCTCCACACCCTCTACATGATGAATACCAGCCCCTTTCTCAAAGAGAGCGGATTGCAGGCCAGTTACATCATGCCGGCCATGTCTCTGGGGCAATTCTCCGAAATCGTGGCCTTGATTTTACTGGGTAAATTTCTCACCCGATTCGGCTTCCGCAAGATCATGACTTTCGGCATGGCTTGCTACGGCGTCCGCTACGCCATTTTCGGAATTCCGGGACTGCCGGTGGAAGTCCATGTAGCCGTTCAACTCATGCACGGGCTCTGCTTCGGCTGTTTCTACGCCGGCGCTTTCATTTACGTTGAGCGCATTTCCCCGAAAGCGATCCACCACACCGCTCAGATCCTGTTCTTCTTCGTCATGATGGGGCTGGCTCCGGCCATTACCGGAGCATTCCTGAACGGTTGGCTGGCCGATTTGGCGGGCGCGCCAAATGGCGTTCTCGACCTGCCATCCTATGTCCGGTTTTGGCAGTATGCCGCGGCAATCGGCATCGTGTCAGCCATACTATTCTGGGTGTTTTTTCGGGATGAAACCCAAGGAGATCAACCCGCTGCGGGCTAAGGACAAACCATGAGCTACGACCTGTATTGGGGGGACCTGCATAGCCATTGCTCGATCAGTTACGGGCATGGCAACATTGAACAGGCCCTGGAACGCGCCAGGCAACAGCTCGACTTCTGCTCCATCACGGGTCACGCATTCTGGCCCGACATGCCCACCGACCGCAATAGCTACGCCGAGATCATCGATTACCACAACGAAGGATTCGCCCGCTGTGCCAAAAATTGGGATAAACTTATCGAAGCCCATAAAAAAGCAACCAAAGCAGGTGAGTTTGTCGCCCTGCCCAGCTACGAATGGCATTCCCTCCAGTACGGCGATCACAACGTGTATTGCCCCAGGGCCGATCTGACCTTGCGGGATGCTCCCAATCTGCCCTCCCTGCGGAAATTGGCACAAGCCGTGGATGGAATTGCCGTCCCCCACCACATCGGTTACCGCAAAGGATACCGCGGAATAAATTGGGATGCCTACCGGGAGGATGTGTCCCCATTCGTGGAAATATTTTCGCTGCACGGATGCTCCCTAAGCTCCGACGCGGCCTATCCCATGCTGCACGATATGGGGCCACGTGATTTCGGCTCCACTGCGGAGGAAGGTTGGCGAAGGGGGCATAAATTCGGGATCGTCGGCGGCACGGACCACCACGCGGCCTATCCTGGGAGCCATGGGGATGGCCGGATGGGCGTATTCGCCGAATCATTGACCCGACAAGGATTGATGGATGCTTTCAAAGCACGCCGGGTCTACGCCGCTACCGGAGACAAAATCGACGCCCGTCTTTTCATCGACGATGCCGTGATCGGCCAGACGGTGAGGGCTCCCGGCGCCAGGAATCTTCAAATCTCCGTGCTGGGAATGGATGAGTTGGACCAGGTCCGTCTGTTGAAAAATGGCCGTATCCTAGGGCGATATTTTCCAACGGATGACGCGGCGGATTCCAACCGTTACCGCTTGCGCCTGACCTGGGGTTGGGGACGCAAAACCGAACGGGTCAAATGGTTGGCGAGCCTGGCTTTATCCGAGGGAGCGATCCGGTCCGTCGACACCTGCTTCTCCGGTCAGGCCGTGGTGGCGCCAAAAAGAGATGCCGAGGATTTGCCTGCCGATACGGATGGGGAACTTCTGCCCCATGCCGTAATGGAAAGAATCGATAATTCCCTCACCTGGCGAAGTGTGACCAGCGGAAATCTCTCCATGCGGCATGCCACTACCCAGGGAATCTCTCTGGAAATTGAAGCATCCCGGGACGCTGAAATTCGAGTAAACGTAAACGGTCACACCTTTCGGCATAAGCTGACTGAAATTCTGGAAGGTGGTCGCAGCCATTTTCTGAGAGGCTGGCTGACCGAGGCTATCCAGATTGGACCCGCCGTACCCCTGAACCATTGCCGGGTCGAGGAAACAGTGACGGACCTGCCGGAAAAGAACAGGGATATCTATCGGCTGGAAGTAGCTCAAAAGAACGGTCAGTGGGCCTGGCTGACCCCCATTTGGGCTGAAGCATAACCATAACGGGCGAAGAAACCTTTAATCAGTATTCAATGAGCGAAACCCTTAGAATCGGAGTCCTCGGCCTCATCCATGACCACGTGTGGAGCAACCTGGCAGCGCTGGCCGACTGTGACCGCGCCGAACTGGTGGCGGCCTCGGACCCAAACCTACCACTGACGGCGCGTGTTTCCCGCGAATACGGCTGCAGGACCTATTCCACCCATCGGGAACTCCTCGATTCCGAGCAATTGGATGCGGTATACGTGTTCAGCAGCAATGCCGAGGGCGCTGAACTGGCCATACGGTCCATGGAACGGAAACTCCACGTCCTGAGTGAGAAACCCATGGCCGCCCGTCTCGATCAGGCCGACCGCATGCTGGCCGCAGCGGCGAAAAACCAAGTGAAGTTGGTCATTAACTGGCCCTTCGCCTGGTGGCCGCAACTCCGGGTTGCCCTGACCATGGCTAAGGACGGAGCCATCGGGAAACTTTGGGGCGTCAAATACCGGGCCGCCCACGCCGGACCCAAGGAGTTGGGTTGCTCGGAGTATTTTTGCAACTGGCTCTTCGACCGGGAACTGAACGGCGGCGGCGCCCTGCTGGACTATTGCGGTTATGGGTGCCTGCTTTCCGCCGCAATGCTGGGTCAACCCGAAAAAGTGACCGGAATCACGGGAGGACAGATCAAGGATTCTCTTGCCGTGGAAGATAACGCCCTCATTGCCATGACCTATCCCTTTGGCATTGCCACCGCCGAAGCCTCTTGGACCCAGATCGGCAAACTGACCAGTTATACGACTGCGATCTACGGCACGGAGGGAACGTTACTGGTAGAACCACGATTGGGGGGAAAGCTTTACATGGCCACGTCCGATGACCCCAATGGCCGTGAAATTGCCTTGCCGGACCAAGAGCCCCGCCTGCGCGATTCAGCCACCCATTTTGTCAGCGTGGTCTCCGATGGGGCTGAACCATGGCTGCTCTGCCGACCCGGTCTGGGCCGCGACGCCCAGGAAATAATGGAAGCTGGACTGAAATCGTCCCTGCAGGGAAACCACATTTCCCTTCCCCTCGATTAACCGAATAGCATCCAGTCACCCCATTCCTTATCCGTGTGATCCGTGTAATCCGTGGTCACTCTTCTCTCCACTCCATTACTCCACCACTCCCTCGATCACGATCACGATTAATCTCTGTGCTCTCTGTGGTTAATCCCCCATCCGTGTAATTCGTGGTTTCAGCCTTTCGCCTTTCGCCTTTTCCCCACTCCCTCACTCCCTTCTTCAACCTTTGTGCCTTTGTGCCTCTGTGCCTTTGTGCCATCTCGCCTTGGCGAGATCCCATTCCTCATTGGCGCCCTTGGGCGCCTTAGGCAGTTTTGTGTGGCCAAGTCATCTTGGTGTCCCGAAAATATGAGAATAGAAATGAAAAAGCTGATCGTATTCCTCCTGCTCTTTCTCCCCATCTGGATGGGGGGAAATACCTCCAAAGAAGATCCGTCCGCGGACGATGGCTGGATTACCTTGTTCAATGGGAAGGACCTTACCGGCTGGGAAGTAAAAACGGACGCCGCCAAAGGCATCTGGACGGTTCGGGACGGGGTCATCGATTGCCAGCCGCGGCTTCAACCCCGAGGAGACAAGAGCCTGTGGGGAACGAAAAGCTACCGGGATTTCGAGCTCCTGGTGGATTGGCGCATCAAGGAAAAAAAAGGCATTTACCGGGTGCCGGTGGTGCTGCCGGATGGAAGTTATCAATTGGACGATGAGGGCAACCGGGTTGTGCATCCGCAACCCGGGGCCGATTCCGGGATTTACCTGCGGGGCACCAACCGGGCCCAGATCAATATCTGGTGCTGGCCCATCGGGTCCGGAGAAGTCTACGCTTACCGAAACAACCAGAAGGATCCCGTGATCCGCGCCGGAGTTACGCCCAAGGTAAAGGCGGACCATCCGGTGGGGGAATGGAATACGTTCCACATCACCATGAAGGGCGACCGGCTAACCGTGGCGCTCAATGGCCGGACCGTGCTGGATAACGCCCAATTGCCCGGGGTACCGGATGAAGGTCCCATTGCCCTGCAACACCACGGAGGATACGATGAGGAAAAAGATGAATGGAACGGAGCTTCCAGCCTGGTTCAATTTCGCAACATCCGTATCAAACCCCTCTGAAGTAACCCGGTAAAAGCTTCTCCAAACCCATTCGGTCTTTCTCATGAAGCGCGTTACAGCACTATTTCTCCTGTCAGTTTTCTTTACCGTCGTCCAGGTTCGCGCGGACCAGGATCCACCCAACTTCGTGGTCATTTTCTGTGACGATCTCGGCTATGGCGACCTGGGCAGTTTCGGGCATCCCACCATTCGAACCCCCCACCTCGACCGGATGGCAGAGGAAGGACAAAAGTGGACCCAATTTTATTCCGCCGATCCGGTTTGCACCCCCAGCCGGGCCGGCCTGTTGACGGGTCGATATCCCGTCCGCAATGGCATGAGTTCAGTCGCGCGAGTGGTGCTTTTCCCGAATTCATCGGGCGGTCTGCCGCAGGAGGAAGTTACCATTGCCGAAATGCTCAAACAGAAAAATTACGCCACTGCCGCGGTTGGCAAGTGGCACCTCGGACACCTGCCCCGGCACCTGCCCATGACCCAGGGGTTCGATTCCTATTACGGCATCCCTTATTCCAACGATATGGACAAGGTTTCCGGCTCCGCCAGATACCTGAGCAGCGACCCGGACTTTTATCCGGACACCACAAATTACAATGTCCCGCTCTTGGAGGGAGACCGGGAAATTGAACGACCGGCCGATCAGAACACCATAACCCGTCGTTTCACCGAAAAAGCGGTTGCGTTTATCAAAGCCAACCGGGATAGGCCGTTCTTCCTCTACCTGGCTCATTCCATGCCCCACATCCCGCTCTTTACGGGGGAGAAATTCAGGGGAAAAAGCATTCGCGGAGTGTATGGGGACGTCATCGAGGAGATCGATTGGAGCGTGGGCCAAGTCCTGGACTCCTTGCGGGAGTTGCAACTGGACAAAAAAACCGTGGCCGTATTTTCCTCCGATAACGGCCCCTGGCTCGCTTTCAAAACCCACGGAGGATCCGCCGGCCCGCTAAGGGCGGGAAAAGGCACCAACTTCGAGGGCGGTCAGCGCGTTCCCACCATCTTCTGGGGTCCCGGCCACATCAAACCGGGTGTAGTGGACGGAATGGGATCCGCCATCGACCTGATGAGCACATTCGCCAGCCTGGCCAAGGTCCAAACGCCCGAGGACCGAAAAATGGACAGCTACGATCTTTCCCCGGCTTTGCTGGGCACGGGAAAGAGCCCGCGCCACGAGTTTTTCTACTGGAATCGCGGCGTGCTTCACGCCGTGCGTTCGGGACCCTGGAAATTGCACATGCAGCAACGCCATTTCATTAATTACGGCAGAGTGGTTCATCTGGATAAACCTGAGCTCTACAACGTGGAAAAGGACATTTCGGAGGCCTATGACGTAGCCGACACCCACCCCGATATCGTAGCCCGCCTTTTAGAGAAATTTCGCAAACATGAGCTGGACGCCGAGGATTCCCTGCCCGACCAACTCGCAGCCAGGATTGCGAAATAACCACAAAATGCACAAAAGGCGCAAAATTGAGGTATCGGAAATTACTGAATAAATTTTCGAATTTGGAGTTTTTTAGAACCAAAATTTATTAGTAACCCATGACACATTTCAGAGGCTCTCAAATTTGTCATCTTCCTAACCATATCTGCTAACCTATTGATTTCAGATACATTCATTTTGTGTCTTTTGTGCTTTTTGTGGTTTCAGAAAAGGCATCAAACCGGTAACGGGCGGAAACCTTCCAGCGCTTGGTAACCGTGCCATTTTCGACAATATTCACATGGTCGTAAAGCGCGACCGTGGGACAAATGTGGTTGGGGATGCCCAGGTAGGCATCGCCGACTCTGATTTCATCCCATCGATCGGTCTTTGCCACCAAATGCTCTTCGCTATGACCGACGTATTCAGCATCTTCCAAACCCAACAGCCGGACTCGTGGGTGTGGCATTTCAGAGGCAACCGCCTTATGACCAAGATCGAAGCACACGTATTGCGGGGCCGGTTTGCTCACCACGCGGGTCAATAGTAGCGCGGCGCAATGGAAGGGAAGATCGGTCAGATTATCCAGGTTCTTGAAATCCCAAAGCAAAGTTGTTCCGGGACTCAACTCCACACCCTCCCGCCGGGCATGAACGGGAAACGAGGTAGAACCTCCAGCTACGATTTGAGGTGGAAAAAATCCAAATCGCTGCAACTGGAGAATCAATTCCTTGACCGGAGCGAAGGCCTTATCGACCCGTTTTGTCCGAACATCCATGGGTAATCCAAAAATATGCCCGTCGTAAACGTGCAGGCCGCGGACATCCAGAAAAGGCATTTCGTGGAGGAGCTTGTAGCGCGCGATTGCTTCCGGACCGGGTAGCGCCCCGGTGCGGTTCATGCCGACATTGACGTCGAGAAAAGCGCCCAATCTTATGGATTCCGCAGCACAGGCCCGGTTCAATTTTCGGATGATCCCGGTGTCGTCCAGGACCACCGAAAACGTGGCGTCCGGAAACGTCTTGGCCAATTGCACATACCGGGTAATTTCAGGCCCGACGGGTTGTATGGCCAGAAGGATGTCCCCGGCCTTCTCCTTTCCCAGCATTTCCGCTTCCGCCAAAGTAGCGCATTTGAATTTTCCGATCCCCGCTGCCATTTGCATGCGAACGATTTCGGCCAGCTTGTGGGTTTTTACGTGGGGCCGCAGGCGCCGGGCATCACCGGCAATCTCGAGCATCGACCGAATGTTGTCTCTTACCCGGTCGGGATAAATGAGCAATGCGGGAGAGGAAACCCGGTCGACCTGGGGCAGCGCTTTTGGCAAGGAAGACATTGCAGCCAAGATGGTTGAAAAAAGTCCATAGGACAAGACGTAAGAAGCTATTCCGGACTTCCCAAACCCCTTTGAATCCACCACTCTTTTCCCATGGCTACCCCTTCTTACAACGTCGGAATCATCGGATATGGCTGGGCCGCCACCGCCCATATCGATGCCATCAACGCAACAAGGCAGGCATCGGTCGGAGCTGTTTATTCTTCCCGCAAGCTTGATGCGGGAGAATTGAGCGCCCGCTACGGCTCTACCATCAAGGCCTACCGGGATTTGGACCACTTGTTATCGGATCCGGCCATCGACACCGTCTCCATCACTTCCTATCCCAGTCAGCACAAGGATCAGGCCGTGGCCGCGGCGGGCGCCGGGAAAAACCTCATCATCGAAAAGCCCTTGGCCCTGACCCTGGAGGATTGCAGAGCCATTCAGAAGGCCGTGCATAGAGCGGGGGTCAAGGCCTGCGTCTGTTTTGAGGTGCGGTTTATCAGCCAGTTTCAGACCACTCGCCAAATCATCGATGAAGGCCTGCTGGGAAAGCTTCACTACGGAGAGGTCGACTATTACCACGGCATCGGTCCCTGGTATGGGCAATACCGCTGGAATACGAGCAGGGAAGAGGGAGGGTCCAGTCTTCTTTCCGCCGGTTGTCACGCCTTGGATGCCCTGCTGCTGTGCTTGGGCGACGACGTAACCACGGTGTCGTCCATGTCGACCCAATCCAATCACGGTATTTTTTCCAAGTACGCCTACCCTACCACTTCCGTCACTCTGCTCCAATTTGCCAGCGGAGCGGTGGGAAAGGTCGCTTCCGTGATCGATTGCTTTCAGCCCTACTATTTTCACACCCACCTGGTAGGCAGCGAAGGGAGCTTGTTGGATAACAAACTCTACTCCAACAAACTTCATCTCCGGGACAAAAAATGGTCGCAACTTCCCATGGCTCTGGCCGACTCGGGCGACGTATCGGACCATCCTTACCAAGCCCAGTTTCAGGCCTTTTTCGACGCGCTGGATAAGGGCGAAGACATGCCCCTCACCTCCCTGGATCAATCCCTGAAATCCTTCGAGGTCATCTTTGCGGCGGACAAATCAGCCGAAATAGGAAGGCCGATTTCACTGTAACAACCAGCCCTGTCCTGCCGTAGCCTTCACACGAACCAGGATCCGTGGTCCATTCCTCATTATCGCCCCCGACACCCCTGCCTCTCGCAAAGGTCGCCAAGAAACGCCAAGGAATCCGGCTTTGCCGGAGCAAGAGTTAACGGAGGGGGGACATTCCTGTCCCCCACCACGCCGTAGACCTCTGGCGAAGGCGGGTCCCTCACTCGAAATACAAGGGGGACAGGAATGTCCCCCCTCCGTTATTTTCGATCACGATTTATCTCTGAAATTCTTCTCCCCCATTCCATCACTCCCCCATTCCTAATTGCGCCCTTGGGCGCTTCTCCCCCTCTGTGTTCTCTGTGTCCTCTGTGGTTTCTTATTCAGGCCGTCACCAGATTTTCCAGCCGCTTGGCATATTCGACCCAAACCCGGCGGGCTTCACCCGACTCATCGATATCCTGCCCGGCATGAATGGCGGCCTTCAGGTGGGGTTCGATGGACAGCCAGCCGTCGTAGCCGGTTGCTTCCAGATCATCCAATATCCGCTTTTGCAGGGGATCTTCATCGACGTAGCAAGCCACCAATTTCCCTTCTTCCAGGCCGGGTTTGGCCGCTTTTATGTGAACGTGGGTAATATGGCTTCGGCAGGCTTGGTAATAGGCCCAGGTGGCCTTAAGGTCCTGCTCGTGCAGGCTGTTGTTTCCCGTATCGAAAATCAACTGAAAGCAGGAATTATCCACCGCCTCCACCAGTTCCAAAAAACCCTCGGCTGTCTCACCGTATCCGGAACAATTTTCGTGGCCGAGGATTATCCCCTCCCCTTCGGCCATGGTTGCCAATTCTTTCAAGCGCCTGACCGTC
This sequence comes from Opitutales bacterium, assembly GCA_022824405.1. GTDB lineage: Bacteria > Verrucomicrobiota > Verrucomicrobiia > Opitutales > UBA2995 > JAABVD01. The sequence continues at coordinate 13,296 of JAJDZZ010000060.1, forward strand.
TCCGCTTTCCATTCCGACCGACTGAGGGGATTGTTGGCGGAATTCGGATACGACATGATCCGTAAAAACTTGCATTGGGCCTGACGCATGCGGGGAGCGGCGCGTTTCAGTTCATCGATATCCAATTGAAAATCAGTATTGATGGCCCGGGCCCAGTTTCCGATTTGTCCCCCAAAACCAACCACCGAAATGCCTTCGGACTGCAATTGCTCCCACGTCTTCTTCCACTCGTCATCCGTCTGGTCGCAGACGTTTTTCCCATCGATCAACCGAAGCTCGATGGCGTCCCACCCAACCTCCTTGAGAGTGGAAATTTGTTCTGCCAGGGTCTTCTCCGCTTCGTCGGTAAATCCGGTCAATTTAAAGGGCATGGGATCGGATTTATGGGATCGCGCGCCAGAAGGTCAAATTCAATACACTTCCTCGTGAAGTCGATGCTCGATCTCGGCATTTGAAGCTGTCTCGAAGAACAACTCCAATGCCTCCTGCAAATTTTTTCGAGCCTCAGCCACCGTAGCGCCCTGACTGGCGATGTCCAACTCGGGGCAGAGGGCGACATAGCCATCGCCTTCGCGTTCGATAATTGCTGTCCACTGTCTGGTCATCACTAACCTGGATTTCGAAGAAAATAGTCTCCTGGTTTACCTTATCTGCTAATATTCAGGAATATACGAAGAAAAGCAGGTCAAAACCGCGAGGAGAAAAAACCATCAAACAACACTGCGTCTGACAAGGTTAAAAGGACTGCGAGTAAACATTGATAATTACCCGATCAATTCCTGAATCACTTCCCCCCCGAACTGGGAGAGTTGCTGGAAGCGCCCGGCGTGGAAGTAGGTCAGGCGATTGTCATCCAGGCCGAGCAGGTGCAAAAGGGTCACGTGCACGTCGCGTATGGGATGCACCACGTCCACTGCTTCGGCTCCGATGTCGTCGGTTGCCCCAATGGTGTGGCCTGCATTGATTCCACCCCCGGCAAACCACATGGGCATGGCTTGGGAGTTGTGATCGCGCCCATAGGTAGTGCCGCCATCGCGGATGCCATTGTCCGGACTGCGGCCAAATTCCCCGCACCAGATTATGAGCGTTTCATCCAGCATGCCACGCGCCTTCAGGTCCTTGATCAAACCGGCCATGGGTTTGTCGATGCTGGTGATGCGCGCTCCATGGGCCCTCTCCAGAAAATCGTGGGAATCCCAGCCACCGGAATAAACTTGAATGAAGCGCACCCCCTTTTCGACGAGACGACGAGCCAGTAGAAGTTTGCGGCCAAATACCTCTGTATCATCATTTCCGATACCATAAAGTTCCTTGGTCTTCTCATCTTCCTGATCGATATCGAGGATACCCGGCACTTGCATCTGCATGCGGAAAGCCAGTTCGTAGTTGGCCATGCGGGCCTGCAGGTCATCCTGCCAAGGATGCTTTTCCAGATGGTCGTGATTGAAGCGGCTGAGCAAATCCAGGTTCTTGCGCTGGTGTTCCGTGGTTACCCCAGGCGGAGGTTTCAGGTCGAGGATGGGGGTGCCCTGGGAACGCAACGGTGTGCCCTGGTAGTGAGCCGGCAAAAATCCGTTGCTCCAATTGGGGGAACCTCCTTGCGGATATGCCACCTCAGGCAATACGATAAATCCGGGCAAATCCTGATTCTCAGAGCCCAGACCATAAGTGACCCAGGACCCCATGGCCGGATCTCCGCCAAACCGGTTTCCCGTATTCATGTGGAACAATGCGGTGGGATGGTTGACCGACTCCGCTTGGCAACCCCGGTAAAAACAGATGTCGTCGGCCACCTCGGCCAAGTGGACCCATTTTTCCGTCATCCAGGCTCCGGACTGGCCCACTTGCCTCGCATTCCAGGGACTTTGCACGTAGTAGCGAGTGCCGCTCTCCATGGCCGATACATTTTCCCCGCTCCGGGTAAAGTTCTGCAGGTGAATTCGGTTGAGCTGCGGTTTCGGATCGAAGGTGTCGATATGACTGGGTCCTCCCTCCATCATGAGGAAAATGACGTTCTTGGCCCTGGCGGAATGATGCGGTTGCTTAACCGAAAGGGGACCCTTGGTCTTGGCGGCAGATCCGTTCAGGCTCGATGGCAGCATGCTGGCGAGTGCAATGCTTCCCAAGCTGGCCCCCATACTGTAAATGAAATCGCGGCGGTTCAACTGCTTGGCTGTCGCCATGTTCTGCAGGATTTCCTGTTTCAGCTTTTTATTCATGACTTCCTAGGTCCTTTCAATAGTTCGGCACTGCGAGGACGCAGTAGCCCTACCCCAACCATCAATATCGGTAGGGCAAGAGCATCCCTGCTCTGCCGCTATAAGTTCCGATAATTGCGATTCAATACACATATGTAAATTCGTTTGAATTGAATACCACCAGACAGAGGTCGGCCAAGGCCCGCGTTTTGGCGTCCACGTCCGCCAGACCCGGATCCTGCAAATAATCATCGTAGCCAAAGAGAACCTCCGTAAAAGAAAACTCCTCCCCGCTCATTTCTTCCACTGCCGTTCGCACGACTTCTCGCTCAAATTCCCTGGGAGGAAATTCACGGCCTTGGTGGTAACTTTCCATTTCTTTCCAATGATCCAGACTGAGGCCCAATTCCTGACGGTCGGGTTTTCTCCCATAGGCCCGCCTAAAGAGATCTTCAACCACCCGCTTGCGACTTTTGTTCTTCTCCAGCAAATCATTGGCTGTTCCAATCGAGCGGTAAAGGGTGTCCTCACCGTTAAATAAACTGAAGACCTGGGGGGTTACGGTGGAAGATTGCCGAGCCTCACAGGATTCATCCGGACTCGGTTGGTTGAATACCTCCAAAAAAGGATTTCTTAAACCGCGAATTTTTTTGGCGTAAACGGAACGGCGGTTGCGTTCCTCAGGTGTCCGGGCCGGCTCATAGGAAGCGGCAAAAGAGCCCATGACCTGCCGCGGTTGAGTGGCTACGTCGCGATTGATTTCCGGCAAGGCGGGCAATCCGCCGATGCTTTCACTAAGCTCACCGGAGACGTAAAGCATACTATCCCGGATTTCCTCGGCGCTCAACCGCCTCGGCTTGAATACGGCGTAGGATTTCCCCAACGGATCCTTTTCCGCCAACCGTTCGCGGTGTTTGTATTCGGTAGAGCGCCGGTAGGTCTCGGATGACATGATCAACCTATGCATTGCTTTGACCGACCAACCGGACTCGATGAAACGCTTGGCCAGAAAATCCAAGAGTTCAGGGTGACTGGGCTTGCCTCCCATGGCGCCGAAATTATTGGGGGTATCCACAATTCCCTGACCAAAGTGGTAATGCCAGATGCGGTTGACCATCGATCGGGGAACGAGAGAATTTTTCGGGCTGGCCAGCCATTTTGCGAAAGCCAGACGGCGACCCTCCGGGGTTTCCGGTATGCGGTTGAATGCGTTGGCCTCCAACCTGTCATTCGAGTCGGGCAAAGCACTGAGCACACCAGGGGTCACCTCCTCGGCATAGCCAAAAGGATCCCCGCCGGTGAGAATGTGGGTTTTGCTCCGGTCTCCCTCCGCCATGGGATCGACCGGCATGGTCAACATGCTCCCGGACCGCTGGGGATTCTCGGGCGAGAGCCCACTGTAAACCGACAATGCGAAGGGCTTGAATTTGTTCATTTCGAACTCCGTCCGGTTCACATTCTTTGTGCCCACTTTTCTGATCCCGATTTCTTCGAGGGTCAGGCCGATGTTGCGTGGCAGTTGGTCTTCCGGCACACCCTGTTCCAACAATTTCTTACGGCTTGCAAACTCGTAGCCGTTCTCCTTGCACCAGGCTTTCAAGGCCTCGGTCGACTTTTGATTGAGCCGGTACCACATCTCCTGGAAATATTGCAACCGCTTTTCCATGACGACCTTCTCCTCCACCCCCACCAAGTTTTCATTTTCCTGAAAGGGAACCTCGCGGTCGGCAAAGTGCGTTGTGGCAAAAACCGCCTGGATGCGATAATAGTCCCGGGTCGGAATAGGGTCGAATTTGTGGTCGTGACACCGGGCGCATTGCAGGGGATGCGATAGAAATACCTGACCCACACTGTCGGTCACGTCGTCGAGATACTGTTGGCGCGTAATCCGCGCCACCGACATGCTGGTGTGCTCCCAGGGCCCCATGCGTAAGAATCCCGTGGCCAGCAGAGCTTCGGGATTTTCAGGGTCCCATTCATCCCCGGCCACCTGCTCCACAATGAATCGGTCGAACGGTTTATCCCGGTTGAAGGAGCGAATCACATAGTCCCGGTAGCGCCAGGCGCTGGGCCGCTCGTAGTCATTGGAAAACCCGGCGGAATCGGCGTAACGGACCACGTCGAGCCAATGCCTGCCCCATTGCTCCCCGTAACGCGGATCCTCCAGCAAACGATCCACCACTTTTTGGAAGGCCCTGTCATTGGGGCTGGGATCCTCCACAAAGGCCTCTACCTCTTCCGGCCTCGGCGGTAAACCGATCAAATCGAAGCTGGCGCGGCGTATCAAGGTCCGGCGATCGGCCAAATGCCCCGGTTCGAGCCCAATATCGTAAAGCTTTCGGTCGATAAAGGCGTCGACCGGATGTGCCTTCCCTGACTGGGATGGAACCTCGGGCTCCACCACCGGTTGGTAGGCCCACAGATCCTCTTCTTCATACCGGCGGTAAGTCCAATCGTCATCCAATCCCCCACTGGTTTGAACCACCACTCCCTCGGCATAACGTTCCTCTATGACCTCGATATCCTCATCCGAAACCCAGGGCGCACCCGCATTGATCCAGTCGCGGATCGACCAGGTCTGCTCCTCCGTCAACCGGTCCGCTTCCTTGGGCGGCATTTCGTAGTCCTCATCCGTCCAGGTCGTGGCGATATACATCAAGCTCCCCGCCGCATTGCCTGGAACCAGGACGTCATCGGAGGATTCCCCACCCAAGAGCATGTCCTCACGGTTGGTCAGAACGAGGTCCCCTTCCAGGTCTTCGTCGTTATGACAGGAGAAACACTTCTGGGCCAGCAACGGCTTGACCTTCAGGGCAAATAGCTTCTCACCCTCCGTGTAGTCCTCCTGAGCGTTCAAGACAGACCCAACCATCCCCAAAACCATGGCCATTGCGGCAATACGCCGGGCCACCGTGGAAACTTTCAAGACTGCGGGCAACGAATCCATACGAAGGTAAAGCTATTTTTATGGTTATAAACCGTCCAATTAAGGTTAACACATTAAACGGATTTTTCCACTAAAATGATTGGAAGAACCTTAAGGCACTTCCAAAGGTTTTACCTATTGCACGGAGAAACAAACTAGGAAATGCCCGTCCCGGGGCCATTTCATGTAACCGTGGGTCGCAAAGCTCGCCAAGAACGCATTGGGGAAGAGAATAGCCACAGGGGACTCAGAGAGCACAGAGAGATCACGACCAAGATTGCGATTACGATAATCCTTTGTGCCTCAGTGTCTTTTCATTCCTAATTCCTAATTCTTAATTCTTAATTGGCGCCATCGGCGCCTTTCCGCATCCAGATCTCAGGTCGAAAACCTTGCAGATCTTACATGAAATATTAGATTTGCAAGGAACGGATCGAAAGATCCGGCTATATTTTGGGTTGCCAACGGATTAAAAAAATACCCGGAAGTAGAGCGGGCTAGTCCACGGCTCGGTGGAGCTCGAGCGAGTGCACATCGATCACTCCTTTCCCCGGTATGTCTGTTGCGGCGAGGCGCAGAATGGTTCTGCCCTTGGTCAGGCTCAGCGTTCCCAGGGAAAGCGGCTTGAAATCTTTAACAAAATAGTGGGATTCTGCCATCCGCTCCAGGGTCTTATCATAGAGAGGGGGATCAAAAACCTCAGTTACCTTGGCCTGCGTTCGACCTCCCTTGGCAGTAGACAGCTCGATGCCGGCTCCCTGATTTCCTTCCGCACAGGTATAAAAGACGGTCACGTCATAATTTCCGGTGGCGACGACATCGACGTCCCAGGTGATTGAATCATCCAACTGGGTCCAGTGCGTGAAGAAGGAGTTGTTGGGAGCTTTTGCGCTTCTCCGAATGGAGCCGTGTTCAACCCCATCGCGAGCGGGTAAGGTGGTGGAAGGGCCATAACCAACCGTGAAGGGCCTGTCTTCGTATCGCCAAAACTCCTTTTGCATGATTTTGTTGTGTTCTTCCGCCTGACGACGCAAATCAGCCACCAGTTTCGGGTGCTCTTTGGCAACATCGTTGCGCTGCCCTCGATCCGCTTCGATATCGAATAACTTCCCCGCTCCATCCAGGCGGAATCGCTGAGTCCGGACACTGACCTTTTTTCTGTGGACGGAAAACAAGCTGCGCGGTTTCCAAACGGCATCCTTATCCTTCAGCAATGCTTGCAGGTTCCGACCGTCCAGTGACTTGGGAGTTTGAAATCGGATGCCAGCCAAGCCGGTAAGGGTCGGTAGAAGATCGATGGCTCCCGTCACTTCCCTGGTGCTTCTTCCGGCCGGGATGCGGCCGGGCCATCGAATAAAAAATGGAGAGCGCAAGCCCCCTTCATCAATGGTTCCCTTCCGACCCTTCATACCACCGTTCCAGCGGTAGGAATTCGGACCGTTATCGGAAAAGTAAACCACTATGGTGTCATCCTTGAGACCCAGTTCATCCAAGGTTTTCAAGACGCGTCCAACGTTCCAATCAATGTTCTCACACATGGCGAGCGCCGCTCGGGTCATCATCACGTCCTCCTGTTTCGGATCCCGGTAGCGCATCTCGGGATCTTCTCCCGCAAACTTCCCATAGTATTCATCCGAGATCATCATGGGCGAATGAGGCGTATTGTAGGGGAGGTAACAAAAAAACGGTCTCTCCCTGTTCATCTCGATAAATTCGATGGCCCTATCGGTAAAGTCATCCACCACGTAGCCGTTGCCACGCACCTTCTTTCCGTTGTGATCGAGAGGCGGACTAAAATAGTGGCCCCAATGCCCGGAGGTGAATCCGTAGAATTCATCAAAGCCACGGTAGTTCGGATGGTAAGGAGGCTGTGTGCCATTGTGCCATTTGCCAAAGGCCCCGGTGGCATAGCCATTGGCCTGGAACACCTCGGCAATAGTGGTTTCATCCGGATTCAATCTTCCCTGCCCTCGACTTACTCCACTCACCCCGGTCCGGGGATAGTAACGACCGGTCAGGAACTCGGCGCGGGTCGGAGCACAGACCGCGCACACATAGAAATTGTCGAGCGTCGTCCCTTCCCGAGCCAATGAGTCGATATTCGGGGTTTCGAGATTTTTATTGCCGGAAATGCTCAAATCTCCCCAACCCTGGTCGTCGGTCAAAAAAACCACCACATTGGGTTGGCCAGCCCAACTGCCGATCAGCCAACCAAAGAATGAACAAAAAAGATAAAGGGCCGGGAAAATTTTTTTCATGTAAAACGTTCAGGAAGTAATGCTCCTGAGCCTTACAAACTCCAACCTGGAATTCAAACTTTGAAGTTACTTCTCCTGGTTAACGGTATCGTTGAACGTATCCAGGGGATAGGAATTGCTCACCACGGTCCTTTTCCCAAGAGATTGACACTGTTGAAGGTTTAGACATCCTTTCCAAACGTTTGAAAGCCAGTATGCCTCCCTTTATTCGGGTCAGCGGTTTGAGCAAATCGTATGGAGGAGTGCATGCCTTGAAAAGGGTTTGCATGGACATTGCCAAAGGGGAGATTCACGCCTTGTGCGGGGAGAATGGCGCCGGTAAATCTACCCTCATCAAATCCCTCACCGGCGTCGTTATTCCCGAGGAAGGGACTATCTCCATCGACGGCAAACCCCTCCCACCGGGAAACGTCCAGGCATCCGAAGCGGCCGGGATTGCCGTCATACACCAGGAATCCACCGCTTTTCCAAGTCTCAATACCCTGGACAATATCTTCGTCGGTCGAGAGCCCTTTACGGCGGGCGGCCTGTTCCTGGACAAGGCACGCATGCGGGGTGAAGCCACAAAAATGTTAAAAAGGCTCGGACAAAATTTCGATATCGATTGCCCCGTCATTGAACTTTCCGTTGCCCAACGACAAATGGTCGCCATGGCTCGCGCCTTGTCTCAAAAATGCGAGTTCCTCATTCTGGACGAACCCACCGCTTCCCTTTCCGCCAAGGAGACGGATTCACTTTTGGCCATCGTCCGTCAACTTCGCAATGAGGGGGTCACCATCCTTTACGTCAGCCATCGTCTGGAGGAGATTTTCGAAATCGCCGACAGGGTCACCGTTTTGCGAGATGGGGAACGCGTCGACACGCAATCGGTGGCGAATCTGAACCGGAGCGCCCTTATTTTCCTGATGGTCGGCCGGGAGTTGGAGGAACTCACTCAGCGCCATGAACATGCGGGTGAACCGGGCGAAGTCAGACTGGAGGTCCTCGGTCTCACCAACCCCGGAGTTTTTGAAAACATCGATCTCAGGATTCAGGCCGGCGAAATTGTAGGTCTTGCCGGCTTGGTCGGCGCGGGCCGCAGTGAGATTGCCCGTGCCATCTTTGGTCTCGACCGCTATTCCAAGGGCAAAGTGAAGGTGAACGGGCAAATGCTTACCGGCGGTAGCGTTAAACAAGCCATGTCCGCCGGTCTGTCTCTTGTCCCGGAAGACCGTCAACACGAAGGATTGATTCTCCCCATGTCTGTCGGGGCCAACCTGTCCATGGCCGTCCTCGGCAAGCTGACAAACCGCGGCCTCGTGGACCCTCGCCTCGAACGGGACTTGGTGGAGAAGCTCATGTCGGATCTTCTCATAAAAGCCGCCAGCCAGGAATTCCCGGCTGAAACCCTGAGTGGAGGTAATCAGCAAAAACTCGTCATCGGCAAATGGATCGCCGCCAAACCGCAGGTTCTCATTCTGGATGAACCCACCCGAGGTGTGGATATCGCGGCCAAGGCCCAGGTTCATCGCCTCATTCGGAACCTCGCATCGAAGGGCTTGGCCACCCTAATCATTTCTTCGGATATGAACGAGGTCCTGTCCATCAGCGATCGCATTATCGTCATGCGGGAAGGACGTATATCGGGCGAAATCCGAGGGCGCGAAGCTACCCGGGAATTGGTTCTCGATCTCGCCCTTCCGCAGGAAAAGGAGGTCTTGGCATGAACTTCATGAGTCGTCTCCTGCGGCAAAGGGAATACGGACTTACCGCCGTTATCCTGATCATAGGCGCATCTGTCGCATTCATCGACACCGGATTTCTCGCTGCCGGAAATCTCAAGGACCTGATCATCCGCTGCGCCCCGACCGCTATTGTTGCCTGCGGTGTCATGCTCGTGGTCCTCACCGGTGAAATCGATATTTCGGTCGGGTCACTCATGGCATTGCTCGCTGCATTGATGGGGATGATGATTTCAGAGACTCGCATGGAAATCTCCATGTGGCTCGGCCTTCCCGCTACCCTGTTGCTGGGCACGCTTGTCGGGGCATTCACGGGAGCGCTCGTCACCCTTGGCAAGGTCCCGTCGATCATTGTCACTCTCGGACTGTTAACTGCCTTACGCGGCCTGACCACCTTGATCATGGGCGGGAACAATATTGACGGTCTACCCGATGGGCTGGGGCAAATGACCAAATACGGCGTCTTGGGAATGCCCATCAGCGTCTGGACCGCGATTGCGGTCATCATCGTCACGGGCGTAATCATTACCAAAACGGCGCTGGGTCGGCGGCTGTTTGCCGTTGGGAGCAGTCGGTATTCTGCTAAAATGGTCGGCCTCAATGAAACCCGGTTGAAACTCTTTGCTTTCGCCTACACCGGTTTCCTGACCGGGCTGGCTACGGTGGTGGACGTTCCCAGGCTCCCCAAAATCGAAGCGGGCATCGGAATTGGATTCGAACTTCTGGTCATCACCTGTGTGGTTGTGGGAGGTGTCTCCATTTCCGGAGGCCGGGGCAAGCTTCGGGGTGTCCTACTGGCCGTCCTGTTGATGACCATGATCCGACCGGCATTGACGTTTATGGATGTAGGCGAATCCGGCGAAAAATGGACGCGCGCCATTCAGGGAATGTTCATTCTGCTCGCAGTCATTACCGACAGCATCGTCCAACGCCGCAGGAAAAGGAGGCTTCATGACCTTTAAAGAACGCCTCAGAACATTCCGATGGTGGCACGAACTCGGGCTGGTGATTCTCATCATCGGCCTGCTCGCAGTGGCTGGAACCCTCATGCCCAGATTCCTGGACCTCAAGAGCCAGCTTCTCCTTTCACGGCACATCTGGGAGATGGCCATCCTCGCCCTAGCCATAACCCTCATCATCATAACGGGCGGCATCGATCTCAGCGTTGGCGCCGCCATGGGGCTTTGCGCCGTGGCCTTCGGTATGACCTTTCAATACACCGGCAGCCTCGTTTTGAGCTGCGTCGCGGCTATGCTGACAGGAGGGCTTGGCGGCGCCGTAAATGGCGCCCTCATTTCAAAGATCAAGGTTCACCCGTTGATTGTCACCCTCGCCACATATGCCGCATTCCGGGGTATCGCGGAGGGACTGAGCCAGGGCGTTTCCTATTCCCAGTTCGGGGAGGAATTTTCCCAAATCGCCCGTGGCAAATGGTTCGGCGTCCCCATCCCGGCTTACCTGTTCCTGGCCATGGCTGTCGCCTGCGCCGTTTTTCTCAGTAAAACACCTACGGGCCGTTTTATCTATGCCATTGGTCACAATGAAAAGGCCGCCCGGTTCTCCGGTATCGATGTCGACCGCATCAAGTTCTGGCTCTACGCCAGTTCCGGAATGCTAGCCGGATTGGCCACCCTCGTTTACGTTTCACGTTTCGATACCGCCAAGGCCGATGCCGGCACAGGATTTGAACTCGAAATCATCACAGCCGTCGTAGTTGGAGGGACCAGCATTTTCGGCGGAAGAGGGAACATCGCCGGTACCGTCCTGGGACTATTGCTCATTCACGAAACCCGGCTTTTCGTTGGCCGTTACTGGCAAATGGATGAACTCAAATCCATCATTATTGGAGCATTGCTCATTGCATCGATACTGTTATACCGAATCCTCTCTCCCAAGAAAGGCCGCGAATGACAACGATTACCCTTATGAAACAGAAACTTCTCATTCTCACCCTGACCGTTGCGGCTATTCTCGCCGGTTGCAGTGGAGACAAGGAAGCGAACCCTGATCCAATTCAAGGCCGGGACAATACCGCCAAGACCGTCACGGTAGCCCTTTTGCCCAAGATCAAGGGTATCGCCTATTTCAGTTCCTGTGCAGAAGGAGCGCGGGAGGCCGCCGACGAGCTGGGAAACATCGAACTCATCTATGACGGACCCACCGATGGCGATCCGAAGAAACAGGCCGAAATGATCGAGAGCTGGACCGTGGACGGGGTGGACGTCATTGCAGTCAGTCCGAATGCCCCGGATGTGGTTGCCAATGCCATGAGGGAAGCGAGAGCCGAGGGTGTTCAAGTCATCACCTGGGATGCGGATGCAGCTGCGGATACCCGGACCTTTTTCGTCAATCAGGCCACTGCACAATCCATTGGAGTGGGCATGGTCAATGCCATGGTTAACGATCTCGGCCCGGACACCGAAGGGGACGTCGTCATCGTCAGTTCGGATGCCACCAGCGCGAATCAGAATTCCTGGATCGAGGTCATGAAACCCGCCATCGAAAACTCCAACCTGAATCTCGCCACCATCAAATATCCGGGAGAGAACGCCAGCCAAGCCCTGGCCGATTCACAGGATGTGATCAAGAAATACCCCAACCTGAAAGGTCTCTTTGGCATCAGCTCGGTGAGTTTTCCGGGAGCGGCGGAAGCCGTTGAGCAGACCGGCCATTCCGGAAAAATCCTCGTCACGGGCCTGTCCACACCGAACGAGATGAAGAAATTCGTCCATTCCGGCACGGTCAGATCCGTCGTCCTCTGGAATACGGTAGATCTGGGTTACCTGACCATTTTCGTGGCCGAAGCTCTGGCCACGGGAAAACTCAGGGAAGGAGCCACCACCTTTACCGCCGGCCGTCTCGGGGAAAAGGTAATCGCCGGTGACAATGTTCTCCTAGGCGACATCCTCGTGTTCACCAAGGACAACATCGACAACTACGATTTCTAAAAAGGGGTTAAAATCAATGACGGAGAACCCGTCGGGATTCCCTGGATCGTGATGGGCGGTTTCATTCGTCTCATGACCCACCCCCGCGTCCTGGAATACCCCATGCCCATCACCAAGGCAACGGATTGTGTGCAAAGCTGGGTAAACCAGTCCTCCGTCATTGTCCTCGAACCAGGACAAAACTTTCCCGTCATCTTCTTCCATTTTCTGAAAGAGCTGGGAACGGCGGGAAACATGACTACCGAGGCTCACATTGCCGCTTTGGCCGTTGAGAAACAAGCGGAAGTGCACAGTTGCGACGCAGACTTTTCCCGATTTTCGGGTCTCAATTGGAAAAATCCAATCGCCTGAGGAGAATTGCGGGCCAGCCGGCATGTCCATCCAGTTTGTCCTTGTTCAATTCCTCATTGCGCCCCCGGCGCCTGCCTCCCCCATTCCATCTTTCCATCACTCCACCACTCCTTGCCTTTCGATCACGATCACGATCACGATTTTTCTCGGTGCTCATCCGTGTAATCCATGGTTTTAGCCTTTTTCTCCCTAATTCCTAATTCCTCATTCCTAATTGGCGCCGCAGGCGCCTGCCCTCCGTCTTTCCAGTTCCAAATTAATTGTAGTCGGGTAAGGTCAACTTTTCCCACGTATTCACATCCTTATACAAGCGTTGCGTTTCTGAGAGTTGGGCGGTCATCCTTCTGACAACGTTTGCATAGTCGGGGTCCTGGTACACGTTATTCAATTCCAATGGATCTTTTTGGAGATCGAAGAGTTCCCAATAATCCTGCTCGCTATAATACCGGATCAGCTTATGGCGATCGTCCCGGATGCCCCTGTGAGGGCCGATGCGATGGGCCGTAAAGAAATTAAAGGAAGGGTCACTCAATTGGGACTGTTCGAATGCCCGCATGGCCCATGTGTTTTCATAATAGGAATAATAGATATGGTCGCGCCATTCCACATCCCGGCCCAATAACAAGGGTTTGAGGCTTTCTCCCTGCATGACACCCGGGATGGCGACCCCGGCGAAATCAAGTATGGTTGGAGCATAGTCGATATTCATTATCATATGGTTGATTACCTGCCCTGACGCGACCCGTTTGGGAAAACTTACCAGGAGCGGAATTCTCAAGGATGGTTCGTACATGAACCTTTTGTCGTACCAGCCGTATTCACCAAGGAAAAATCCGTTGTCGGAAGTATAGACGATCAGGGTATTTTCACGCAGCCCCTTTTCTTCCAAGTGGTCCAATACCCTTCCCAGCCCCTCATCGATACTTTGGATTGCCCGGTAATGGTCTTTGACAAATCGCTGATAGATCCACCTCTTTTTGTCATTATCCGAAAGACCAGGCGGCAAATCCGCATAATCCCGTTCAAGGCTTTCTTCCAGTCTCATATCCGAGGCTTTCCCCGCAACCAAACGGGTTTCGAAATTGTCGTAAAAAGTTTCCGGAAAGGGAATTTCTCCATCCTGGTAGAGATCCGTATGTCGTGGGGCAGGTGTGAATGGACGATGAGGGCCCTTATGTTGATAAATGAGGCAAAACGGTTTTTCCCGGTCGACCCGACTCAAATAGTCCAAGGCCATTTCCGTAATTATATCCGTCACATAGCCATCCCGTTTTATTCGATTACCTCCCTGAATAAACTCGGGATCCATGTAGAGCCCCTGTCCCGGTAGAATACTAATGAAGTCAAATCCACGAGGTTCATGGGGAAGGTGCCATTTGCCCACAATCCCGGTTTGGTAGCCCGCCTCCTGCAAGAGCATCGGAAAAGTCGGCAAATCGGGATCTATTTGCTCAATGCGGCCTTTTCCTTCCGAGTTGCCGCTTATGCCATTCACGTTGGAAAGACAGCCCGTCAGGACGGTTGCTCGCGCAGGGGCGCAAAGCGAATTGGTGCAGAAAGCGTTTTCAAAAAATACTCCCGTATGGGCTAATCGATCCAGATTGGGTGTGTGGATCAATGGATTCCCGGCGACACCCAACTGATGGTAGGCGTGATCGTCGGACATGACGAAAAGGATGTTCGGGGGAGAAGTTTGAACGTCCGCTCCCGATTCTCCCGATGAAAAACCCATCGGCAGTACTAAGCACACCGATAGGAATACCATGGTTCCGGCTTTTTCAGAATGTATCATAAGGCAGTAATTTAATCCTTTCTGTTTCCGCACCGCTTTACCTGCCTCGGGGACAGGGTATTCCGCTGCGATGTCTCTCAGGGTCGGACCGGGGTTCCATCGGGTCGGCGCATAATGGGACGGTACCACGGCTCGCTGGGCAACGGATATTTGGCAGCTTTCTCCTCGTCTATGTCCATACCGAATCCAGGCGCTTCGTGAATGACCATGTAGCCGTTCTCGAACTTGGGGCAATTGCTGAAGACCTCTTGGGTTTCCGGTGCAAAAAACACCTGTTCCTGAATGCCAAAGTTCCAGATGGCAAGATCCATGTGAGCATTGCCCACGTGACCGATGGGAGAAGTATTACCGGGGCCGTGCCAGGCAGTCCGCACATTAAACCACTCGCAGAGCCGGGCTACCTTCATGGCCGGAGTAATTCCGCCGATCTGGGAAACGTGAATGCGAATGAAATCGATCAGGCGATCCACAATCAGGCCCACCCATTCGTGCGGGTTATTGAAAAGTTCCCCCATGGCCAAGGCACAGGAAGATTGTTCCCGTAGAATTTTAAAGTACCCGATATCCTCCGGGGCAAAGGGATCTTCGATGAAGAAGGGCCGGTACGGTTCCAACTCCTTAACGAGATTTATGGCCTCGATGGGGGGAAGCAGCTCATGGATATCGTGCAGAAATTCCGGTTCCTCACCGAATTCGTTGCGCGCCATCTCGAAAATCTGAGGCACCATTTTCACGTAAGGTCGAATCTCCATGACCGAGTCGGTGGCGACGCCAAATCCACCTTTTCGAAAATCGGGGACGCCTTCAGCCAGGTGAGGAGATCCATAGCGGCCGAGTTGAATGCGTATGTGACGGAAGCCCTGCTCGCGAAAACTGGCGATACTATCCTTCAACTCTTCCAGGTCATTGCCACGGGCATGTCCATAGCAATCCACGGCAAAGCGGCACTTTCCCCCAAGCAACTGGTAAACCGGCAAGCCGGCCCGCTTTCCCTTGATGTCCCATAGAGCTTGGTCGAGCCCACCCAAAACCGTGTTCAGGATCGGGCCATTTCGCCAATAGGTGCTGACATTCACGGTCTGCCAGATATCCTCTATGTTATCGGGATCCTTGCCCCGCAATAGGGGATCGAGATACTTTTCCACCGCGGCGGTGAGGGTGGCATAACGGCGAATCCCGGTGGCACAGCCAATGCCCCAAAGCCCCGGCTCACTCGTCTCTACCTTGACCACCCCAAATCCGGTTCCATTGGGATAGGTGTGAATAATCTTCACCTTGGTGATTTTGATCGGCTCCATGGCTGGAGTAGCCTGAACGATGTCCTGGGCCGCCGCGGTCCTTCGACCCAGGCTGGTTCCAAGGATTCCGGCCGATCCCGTAGTTAGAAGAGATAGGGCTCTGCGTCGATTCATGGGGAATGGGAACTTGTGATTTTGGGCGTATTATTGGCTTTTATACTGCAAATGGAAAGAACCTCTGATCTCATCAGGGTAGGCCCTCGGCATTTTTTCAACTTTCATCCGGCGCCTTCCACATCGACCCATCTACCCCCTCCCCATGCGCTCAAAGAAATTCTGGATTTTGCCATCGGCCATGGCCATGATGACCGGAAACAGCGTAATGCCTTCCAATCGATGAACAGACGGCGGTTTTTGGGCGCCTTGCCTTTCCTTTATACCCTTCCCAAAATGGGATGGGCTGGAGGTGCGGCATCACAGCCATCAAATCGGTATTTCTACCTGGTCCGATGCAACGGCAGGTGGTCGCTCCAGGCCCCTTCCTTTCTCCGTCCCGCCGCCAACCCCTTTTTCGGCCGCCCGGACGGGGATATCCTCAAAACCGGAAAGGAATTTTCCTTCGTCGACGTGTGGGATTCCGCTTTTCAAACGAAAATTGCGGCCTGTGTGAGTGAAGACGGCCGGCGTTTCAGGAACAATCCCAACCTCATTGGCTGGATTTGGACGGATTCACTTCCCTGGGACCTCGCCACCTCCCGCCTTTCCCTCGAAACGGACTGGGTCAGTTTTATCCGGCAACTACCAGCCCAAGCGCCAGGGAAACGACAATACGTCGATTTTCTTTTGCGCCGCTACCAGGGGAATTTCAGGACCGTCAATCGCCTCTACGGGTCCAATTGCGGAAGCCGCGATGGACTCTTGAACTTTCCTTTTATCAAAGTCGATTGGCAAAACCGGGTCATTTTCGGGGACGATGACAGGTTTTTACAACGGATTGCCGGGGAGTATTACCGGCAACTGGCGAAAATGTATCGGCGGCACGATCCCAACCGCCTCATTTTTGGGGATATTTATGGGTACCGTCATCACCCGCAAACTGTACTGAGCCAAGCCGTCAAATTCGTTGATGCCTTGTGCCTGAAGACAAGCCCTATGAAGCCCCCCTTTCCCGAGGAATGGCCTACTTATACCCGGCACGGAAGGAGCCCGGCCATCCCAGCTCTCGAACATCTCCACCGCCTCTACGGGAAACCGATCCTCCTTTTCGGGCATCCCGACCAAAGGGTATGGGCCATGCGAAAACCCTACCTTATCGGGTTCAGCAGCAGACCGTCCCCTGCCGATTACCCCCGACAAACCACCGGGCAGAAACATTTGGTTGAAGTCAAGTCGGGCAACGGCATCCTCCTAGCCCGACTGGCCTCGACTTCCTAAGGCAAAATTTCCGGTGAACCCATCCTACAAACTCTATCGATTAAGGGAGGGCATCTTCCTGGATCGCGGCACGGACTGCGGGTTCATCGATGCGGAATGGGACGCTATCTTCCAGAAGAGGAACCTGCGCAGGTTCCTGGCCGAAGCCACTCTGGCCCCGGGCCAGGCCGACTTGGCAAATCCGCTGGCGCCGATCCGGAGCCAGGAGGTCTGGGCTTGCGGAGTAACCTACTACTCCAGCCGACTGGCCCGGATGGAGGAATCGCGGGATGCGGGAGGAGGAGACTTTTATTCGCGCGTCTATGTAGCAGATCGTCCGGAAATCTTTTTCAAGGCAACCCCCGACCGGGTTTCCGGGCCGGGACAACCGCTGCGTATCCGCCGGGACTCGTCCTGGGACGTGCCGGAACCGGAACTCACCCTGGCCATCTCGTCCCACGGGAGTATCATCGGTTACACCATCGGCAACGACATGAGTTCGCGCAGTATCGAAGGTGAAAACCCCCTCTATCTTCCCCAGGCGAAAACCTACCAGCAATGCGCCGGCCTCGGACCCTGCCTCCTCATTTCCCCCACCCCGCTTCCGCCCGAGACGGAAATGCGCCTGGAGGTCATGAGGCACGGAAAATCCTCCTTTTCCGGGAGTTGCAAATTGAGCGACATGAAGCGGAGCCAGGAAGAATTGGTCAGCTACCTGACCCGCGAACTGGAGTTTCCCAACGGCGCTTTTCTTATGACGGGAACCGGTATCGTGCCCGGTAAGGAATTTACCCTGGAAACGGGAGATAATGTCAGCATTACCATCGAACCCATCGGCACCCTGAGCAATCCGGTGGTTCGAGGGGGGAGAGCGACGTCAGGACGGTAGAAAGAGGTCAATTCCACCACTCCTTTCCTTCTTCCTTCTCCCTCATTCCTCATTCCTAATTCCTAATTCCTAATTCTTAATTGGCGCTCCCCGGCGCCTATGTGGTTATTGGGCAAATCCAAAAAAACGCATGGCATTTTGATAGCAGATATTGCGCACCATGGGTCCCACCAGGGAGAGATCGTCGGGAATTTCCCCCTTTTCCATGTCGTTCCCGAATAGATTGCAAAGTATCCTGCGAAAGTATTCGTGGCGCGGATAGGACAGAAAAGACCGCGAGTCCGTCAACATGCCCACGAAGTGGGCGATCAGACCCATATTGGAAAGGGCGTTCATCTGGTCGATCATGCCTTCCTTCTGATCGAGGTGCCACCAGCCCGAACCCAGTTGAATTTTTCCGGCCACCGAACCGTCCATGAAATTTCCCAGCATGGAAGCCATGGAATAATAATGGGTATTGTTGTTATTGTAGATCACCACCTTGGGCAACTGCCCGGTCCGATCCATACTGTCGAAGAAACGACTCATGGCATGGTTCTGCGGATAGTCACCCATTGAATCAAATCCCGTGTCCGGACCGACTTCGTTTAACTTGCGGGTATTGTTGTTGCGCATGGCGCCGATGTGAAACTGCATGGCCCAATCCTTCTCCGCATTCCAGCGACCCACTTCCCGCATAAGGTAAAAGGCATATTGTTCCTTTTCCTCGGCCGAGGCGGCTTGGCCATGGCGGGCCCGCCTGAATATTGCCGAAACCGCCTCCCTCGAGGTTTCGGCATAATAACACCGTTTCAGCCCATGATCAGATAGACGGCCGCCCATTTGGTGGAAAAAGTCGTGGCGCGATTTCAACGCTCTGAGAAAATCGTCAAGGTCATCGACGTGGGTCCCCGCGACATCCCCCAAGGCGTCTACCCACAAGTTGAAACCCTTTGGATCATCCACCTGGAGGCCCGGGTCCGGACGAAAGGTCGGAACCACCCGCGTTTCCAGCCCGCTCTGCGCAATGGTGCGGTGATGTTCGAGGGGGTCCGTCGGATCGTCCGTGGTACCGACCACCCTTACTTTGAAATGGCTCAGGATGCCATGAGCCCTCAACGCCTCCGATTTCAGCTTGGCGTTGGCCTCCTGCCAGATTTCAGGGGCTGTGTCTTCATTGATAAGAAGGTCTATCCCGAAATACCGTTGCAGTTCGAGGTGGCTCCAATGATAGAGCGGGTTGCGCAAGGTATTGGGAACAGTGCGGCACCAAGCCAGGTGTTTTTCATAAGGATCCGCCTCCCCGGTACAATAGGCCTCCCCAATCCCATTGCTGCGCATGGCCCGCCATTTGTAATGATCCCCTTCCAGCCAGATTTCGGATAGATTCTGAAACTGTCGGTTCGATGCCACGTCCTGAGGCGGAAGGTGGCAATGATAGTCGCAAATGGGTTCGTCCTTGGCGTAGCGATAGAAAAGCTCGCGGGCAGAATCGCTCTGCAATAAAAAGTCTTCGTCGATAAAGGCCATGTTTGAGGGGGATTAGATGGTCATGGCGGCAAAACCGCCGTCCACCACAATTTCAGCTCCCGTGATGAATGAACCGGCATTATCGGAGGCCAGCAAAAGCGTTGCCCCGATGAGTTCCTCCGCGTCTCCGAAGCGCTTCATGGGAGTATGCCCCATTATAGACTTCACCCGATCCTCCGTCAGCACCTTACGGTTCTGTTCCGCCGGGAAGAATCCGGGCACTATGGTATTGACCCGCACCTTGCTCGTGGCCCATTCGCGGGCCAGGTTTTTGGACAAATTGTGGACGGAGGCCTTGGTCGCAGAATAGGTGAACACCCTGGAGAGCGGGATCAGGCCGGACATCGAACCCACGTTGATGATGCTGCCTCCAACACCGCGGTCGACCAGGTATTGGCCAAATACCTGACAGGTCAGAAAGACCGCTTTCATGTTGACGGAAAAAATCCGGTCGAATTCCTCCTCCTCGATTTCAAAATAAGGAGTCGGAGAATTGGCCCCGGCGCCGTTGACCAGGATGTCCACTTTCCCGGACCGCTCCAACACCTCATCGAGCACGGCCTGTATTCCCGCCTTGCAGGATAAATCAACCGCAACGAAATAGCCCCGCCCACTGGCATCCTCGATGCGCTGGAGTCTGGCTTCTGCCTTCTCCCGGCTGCGGCCCACCAGTACCACCTCGGCGCCCGCTTGGGCCATCCCCTCCGCCATGGCCCCGCAAAGCTCGCCCGTGCCTCCGAATACCACGGCAACTTTTCCGCCGAGACCAAAAAGATCAGTTAGCAAATCCGACATGTCGCGTATTCGATAGGTATCCCCAGCCGGTCGGCAAGCCCAACCGGAGCCCAGTAGAAAATTTGTGAGACATGCCGGCTAAAACACTTTCCGATTCAGCATGGCGAACGGGTTGGGTTGCATAACGCGAAACTCCGGTCATGTTCATGTACCATGAATGCACCAGTATCCTTCCGCTCTTTAATCCTATTTTTCGTAATTTGGACTCCGCTTATGGGATTGGTCCCATTTCAGCCGCCCGAGGTGGTTCAACCGGCCATGCCCCGCTACCCCACGGAACTAATGTACGATCCTGTCGGCGGCGAGGCCATTCTCCTGGTCGTCATTGACGAAGAGGGATCGGTCGCCTTCGTCGATATCGAAAGCGCAACCCATGAAGCCTTCGGGCAAAGCTCCATAATCGCCGCCTACCAATGGAAGTTCGATCCCGCCTACAAAAATGGCGAACCCGTTCGCATCAAGACCCACATCCCCTTTCAATTTACACCACCAACCCGTTACAGGATTTTTCAGGCAAATATAAACCCGCTTGTCGGATACGAAGTCTGGATGGAGAACCCGGGGGAACCTGTCCCGGGAAACGAACTCACCCAAAAAGCCAGTCCGGCCGACTGGAGAACGCCACCTTACCCGCTATCACTCGAAGGAACCGGCCTTACCCTGGAAGTGAAGGTGCGTTTTCTGGTGTCTCCCCAAGGCAGGATGCACAATCCAACCCTGGTCGAACCCAATAATACCGGCCTTTATTTGGAAGCGGCACAGTTCCTGGCCTCCCTCAAATACCATCCAGCTCTGGATTCCGACGGCAATCCCTGTTGGGCCCTCCTGCAGCGGACTGTCCGGTTTCAACCTCCCCAATAGCGCGGAAAGGTTAATTTAGCCAAATAAGGCACAAAAATCCACAATACGAGTTGGCCTTCGCCGGATCTACCGTAGCAAGGTCGTCCCTCCGTCCAGGTCGTAAGCCGTGGCGGTGATAAATGCAGCCCGGTCGCTGCACAAAAACGCGGCCAAATCGGCCACTTCCGCGGGCGAAGCCATCCGGCCCATGGGTTGAGCTTGCGATAGTTTTTTGAACATTTCCTTCTCCCGGCCCGGGTAAGTCTTTTCCAGATAGGCGTCGACAAACGGGGTATGGACCCTGGCCGGACAAATGCAATTGCACCTGATCCCATGGGAGATGTAATCCCGGGCGATAGAGAGGGTCATGGTCAGGACGGCGCCCTTGCTCATGGAATAGGCAAACCGGTCTTCGACGCCGATTTTGCTGACCAGGGAGGCAATGTTCAGGATGACCCCTCCCCCCTGTCTCCTCATTATGGGCAAAACGACGTAGCTGCAATGATAGAGGCCCTTGACGTTGATGCGGTAAATCCGATCCATTTCCTCGGGCGTCGTCTCCTCGATGGAGCCAATGGAGGAGACCCCGGCATTGTTCACCCACACGTCCACTGGCACGCCGGGTTCAATGGCGCCGCGAACGCTCTCCAGATCGGTGATATCCGCGTGCTTGAAATGAGCCAAACCTCCACCGGCAATTATTTTCTCCACCGTTTCCCGGCCCTTACCCTCGTCACGGTCCAATACGAAAACCCGGGCTCCTTCGGCGCTGAATCTCTCCGCTATGGCACGCCCGATGCCGGACCCGCCACCCGTGACGTAGCTACATTTGCCTTGTAGTTGCAGATCCATGCCTCCCCCTAACGTGAAACAGCGGGGCAAAGGGTCAACCTCGAAACCTTTTGGGCTAATAAAGCTGCCGGAATCCCAGAGCCAGGATCCAACAAACCAGTACAATGAGTCCGGCCGCAATAAGGCCGGCGGTTTGATGCCTGTGACTCAGTATGGTGTAGACCGCTGAAGAGGCGATGAGCACGGCCGATACCAACCCATAGAAAAAGGACCAGAGGTGTCCGCCCACGTCGGTTGGGTATTCGCCCCCGCCCATCCAGGCAAAAAGGAAACAACCGCCCACAAACGGTATCAACCAGTCCCGACTCAAAATGGGTTCACGGGATCTGAAATAACTCCCGATGGGAAAACCCGTAAGCAGCCCCAAAGCGGCAAAGACGGCGGTCGATGCGCCCAAGGAATGATAAGCCTCTCCCCAGTGCATATAGACATTGGTCAGGTTGGCAAGGGCGGCCGAGAACAGGATCATCAACCAGGCCAATCCGTTGCCCATATAACGGCAACAGAGATGGGCAAACACCACAAACCCGAGCAGATTGCCAGCCAAGTGGCCGATGTCGGCGTGTAAGGTAATCGCGGTGACAAGGCGCCACCATTGCCCCGCCCCAACCTCCTGGACGCTGTTCATTCCGAGGTCGGTAAGGGCTCGGAATTCCTGCTGAAAATAAAAGATCGAACAAAGCAACGAAACCGCTACCGCGGTGGGAAGCTTGCTGATGCTCTTGCTGGGGAGTTCCAATGAGGGCGGCGGCCAGAACCGATTCCTGATCTCGGCGATTTCCACTTCCCGCCTCAGCAGGTCGAAGTGCTTCTCCGCAACGACCAGAACATAATTCCCCTGTTTGCGGTCAACCCGGTAAGGGTGCCCGGCGGCCAATACGGCCAGTCCTGCTTCGTGCGCCTTGCGGGGCGTCGCATAAACCCCGATTTCAGCAAACCCTTCCTCTTTCCATGCATTCTCTTCGGACTGCAAATTCCCATCCTTCATATTGCCGTTCCGACAGCTAACAAATTAAAGCGGTTTTTAAAATCGTTTTCCCCGCCAACCCGCCTGCCTCACATTATCCCTTCCTGAGATCCTATCGATCATGATCGATGGAAACGGATGAAGAAATGACTCTCGCAAAAATCGCCAAGAACGCTGAGAGGGAAGCGCCCAAGGGCGCAGGGAATAGCCACAAAATTCCTAATTCCTAATTGGCGCCCCAGGCGCCTTTTGCCTGCCGTCAAAATCGTCCCGTTCGGTTGAGGTCTGGTAGGGAAACTTTACCGATTTCCCATCCCGCCCGCTACGATAAATCGCGGTAAAGAGTTCGACCGCCTTACGGCCCTCTCGAACGGTCACGCAGGGGTCCCGGTCAGCCAGCACCGCCTCGATAAACTCGTCGATCTGGAGTTGATGATAATGCTCCATGGGGTTTATCCGGCTGAATCTTTCCTTGTCCTCCTCACGCCACTTTTCCAGGAGTTTCTCTTCCCCGGGCACGGTCCAGTAATCGTTCAGGGGCGGTTCCTCGATGGCCGCCATTCCTGGAATGAACATTTGTCCGCCATCGGTCTGGACCCCGACCATTGCCCCGTTCGATCCCAGAACGCTAACTTTGCCGAAGAGAGCGGGATTGAAGGAGTTGCTCACCAGGATATGACCCAGAGCGCCACTCTTGAACCTGATGGAGGCAACGGCGGTATCCTCCACTTCGATGCCCGAATGGTTCAGATTGTCCCACATGCCGCAAAGTTCATCGACCTCGCCCATAAACCAGAGCAACAGGTCGAGTTGGTGCACGGCCTGGTTTACCAAGACGCCTCCGCCCTCTCCATCCCAGGTCCCGCGCCAGGCATCGGAGTCGTAATAATCCTGGTCGCGCCAACCCAGCATCGTGACCATGCCAAGAATGGGATCCCCGATCTTGCCGGACTCGATGGCCTCCTTGACCCGGAGAACCGGCTCGAAAAATCGCCTCTGAGAAATTACGCCTATTCGGGATTTTCCCCGCACCGCAGCCTCCATCATGGCGTCACAATGTTCCAACGAAGAAGCAAGCGGCTTTTCAATCAACAGGTGCACACCCGCTTCCGCCGCCGCGACGGCGGAGTCGATATGAGCCGGATGGGGCGTGCAAATGGTGCAAACCCGCACGCCCGATTCCCTCAGGAAGGTTCCCAGATCGGTGTAGGCTTCTACCCCATAATCGCTGGCGAAGGCTTTTACTTTGGACGGTGTCCGGCCCAGCACGGCGGTAAAATCACTGTCGGGATTGCGTTGCAACGCCAAAGCGTGCAAGTGGGCAACCTTGCCGGTACCGATTATGCCAGATTTTAGCATGGAATTCTGAAGAAGGTTAAACGCGAAGGAAATCTTTCCTCCGGATCAAGGTTTGAGAATGACTTTGGTGAGACCGGGTTCGCCTCTATGGAGTCTGGCGAACCATTCGGCGCCCTCGGACAACGGCCGGGCCTGACTGATCAGAGGATCGACCCGAATAACGCCCCGGGCAATAAGATCGAGAGAGGCCGGGTACTCCCCGGCCGAGGCACAGGTCCCGATCAGGGATAGCTGACGGGTCACAACTTCCTGCAATGGCAATTCCACTGTTGGGGCGATATTGCCGACCAGTGTGCAACTGCCACCTTTGCGCAAACAGTCGATCGCCAGATTGGCCGTGGGGGATATACCCACCGCTTCCATGGAAAGGTCTGCCCCACGGCCCGAGGTCCGCGAACGCACTATCTCCCGTACATCCACCTCCGATGAATTTAGGCAAACATCGGCGCCCAGTTCCTCGGCCAATTTCAAGCGGGATTCGTCGATGTCCACGACGAAGATTTGGCCGCAACCTGCGGCCCGAACCGCCTGCAGGCAGAGCAATCCGATCATACCCGCGCCAACCACCACCACGCTATCGCCCAATGAAACGGGAGAACGGCCCACTGCGTGCACCGCCACCGAAACCGCCTCAACCATGGCTGCCTGCTCGAAAGTGATGTTGTCCGGCAAGGCGTAGAGAATGCGCTGGGGCACGGCCACAAATTCGGCGAATGCGCCATGGCGTCGG
Source organism: Opitutales bacterium (assembly GCA_022824405.1). Lineage (GTDB taxonomy): Bacteria > Verrucomicrobiota > Verrucomicrobiia > Opitutales > UBA2995 > JAABVD01. The sequence goes on from JAJDZZ010000060.1 coordinate 38,082, forward strand.
TAATCCCCGCATGATACTCCCAACACCATGCGGTTATCACACAGGTTGATCTCTCCTCGTCTGCAATACCAACATTTCCCACAATAAACAGTGGAATCGAAAGTCACCCGATCGCCCTGGCGCCAGCGGGACGGATCGACTTCTTCTCCCACCGCCGCAATCGTGCCCGCCGCTTCGTGTCCCATAACGATGGGAGGTATCCGCCTGCCGCTGGACCCATCCATTCCGTGTACGTCGCTCCCGCAAATTCCACAAGCCGCCACACCCACCAGCACTTCATCGGATCGAATCTCGGGAACGGGGAATTCCTTGAATTCAAATCTTCCGTACTCCACCAATTCGAGCGCTTTCATCGGTTTCTCATCTGTTCTGTGTTGTTAAACAATTGGGATTTACAGGGATTGGTTTTTCAAAGTCAAAGCGAAGATGCTATTCCCCGAAATATCCCAGGATAAGCGGTTTGACACCGGGGTCGGACAGTTGAACGACAATGTCCCCAAAGCTCGGATTACGAAGCCATCGGGTTCAGTCCAACCACGCTCCGAAATGCGCCAGTCGGTTTGGAAACTATTAGATTCCCTTGTTCAACGGATTAACCAGTGAAATAAAGCAATGGGTTGGTCAGGACTCGCTTGACCGATTTGGGGCCAATTATAAGATTTTTTGAGCTTTCTATGCCCTCTCAACCGATATCCCTACCCGGTTCACGTTTTCCGGAAACGATGCGTCGGGACACGTGGTGGAAGGTCCCGGTCCTGGTGTTTCTGGGGTTGTCGACCTTCATCGTTTACTCGACCTGGGCTGCATTTCAGGGGGTTCATTACACCTATGGGCCGTATCTATCCCCCTTTTACTCTCCGGAGCTTTTCGGCACATCGGAGCATGCCTGGTTTGGTCTGAAGCCCAATTTCTGGCCGGGATGGCTTCCCTTCTCCCCAGCCTTTCTTGTACTTTGGGCCCCCGCCAGCTTCCGCCTGACCTGCTATTATTATCGCGGCGCCTACTATAAGGCATTCTGGGCCGATCCTCCCTCCTGCGCTGTCAGCGAGCCACGCAAAAAGTACCGCGGGGAAAACTCCTTTCCGTTGATTCTGCAAAACATCCACCGCTACACGCTCTATCTGGCCCTGGCCTTCATGGTCTTCCTCAGTTGGGACGCCATAAAGGGATACTTTTTCGATGGAGGGTTTGGCATTGGCGTCGGTTCCTTGGTGTTGACCGTCAACGTCATCCTGTTGGGGGGCTATACCCTGGGGTGTCATTCCCTTCGCCACCTGGTTGGAGGCGGGTTGAACCGCTTTTCCCAATCGCCCTCCCGGCAATGCGCCTGGAAGGGCGTAACCTGCCTCAACAAAAAACACCAGATGTGGGCCTGGATGAGCCTCTTTTGGGTCGGGTTTACCGATCTTTACGTCCGCCTTTGTTCGATGGGGGTCTGGACCGATTTTCGAATTCTATAGGCAATCATGGAGGCACACGAGACATTCGAGCATGACGTGCTCATCATCGGCGCCGGCGGAGCCGGTTTGCGCGCTGCCATCGAGGCGTCCGCCACCGGACTGAAGGTGGGCCTGGTCTGCAAATCGATGTTGGGGAAAGCCCATACCGTCATGGCGGAAGGGGGGATCGCCGCAGCCTTGGCCAACGTGGATGAACGGGACAACTGGAAGGTGCACTTTTCCGACACCATGCGGGGCGGTCATTACATCAACAACTGGCGCATGGCCGAAATACACGCCAAGGAAGCGCCCGACCGGGTCCGTGAACTGGAGGCCTGGGGCGCGGTTTTCGACCGGACCAAGGATGGACGCATTCTGCAACGCAATTTTGGCGGCCACAAATACCCTCGCCTGGCCCACGTGGGCGACCGCACGGGGTTGGAAATGATTCGCACTCTGCAGGACCACGGTATTCACCAGGGCATCGACGTGCACATGGAAGTAACCGTCGCGCACCTGCTCAAGGATGGAGACCGGATCAGCGGAGCATTGGCCTACGACCGCGAACGGGGACGATTTCGCGTATTCCACGCCAAAGCCGTCGTCCTCGCCACCGGAGGCATTGGACGAGCTTTCCGTATCACGAGCAACAGTTGGGAATACACCGGCGACGGCCACGCGCTAGCCTACAACGCCGGAGCCGACCTGGTCGATATGGAGTTTATCCAGTTTCACCCCACCGGCATGGTCTGGCCGCCCAGTGTGCGGGGAATTCTCGTGACCGAAGGCGTTCGCGGCGAGGGCGGTATCCTGCTCAACAATAAAGGGGAGCGCTTCCTTTTCGACAATATCCCGGATAATTACAAGGCCCAGACGGCGGCTGACGCGGAGGAAGGCTGGCGTTACGTGTTGGGCGACAAAGACGCCCATCGTCCTCCCGAGTTGCTGACCCGCGATCACGTCGCTCGCTGCATTGTCGAGGAGATCAAGGAAGGCCGCGGCAGTCCCCATGGCGGCGTCTTTTTGGATATCGCCTGGATCAAGGAGAAACTCGGCAACGCCGAGGAGCACATCAAGAGGAAGCTGCCCAGCATGTACCACCAATTCAAACAATTGGCTGGTTTGGATATCACCAAGGAACCGATGGAAGTCGGTCCCACCACCCACTACGTCATGGGCGGGGTGTTGGTTGAAGCCGACACCCAGATGTCCACCGTGCCCGGATTATTTGCCTGCGGGGAATGCGGAGCGGGAATCAACGGAGCCAATCGGCTGGGGGGAAATTCGCTTTCCGACCTGCTGGTGTTGGGGCAGCGGGCCGGCCAATATGCCGCCCGGTTCGCCAAGGATAAGGGAGATACTCGCGTGGATATGGAAGAAATCGATGCGGCCAAACGCGAAGCCTTGGCGCCCTTCCAACGCCCGGTTCCGGACGCCGGCAATGCTTACCGGATTCAATACGAACTCCAGGACGCCATGCAGGACCTCGTCGGCATCGTGCGCAATGGGGAAGAGATGGAACAGGCCCTGGTGAAGATTGGGGAACTGAAGGAAAAGGCTGAAAAGGTCGGAGCGGTCGGTAACCGCGAGTACAATCCGGGTTGGCACACGGTTCTCGACTTGCAAAACCTCCTCATGGTTTCGGAAGCGGTGGCGCGCTCGGCCTTGGAACGAAAGGAAAGCCGGGGGGCGCAATTCAGGGTGGATTACCCGGAGAAAAGCGAAGAATGGGGGAAATACAACGTTACCGTTCGCCGAGGGCCCGATGGAGCCATGCAAATCGACCGGATCCCGATCCCCGAAATGCCGGCGGAGTTGCAGGAGATCATAACGGAAATGGGCTGAGGATTGCGATCATGGCGAAAACGAAATTCAAAATCTGGCGGGGCGACGGAAAGGGCGGCGAGTTCGAGGAATACTCCACCGAAACCAGCGGAGGCATGGTGGTCCTCGACGCGGTACACCAGATACAGGCCGAAAGCGCCAACGATCTGGCCTGCCGATGGAACTGCAAAGCGGGCAAGTGCGGCTCCTGTTCGGCTGAGGTCAACGGCATGCCCAAGCTCATGTGCATGACCCGGCTGGACGAACTGCCCCTCGAAGAGGGTGTGACCATTGAGCCAATAAAGACATTTCCCATTATCAAGGACCTGGTTACGGACATTTCCTGGAACTACCGGGCCAAGAAAAAGATAAAACCGTTCAAACCTCGCCAACCCGACAACGAGGACGGATCCTGGACTTTCTATCAGGAGGACATCGACCGGGTTCAGGAATTTCGCAAATGCATCGAGTGCTTCCTTTGTCAGAACGTCTGTCACGTCCTGCGTGAACACCATTTGGAGGAGGAATTTATCGGCCCGAGCGCGCTCGTATACACGGCGGCTCTGGAAATGCACCCGCTCGATACGGAAGATCGGCTGGAAGACCTGAAAAAAGCCAATGGTATCGGTTATTGCAATATTACCAAGTGCTGCACCCAGGTCTGTCCCGAACATATCACCATCACGGACAATGCCATCATTCCCTTGAAAGAACGCGTGGTGGACCGGTATTACGATCCCGTGGCTCGGATCTGGAGCAAGCTGACCAAGAGGTCCTAGCCTCTCCATAGGACGGGGAGAAGGGTTAAGGCGCCGGGGGCGCCAATTAGGAATTGACTCTCGCGAAGACCGCTAAGGTCGCCAAGAGATGAATTAGAAATTTTAACATCGCCGCTTCGCGGCTGGATGCCTGCAGCAACAGGAAAACCCTTACAATAAAATCCTGCTCGCGAAGGGATCCTGTT
>JAJDZZ010000089.1 GCA_022824405.1 Opitutales bacterium
AAAACTTGCAACTGTGATGGGAAAGCAAAAGCTCACTGAGCTAGGCTATCCCAATAGGAACGCATTTACTCACCATATCTATAAACAAATTAAACTTTGCACTTGATTGACCACATACCTGCTTTTTGTGGTTCCCTCTCCTTATGACCCGTCGCGAAGCCATGAAAATCCTGGGCATCGGCACAGCCGGCATGACCCTGGGCGGATACCGGGCCACGGCCCAGGGATACGCCAAAAATGAAACCCTGAACCTCGGTCTCATCGGCTGCGGGGGCCGCATGCGCTCGCTTTACCGCGGCCTGGAACCGATTCCCGGCATCCGAGTCGTAGCGGTCTGCGACGTCTACGAAGACTTCCTTCGGTCCATTCACGCCCTGGTGGGAGGACGGGAGCGTGAAATTTTTCAAACCCGTTATCACGAGGAACTGCTTCAGCGTAAGGACATCGACGCCGTCATCGTGGCCACCCCGGATCACTGGCACGTGCCCATCACCATCGATGCCATGGAAGCCGGAAAGGACGTTTACGTGGAAAAGCCGCTGACCCACAAACTGGAAGAGGGACCCCGCGTCATTTCCGCTCAGAAGAAGACCGGTCGAAAGGTGCAAGTGGGAGCCCAGCAACGCACCATGCCTCACCTGGTGGTTTTGAAACAAAAGCTCGATTCCGGGGAAATCGATATCGGGAAGATAAGCCGGGTCCACATGCAATGGTGCCGCAATACGGGACCTTATCGGGAACCCAAATACAAGATCAGCCAAGACCAGGTCGACTGGAAACGCTTCCTGGGCAATGCTCCGGATCAGCCCTTCGACGCCCTGCGCATGAGAAATTGGCGCTGGATCTGGGACTTCGGGAACGGTCCCTTGGGAGACCTTATGGTGCACTGGCTCGACGCCACCAACTGGTTGTTAAACCTCCCTTACCCCAGTCAGGTGGTCATGTCCGGGGGAAAATATTACCGCAAAGGCCGGACTGAAACCCCGGATATTTCCAACTGTATTATGGAATTCCCCGAACTGGATATGCAGATGGATTACGTGAGTTCGTGGAGCAACAACCTGCACAAGGCCTGTACCTTCATTATGGGAACCGATGCCACCATATATTTCGATCGCAACCGATGGGAATTGACCCCCCAGAGACCCAATAGGGAACCCGTAGCCCCGGTCAGCGAATCCATGTTGGCAAGCGAGGGCCCAAGGGGCATAGACCACGCGATAACCTATAATGCTCAAACCTTGCATATCAGCGACTGGCTGGAAGCCATTCGCCAGGACCGCGACCCTGTCGACCACGTCGAGGCCGGCGTCCAGGCCGCCGCCGTCTGCCATTACGGCAACATCTCCTACCTCCAAAAACGATTCGTCCAACTGTAGAGATCCTGTTCCGGCCTTTGCGATCTTGGCGTTCTTTGCGAGAGTCCATTCTTAATTCTTCCAACCTCTGTAGCCTCTGTGCTTTTTGTGGCTAACTTTCCTCTATGTCCTGATCGCCATTACCGTTGAAAAGCGGGGTGGAAAACCCGCTCTCCTTTAGTTCCATCACCGCGTTGTTTTATTGAAAATCCGTGCTCATCCGTGTAATCCGTGGTCAATTCCTAATTCCTAATTCCTAATTGGCGCCTCTGGCGCCTTTCCCCATGATTCGTTTCTGCCAACCAATTTTAAGAATTCTGCTCCTCCTGGCGCCCATTGCCATTTCTTCTTTGGGATCCGCGGAGGCTGACCAACGACCCAATATCCTCATCATCCTGTCCGACGACATGGGATTCTCAGATCCGGGCTTTCTGGGCAGCGAGATCGAAACCCCCAACCTCGACCGTCTGGCCCGCAACGGCCTGAGCTTTACCAACTTCTACAACTGCGCCCGCTGCGCCCCCACCCGCGCCAGTATTCTGACAGGTCTCTACAGCCATCAGGTCGGATGCTACGAGTTGGAACCGGTGGAGCCGGGCAACAATGTCTACCTCTCCGAACTGCTGGGCGACCACGGTTACCAAACCTACATGTCCGGCAAATGGCACCTGGGGAATAAACCAGAACAATTGCCCCCTGGTAGGGGCTTCCATCATTCTTACGCTTACCCAGGTTGCTGTGGGAGCTTTTGGGATCCCTCCATCTACATTCTCGAGTCGCCGGAGGTGAGACCGATCGATTACGGAGCCGATGAATTCCACGCCACCGACGCCACCTCCGATTACGCGGTAAAGTTCCTGCAACACCATAGCGAAAACGCCGGCAATGATCCTTTCTTCCTCTACCTGGCCTATCAGGCGCCCCATTTCCCGCTGCACGCGCCCAAGGAACTGATCGACAAGTACGTGTCCGTTTACCAAAAGGGCTGGGACGAGATCCGCAGGGCCCGCTGGGAAAAAATGCAGCGACTCGGCCTGTTCACCGCCTACCGGCAAATCCCTCCCACTTCCGATGCCCCTCCCTGGCACGACGAGTTCGCCAATCCCGCCCCTTTGGAAAAATGGGACGCTTTGACCGAAGCGCTACAGGCCGACCAGATCAGGCGCATGGCTACCTTTGCAGCCATGATGGATCAAATGGACCAGGGGATCGGGAGAGTCATCGAGCAATTGGAAGAGGCGGGGCAATTTGACAATACCCTCATCTTTTTTCTGTCCGATAACGGGGCCAATTATGAAGGCGGTCCCTTTGGCGCGGATGGCCCTTTTTCCGGCCACGAACTGGAAAACATGGGGCAAAAAGACACCTTCCACCACACCGGCGCCCACTGGGCCGCTGTGAGCAACACGCCCTTCAAACTCTATAAGCACTTCAATCATGAGGGCGGTATCAACACCCCCCTCGTGGTCCATTGGCCCTCCGGATTGAAGCGCAAAGGGGAGCGCGAAACACAGCGCAGCCACGTCATCGACCTCATGGCCACGGTGGTCGACGTAACCGGGGCCACCTATCCCAACGCCCGAAACGGCCACGACATACTGCCCATGGAGGGGACCACCCTCATGCCCGCCCTGCGCGGCGGCAGTCTGGCCGACCGCGTCATCTGCTTCGAACACGAAGCCAACCGCGCCATCTTCAAGGGAAAATACAAACTCGTCTCCAAGAACTTCACCTCCACCGATGGACAACCCCATCACAACTGGGAGTTATACGACATCGATGCGGATCCCCTGGAACTCGACAATATCGCTTCCTATCATTACTACGACCTGGTCATTCCCATGGCCCGGGAATGGCACCATTGGGCCGTGCGCACCGACGCTATCGTCGGATACGAAAGGTGGATGCTCAAACTCCAATACTACTGGCGCACCGGTCTGCGAACCTACCTCAACGACGCGTTTTAGGGGAAAAGGCATCCATTCCAACAGCCACAAACCGTGCTTCGCAATGCTACGCAGGTCAAGAATGCACAATAGGCACAGGGACTCTCGCGAAGCTCGCCAAGATCGCCAAGAGATCCGGCTTCGCCGGACCCTTTTACGCCTCTTTGGGTTCTTTGCGAGAGTCAATCCCTAATCCATTCTCATCCGTGTAATCCGTGGTTAATTCCTAATCCGGTCCAACCTGTTAATCCATGTTTAATTCCTCATTCCTAATTCCTAATTGGCGGCGCCAGCGCCTTTGCCTGGCCTGTATAATTATGAAAAATGTCTAGACAACCGCTTCACAAAATATTTAATCCCCTGTTCCTACAGAAATATGCTGGAATTTGACGGCCCTGTGCAGCGGGAGGATCGGGACCGTCACTCTAACCAACTCACAACAACTACAAAACCTTCAACCCATTGTCACATGTATAAACGACTCCCCTGGTCCAAACGGGCCTTGTTTGCAGTACTTGCCATTGCTTTGCCCTTCTCCATTCATACCTACGCCCAGGAAGAGGAAGAGGATGAAGTTTACGAGTTGAGCCCCTTTACCATCGACGCTACTCAGGATGAGGGTTACCTGGCCACAACCACCTTGGCTGGCACCCGGATCCGCACCAGCACGAGAGATATCGGAGCCTCTATTTCCATCATCACCGAGGAATTTCTGGAAGATACCGGCGCCACCGACGCCGAGTCGTTGCTTTACCACGTCGGCAACGTCGAAGTCGGCGGGGTTCTGGGCAACTTTGCCAATGCCAATCTGGACAATTCCAGCACCGCTGTATCCCGGGCAGACCCCCAGCAAGGCCAGCGCATCAGAGGTTTGGTCAGGGCCACCAACACCCGGGATTATTTCCAGACCAATATTCCCTTTGACACCTACAACACCTCTCGCGTGACCCTCAACCGCGGCCCCAATTCCGTCCTATTCGGATTGGGTTCTCCTGGGGGTATTATCAACAACTCTACAAAGAAAGCCATCATGGGTGACGATAGGGGCGCAATCTTCGTGCGGCTGAACCACACCGGCGGGCACCGGCAAACCTTCGATTATAACAAGACCCTGATCGAAGACCGGCTGGCCGTGCGTGTCGCCCTTTTGAATGAGGAAATCAAGTTTCGCCAGGAACCTGCCTTTGAAGACGATAGACGGTTCTACGTGGCATGGGACGCAGTGCTATTCGAAAATGAAGGATCGGATTTCGTGGGCAAAACCCGTTTTCGCGGTAGCCTCGAAGATGGCCGTATCGTCCGGAATCCCCCCGATGTAGTACCCCCCCGGGACGGATTTTCCTCCTGGTGGAATGGTATCGGCGACCAGGAAGACCTCAACCGGCTTCTTCAAGTGCCGGGGGTCGATCTCACAGATATCAGCAACCAGGCGGTTACCTCGGCCCAAGTCCTCGCCGCCATCAGCGCAGGTCTGGTCACTGTGCCCGGAAACCGGACGCCAGAAGAGTACGCCGCTATTGAAGGTCAATTCGTTCCCCGGACCACCGTCGACCGGTTTCGCAGGGGCATTGCCGATGACGATCCCACCGACGGCGGACGAAACAGTTCGGTTCAATCCGTTCCCTACTTCCTCTACCCGGCCATCAATTACAATACCGTCACCACCACCGAACCGGGTTGGGAAAGCTCGGAACTAGTGGGAATCCAGGGTATTATGGGCCGATGGCGTCCCAATGGATATTCAACCCAGGACGTGCGTTGGACCAACTTTGCAACCGCCGGATCCGGTTTCAGAGCACCATCCTTGTCTGACCGCAACGTGTTCGACTACCATAAAAATCTCCTGCCCGGGATACTTAGCGAAGTCATTACCGACTTTCAAATCAATCAGTTCATCCTGGAACAGGAATTGCTCGGAAATCGTCTGGGTTTTGAGATTGCCTGGGATGAGCAATCTCGGGATCGCGAAACCTTTCTTCCCTTCGGCGCCGGTGGGGACAAAACCATCCGGATCGATATTTCGGAAAACCATGCCCCGGGTGATTCCAACTACGACGGCATAGCCGACCGGTTGTTCAATGAAAACCTGGGACGGCCCATCCTGAGTTGGACCGACACCAATTACACCGAGAGAACCGACACCCAGGAAACTTTCCGGTTTACTTTTTTTGGAACCCTCGATTGGACCGACATTATCGACGGTGCAGTGGGGAAGATTCTGGGGTCTCACACCCTCACCGGGCTCTACGAAGACCGCGTCAACGAATTCACCACCATCAGTAGGCGCGGGGCTTGGTGGGCCGACCAAGGCAAATGGCCGGGCAGCCCCGACATATCCAATGGCCTGGCCGACAATTTCCGCCGCCACATGAGGAGCCAGATTTACTTGGGCCCGGACGTAAGGGGATTAAATAGCGCAAGCGATGTTCGCATCGATGGATACCTGCAAATCCCCCGCGAGGCTTTCCCTGAAATTGGTGATACCTACGGCGTCTGGTACTTCGACAATAACCGAAATGTCGATACCGACGTGATCAACACTTGGCGCGTCATTGAGCAAACCAATAACCGAAACCTCGGTCGCAGCGAGTTGGAGTCCGAAGCCTTCATCCTCCAGAGCAACTTCCTCGACGGGCATATTAGGACGACGTTTGCCATCCGCAATGACAAACAAACGGTTTATCAGCGCATTCAGGAAAACACCACCTATGGCGACCCGAGTGATCCTGGGGTAATCCCGTTGAGATACGATTTGCCCGGCATCAATGAAATCGACGGGGTCTTCAACGACAATTTGCTGGAATTGGAACCGGAGCCAGCCAGCTTTGCTGATGACGACACCACAACCTGGAGTATTGTCGGCCATTATCCGGAAGTTTGGCTGGGTGAACTTCCCTGGGGAATGGACCTGTCCGCCTTCTACTACGAAGCTGAGAGTTTCCAACCAGCCGGTATCTCTAACAATGTGCTCAACCAACCCCTGGCCGACCCCTTCGGGATTACCGAGGAATGGGGCTTAACCCTTGAATTGTTCGACCGTCGGCTCTCTATCCGGTACAATGAGTTCGAAACTTCCAACTCCAACGCCCGCACTGGTGGGATGAACGGTCAATTGGCCCAAATCGCCAACCGGTTCCAGTTCTACCTGGATAGGATTACCTCTGCCGAAAACGATGCCGGAACGGACTTCCGACCGGATGGTTGGGCCGAGGACCCTGCTGACAGGACGGGTGACGCCCTTCTCACTCCGGATACCGTTCCCAGTAACCGGCAACGTATCAGTGGAACCGACGCCGACATAGGAGGCTTCAATTCTTACGAGGAATATTACGCCGCTATCATTGCGGCCATCCCCCCGGAACTGCAGGCCGTCCGCAACTTCCGCGTCGAAACATTGGAATCCGGAGAAACAGTGGATGTAAATGACCCGATCCGAGGCCTGAATTCCACCCAGGATTTTGTGGCCACTGGTAGGGAAATTGAAATTAATGGAAGAATTACCGAAAATTTGAGTCTTCGTATCAATGTGGCCCAACAGCAAACGGTGATTGCCAACATAGGTCCTGTCGCCATCCCCTTGGCTCTTAAAATTCGGGATATCCTTGCCCAACCATTGCCCTCATCGCCCGGTGGTTGGGGATTGGAAAGACTTCGCGACTCCCCCTTCCAGGTGGAAGCCGGAACGATAGGGACGCGTTACGACGCCGTTATCCGTGAAATGCGCATCCAGCAAGGAAGAGACGGCCAGCGTTCCCAGGAACAACGGGAATGGTCGTTCGCCTCCACTTTACGTTACCAATTCCGCGAAGGGTTTCTCAAAGGTTTTGTAATTGGAGGCGGTATGCGCTACCAGGATGAAGTTGCCGCCGGATATCCTAACAAAGAGGCCGATGGCGTCATCGTGCCCGATGTCCTCAATCCCTGGCTAGGTCCGGATCAGTGGTTTGGAGACTTCTTCTTGCGTTACGAACGAAAAATCTTCGATAACAAAGTCAATTGGAGTATCCAATTGAATGGACGGAACTTCTACCGGTCGGAGGGTTCGCAGGATATCCCGATCTACCTTAATCCCGATGGTTCCGTGGCCGTTACCCGTATACCGGTGGAACAACAGTACTTCCTCACTAACTCCTTCCGGTTCTAATTCCGCTTCAACCCCTATTTTTAAAAGGCCCGCCCCAAAACGGCGGGCCTTTTTTTATCCCTGATTCTCGCACCCCCGGCGCCTCCCCTCTCTGTGCACTCCGTGGTTATTTTCTCCCCTCCTCCATGGTTTCAAAAATGCCCTTTCCAGCCTTAATAATTATGAAAAATGTCTAGACAACCCCTTCTCAATGAATTTAATCCGTATCTTCTTCAAAAACTTGTTGGCATTTGACGGCCTTGTGCAGCGGGAGGATCGGGACCGTCACTCTAGCCGACCCACAACAACTACAAAACCTTTAACCCAATGTCTTATGTTTAAACGACTCCCTTGGTCTAAACGGGCCTTGTTTGCAGCGCTCACGATTGCTCTGCCCTTCTCCTTCCATACCTATGCTCAGGAAGAGGAAGAAGAAGAAATCTTCGAATTGAGCCCCTTTACCATCGACGCTTCGGAAGAGGAAGGCTACTTGGCTACAACAACTTTGGCGGGTTCTCGTATTCGGTCCAACCTCCGCGATATCGGCGCTTCCATCTCAGTTGTCACTCAGGATTTCCTGGAAGACACCGGCGCAACGGACGGCCAATCCTTACTCCAATTCATCGGCAATGTCGAAGTGGGAGGAGTTCTGGGTAACTTCTCTGACGTGAATGTGAACAATGCGAGCACCAACAATACACGCATTAATCCGCAAAACAGCCAACGGGTGCGCGGTTTGGTGAGGGCCACCCTTACTCGGGATTATTTTCAAACCAATATCCCTTTCGACTCCTACAATACCACGCGCGTCACTGTCAACCGGGGACCGAATTCCATTCTGTTCGGACTGGGATCTCCAGGGGGAGTCATTAACAACACTACCAAGAAAGCCTCTATTGGTGACGACTTCGGCGAACTCTCAGTGCGGTTCGACCACAGGGGCGGACACCGGCAGACCTTCGACTACAACAAGACCCTGATCAGAGACCGTCTGGCCGTGCGGGTCGCCATGTTGAATGAACAAATTCAGTACCGGCAGGAACCGGCCTACGAAGACGATCAACGGTTCTTCGTGGCATGGGATGCCGTATTGTTTAAGAATGAAGGATCCGACATTATTGGAAGAACCATCTTCCGGGGAAGCTTGGAAACGGGCGACATCGCAGCCAATCCTCCGGATGTCGCTCCCCCCAGAGATGGCTTTTCCTCCTGGTTTGAGGGAATCGGCGACCAAGACTACCTGAACAGGGTTTTATCCGTTCCTGGAGTAACGCTTGGCAATATCTCCAACGCTGCGGTAACCAAGGAACAGGTACTGAACGCAATCAACGCCGGTTTGGCTACCGTGCCTGAAGGTTCGACTGCCGATGCCTATGCCACAGCCGAAGGTCGCTTCGTTCCGAAAACCACAATCCAACGTTTTCTTCGTGGCCGAGATACTTTCGAGGGAGGAAATGGGGGTAGAGACCTGATTCAGAGTACTACCCCGTATTTCCTGTTCCCAGCCATCAATTTCAATTCCATTACCACGGTGGAACCGGGTTGGAATGATCCGGCTCTTGCTGGGATTCAAGGCATAATGGGTCGCTGGCGTGAATCAAGTGGAACCAAAGACCTTCAATGGACGAGCCCAGCCACTGCGGGTCCAGGTTTCCGACCGAAGTCATTGACCATGCGCGAAGTCTTCGATTACCACAAAGTCCTTTTGCAAGGCACTACGAACTATGTGGACACCGACTTCGAAATCCAACAATTCAACCTCGAGCAGGAATTGTTCGACGGTCGAGCCGGTTTCGAAATCTCATGGGACAAGCAATCCCGCGATCGCACGCGATTTACTCCATTCTCCGCAGGAAACAATAAAACAATCCACCTTGATGTTACCCAACACCATGCCCCGGGCGATGCTAATGATGATGGTATTCCCGATGGATTTGCCAACGAAAACCTAGGACGTCCCGTATTGGACTGGGATGCCAACAATACCACTTTCGAAAGACATGGGCAGGAGACCTTTCGCGCCACCATATTCGGCACGTTGGATTTCGGCGACATGGTTGGGGGAACGATTGGTAACATACTGGGCTCCCACGCCCTGACAGGGCTCTATGAGGACAGAACCAATGATGCCTGGAGCAAAAATGTCCGCGGGTCATGGTGGGCCGATACTGGGCTCTGGCCCGGGAGTGGCGCCGTTTCCAACGGCTTGAGCGACAATTTCCGCCGTATCGTAAAGAGTCAGATCTATCTCGGACCGGATGCCAGAGCAGCCAATCGCCCCAATGAGGTCCGGATCGATGGTGGAATTCAGGTTCCTTTCCCCAAAATCGGGGAAAACTATGGAATATGGTATTTTAACAATATGAATTCTGTCGATGCGGGGGAGAAGAACACCTGGAGAATCATTGAGAATATTTCCGGCGCCAACATTTCCCAAACGCTTTTGGAGTCCATGGCTTTCAATTTGCAGAGCCAGTTCCTAGATGGTCACATCGTGACCAATTTTGCCACGCGCAATGATGAACAAACCGTGTATCAGCGCCTGCAGGAAACAGTGGACTACGGCGACCCGGCGGACCCAGCGTCCGGCGGACGCCCACTTAGACTCGACCTCCCGGGCATTAATGAAGTCGATGGCACCTTCAACGAGGCTTTACTTCAGCTCGAAGATATGCCTGCCACCGTTGCCGATGACGATACGGTTACCTGGAGTGTGGTCGGAAGGTATCCGGAAGTGTGGCTCGGTGAACTTCCCTGGGGGATGGATCTGACCGCCCACTATTACGAAGCGGAGAGTTTCGTGCCAGGTGGAATTTCCAATAATGTGCTGAATCAGCCATTGCCCAGTCCTTTCGGAACGACGGAAGAATATGGTTTTACCCTTTCACTTTGGGAGAATCGTTTATCTGTCCGCGTAAACTTCTTCGAGACCGTGAATGCAGCCGCTCGGACAGGTAATATGAATGGACAACTGGGGCAGGTGGTCGGACGGTTCAACTTCTTCCTGACCCGGATTGCCGATCAGGAAGACTCCGGAGGCTCCTTATTCCCAACAGATCCTGCTCATGTGGGGCTGACACCGTTTACCGTTCCCACTAACCGCACACGTAATACAGGCACCGATGCTGACCTGATCCCGAACATCAACAGCTTCGACGATTATTACAATGCCCTGCTCGATCTCATACCGCCCCAGGTGCAATCGATCTACAACTTCTCCGTGAACAGGCTTGAAAGTGGTACCGTCAATATCGAAAGCACCCCCATCCGTGGCTTGAATTCCACCCAGGATTATGTAGCCACTGGAACCGAAGTCGACATTGTGGGAAGAATCACAGACAACCTGAGCATCCAGCTCAATGTTGCCCAGCAGGAAACGGTCACTTCCAATACAGGTCCGGTAGCCATCCCATTGGCATTTGAAATCGAATCCAGGATCCTGGCAAATTTCCCAGGGTTAGACTGGGGATGGTGGGCAATTCGCGATTCACCATTTCAAGGGGAATCCGGCACTCTCGGAACGCGCTACGCTGCCGTTATGCGTGAGATGCGCCTCCAGAGTGCCAGGGACAACACCGTATCTCAGGAACAACGGGAATGGCGTATCAACCTGACTTCACGCTACGACTTCAAGGAAGGTTTGCTGCAAGGGTTTTCGGTT
Organism: Opitutales bacterium; assembly: GCA_022824405.1. Lineage (GTDB taxonomy): Bacteria > Verrucomicrobiota > Verrucomicrobiia > Opitutales > UBA2995 > JAABVD01. The sequence goes on from JAJDZZ010000089.1 coordinate 11,089, forward strand.
GGTGGAAGTCTCCGATACCAGGATGAAATAGCCGCAGGCTATCCCAACCTCCTCGATGATTTTGGTAATATCATCCCCGATATCGCCAACCCCTGGTTGGGCCCGGATTCGCTGGATGGCGATCTCTTCCTGCGATATAGCAGGAGTATCTTCGACGACAAAGTCGGATGGAGGGTCCAGTTGAATGCGCGCAACTTCTACCGCCAATCCGGATCGAAGGACATTCCAATCACCATCGATCCCGATGGCACTGTGTCTACGGTCCGCATACCGGTAGAACAACAGTTCTTCCTCACCAACACCTTCTCCTTCTAATTCAGCCTAAACCTCTGAATTTTTCAAAGGCCCGCCACAACGGCGGGCCTTTTTCATTCCGAACTTCAACCTGCCTCAGAAGCAAAACCTCACCCTGAAAACAACTTGACTATCTTCATATATGAATTCATATTTAAGATATGAAAATTGGAGCCCGCGGACAAGTCACCATTCCCAAACCCTTTCGCCAACGCTGGGGGTTGACGACAGCCACCGAGGTCGAATTCGTGGAAAAAAACGGCGAACTTGTTCTTCAAAAAAAGGTTTCCAATGACGCGGGAAGTTTGAGAGCCAGCATCAGGAGTTGCGTTGGCGTTTTGCAAGGCAGGCCGGAGGACATCGACCCCTTCATTGAAGAAATTCGCGGTCGATGATTTCAGCGGTCGATACCAATATCCTTCTCGATTTGGCCAGGCCAAACCCGGACTTTGTCGACAATGCCGTTGATCTCCTGGAACTGGGCACCCTTCAAGGCGGCCTGATCGTTTGCCCTCTTGTTCACGCCGAGTTGGCCGTCCATTTTTCGACTTTCGAATCCCTCACTCAATTTCTTGCCAAACTGCAAATTTCTCCGGATCCCTTTAGCCAGGAGACAATCTGGGAGGCGGGGAAAAGCTGGCTGAGATATCGTAAAGCAGGCGGAAAGCGGGAGCGGATTATCAGTGACTTTCTCATTGGCGCCCACGCAGAAAACCAAGCGGGACAATTGCTGACCAGGGATCGAGGATTTTACCGAACCTACTTCCCTCAACTCAATGTCATCGAAACTCCGGACGACTTCATCCGACGATAACAAACGGGTCTGCCAATGCCGCTTGGTTAAACACAGAGGGGGAAAGAGAAAGAACCACGGATTACACGGATAAACACGGATTAAATAACGGAGGGGGGACATTCCTGTCCCCCAATACCGGATAAGGCGGGTTGCCTGCCTGTGAGTCACCACCCACAGACAAGGAAAAACCGCCCTTCGTCCCTGTCTATTTGCCTGCTCCATGGGTTATAAAATGGGGGACAGGAATGTCCCCCCTCCGTTATTTAATCCGTGTTTATCCTGTCCATCCATGTTCAATTCCTCATTCCTAATTGGCGCCCCTGGGCGCCTCTCCCTCTGTGCTCTCTGTGGTTAATCTCTTCCCCACATCCGTGCTCATCCGTGTAATCCGTGGTTAAATTTCAGTGGTGGTGAGCCGCCCTCAAATCATGCTTTACAATTGTGGAATACGATTCCATTTTTGTAAAAATTACCCACGATGATTCACCGAGTTGCACTAGGAAAATTGAAGGAACTGGCCAGGGGTTTTCCCATTGTAGCGGTCATCGGTCCACGTCAATCGGGGAAAACCACGCTCGTCCAGGAGGCTTTCAAACGCCATGCCTACCTCAGCTTGGAAGATCTCGATGTGAGGGATGAAGCTCGTGAGGATGCGCGAGGTTTTTTAAGAAGACGGCAAGGCGACTTCATACTGGATGAAGTACAACACGTGCCCGAGCTATTCAATTATCTCCAAACCTACGTCGATCAAAAAAAGCGGATGGGTGGGGTCGTTTTAACCGGGTCGCAAAATTTTTTGTTAATGGAGCGGATTTCTCAAAGCTTGGCAGGCAGAGTCGGTCTACTCCCATTGCTACCCTTTTCTTGGCCTGAGATCAAAACGGTAACCGGCAAGGACAAGCCACTGGATGAAGTATTATTTACCGGTTCTTATCCGCCGATATTCGATCGCGGAGTAAGTCCGGTTGATTGGTATCCCAGGTACGTGCAAACCTACATTGACCGGGATGTCCGGTTGATCCGGAACATTGGAAATCTATCCCGTTTTCAACGCTTCGTCAGATTATGCGCCGGAAGGATTGGACAACTGCTGAATTTCAGCAATCTGGCTGCGGATTGTGGGATTGATACCAAGACAGCTCAATCCTGGATGTCGGTATTGGAGGCGAGCTATATCGTTTTCCTCCTTCGTCCACATTTCAGGAACTTTAGCAAAAGACTGGTGAAGCAGCCAAAACTGTACTTTGTCGATACAGGCGTTGCCTGCGCCCTTCTGGGGATCGAAAGCTCCGACCAGCTTTCAACCCACTACCTGCGAGGTGGTTTGTTCGAGAATTGGGTGATCTTGGAGCGGCTGAAAAAGCGATTCAATGCCGGACTGAATTCAAATCTCTATTTCTGGCGCGACAATACCGGACATGAAATCGATTTACTCGAAGAAACAGGCCAAACGCTTCACGCCTGGGAGATAAAAGCTGGAGAAACGGTACAATCGGATTGGGTGAAAGGATTGAATTGGTTTCAAAACCTGTCGGGACCTGACACGAAGTTGACACTGGTCTACGGAGGAAACCGCTCTTCCTCAAGAATGGGTATCCCCGTACGCTCATGGCGGAAACTCACGTAACCGGATGCTCGATGCTAGATGCTGGATACTGGATACTGGAGGCCGGTTCGTGACCTAGGCGATCTTCGCCAACGTCAATTACTCATTCCATCACTCCCTTCCTTTCGATCACGATCACGATCACGATTAATCTCAGCACCTATCTCCTACCTCTGTGTCCTTCCGTGTTCTCTATGTCTATTCTCTCCTCCCTGCCTTTGCGTTGCTTTGCGGTCTTTGCGAGAGTCTATTTCTCATCCCGTCCATCCTGTGCATCCATGTTCCATTCCGTTTTCCCCTTTTCAGCCTTTAGCCTTTAACCTTTAGCCTTTCTCCACTCCCTTTTTCCTTCCTCTTTCTTCCTTTTTCCTTCTTCCTTTTTCAACTCCTTCCCATGAGCCGCCAGGAAGAACAGTTCGAAAGGATAAAGACCCGGGTCCATACCGATTCGGGGGAAGCGGCCCGCATTGTCGCAGCCGAGATTGCGGAATTGATCAGACAGAAAGCGGAATCGGGCGCCCAGGCCGTGCTCGGATTGGCTACGGGGTCAACCCCCCTACCCGTCTACCGGGAACTCGTTCGCCTGCACCGGGAGGAAGGATTGAGTTTTGCAAATGTGGTCACCTTCAATCTGGATGAATACTATGGATTATCTCATGATCATCCCCAGAGCTATAACCAATACATGTGGCGGCGCCTGTTCGGTCAGGTGGATATTCCCAAGGAGCAGGTTCACGTCCCATCGGGTATGGTGGACCGGGCGGAGGTATTCGATTACTGTGCCGATTTCGAACGGAAAATCGAAAGGGCCGGCGGATTGGATTACCAAATTCTGGGCATCGGGCGAACGGGGCACATCGGTTTTAACGAACCGGGCTCGACCCGGGACTCCAAAACGCGCCTGGTCAGTCTCGACGCTCTGACCCGACGCGACGCGGCACGGGATTTTCTAGGAGAATCCAATGTGCCCCGTTACGCCATTACCATGGGGGTTGGAACCATACTCAAGGCGGCACGGATTGTCCTGATGGCCTGGGGGCAGGCCAAGGCCGAAGTCGTTCGGCAAGCGGTGGAAGATCAGCCCACCGAAAACCTTCCCGCCAGCCTCTTGCAAGGACACCCGGACGTTCGGTTTTTTGTCGATCGGGCGGGGAGCGAAGCGTTGACCCGGTTTCGCATACCCTGGCTGGTCGGTCCGGTGAGTTGGACGGCTCCCACGATTCGCTCAGCGGTTCTCTGGCTTTCCCATGCGGTGAAAAAGCCCATCCTCAAACTGCAGGATTCCGATTACAACGAGAACGGTTTGGGTGATCTCCTCACCGAAGTGGGCGCCGCTTACGATCTGAACATCAAGGTATTCAACCAGACCCAGCACACCATCACCGGATGGCCCGGCGGAAAACCCAACGCCGACGACACCAATCGGCCGGAGCGCGCCAAGCCCTTTCCCAAACGCGTCCTGGTATTTGCCGCCGAACCCGACGAAGACGTTCTTTGCATGGGTGGAACCATCCACCGGCTGAACAATCAGGGAAGCGAGGTCACCCTGGCCTATTTTACCTCGGGCAACCTGGCGGTGCCCGATGGCATGGCCCGGCAAATTCTCTCGCTGATGAATGAGCTGGAACGGGAACTGAACCTGAAAGGCGCGCAAGGCGTCAGCCTCGGCCAGGTCGCAGGTGTCATTCTCAGGAAACTACAAGCCAAATCCCCTCAGGAAGATGACTCTGCCGATATCCGGCAAGTCAAGTCCCTGGTGCGAAGAAACGAAGCCCGCGATGCCTCCCGAAATCTCAAAATTGCTCCCGGACGCCTGCGTTTTCTGGATCTCCCCTTCTACGAATCGGGGGGGTATCGCAACTTCCAGCCCACAAAAGAGGACGAGAAAATCGTGGTGGAGTTATTACGGGAAATCAAACCGCACCAAATTTACATATCCGGCGGCTCGGCCGATCCGGGTTCCCTTTCAGGCCATTGTTTCCAGCTTTTCCGCAAAGCCCTTCGGGCGGCCGTTGGAGAGAACTGGATGAAAGGGTGTTACCTGTGGAGTTACCGGGGGATTGGGCAGGAATGGCCCCTCAACGCTATCGACATGGCGGTGCCGCTCAGTCCGGACGAATTGGCCCTGAAGATCGAAGCCAGCTTTCAGTACCGCTCCCAGAGGAGCCAGTTCCCGCTCAGGCATTCCGGCCACAAGGAAATCTGGCAACAAACCGATGATATCAACCGTTCCACGGCGGAGGCCTACAACGACGTGGGCATGGCCGAATACGAGGCCATCGAAGGATTCAAACGGCTCCAAACGGCCGACCTTCTCCAGTAATGGCGTCCATTAAATAAGCACCACAGAGAGCACAGAGGGAGAAACCACGGATTACACGGATGGGCACGGATAGAAATTTTTACGCCAACGGCGTTGAACTCCAAAGCCCAGTGTCGCGTAGCGCACGCTGGGTCGGAATAGGTAAAAAATTAAGACAACGGGGTTCCACAAACATCGTGATCGTGATGTGCTGATCCGTACTGAAAAAAGTGGCCACATGATTCTCTTCCCCATCCGTGCTCATCCGTGTTATCCGTGGTCAATTCCTAATTGGCGCCCCTGGCGCCTCTCCCTCTGTGCTCTCTGTGTTCTCTGTGGAGATTTTTTTTGGACGCCACATTAGCCCGCATGTATAGGTATCATTAAATGCTCAAGCTGAACAAACCTGAAGCGGATATCTGGCTGAACCCAAATTTTGCTTTGGATGAAGCCCTGCCATCCACCACTCACCTGGCCATCGGCGCTCATCAGGATGACCTGGAATTCATGGCCTACGAAGGCATCGCCGCCTGCTACGGACGAGAGGGCCATTGGTTCACCGGGGTCACGGTAACCGATGGGCGGGGCAGCTCGCGCATCGGCCCCTATGCGGAATTTTCCGATGAAGAAATGCGCCTGACCCGCCGCCGAGAACAAAGAAAGGCGGCGGAGTTGGGCCAGTACGCGGCGCAGCTTCAACTCGACTACTCGAGCGAGGAAGTTAAAACCACCGCCCCGGATCAAGTCGTCCGGGATCTGGTCGCCATCCTGTCAACCATGCGACCGCGAATCGTTTACCTTCACCAGCCGGCGGACAAACACGATACCCACGTTGCCGTGCTGAGCCGTTGCATCGAGGCGCTGAGGCGAACGGCCGACCATCACAGGCCTGAAAAGGTGACAGGATGCGAGGGTTGGCGTGGTCTGGACTGGTTGGCCGACTCCGAAAAAGTGGCCATGGACTGCGCCCCGCACCCCGAGTTGGCCGCGGCTCTGATGGCGGTATTCGATTCCCAGATTTCGGGAGGAAAACGCTACGACCGCGCCGTGGCGGGAAGGCGTCACGCCAACGCGACCCATTTCGATTCCCATAGCGCCGATCGATTCGAGTCGATCGCCTGGGGCATCGACCTGACCGAACTGGTTGCAAATCCGGATCTATCCATGAAAGACTTTATCCTGAATCACATCGGCATGCTTGCCGCCGACGTGGAACAGCGGGTAGACCGATACGCATGATGCAAAACCCAGAGGAACCCTTGAAAGGCATCCTGGTTGGCTGCGGATTCATGGGTGGTGTGCACGCCCAGGTTTACAAGGTCCTCCCGGACGTGGAAATTGTAGCGGCGGTCGACACCAGGGCTGAATCGAGCGAGGAAAAACTGAAGTCCCTGAACTGCCCGGTTCCCGTATACACAACTTTGGAGGCGGCTCTGGCAGAGCACAGTTGTCACTTTGTGGACATTTGTCTGCCCACACACCTACACGAGAAATTCGCCGTTCAGGCGATCCGGGCCGGCAAAGCTCTGTTTTGTGAAAAACCACTGGCTCTGAATATGGAACAGGCCGGTAAAATCCTGTCTGCCGCACGGGAGCATGGAACACTTGCCCAAGTGGGGCACTGCATCCGGTTCTGGCCCGAGTACCAGGCGCTGATGGAATATCACCGCAATGGCATTGGAGGCAAATTATTGAGCTTGCACCTGCTTCGTCGCGGAGGTCGTCCCGATTATGCAATTGATGATTGGCTGAACGATCCTTCCCTTTCCGGCGGCGCTGCTCTGGATCTGCACATCCACGACACCGATTACGTACTGGCCTTACTGGGACCGCCCAAGTCGTTTAAAAGTCGCGTCACGGAAGATTTCAGCGGACCGGTTCATATTTTTACCCTAATGGAATTCGATTCCTTGACCGTCTCTACCGAAGGCGGCTGGAACTATCCGCCGCAATGGGGTTTTCAAATGGCGTTCCAGGCGGTTTACCAGAACGCGGCGCTGGATTTCGATTCCAGCAACGGTAAGGGATTGTTGGTAACGGAGGGCAACAACCCAACTCGACGCATGGAGGTGCCAGGTCCGGAGATGGATCGATCGACGAGTGGAGAAGGAAATATTTCCGATCTGGGAGGATACTACAATCAACTCAAATACTTCACCGACCATGTCCGCCGAGGTAAGGCTCCGGCCACGGCCACGCTGAAGGATGCCTATGCTTCACTGGAACTGACCCTCAGGGAAATCCAGGAGGGAAAGGGGTCAAACGCAAAATGTTAAAATCGTCTTCCGGATTCACCTGAATGACTGAAGCGAAATAATCAGACGATGTTAACATTTTGCGTTTGACCCCTTTTTTGTTAAATTTATGAAAAAATCCATCAGCATCTGGTCCTTTTACGGGGATTGGGATCTCGAACAAAAAATGCGGTTGGCCCGTGACGCCGGGTTCGAAGGCTTCGAAATCGACCTCAGTGGAGATGGCCAACTCAATATGGAAACCAGCCGTGCCGAACTCGATCGGATTGCCCAAACGGCAAATGAGGTGGGAATAACCCTGAGCGGCCTGGCCACAGGTATGTATTGGGATAACAATCCCGCCAGTTCGCGTCAGGGAACACGGGCCCAAGCCAGGCGGATTTTGGAAAAACAAATCCGGGCAGCCTCCCACCTGGGCATCGATGCAATTCTGGTTGTGCCCGGTTCGGTAGGGGCCGATTTCATACCGGATTTTGAAGCGGTTCCCTACGATGCGGCCTGGAAGCGGGCCACCGCCTTCGTGCGGCAGGCCATACCACTGGCCGAAGAAATGGACGTCACCATAGGCATTGAGAACGTTTGGAACAAATTCCTGCTCAGCCCGCTTGAAATGAAACGGTTTATCGATCAATTCGAAAGCAAAAGCGTTGGCGCCTACTTTGACGTGGGAAATGCTCTGGCCAATGGATACCCCGAACACTGGATTCCCATTCTAGGTGAGCGCATCTGCCGGGTGCATGTAAAAGACTATCGTCGGGCAGTCGGTTCGGTAAACGGCTTTGTGGATCTGTTGTCCGGAGACGTCAACTGGCCCGCAGTGACCCAGGCTTTGGCGGCCATTGGATACGAGGGATGGGTAGCCGCGGAAATGATTCCACCCCTGCCCTTTTACAAATATGCTCCGGAAACGCTGATTGAAAATACTTCCCGGGCCATGGACAGCATTTTTTCCCTTTAGGAGTGGGTGGAAATATCACACTCGAACGCATCGATTGGATCCTGATCGGAGCCTATTTTCTGGCCGTGATCCTGGTGGGTCTGCTGGTGGCCCGTTTAGCCGGAAAAAACAGTGGGGAGTTTTTCCTTGGAGGCCGAAAGATGCCTTGGTGGCTCCTGGGATTTTCCATGGTTGCGACCACCTTCTCCACCGACACGCCAAATTTGGTGACCGATATCGTCCGGCAGAACGGCGTGGCGGGAAACTGGGTGTGGTGGGCGTTTCTCGTTACGGGCATGGTAACGGTTTTTCTCTATGCCAAACTCTGGCGCCGGTCCGGAGTCATGACCGACATCGAGTTCTACGAACTCCGCTACAGTGGAAAAAGCGCCGCCTTCCTGCGAGGATTTCGGGCCCTTTATCTGGGGGTATTCTTTAACATGATGATCATGGCCTCAGTATCGCTGGCCGCGATAAAGATCGGCGGTGTGATGTTGGGATTGAGTCCTTTGCAATCGATCGTATGGGCGGGGTTGGCCACCGTCATCTTCTCCTCCTTGGGTGGTTTTCGAGGGGTGGTATTTACCGATTGCATGTTGTTTATCCTGGCCATGGTTGGTTCCGTCGCCGCCGCTTATTTTGCCATCCGCCATGCTGATATCGGATCACTTGAAGCCCTGTTCAGTCATCCCAATGTAGCCGATAAGCTGAGTTTTCTGCCGCCGGTCGAAAATGGCCCGACCGGGGGCCTATCCGACCGAAACCTCAACCTCTGGATGACCCTTCTGATAATTCCGTTAGTGGTGCAATGGTGGAGTGTGTGGTATCCCGGGGCGGAACCGGGCGGAGGGGGTTATATCGCCCAGCGCATGCTGGCCGCCAAGGATGAACGCCATGCCGCCGGGGCGGTTCTGTTTTTTAACTTTGCCCATTACGGACTGCGTCCATGGCCCTGGATAATGGTGGCTTTGGCATCGTTGGTGGTATTTCCTACCATTGAAGACATCCACGCCGCCTTTCCCAACCTCGACTCCGGCAAGCTGGGTCACGATCTGGCCTATCCGGCCATGTTGACCTTTTTGCCTCACGGTTGGTTGGGGCTCGTTCTCGCATCCCTGACAGCCGCCTATATGTCCACCATTTCCACCCATTTGAATTGGGGTTCATCCTATGTGGTCAACGACTTCTACAAACGGTTCGTAAAACCGGAAGCCTCGGAAAAACAACTCGTCCTGATCGGGCGCATTTCAACCGTGGTATTGATGATCCTGGCGGGATGGTTTGCCCTTCAACTGCAAAGCGCGCTGGATACCTTTCAAATTCTCTTACAAGTCGGAGCGGGCACGGGTTTGATTTTCATGCTGCGCTGGTTCTGGTGGCGCATTAATGCCTTCAGCGAGCTGAGCGCCATGATCGCTTCGTTTGCGATTGCGGTAATGTTTAAAATTATCGATCCGGATTGGGCTTGGTGGTTTGAACTCATTCTCAGTGTGGGACTTACCACCACGGTGTGGTTGACCGTTACCTTTCTCACTCCCGCTTCCGACATGGAAGTGTTGAAAAACTTCTACAAAATGGCTCGGCCCGGCGGATTGGGATGGAGACCTGTCCGAAGGCAACTGGAAGGGCAGCTCGGCCCCCGCGAGTCCCTGGCCCCTCAAATCGGCTACGCTTTGCTGGGCATGACGGCGGTGTATGCATTCTTGTTTGGGGTCGGTCAGGCCGTCTACGGAAACTATCTGGCAGCGCTGATCCTGCTGGCCGTCGCCGGAGCGGCGGGATTTAAGATCCTATCCTCCCAAACCCGGTCCGTAACCACTCAGGTTTCTTAACAGTTTGTCGGACTTCAAAACAACAGGGTGTCGGAGGCGCAAGTTACGGCATCGCGGGGACGCGATAGCCCTACCATTTCGAAACGTGAACGGTAGGGCAGCGGCATCCTTGCCGCACCGGGTGTCGAAGGCGCAAGTTACGGCTCCATAACGCCCCGGAGGAGGATTTCAGAAAAAAGGTCTACTGGCCGAATGATCCAAGTCTTCCAATCGAATAAATTTGTGGGATTGTTGCCGAAAACCGCCTTTTTCGGAATGTTGGGTGTCCTTTTCCCTGATATGGCTTTCCTTGGCAATCGCGGGATAAACCCGCTCCTACGTTTGATACTTCGGATTGAGGCTCTCGCAATGATCGCAAAGCAACTGTGTCACGAAGCAAGGCTTAATTGATGATTTTTCATAAGGAAATGAAGGTGGATGAGCATCTTCCTCATCGCTGCAACCATGGCGCATTTGTAGGGTTTGCCCCTGGCTATTAATCCTTCCACATATGGTTT
>JAJDZZ010000071.1 GCA_022824405.1 Opitutales bacterium
AAAACTTGCAACTGTGATGGGAAAGCAAAAGCTCACTGAGCTAGGCTATCCCAATAGGAACGCATTTACTCACCATATCTATAAACAAATTAAACTTTGCACTTGATTGACCACATACCTGCTTTTTGTGGTTCCCTCTCCCCATTCCTAATTGGCGCCCCCCGGCGCCTCTGAATCCGCATCCTCTTCATCCACGCCATAGATTTTGTGCAACTGGTATCCGGCCCGGTAGGGGTGTTTCCCCTCTTTGACCTTTCGGTTGATCAGTTGAAGAATGGCGCGGTCGTTCCGTTTGGACCATTCGGGGTGGAGCCAGATCGAATCGGCGCACCAAACAGGGCCGATTTCCTTTTCCCAGTAGTCGACGGCGTGCAAGGAATCGACCACGATTTTTAATTCATCGGCGCGGACGAGGCAGTCCAGGATCGGTTTTTTCCATTCCTTTGGGCTTACCGTGACCCAGTCGAAGGTCCCGAGAAGGGGAAAGGCGCCGGAGGTTTCCAAATGGACCTTGAGGTTACGTTCCCGGAGGCGGTCGGTGAGTTCGGTGAGATCGTGAATGGCCGGTTCGCCCCCCGTTATGACGACGATCCTGGGACGTCGTTCAGCCGCCATTTCAGCCAGTTTCCGGGGCGATATCCTTTCCACTTTTTCCGGGATGTGATCGGGATGCCAAGTGCCGGCGGAATCGCACCAGGGGCAATGGACGGGACAGCCGTAGAGGCGAATGAAATAGGCTGACTTCCCCATTTGGCAGCCTTCTCCCTGCCAACTGAAAAATGTCTCGTATACGGGTAATTTTTTCATGGCTGCGCAAATTCATCCTGACTTTCCCCGGAGGGAGAAGGAATTTTTCTGTATTCGGCTGCGTTTTTGGCGTCCTCGAAGACTTTCAAGGCGACCAGAAATACACGTTCGCCATGATGCTCTTTCAGGAGGGGCTCTATGGCGTGGAAGACGTGTTGGGCAATTCCTTCGGCCGAGCAACTTTCCAATGGATAGGGTCTGAAGGCCTCGGGAAATCGAGCCGCCAATTTTTGGGATACCGGGTCGGCCACATTGTGGAGAAAGGCGTGGTCGAGGTTTTCCACCAGCCAATTCCGGATAAATCTCAGATCCGAAAAGTCTACCACGAATCCCGATTCATCCAGCTCATGACATCCAAAGGTGAATTTAAAGGACCAGTTGTGCCCGTGTATGAACGAGCAATGGCCGGCGTGGTGGGGCTGGCGATGGGCAAAGGGGATGTCGCTATAGGACTTTGAACAGGTAAACATGATGCTGGATGCGGAAAGGCGCCAATTAAGAATTAGGAATTTGGAATTAGGAATTGGGGGGAGAGGGAAAAGGAAGAAGGCTGAAGGATGAAGGCTAAAAAGGAGTGATGGAATGGAGGAGTGGTGGAGTGGCGTGCGAGGGTGCAGAGATTAGCCACAAAAATGCACAAAAACACAAAATTCTTAATTCCTAATACTTAATTGGCGTCCTTGGCGCCTCCGTCCCCCCTCCGTTATCTCTTGTTCCGGCGAAGCCGGATCCCTTTGCGTTCTTGGCGAGCATTGCGAGAGGCTTTTCCTTTTTTCGATCACGATCACGATTATCCGTGCTCATCCGTGTAATCCGTGGTCAATCTATCTCCCAATTCCTCATTCCTCATTCCTAATTGCTTCCCCGCAGGGGAAGCGTAATGGGTTGGGTCCTCCACCCCGGCCAGGTGAAAGGCCTCCCGGCGTTCGAAGCAGGTGCCACAACGACCGCAGTGGAATTGGCCGCCTTCGTAACAGGACCAAGTCAGGTCAAAGGGGACACCCAGAGCTGCGCCACGCTCAACGATGGCCTTTTTATCCAGATGGACGAAGGGCCGGCTGAGCCTGATTTCCCTCCAGTCCGCCAACCGAATAGCGTTGTCCAGGGCTTGGGCGAATGGCTCCCTGCAATCGGGGTAAATAGCATGATCGCCGGAATGGGCCGCGTAGGAAACGGTATCGGCCCGCAAGGAAATGGCCCAGGAGGTGGCCAGGGCCAGCAACAGCATATTGCGGTTGGGGACCACCGTGGCCTTCATGGAGGGCTCCGCATAGTGGCCTTGGGGGATGGGGAGGTCCGGATTGGTCAGGCTGCAACCCTCCAGCAAATTACCCAGGGAGGAGAGATCGATGGTTTTGTGAGGCAGGCCGAGACGTCTGGTCACGGCCCGGGCCGAGTCGAGTTCCCTTTGGTGACGTTGACCGTAGTTGACCGACAGTGCCGAAACATCGCCGCCTTCCGCGACGAGATGGTAAAGCAGGACGGTCGAATCCAATCCCCCCGAGTAAGCCAGTACGGTTTTCATTAAATTCAGTGATTTCAGGCCCGATCCTTCGACCCATTCGCAGATCTCGGGACGGGCGCATGGCCTGGGAATTCTTAGCAGGCAGGGGAAACCTGGATTGTGCAGGGGAAGGTGGCAACTTTAAATTTGATTTGAGCCGGTCCGAGGCCCGTATAAGTTGATTTCCCGTGCCCGCCCCGCCATCACTTACCCGACAATGCCGGGAGGAAGCCCTCCGTCTCGGCTTCGACGCCTGCGGATTCGCCCCCATTGAAGTGAAGCTGCGCAAGGAATATTACCGGCGATGGATTGAGGAAGGTCGGCACGGCAATATGAGCTGGATGGAGCGAAATAACGATCGTCGCCTCAACCCCGCCAAAATAATCCCGGGAGCCCGGTCCATTGTCATGGTTGGCTTGAACTACTTCCAGCCCGAGCCCGACATGCGGGGTCGCATCGCCAAATATGCCCTGGGCCGGGATTACCACCCCTTGATCTACAAGCGTCTGAAAAAACTGTGCGCCTGGATGCGAGAGAGGGGTGGGGCGCAAAAACCATACGTGGATACCGGGCCCCTCCTGGAAAAGCCCATCGCGGTCGAGGCCGGTCTGGGGTGGTTGAGCAAAAGCACCCTGCTGCTGCACCGAAGGTTCGGGACCTGGTTGTTTCTGGGCGCCGTGGTGACAACCCTCGAATTCGAGCCCGATCCGGTCGATTCCGACCACTGCGGCAGTTGCCGGCGTTGTTTGGACGTTTGTCCCACCGATGCCTTCCCCGCCCCCTATCAATTGGATGCTTCCCGCTGTATTTCCTACCTCACCATCGAACACCGCGGCTCCATTCCCATGACCTTTCGCGAAGCTATCGGAGACCGGGTATTCGGTTGCGACGATTGTCTCGACGTTTGTCCCTGGAACCGATGGGCCCGAACCACCCGGGAGACCAAATTCCTCTTCCCCGGACTGCCGGATTTGCGGGAAACCCTGAGTTGGAAGGAGGCGGACTTCAACCGTCATTTCCGGGGAACCTCATTGGCCCGGTTGAAGTTGCCCCGTTGGAAGCGCAATGTTTGCGTGGTTTTGGGGAATATCGGGGTCGAGGCCGATCTCCCGGCTCTGGCCTGCCTGGCCCGGGGAACGGATCCGATGGTGGCCGAGCACGCCCATTGGGCCATCGGGAAAATTACCTCCAGACAAGTTTCGAAAAAGGAAGCGGTCAAGGGAATGCCACCAAGTTGATTTCAGAGGCCACAGAGATCGCAGTGGGAGAAAGGCTGAAGGCTGAAGGTGCTGGGATTAATCGTGATCGTGATCTTGATCCTGATCGTGATCGAAAAGAAAGGAATCTTGGGCGCCGACAGCGCCTTCCCGCAGGGGAAGACCAATCCTTATCTTCCTCTTGCGCCTTTTGTGCTTTTTGTGGTTTCCTCCTTCCACCAGATTTAATTTATGACGCTTCGATCCTTTTTCCTGATTTCTTGTTTAACCGCGATTGCCGGATTGTGGGGGGCTGCCGCGCAAGAGCGGCCCAACGTGGTTCTGATCATCACCGACGACCAGGGCTATGGCGATATTTCCGCCCACGGTAATCCCGTTCTCAAGACACCCGCCCTGGATGAACTGCATGGGGAGAGCATCCGCTTGACCGATTATCACGTTAGCCCCACCTGTTCGCCCACCCGGGGGGCTTTGATGAGCGGGCATTTCACCAACCGGGCCGGTCCCTGGCACACCATCATGGGCCGGTCATTGCTATTTCGGGGTGAAGCAACTCTGGGCGAGGTCTTTGCCAACTCGGGATACCGCACCGGAATGTTTGGCAAGTGGCACCTGGGGGACAACTATCCCTATCGTCCGGAGGATAGGGGATTTCATGAGGTGGTCCGCCACGGCGGCGGCGGCGTAGGGCAAACTCCCGATTTCTGGGATAACGCCTATTTTGACGACACCTATTTCCACAACGGCAAACCCGAGAAGTTCGAGGGTTATTGCACGGATGTTTACTTCGATTCGGCCAAGCGTTTTATCGAGGACAGTTTGGCCGGGGAAAAACCTTTCTTTGCCTTTATTTCGACCAACGCCCCCCATGGCCCCTTTCACGTCGCGGACCGTTATTGGAAGCCTTACCTGGAGGAGGGTTTGTCCGAAAGGGAGGCCATTTTCTTCGGCATGATTGCCAATATAGACGAAAACGTCGGCGCCATCCGTGAGTGGCTCAAGGCCAGGGACCTGGAGGAAAACACCCTGTTTATTTTTACCACCGACAACGGCACCGCCACCGGGGAAAAGGTTTGGAATTCGGGCATGCGCGGGAAAAAGGGCAGCGAGTACGACGGTGGGCACCGGGTGCCCTTTTTTCTCCATTGGCCCAAAGCCGGGTTGGGTAAGGGCCGCGATATTGCCCAGTTGAGCGCTCACGTCGACGTGCTGCCCACTTTGATCGATCTGTGCGGGCTCCAGGCCCCGGTGGATTATTTCTTCGATGGCCGGTCCTTGGCTCCCTTGATTTTCCAACTGCCCACGGCTTGGCCGGACCGCTACCTGGTAACCGATTCCCAACGGGTGCAGGATCCCATCAAATGGCGCAAGAGCAGCGTGATGACCCAACGATGGCGCCTCATTAACGGGAAAGAACTCTACGATATGTCAACCGACCCGGGCCAGAATAAGGATATTGCGGCTGAACGCCCCGAGGTGGTGAGAAAATTGCGTGGAAATTATGACAATTGGTGGAGGAGCATAGAACCTTCATTTTCCAAATTTGCCGACCTAGTGCTGGGAAATCCGGCGGAAAATCCCGCCCGGCTCACTGCCCACGAATGGCTCTCGGGCAATCGTGGTGTGGCTTGGAATCAGAGTGCCGTGCGCGGCGGAAAAATAGGCAGTGGCTATCCCGGCAAATGGGCCGTGGAGGTGGAAGCTGCCGGAACCTACCGGTTTTCCCTGCGTCGATGGCCGGAGGAATCCAAAGCCGCCCTGGATGATGCCCTTCCCCCCGGAGAACCGGTCCCGGGGCTGATAGCATTTCGTGAAACTCCCGGTAAAGCCCTCAAGTTTCAAAGCGCCTTCCTTAAAGTGGGTAACCGGTCCGACGAGAAACCGGTGTCTTCCGGGCAGGAGGCGGTGGATTTCTCCATGGAGTTGCCACCTGGCAAAACGTTTATCGAGGCCTACTTCACCACTACCGAGGGTGAAAAAATGGGTGTTTACTATATCCTGGTGGAGAAGGTTTGACCCTAACGGCGCTGATAAAAAATTCAGGCTATTCCACCCGCGTCAGGTGAATATCCTGTGACTGGGCCTTCCCATCCCGATACATGGTCCATCCCTGCACGATGTTTTTGTCATCGACAATGGTCAGGGCGAGGGAGTGCATGAACGCATCCTTGTCCTGGTCCAGTTCGCTGCCCTCGGACAGAGTGAATTGAAGCGTTCCATCGCGGGTGCCGGTGTAGTCCATTCTCGGTTGGTTGCCTAACATGCAGTAGTGGGTGAGCCTCAGCCCTTTCCGCGTATCGTGGTACATGGTGATCATCTCCATGGGCGTGCCGCCGTTGAACGTCTCCTGGATGACGCTGCCACCGGCCGTCAGGCGGTATTCCACGCGCATCTTCATGGCCTCGGCCTCACCTTCTTTCGCGGGCATTTCACCTGCCCATAGCCCCACCAGAGACTTGAGCCGTTCAAACTCGGCCGAGCGCTTCTCATTGCCTCTTTGCACCTCAGCTTGAGCGCCGGCAAAGGCGCCCAACGCGAGGGCGAAAACGAGATAGGGACGGATCCTCATGATGGTTCTACTTAGTTGACTCATGGTGTAGGTTCGCTTCTTACGAATTTAGCCCGAAGACTTAAGGGGTCAGTCATTAATTTTCAACATGGGGACATGTCAAAAATTAACGACTGACCCCGACGGGCTAGAAGTTGAAGCGGTTGGAAATGACCCAACCCCGGGGAGGCGACGTGCGGGACTGCGCCAGCAAACCATTATCGGTCATGCGAACCGGAATGAGGTCGCGTCTGTCGGAAAAGACATTGCTAAGGTTGAGCTGGACGCGCCAGTTGACCTTATTTTCCCAAATTCGCTTGCTGTAGGCCAAACGGAATCCCCAGTTGGTTTGGGCCGGGCCAAAGAAGGGATTTTCGATGTCGGGCTTCGGAATCCCTTCCGCGTCCGGGGAAATGGGGAATCCGATAGCGACGCGGGATTGATAGCGCGCGTTCACCCCTACGCCCCAACCTCTGAGAGCGCCTTCCCGGAAGTCATAATTGACCACGGCGTTGGCCCGCCATTTACGCACCTCCGGGGAGAAGGTTCCCTCCTGGGCCTTGATCACTTCCCAGTCGCGAATGACCTCGCGGGTCCACCAAGTCTGGTTGGTATCGGCATTGGGAAAGTTATTCGCTCGCAGTTCGGGGCGACGTCCAGGGCCACCTCGCATCAACTGTCCGAACCTGCTGGGGTTGGTGGGGGTGCCGGCGTAGAAGGGCCCGATCTGGTTTTCGATCCAATTCCGCATGGTGGGCGCGATATTGCTGTTGGCCGTTTCCACCTTGGCCACATTTAAGAGGATCCGCATTCCGCGAATGGGATTGGCCACCAGCTCGATTTCAGTCCCTTGGGTGACTTGGTCGAGGGTATCGGTTTGCCCGGCCGCGTTTTGCTCGATCCCGTCAACAATGCCCTGCTGTTGGTCGTAGGTGGTCCGCCAAGAGTTTTCGGTCCAGATAGCGGAGAAGGGGTTGTTTTGATCGAGGGTCACCACATTGTTGTGGCGGTCGATATCCATGCCGAAAAAGTCGAGAAAATCATTCAAGTGACCTTCCAGTTCCGCGGCAGGCATGCGAAGCAACTGACCGAAATCGGGAGAATTCTCATTTTCAATGACCTCGTCGAAATCGGCGATGGCCAACTCGAGAAGGACGTTGTTTATCCACCCGCGCATGGTAGTGGTTTCCGACTGGGCGTAGACGCGATTGACCCCCGGATTACTGGCATTGTTGATAGCGGCTTCGAAGCGGTTGATACGCAGATTGATTTTGTTATTGAGGAAGGCGAAATTGAAGCCGATATCCTCGGTCGTTCCCGTGGGCGATGGAAGTTGTATGCCCAAGTGATTTTCACGGCCCGGGGCGGGTTGGAAATTTTGCGACTCGCTATAGAAAAAGCTGGCGCTGTCCATCCAATCGAAAGGATTCCATTCCCTGGGCAGCTTGGCTACGGCCCCCCAGCTGAAGATGTCCTCCTTGACAAAGGTGATTTCAGGTTCTTCGAAGAGGTATTCCCCGTCCTCGTTCTGGGCGACGGTACCCAGATAATCGTAGGTATTGTTGACAATGCCCAGACTCGAAACCTGTTCGGGCGTTGCCGTGTCGGTCAGAATGGGCGTGTTGGCCAGGGTATTGGTCACCTCGTCCTGGCGCCAGCCCACCGTGGTTACGATGTTTTCGCTGATCAGGAAACTTTGCAGGATGGCGGCCAGGGAATCATTAACGGTTCCGTTGTGCTCACCGTTAATGGCGGCCAGCCGCCTTTCGAGGTTGTGGGTGACCATTTCCTGATTGACCACGTCATAGTAGGTGGTTGGCACGGGGGGTCCGCCCGGATTCCACACTTTTTGATTGTTAATCGGGTTGATCTGGAACATGTCCCGAGTGATCCCCGCTGGGTCGCTCACCAGGTCGACCGGGGGTCCCAGGTAAACCAGGTAATCGAAATGCCGCGGGTCGGGGCGCGTTCCAAACGTTTCATTCAGGTTTGCTTCGCGCGGGCCGAATTCGCGCTGAGAAAAGGAAATGTTGCTGTTATTCCACTCCTGGCTGGAGGCCAACGTGGTCAATATGCTTCGCCCCAGAATGTCGGAGAGCATACTGTCCCCCAGCCAATCGGCCGTATCGAAATCCCAATATCCGGTCCAGCGTACGGATTCACGTTCTGTTTGGAGAGTTGCCAAACTTGCCTTACCGACCATGAAGGGGCGCCCGAAATTGGGATTGGCCTGTGGCTGGACCGGTACCAGCGGATCGTTGTTGTGGTCGAAGGTGCCGATGGGAAGGGTATGGTTGATATCGATCTGTATCCCCATGGTGCGACCGGGGAATCCGTTGAAATTCTGGCGATTGAACGTTTCTTTGGTAAATGCCAACTCAAAACCCAGTTTGTTTTGAAAGAAGTTCTGTTCCAGCGAGGCCTGGAGGGCGTCGAAATCCCGGTTCTGGAACGGAGCCGTCCCGGCCAGGAGGTATTCCGAAAAGTCGAACAGGTCCAGATCGTTGAACCCTTCATAGATACCGGCGTAATCACCGATATCATAGGCCCCCGCGTTATCGATGCGACGGAAATTGCGACCGCCTCGGGGAGTCCGTGGATTGGGCGGTCGATCCGCCGCCGGACGTTCGTAGTCGTACCAAACCTTGTGCTGGAAGCCTGGGGTGCTCCGATCATAATCCACCCGGAAGGCATTGTTGTTGGGAATTACGCCCGGAAAACCGAAATCGGGATTCTCGGTGTCCCGTCCCCAGACCATGCCGAGAGATTGCCCGAAACCCTGATTTCCAAAGGGATTGGTGAAACCGGTCGTCGGATCGATCTGTTGCCAGACGGCCCTGTATTCCTGAATGGGCCAGCGCATGCTGAAGCGCCAGGGATCGTAGGTGAGGGGCAGGTTGGTTTCGGGAGCTCCTATGTAGTTGCCATCCTGGGCCAGAGCGGAGTGGTAGCGGCGGATTTCGCGAATGTAGTGATCGATGGCCTGCAGCGGACCCACCGGATCGGGGTTGTTGGCGCGAATGTGGCCGTTTTCGTAGCTGACTCGGACAACGGTGTTTTCGAGTGGACGCCAGGTAGCGGTGACGTAATAGCGCTCTTGGTCCTGATAAGCCGGCTTTTGCGAATAATTGCGGTTATTCCGAACTCCGGCAACGCGGATGGCCAATTTGTCTTCAACCAATACGCGGTTGAAATCGACCTGAGCCCGATAGGAAAGTTCCTGGCCTCCATCTTGCACGCGAAACTCGACCCGGTTGATTTCATCGAATACGGCCCGGTTCAAACCGACGTTTTGCACCCCCGAGGGAGAGCCCAGGCCAAAGAGAATGGCATTGGCTCCCCGGTTGATTTCCACCCGTCCCGAATTATAGCTGTCCCAGGGAATACTGGTCAGGAAAAAGTTGCGGGTGTTGTCGGGGGAACCCAAGCCGCGAATCCGGGCGGCTCCCTGCGGATTATTCAGAACGGCTCCCGTGAGAACGCGGTCGTCCTGGCGAGCATTCCCCCCGGAGAAGTTTCCACCCAAACCGGCGACCTCGGTAGAGGTGGTAAACAACAACAGATCGGTCGATTCGGTGGCGGCGATATCGTCGAGAAATTCAGATGTCAGGACCTGGACCGAGGCCCCGATGTCGGACAGGTTGCTCCGCAGGCGGGTTCCCGCCAGGGTCTGGGTGGCGATGTATCCGGTATCCTCCTCATCCAGAATGACAAACGGAGAAATTTCGTAGATGTCATCTTCCTCCTCTTCCTGGGCGAAGCTGAAGATCGGCAGACTCAATAGTCCCCATGCCATAAATATTGCGGCATAAATCGAATTTTTGGATATTAATTTCATGATTTATAGTTGTTCTTGATTGTAGTCTTGAGGGTTGGCTGCTGGTTCCGGGGGCCGTTTCCGGAAAATAAAATAAAGTGAAAGCAAATAATAGAAGGGTATTTCAGGTTGGAAAGATTAAAATATGTATAACGTTGCATTGATTTGCATACTAGTAACTGGGTTCTGGTACATGCTCTTGGCGAACTGTGCGTGCTTTGCGAGAGTCAATCTCAAATCCTGTTCATCCATGTTTCAATTTTGATCACGATCAAGATTACGATGAATTTCCCTTCATCCTTCTTCCTTCTTCCTTCTCCGGCAAAGCCGGACCGTGTCGTGCCGTAGCCCTTGGGAAAAGCATGATCAAGCGAAGCGTTTTTAGAAAAAACTTTGCGCTTCTTTGCGTGCTTTGCGAGATTCAAAACTGACCACAAATTATGAAACCCAAGCACAAACGGAACGCGGTGGACCTGTATTTTTTGGATGCCCGATCCAAGCTCATCGATATCGGCGCCTTTATGGATCGCGTCGAGCGGGAAGGCTTGGCCGATGATTTTCGCTATCGGGCCTTTTTGCAGGCGCTCGAGGCTCTGGATTCGGATGAAAAGGCCAAAGCTGTTTTACTCGCTTTGAGCGATCCGACCCGAGAGGCCATTCCCGCGGCCACCACCAAAGCAGCCTGCGGCGCCTGGCCGGGCCAGAAGCCATGAGGTACATCGAACCCCATGCCCACATGGTCAGCCGGGTCACGGATGACTACCAGGCCATGGTCGTGGCCGGTTGCAAGGCGGTTTGCGAACCGGCATTTTGGGCCGGTTTCGACCGCAGTTCGGCCCAGGGATTTTACGATTATTTTTGTCAGTTGACCGATTATGAACCCCGTCGCGCGGAACTATTCGGTCTGCCCCACTATTGCTGGCTTTGCATCAACCCCAAGGAAGCCGAGGACCTCGAACTGGCCGAGGAAGTGATGGCGTTGATTCCGGAGTTTCTCGAGCGCGACAATGTTCTGGGGATAGGGGAAATAGGCCTAAATAAGAACAGTCGCAACGAGCTGACCGTTCTGGAAAAGCAGGTGAACCTGGCGGCGGAGCACGACCAGTTGATTTTGGTCCACACCCCGCATCTGGAGGACAAGCTCAAGGGGACCCGGATCATCGTCGACGTGATCGGGAATGAACCGCGCATAGACCCGGGCCGCGTTTTGATCGATCACGTGGAGGAGCACACCGCCAAAATAGCGTTGGATGCCGGTTTCTGGGGCGGGCTGACCTTGTACCCGGAATCCAAATGCACCTCCCCCAGGGCCATCGATATCCTGGAAAAATTTGGCGCGGACCGGTTGTGGATGAACTCGGCCTGCGATTGGGGGGTGAGCGTTCCCCTGGCTGTGCCCTATGCCGCCCAGGAAATGCGCCGCCGCGGCTACGATGACCAAACCATCGACCAGGTCTTCTTTCTCAATCCCGTCCGTTTCCTCCGCCAATGCCCGAAATTTAAGGTCAAGGTCTGAAGAAAAGCTGGATGCTGACCTCGAGACTCTTTGCCAAAGTCAATTCCTAATTGGCCTGCCTCAGCACGCTTTTGCCTCTCGCCAAGATCGCCAAGACCGCTAAGAGGAGCCCCTGGGGCTCCATATCCGTGCTCATCCGTGAAATCCGTGGTTCATCTTTCTCCTCAATTCCTAATTCCTAATTCCTAATTGGCGCGCCCTGGCGCGCCTCCATATGCCCTGGCCAGAATCTGGACGGTGTGAAGAACCGGGGGAGGGGAGGGGTAGCCGGACAGGTGTTTTTCTATCTGGGTCATGCAGCCGATATTTCCCATAGCCACGACATCCGGATGGGTCGACATCAGGTTCCTGGCCTTTTTTCGTCCGAGTTCATTGGCCACCTCGGGTTTTTCCAGATTGTAGGTTCCGGCTGAACCACAACAAATTTCCCAATCGGGCGGTTCCAGCAGATCCAGATTTGGTATGGCCTTCAGAAGAAAGCGCGGCGCTTCCCTTTCTCCTTGGGCATGGGCCAAATGGCAGGCGTCGTGGTAGACCACCTTCCATTCTTGAGGAAGTTTTGGAGGGTCGACCGGGCCGATTTCCCACAGGTATGTGCTGATGTCCATGGTTTTGGAGGCCAAGGCTTCGGCTTTTTTTTGGTCCGCCTCCCCGGCAAAGAGAATGCCGTATTCCTTGATGCCCGACCCGCATCCGGCTGCATTGGTTATGAGAGCGTCCACGTCCTCGGGAATGGAACGGATCAATTGTCGGGCCGTCTTGCGGGCGTGATCCTCATTGCCGGTATGCAAGGCCAAGGATCCGCAACAGGCCTGATCTCTGGGAATGACGGTTTCTATCCCATTAGCGCTCAAAACCTCGAGGGTGGCCCGGTTTATTTCCGGGGCCAGGACCTGTTGCACGCAACCGGTGAGCAGGGCGACTCTTCCGCGCTTTTCGCCCTCGGCCGGGAACGTTTCCGGCAAAGCATCCCTCGGGGGCAGGGTCGAAGGGAGCAAATCGAGAGCGGGGCGCAATTTTTTTGGCAGGATGCTTCGGAGAGACCGCAAAGGGCCGCCGGCCTTAAAAGCCCACCTGGCTCGTCGCGGATAGGGTAGGGTATGCAAAAAAATGCCGCGCAACATCCGGCGCGACCATCGCTGGGGGCGTTCCTTTTCGGCTTTGGCCCGAAAGGCGGTGAGCATGTGACCGTATTCGACCCCCGAGGGACAGGAGGTGATGCAGGCGTCGCATCCCAGGCAATTGTCGATGGGGTCCAGGGCGTCCTCCAAGGGAACGGCCCCTTCCAACACCTCTTTGATGATAAAAATCCGGCCCCGCGGCGAATTCATTTCCTCCCCCAACTCGACGTAGGTGGGACAGGTGGGTAGACAGAATCCGCAATGGACACAGGCCTCCACGGCTTGAGTGAGCGCGGCGGCTTTGGGGCCAAGTTGGGCTTTGTCGATGGTGTGGCGCATAAGACCTCAGGCTGGGAGGGGATCGTCCTGTGAAAAGGATGGGAAAATACCCTTGGGATCGAGAGCCTTTTGCAGCCGGCTTACAAAACTTTTCCCGGGGTATTCCCCGATGAGCGGATGGGAGGAAACCGGCCCCTTCAGTTGTAAACCGGTCAGTTTTTGGGCTTGGAGCAGCTTGGTCAGACCATCGATGTCCGTCGCTTCCGGGCAGGCCAGGTAGAGCGCCTTTCCGCCATTCCCGAGGTGAAATTGCCACCTCTGCTCATCCAGGGACCGGATGAGACGCAGAGCGGACGTGGGGTGGGTCGCCACCTTGAACAGGCACGGGTGGTTTCCCTGCCATGAGAAACGTTTGAAATTTCTCCAAATGGCCCAGTCCTCCTCCTCCAGAGCCAAGCGGAGGGATGTTCCCACCAGAGATTCCAGGGCTCGCCGGCGCGCCGCCATAGTGGGTTTCTGGTAGCCCAACCTCAGTGAAAGCAGGAAGTTGGAATCCAATTCAACCCCTTCCAGATCAAACCCTTTCAGCTTGGGCATTATCCGTGCCCCTTCTTCCAGTGAAGGCAGGCGCGCCTGCAGCGAAACATAGCGTTGAGGTTCGGGAAACACCTTGAAGGATACTTCCGTTAGGATTCCCAAACGACCGAGACTCCCGTTAAACAGTTTGGGAAAGTCGAAACCGGCCGCATTTTTCACCACGTTGCCGCCGCCCCTGACGTGATTTCCCAGGCCGTCCACAAACCTGACGCCGATTATGAAGTCCTTTAACGGACCGTAACGGTAGGCCCCCGGTCCCGACAGCCCCGCTGCCACGGTTCCCCCGATGGTGGCCCCCTCCTCGGCCAGGGGAGGATCGAAGGGTAGATATTGTCCGTTCCTTCCCAGGGCCTCCACCACGGTCTGCAGTCTGGTTCCGCTTTTCACCGTAATGGTGTATTCCGAAGGCAGGTACTCGACGATCCCGGAAAGACCCGTCATATCGATTACCTTAGTCGAATCCGCCAATTCCCAGAGGGAGGGCTTCGTTCCCCCTCCCTTTGCCACCAGCCCGGATATCTCACAAAATTCGTCGCGAGCGAACGGAGGACGAGT
The DNA here is from genome assembly GCA_022824405.1 of Opitutales bacterium. Taxonomy (GTDB): domain Bacteria; phylum Verrucomicrobiota; class Verrucomicrobiia; order Opitutales; family UBA2995; genus JAABVD01. The sequence goes on from JAJDZZ010000071.1 coordinate 13,962, forward strand.
GCTGGTGGGGGTTTCGTGCAGATTCGGGGGTGAAGCCGGGTCGAGACCCTGCAAAGACCCGAATCCAGGGAAATCCGCTCCAGCGCCGTCATTCCGG
>JAJDZZ010000065.1 GCA_022824405.1 Opitutales bacterium
CGCAGGGTTTTCCTGGCACTTGCAATCATGACGATTGACACCATCGAAGGCTTTTTCGAGCGCTTTCTCCGACGAGTTATTTGGACCCATTCTCGAAAGCGCTCAAAAGCCGGTAAATTCATGGTTGGGAGACCTACAAGAACGCTAAGAGGCGCGCCTCAGCACGCCTCTCCCCCTTTGTGCCTTTTCTTGGCGATCTTTGCGAGATTCCTCTTTGCTACCCTTCGCGCTCTTCCCAAGATTCACTACCTCCAACCGTATGAGCAAATTGCCAGGACATGATCCCAGGAAGCGGACCGTCCTCACCTTGCGGGGTGACGGCAGGTTCAGGCGCATGGAAGCGGAATTGCCCCGACTTGGGGAGAGGGGTGTGCTGGTGAGGACCAAAGCCTCCCTGGTGAGCCCGGGTACCGAGTTGAAAGGACCCGTTTCGCGCGGCAGCCGGTCTGCCGGCGGTTGGCGGGGGCTCCGAGAAATGCGGTTGCATCCGCAGGAGGGTCTGAAACCCAAACCATTTGGCTATGCCAGTGCGGGAATAGTGGCCGCGGTGGGTTCCGAGGTCAAGGGCTTCCGGGTAGGGGATCGCGTTGCCGCTATCGGGGCCGGTTATGCCCTGCATGCGGATTTTTCCGTCGTTCCGCAAAATCTCGTGGTTCCCTTGCCCGAGGCGGCCAGTTTTGAGCAGGGCGCATACGGCATGCTTCTGGCAACCGCCATGCAGGCGGTGCGAAGGGGGGAGGCGGAATTGGGAGCGTACGTGGCGGTGGCCGGGATGGGAATCGTCGGATTATTGACGGCCCGGATGTTTCAACTGGCGGGTTGTTACGTTATCGGATGGGACCGCCTTCCCTTTCGGCTCGGGGTGGCGCGGGAGTTGGGCATTTCCGAGACGGTTCAGGTTCCGCAAGAGGACGCCATTTCCAAGACCATGCGGTTTACCCGTGGCAGGGGTTTGGATATCGGAGTCCTGGCCCTGGGCGGAGACGCGGCCAAGCCGGCCTACGCCCTGGAACAGTGCATGAAAATTTCGGGTGACGGTCACCCCATGGGAACCATGGTCGTCGTGGGTGGGGCAGAGTTTCCATTTACCCGTTCTCTGACCAATTTGGATGTGCGCCGATCCTCCCGGACCGGCCCGGGTTATCACGACAAGTCCTGGGAACGGGGAAGGGATTACGATCCCGTGTTTGTGCGGTGGGATACCCGCAGCAATCTGGAATTGTGCCTGCGCTTGGTGGCGGAAGGCAAAATTGCCGTGGAAAAGCTGACCACCCATCGGGTCGCTTTCGCGAGAGTGGAAGAAGAAACCGAGGACGTCACCCGCGACCCCGATTCCCTTTTGGGGATGGTGTTCGAATACTAGGAAAGAAAAGGCACAAAGGCACAAAGTGTGCGGCTTCAGAACATATGGAAATTTAATCGATTGGCAAAAGGGAATCGACTTGGTGACAAAAATCTATGGACTGACCCGCAATTATCCTGCCTCTGAAGTATACGGTTTAACTTCGCAAATCCGCCGCTGTTCTGTTTCCATTCCAAGCAACATTGCTGCAGGTTACGGAAGACGGTCCACTCAAGAATACATCCGGCTTCACATTTGAAATCGACCGCATGCTTTCAGCATTAATTTATTCAATTAAAGACACTTCAACCTGAACCCTTTGTGCCTTTGTGCCTCTGTGCCTTTGTGCCTTTAATTTATGGAACCGGTATTTAACACCAATCTGACTCTGTGGGACCTGGGGGTTTTGGCCTTCTACCTGGGCTTCATGTTCACCATCGGGTTCGTTTATAAAGGTTTCAGCAAGGATGCCAGCGACTACTTCCGCGGCGGAGGGAGCATGCTTTGGTGGATGGTGGGCGCCACCGCTTTCATGACCCAGTTCAGCGCCTGGACCTTCACCGGAGCGGCGGGAAAGGCTTACACCGACGGGGCGCTCGTTGCCATGATTTTCTTTGGCAATGCCCTGGGTTACTTCCTCAATTACTTCATAACCAGTTATCGGTTCCGCCGCATGCGGGTCATCACCCCTATCGACGGGGTTCGGGCCCGATTCGGCGCCGCCAACGAGCAGGTATTTACCTGGACCCAGGTGCCCATGCGGGTTCTATATGCGGGCATCTGGTTGAACGGCTTGGCCATTGTTGTTTCCAGTATTTTCAATATCGATCCCATCATCACGATTTGGGTTGTAGGGCTGGCCGTATTGGTCATGTCCGTGGCTGGCGGGTCCTGGGCCGTCATCGCCTCGGATTTTATCCAGGTCCTGTTGCTCATGTGCATAACCCTGGTGGTGTGTGTCTTTGCCTTGGCCCATCCCGCCATTGGCGGTCTGGGTGGTTTGATCGATAAAGTGCCGGAACACCATTTCTCCTTCGCCTCCGCCTCGGACGCCCGCTTCCTCTACCTCTGGATCTTTACCGCTTTTGTCGTGCAGGGCTTCAAACTCAACAGCATGTTCGACGCTTACCGCTACCTGTGTGTGAAGAACGACAGACAAGCGCGCAAAGCCAGCCTCATGGCGGGCATTTTGATGCTGTTCGGCCCGTTCGTCTGGTTTATTCCTCCCATGGCGGCGCGCGTCATCGAGCCGGATTTGGGAAGCGTGTTTCCCACCCTGAGCAATCCCTCGGAAGGGGCCTTCCTCTTTATGGGGATGGAAGTCATTCCGGTGGGAATGATCGGTTTATTGGTGTGCAGTCTGTTTGCCGCCACCATGTCCTCCATGGATAGCGGTCTCAATGTAAACGCCGGGATTTTTGTAAGAAATTTTTATAAACCGATCCTGCGACGCCAAGCGGGTCAAAAGGAATTGTTCCTGGTGGGAAAAGTGATGTCGGCTGTTTTCGGAATTCTCATCATTTTGGCCGGGTTGCTTTGGCTGACCCTCAAGGACTGGAACCTGTTCGACATCATGACCGTATTCGGTTCCATGATTGCCATCCCGGTGGCAGTGCCGCTGGTTTGGGGTTTGTTTATCAAAACCGCCCCCCGCTGGTCTGGCTGGAGCACCGTCCTGATCGGCCTGGTCTTTTCCCTATTGGTAAAGAAAGCCGAACAGGATGGTTGGTTCGGCCTGGGTGAACTGGTGGGTCGGGAGAGATCGGATTTTCTTTATATCTATTCCGGGCTCGGCAACGTCGTGATTTGCTCCCTTTGGTTTCTGGCCACGGTCCGAATTGGCAAGTGGTTCAATTACAAACCGGAACCAGACGTGGAAAAATTCTTTGAAAATCAGGAGCGCCCCGTCGATCCTTCCACCGAAGACATTCCCGATAACGACAACCGGCAATCCCTGGCCATGGGGAGACTGTGTCTGATCTACGGCGGGTTCATCGGGCTCCTGGGAATCCTTATCCCCAACTCATGGGGGGGCCGCCTGAGCTTCTTCTTCTGCGGCATCGTCATCGGGGGTATCGGCCTCACTCTCTACCGCATAGGCAAAAGGCGCCCAGGGGCGCCAATGAGGAATTAGGAATGAGGAATTTTTGGAAGAGAAAAACCACAGAGAACACAGAGGACACAGAGGGTAGAGATTAATCGTGATCATGATCGAATGGAATGGTGGAGTATTGGAGTGATGGAATGTTGGAATGGAGGGAGAGGCGCCATTCTACCCATCACTCCAACATTCCACCACTCCCTACTTCTTCCTTCTTCCTTTTGCCTTCTTCCTTTAATACTGGTGGCTGCCCATCAGGTAGGAAAGGAAGTCGGTCAACTGCTTGTCATCGAGGGGGTTGAGGAGTCCCGGCGGCATGAAGGATTGGTTGGAGGTGTCGATGGATTCGATTTCCGATCGCGGGATCTGCCGGGCCGGGTCCTGGCCTATCGTTTGCAGGGTGATTATGCCCTCGCTTTGGGCTGTGATTACCCCGGCCAAGGCCCGTCCGTCCCTGAGGTGCACGGTGGATAGGCGGTACCCGCTCGGAACGATGGCGCTGGGGTAGAGGAGATTTTCGATGAGGTATTCAATTTCATTTCTGCCGGAACCGGTGAGGTCCGGCCCGATAGGGCTGCCCTCTCCATAGAGAAGGTGACAAGAGGAGCAAAGTTGTTCGTATAGAATCCGGCCCGCCCTTTTGTCGGCTGCGGCCAGGAGGGGAGGTTGGGCCAGACGGCGCATTTTCTCCGCAAGGTCCTGGCTGGCGGGGTCGTTTTCGATCGGATTGAAAGTTCCCCAGGCCTCGGCCAGCAACTGCTTGAGCTCCGGATCGGGAAAGTTGGCAATCTGTCGGGCTTGAACGACGGAAAGGAGGTCTTTGGACAAGTGGTTGTCCAGAATTCGCTCGAGCAATAGTTTGGCCCAATTGGCCCGGGTAACGACAACCTCCAGGGTGGCGGCGCGTTCCTCCGTCCTCATATTGTCCAAACGCTCGATGATGCTTTGTCCGATGGAGTCATCCGGAAATTGAGCCAGCGCGGCGGCCGAAACGGCGGCCAACCCCTCCCGGGCCATCCACTGGAGAAGGTGGGCTTTCAGGTCCGGGTAATCCGAGTTGGCCAGGGAACGAATGGCCCGTCTGCGCGCTTCAATGGGTTCGTTCTCATCCTCGGCCAGTTGAAAAAGGCGCTTAAGGGACCGGCCCTGGCCGAAAATGGCGCCCAGGTGCTGGATGTCCGGGTGATCGGCGCCAAGGGAGGAGACCCTCTCCCAGTCCTGAAGAGGCGTTGCCCGGCGAATACCCTGGAGGGCTTTACTCAGGCCTGAGAGATGGGCTGAAATGTGGTCCGGCTGCCGCAGCAGCAGTTGGGAAATGAGGAGCCGGTTCGCCTCGTAGTCCTCCGCCAAACGGCGCATTATCTTGCTGCGAATGCCATCGAGGGCGCAGGCATCCAGGATTTGCCTGAGGGAGGATGCCTCCGCCTGGCCGACGAGCGGTTCGATGTTATGCCATAGCAGAGTGGAGTAGTTGTGATCCATCGCTTCCCGGCCATGTGATGACAGGTTGGCAGCCAGGGTGAGACGGTCCTCTCCCGGGAGCCGGGGAAGCAGGGTGGCAATGGCCAACCTCACCCTGGAAGAGCCGGATTTGGAAAGGAATTTCAGGGTTTCCACCGTCGCATCCGATACGCCTGCGGCATCGCGAAGCGCATAAATGGCCATAACCCGAATGGATTCAAAGGGGTGGGTAAGGAGGGAGGCGTGGGGGAGTTCTCCGGTGGCGTGCCAGGCGTGGAAATAACGCACCGCCAGGGACTCGTCCGAGGCCTCTTCGAAACCTTCCCGGAGGTTTTCAACCCAGACGCCCGGCAGGCGTCGGGAGGCCCGCAGCTCATGAAGGAGCAAATTGGCCTTTCGGGAATACCATACATTGGGATGGCGCAACCAACGTTCGATAGCCTCGATATCATCGGGAATGGATTGCGGCGGAGTTCCGGGGTCTCCATACCGTACCCGATAAAGCCGACCCGAGCCGCGATGGACAGCGTCGTTGTCGTGGCATTCCCCGGTGTCGGACCAGTCCAGCAGGTAAGCGTCCCCGTCGGGTCCCTGCATGATGTCGATGCCGCGAAACCAGCGGTCGGGAAATTTGACGAAGTCGGGTCGATGGCGGGCCACGTATCCGCTGCCTTCCCGGTGCAGCGACTCCCGGTTGATGCGCCGTCCATGGAAATTGAGGGTGAAGACCTCGTTCCGGTAGGCCTCGGGCCACTTGTCGGCTTGGTAGATCATCAGGCCGGTATGGGCGTGGCCGCCGCCGAAGGCATCCTCCGCATCCACATCCTTCCGGGTAATTCTCCAGTCACCCTCGATATCGAAATGCCAGTGGTCGGCGTGCATCTCCAAGAGGTCATAGAGATAGGGCCGTTCGTGTTGGCCGTACATGCGGAGGGTGTAGGCGCTGGGAATACCGTGCCAGAAGTGGCCGATCACGGTGTTGATGTAGAAAAGCTCCCCGTCCTTATTCCAATCGTGGCCCCACGGATTGGTGCCGCCCCGTATCCAGGCCTCCACTTTTTCGGTTTCCGGGTGGAAACGCCAGAAACCGGTATTCATGCGGAGGCGTATTTCTTCGGGCGTGCCGGGTCGCCCGATCAGAGAAGTTCCCATGATCCCATGACGACCGTAGAGCCAGCCGTCGGGACCCCATTTCAAACCGTTGGCAATGTTGTGCCGGATCCTTCCGTTAGCGAAGCCGTCGAGTTTGACCGTGGCCGGCCCATCCGGCTGCAGATCGCCATCGGCATCCGGAATAAACACCAGGGTGGGCGGGGTCAGCGCCCAAACGCCCCCGAATCCCACTGCCACACTGGTGAGTCGCTTCAAATCCTCCGTGAAAACACCGCGGGATTCGAAGGACCCATTCCGGTCTTCATCGGAAAATACCGCAATGCGATCGGACTTCCGGAGATCGTAATTCAAACTGCCTTCAGCGTAGGTCAGGCACTCCGCCACGTAGAGGCGTCCCCGGTGGTCCCAGGTAAACGCGATGGGTTGTTGCAGGGTCGGCTCCGCCGCAATGACATCGACCGAAAAACCATTCGGTGTGATCGCTTCCGCCGCGTTGACCTCCGCCGACAGGGGAAGTTGCCCGTCACCGTAATCCCCTCCCGGCGCTTCTGCTTGAGCCGTGTGATTAAGGTTCCCGCCCGCCAGAAAAAGGGCCAGGGCACCGAGGCAGAATGGGAGAGATTTGGCCACCAAAAGCACAGATCAGGCGCCTAAGGGCGCCAATTAAGAATTAGGAATTAGGAATTGAGAGAAAGATAAACCACGGATTACACGGATAAGCACTGATAATCGTGATCGTGATCGGAAATAAGGTAAGGACTCTCGCAAAGATCGCTAAGAAAAGGCACAAAGGCACAAAGGCACAAAGGCACAAAGGCACAAAGGCACAAAGGCACAAAGGCACAAAGCGAACGGTGTCAGGACATATCGAAATTTGATCGTTTGGCAAAAAGAAAAGACTCTCGCCAAGCGATAACGGAGGGGGACATTCCTGTCCCCCACCACACCAATTGGCGCGCCCCCGCGCGCCCCCTTTCTTCTACGCCAACGGCGTTATTTACATTTCGAAATGGTAGGGCTATCGCGTCCTCGCGATGCCGTAACTTGCGCCTTCGACACCCGGCGCGGCAAGGATGCCGCCGCCCTACCGTTTGCGTTTCGAAACTCCAAAGCCCAGTGTCGCGTAGCGCACGCTGGGTTACCGATCACCCATACGACCGAACCCCAACGGGGTTCCACA
>JAJDZZ010000039.1 GCA_022824405.1 Opitutales bacterium
CATGCAATAGACTTCTAAATGGAAAAAATAATAACCCTAATCCCTTGACCCAAATCGGCAAAAATCACATTAAAACCAGACCCTGAGGTGGTACACTTTGAACCGCTTTTTGGTGGTACACTTTAAAGTGCTGTTTGACACATGTTCCGGCTACGCGCATCTATGCCATCATAAAGGAAAGCCGGAGCATCACGGCAGACACCGCCCTACGACTGGAACGGTATTTTGGGTTTTCGGAAGGCTACTTTCTCCGTCTGCAAGCTCAGTATGACATCCGCAAGGCCAAGGGGGAGAGCGGACATCGCATCGCCGAGGAAGTGGTTCCTTTTGTCGAATAACTAATTAAAATTTGCAGTTGGCGGAACCGGGACGGGGGATCTTGCCGCCAGGATCGGAACATTTAGGATACATGAGTACTATCATGAGTGCGTCCCTAGCGTTTGGGATAATGCCTGGAACGACGAGCCTTTGGATTCCACCATGACTTTCCTAGGAGGAAGATCAGCGGATACCCTGGGCGAGCTTTTGACTGAGATCCAAGCGGATACGCTCCGCATGGAAAAGGTTAACAACACCTCGGATACACGTCAGCATTTGGAATCAATGAATTTGGTCGGTAATTATACCTTCGCTAACGACTCGGCATTGAAGGGTCTCTCGCTTGGCGCTACGTTTCGTTACCGGGGTGATCGCTTTCTCGGCTTTGGTAGAAATTCGGATGGGACATTCGATGCCAACACCCAATATAAGGGCGGCAGAACGGAGATTTTCGATGGGATGGTTCGCTACCGGTTGAAGATCTTCGATAACAAGGTCGATTGGAGTCTCCAGTTGAACATCAGGAACCTGTTGGACGATACCGACTTGCTTCCGTCGTCGACCGATGGCCTCGACTTGGGCAATGTCGTGCGTTGGAGATTCCAAATACCGCGGGTCTATCAGTTGACCAGCACCTTCAGGTTCTGAAGTATCAGGTATTATATTCAATGTAGTGCAGGCCTGATTATGAGTACAAAAACCACCCGTCGCAACTTTTTGAAAACCACTGCCGTTGCCACCATCGGCATGCCCGCCATTATACCGGCCAGTTCGCTCGGTAAAAATGGAAGCGTAGCTCCCAGCAACCGGATTGTGATGGGAGGCATCGGACTTGGACCACGAGGTCGAAAGGTCCTGGATGGTTTCTTTAAGCATCAGGACTGTCAATTCGTCGCCATTGCCGATCCTCAGAAAGAGCGCCGCGAAATTATCAAGCGCAAGACAGACCGCCATTACGAAAACAACGATTGCGTTACTTACGACGACATGGCCGGAGTCCTGGAACGCGATGACATTGACGCGGTCGTCATCGCCACGGGTGACCGCTGGCATACCACAGCATCCATTTACGCCGCACGTGCGGGCAAGGATATCTATTGTGAAAAGCCTTGTGCCATGAATATCCAGGAATGCCAGGAACTGGACGACACTATTAAAAAGCACAAGCGCGTCTTCCAGGCCGGAACGCAGAGGCGAAGCGTTCCCAACTTCAAACTGGCCGTCGATCTTGCCCGGAAGGGCAAGCTGGGTCAGATCCGGGAGGTTCATGCAGGCATCCTGAAGTTGCAGGAATACCTTGAACCTTTGCCAGCTCAACCCGAGCCGGATCCGTCGGTTATCAATTGGGACAAGTGGGTTGGACCTGCTCCAATGATTCCTTTTAACGAAGACTATTGCGTACGAAGCCGGTGGCGCAACCACAAGGGGTTGTATTCGGCATGGAGACTGCCCGAGTGGGGATCCCATACCATTGACCTCTGTCAGTGGGCCGCGGATGCCGATGGAACGACACCGATCGAGTATGAAGCCGTATCGGACAGCCTTTTACACGCTACCTATGCCAATGGCATCAAACTGGTCATGCGTCTATCCTCACGCGATGGGGTGGGTGACTGGATCGATGGACTGGGTACTTGTCCGGTGCGATTTGTGGGCGATGAAGGCTGGGTGGAAGCAGGGGATTTCGATCGAATCGAAGCCAGCAATCCCAAACTCCTCAAAAACAAGCTTGCGGACCAGATCTACGGCACGGATCCGGTGCACCATGCCCGAAACTTTCTGGATTGTGTGAAGACCCGTGAACAACCGGTTTGCAACTCTACCGCAGTACGTTATGGACACATGGCTTGCTTCGCGGCCGCGATAAGTTGGAAGCTCGGCCGCAAAGTCACGTTCGATCCGGTGACGGAAAACTTCGTCAACGATGCCGAGGCCAATCGCATGCGCACTTACAGACGGCGCGCTCCCTACACGATTTAGAATGAACATTCTTCCCCCAGGGAGGGAAAAGAGGAATCAGGCGCCGCTTTACTGATGTGCTTCACCTTGCCGTCACAACCAAAAAAACGATTGTTGATAGGCAGAATTTTGACTCATTCCTCATTTCCTTCGCGATTCTGTCTGGTTCTGTGCGCGGGCTTCTTTTCCTTATTCGCTGCCGCCGCTGAAACCGTTTCGTTCAGCCTGCCTGATGGCTATGAGCTGGAACTCTACGATCTTGAGAACGATCCCTGGGAATTTCACAACCTGGCTGGAAAGGCCGAGTACGCTGAAATCGAGCAGCGAATGAAGACCGCTCTAAAAACCTGGCGACACGAAACCGACGACCCAGCCCTGGACCCGGCTTGGCACGATCAGGTCATGCAAGAGGTCACAAGCCGCGCAAGAAGATGAGATTTCTAATACTGGTCATCGTAGCATTTACGTCCGGCTGTTTGGTCAGTAACCCGAGTAACTACGATGTAGTTGTTTACGGCTTTTGCAAGGACGAGTGGCAGGATAATAATCACTGGCCGTGGTATCTCTACATCCGGGCGGCTCGTCGTATGCAAGGCGAATACATCCTCACCCAGGCAGATGTCACAGAAACGACCGACAAGGAAGATGTTATCCATATTGGATCCCATTACATCGATGCCCACCACGTCACCCGATACGCGGTAGACCAGGAACACTACATCAACGAAGGTCGAATCTGGCAGGTTGGCGTGCCCTTTGACATCCCTTACGGGGTTATCACACCGAAATCCGAGGAATGCGAAAACTTGCTCGTGCCGGTTTGCGCTTCGGCAAGCGCGGTAGCCTTTTGTACCATCCGCCTGGAACCAACCTGGATGCACCTGGGCGAGGTATCGGGAATTGCGGCCGCTATGTCTATAAGGAATAATGCCAGTGTCCGGAATATCAACGTCGCCGATCTTCAAAAACGAATCAAGGCAGTGGGAATTCCTCTCCAAGCGGAGTAGGGGATATGAACCGGAGATATCCTTCGACTTGACCCATTCTTCTGGTGTAGGGAGGTATGGATTGGCGAAAGCGCGTATAAGCATGAACGAATCTCACAACCCCAAGCACGGCATCCATCGCCGGAACCCGTTCAAAGGCTTCGCCCTCGCCGCGCTGGTCGCATGGGGTCTCGTTGCCATAGGCAATGTTGCTGTACAGGAGCCGAGCGCTGCAAAGCAAATGAACGTCGTATTCGTTCCGGAGGAAGACCTCGGATGGGGAGACGTGAGCTAACATGGGGTGGGGAAGATTAGGTGCCGTCTAATATCCTACCTGCTAATCACAGTGACTTCGCTGGCTTTTGCCAGTCTGGGCCAAGCTGCCGATGCACGCGCTTCCTACTCGTCCCATTCAAGCTTGGAGGATGATGTAGAGAGAATGCGAAGTAGGGTACTGCGAATGGACATTGGCATTGCTCAAATTCTCTCTGAGTAAAAGGCGAAAACACAACACTTTAACCAATCGATTTTGGCAGCATCCAAAAGGGACTCCTCAGATTTTGTGTCACCATGGGTTTCGCTTACCTTCGAAACTGAATGAGCGCCATAGCTTCCAATCGCTACTCCAGATGATCACCGATGCCGTTCCGGTTCTTGTCGGAGACTCCGGAGAGGGGGTGCTCCACGACCGCCTTCCAGGCAATTTCACGAAAGACTTTATCCATGTCGGCGTTTAGGAAACCTGGGTTCTGGTCGAATTGGATAGGTGCTGAAATGAGTTCAGGGGATTTGGCGTAGAGCGTGGCGTAGAAGACATATCCCTCCAGGCGATCGAAGCCCGGCCCCAAGTGACCGCGTTGGTCTCTCCAGATAGAATGTTCTTTTCCGCCAACTACCGTAAACAGGCCTTCAACGCCGGGGAGTTCTCCCCGGTTGAACCGCTGGGCCGCCTCCGTCATCGCGGCGCGTGTGGGCAGGATATAGACGTCTTCGGATGTTTCGCGAATGGTGCTCACGAGATCCGCAAAGCTAGTGTCCGCGGCAGCGTTCATTTGATCCAAGACCTCATCCGTAAAGAAAGAATCTGACTCCGGGTTTCCTTTGAGATTGAAGACCATCCGGGCCTGATGGAGCGTGGGCCAGCCATCGATGACAAAATACTTCATGCCAGGATTGTATTGCTCGCAGAAATCGATCCAGCTCGTATAGAATTTCGGACGGTCTGCGGTGTAGGGGCCCCAGATCATCGCCTCCCATTCCGCGTTGGAAATAGCAGCCAGGAGCTTGGGCAGGGGCTTGCCATCAAATTCGAAGATGCCGTTTTCCTGCTCCCACTTATAACTCACGCTGCCCGTGCGCCCGCCGCCATTGTGCAGGCAAAGCGGCTGCTCGAAACCAGCGGCACGGGTGATGGCGGGCAAGGTTCTGTAACCGGGCGCGGTAAAGCTGTGGCCCGTCCCCACGATGCGCAGGATGCCTTCAGCTTGCTCGGGAAAGGACATGGCGTCGGCCGCTTCTGCATACGTGCGCCCCGGCTCGCCGCGCTTGTAAATGGCCATGATTTCTTCGGGTGCTTTGAGACTGACCGCGTGCGATGGAAATTCATCCTTCTCCCAACCTGGATCGAATTTCGGAATCGCTCGTGCGGCTGCGGCTTGGCGCGCATTGCGCTCGGCGTCTCTCTGGGACTGTTGCGCGATTGAGAACGGCGCGGTCGCCGCCAGGGCAAGGACCACAAAGAGAAGGGTAGGGCGATGATATTTCATGGGTATACGAGTCCGCTGATTGAGATTCGAGGCATTTTCAAATTAAGGTAAGTGGGCGTCAATACGCTTGCCGGGAAGAATGGCTACCCTGTTCGAACGTTTCATTTCCTGCAATCCGTTCGCTGACCGCTTCTCTAGCCTTGCCCCATTCAACAGCCTCGAATCAAATAGGACTCATACATCTTCCATCAGAATTAACCAGCCGTACTTGAGATTTCCATGTGTGACGAACTTACCAATAAAGACGTAGAGCAATATCTTCGCCCCCAAGGCCTGACCCGGCGCCAATTCAACAAGACCAGTATCGGTGCGGCGCTTGCGCTGATGTTGCCAGCGGTCGCCGATGCCGCTGATTTGGTCGAGCAGGATGTCTTGGTCTCGACGCCGGACGGCGAGGCCGATTGCTATTTCGTCCATCCCAAGTCCGGCAGCCACGCGGCCGTCATGGTCTGGCCCGACATTGTCAGCATCCGCCCCGCGTTTCGCGCCATGGGAAAGCGTCTGGCAGAGTCGGGTTACTCGGTGCTGGTTCCCAATCCCTACTACCGTAGCCACCGCGGCCAGATTGTGCCGGACGGCAAGACCTTTCGTGATCCGGGCATTCGCGAGATGCTGATGCCTCACGCGCGCAAGCTCTCGCCTGAAACCTGCGTAACCGATGGCCGGGCGTTCGTCCAATGGCTCGATGCACAAGCATCGGTCGACACAGGCCGCAAAGTCGGCACCACCGGCTATTGCATGACGGGCTCGTACTGTATGCGCCTTGCGGCAGCTATGCCCGATCGTATTGGCGCAGGCTGCTCTTTCCATGGGGGTGGCTTGGCGACGGACGCCGACGACAGCCCGCACAAATTAGCTGACCAGATGAAAGCCGAGTTCCTGATCGCCATCGCCGAGAACGACGACGAGCGAAGACCCAACGAAAAAGTCCTCCTTCGCGAAGCCTTCAATGCCGCCGGTGTTAAAGCTGAAATCGAAGTCTACGAGGGCGCACTGCACGGCTGGTGCCCACCGGATTCTGCGGTCTACCACGAGGCGCAGGCCGAGCGAGCCTGGAGCCGCATGCTGAAGTTGTTCGAAAGAACATTGGCCTGAGTATCACTCACTCGCAGGGTTAATTTCCGGGAATCACCTTGTCCTTTTCCTCAAGGATTTCCTTAACCCACCAAAAGAAAGTGCATGCGAAAGGCCTTGAACTGTGATTGTGATAGAACTTCACAGCCGGGAAAAATGGATCAAAAAGGGGAATTCCATCATGCGCAATGGAATAGCTGTTCAATGCATTTTTGGCTTCTTCTTTCGAAAGCAATCCAAACAGAGTAGCAAAAGCCGTAGACAATATGTGGTCTTTCCCCGATTTAAAGTAACGTGCCTGAATTTAGGGGGTGGTACATAATCCTGATGCGATTGGAAAGAGACCTGCGGGAAAGAATTAAAGAATGCCGCCAATTCCGACAGATAATAATGAATCAGCGTCGATTTTGAATGATTACCTATTGCGCCGAATGGAGAACCGATTTAATAACAAGTAGGAAGCGGTCAGCAACCTTGCAGAAATGAGTCCCTCTTGAATGGTATAGGACCGATTCACCAAGCTCCTCATGACCTATGAATAGAAAGCTTTTTATTTACGGCCTTACCGGTATCCTGATATCAAATACACCCTTGACTGCCGCCGACCGTGTATCCGGTAAAATGTTTGCCACCCGCTCCGAGGTGCTGGCCCAAAACGGCATGGTGGCAACCAGTCAGCCTCTGGAAACGCGACGCGCACTAACGAGAATGGGCCATCGCATCGAACTCACGGCACTTGGTATGTACGGAGGTTATCAGGCAATCTTCAGGGACCCTGATACCGGTGTTTATTTCGGAGCTTCCGAAAGCCGAAAGGATGGGCATGCGGCGGGTTTTTGATTTCTGTAGAATCTGATTTGCCCAAGGCTAAAAAACTAGTGTCATGTCCTGGTCCACTTTGCCCGAACATGGGACCACTACCAGGAGTTTACTGAAAATTGTGCCTAATAGTTTTCAATTTTTTCCAGCAATTTCGGCACGAGATTATTGGCGAAGTCCCAAAGCGCAGCATCATCAATTATATCATATCCATGGGCCACCAGGTTCCTAAATCCTATAATTTGATATACTCTGGTATTTTCTGACCTAGATTCTCTTTATCGATTCTTTCTAGCCGAGCTAGCGCCTCTCCAATAATTTCAAATTCTCTCTCAAGGGCTAACTGCAGGATTCTGTCCTTCCAAAAGTCGGAAAAGCTCTTGCCTTCTACAAAACTAATAATCTCTTCGCAGGACAAAGTCAGATCCAAAAGCAACTTTCGGATGCTAGGCTGCATAAACCAGCTTTTTCGTATTGTTTACCTTCTCCTGGAAAACTGAATTTCGAAAGGGCCTATTAACCAATAGATCAACAGGTCTCTCCAAAACGCTTTCCAATTCCAGTTTGAAACCCATAAATTGATCAAAAGCGCCCTTGAATCCTTGACGATCAAATTCCACTACAAAGTCGATATCGCTGGAATCGGTCGACTTTCCTGTCACAACAGAACCAAAGGCATACAGGCTCTTTACATTAAATTGCTTGCACACGTCTTTGACGGACTCGCTATTTGCCAATTCATCGATCATGGTTGGTAATTCTCCTATGTTCTATGGTTCAGTCAATAGACGATTCCGGCCACTGGGTTTCAAAGGCGTCGCCCTCATCCTGGCGGATGACCTCGGATGGGGAGACGTGAGCTATCATGGGGTGGGGAAGATTGGGTGCCGTCTAATATCCTACCTGCTAATCACAGTGACTTCGCTGGCTTTTGCCAGTCTGGGCCGAGCCGCCGATCAACCGAATATAATTGTCCTCCTGGCGGATGACCTTGGCTACGGAGAGCTGAGCTGTCAGGGCAATCCTGAGATTCCCACGCCGCATATTGATTCTATCGCGGCCAATGGGGTGCGCTTTACCGATGGCTACGTGACGGGTCCGAACTGCAGTCCCTCGAGGGCAGGGTTTATGTCGGGACGGATTCCAACTCGCTTTGGTTATGAGAACAACCCGATCGGTCCCAGGAATGAGGATCCGGCCATTGGCTTTCCGGCGAGTGAAGTGACGATCGCGGAGACCTTGCAGGATGAAGGCTACGTCACGGGCATCATTGGCAAATGGCATCTGGGTGGTACAGCGGCCTACCATCCGTTTCGGCATGGCTTCGAAGAATTCTTCGGCTTTACCCATGAAGGCCATTATTTCGTGCCGCCGCCTTGGAAAGGTGTGACCACGATGCTGCGGCGCAAAACGATTCCCGGTGGAGGCGAAGGTCGCTGGATAGGAAAAAAGAAACTGATTTACCACACCTGGCCCAGCAACGAACCAGACTACGATGCCAACAACCCCATCGTACGTGGAGGACAACCCATTGAGGAACACGAGTACTTTACCGACGCCATTACCCGCGAAGCCGTCGACTTCATCGATCGTCACGACGATAAGCCCTTCTTCCTCTACGTTCCCTACAATGCCGTGCACAGTCCGCTTCAGGGAGCCGACGCCTACATGCGCAAGTTTGCTCACATCGAAGACATCCAACGACGCATCTTCGCGGCAATGTTGGCGAATATGGACGACAGCGTGGGAGACATTTTATATCAGCTGCGAAAATCGGGATTGGAAGAAAACACGATTGTGTTCTTTCTCAGCGATAATGGCGGCCCGACCAAAGAATTGACTTCTTCCAACCTTCCTTTGCGCGCGGGAAAAGGGGCTATGCATGAAGGTGGTTTGCGGGTGCCGTTTATGGTCCAGTGGAAAGGAACCATACCGGCAGGGAAGGTCTATGACAAGCCGGTCACCTCACTCGATATCTACGCGACCGCAGCAGCGAATGCCAAGGCAGTTGCCCCAAAGAACATCGAAGGCGTTGATTTGGTGCCTTACTTGACTGGGATAATTTCCGGCCGGCCGCACGAGACTTTGTTCTGGCGACAGGGCGGCAAGGCCGGCTTACGTCACGGCGATTGGAAACTGGTTCGCATGGGCGGACGCAAGAATGTCGGAAATGCCAAGTGGGAGCTGTATGATCTTTCCAATGACCTTTCGGAGGAACACAATTTGGCAAAGAAGAATCCAGAGCGTCTCGCCGAGTTGATAGCGATTTGGGAGAAGATGAACGGCGAGATGCAGAATCCGATGTTTTGAGATGAGTGGCGTGTTTTATACGATTTAATTCATGAACAATCCATTAATCCATATGAAATTAAACATCGTTCTCTCCTTGATCGTGGCGAGCCTGCTGGGTGCTTGCGCGAGTCTGCAAATGCAAGTCGGCCCAGTGCTTGGTGAATGGCAGTATGTCGTCGAAAACCTTCCCCGCGGAGAACCTGAAGGAAGCTTTACCATCGTAAAGAGTGGAGATGGCTATACCGGGACGCTTCAACGAAAGGGCGACCAGGCTGTTCCTCTCGATGAGATAATCCTCGAAAACGGCGTTCTGGAAAGCAGTAACTTTACGACGCAGGGATATTCTGTGACCATGAGCGGTACCTTTGAAGGTGATTCCTTCGAGGGAACGCTTTCTGTCAGTGGACGAACCTTTCCGATAACCGCTGCCAGGAAGTAGTGGTTAATTCCTTGTAACTACTCAGATGCTCTTGCCCTACCGCGACGAACGGCAGAGCAGGGATGCTCTTGCCCTACCGCGATGAACGGCAGAGCAGGGATGCTCTTGCCCTACCGCGCTTGAATTTATTGGTAGGGGGACAGCGTCTTCGCAGGGCCGCTTTTGAATCTTTATCGTTCATTAGGTAAGAACTCCCATTTTTTGAGGACTTCAGAACAGCGTTCCGAAAAAATACCCGCCGACCGTGGGTATTCAAAAGTCATCGGAACCAGTTCGGCGCAGGTACACGCCGGATACGAAACCATTTATTTATTCTATAACGAGCTTTCCCAGCCCGATTATTACTTCCAAAAAGTCTATACTCCAGTTTGCCGGGACAGCGAATGCAAGAGCGTCAGGCTCACGGTCAGGTGGGACCTGCTTGGGAAATACCAGGGATACTATCTGGATGATGGCCTGACGTTTACCAAGTTGGACCATGAACCTTTCACGGAGGAGGAATATGCCAGGTTGCACAGCATCCTTGCCTATGAGCAATCGATATTGGGCTCCTATACCAGTAAAGATATCGCGGAACTTCTTAAACAGGATTCACCTGTCGAGGCCTCAACAGAAGTGCATGCCATTTCCGGAGCAACACCGGAAGAAATCAGGTCGGAAATCATCGAGGGGGCCTTGTATACCTGTCATACCTTGTGGCACTTGTGCCGCGGTGAAACGGATGACCTGATACTCGATTACACAAAGCAATATCTCCTGAATGAGGAGTTTGTGCATCAATTGTTACTGTCAGGAAATATTGAATACATAAAATTTTGCCTCGATTAGCGTGTCACCAACTTTGATAGAATTTCGGTTAGATTTCCCGGAGCGGTGAAAATAACCTCAAAGCGATCCATTCTTCTGGTGTAGGGAGGTATGGAAATGTTGGATACAACGATATTTGCTCCCTGCGGGTAGAGGGATCGAAACGCATTGAGATTCCGCAAATCGAATTTTGATGCATTCCATTTGCATTCTATGGCTTGGCAGGTTCCGTTTCTGCCTCGTACCACGAAATCTATTTCGCGTTTCTGCTTATCTCGCCAGTAGTGAACAGGCAGGATGTGAAATTTTGCTTCGAGTTCGTCCAGGACCAGGTTTTCCAATAAGCTGCCGCAGTCGCTTGAGCGTAGCTCCCTCCATCCCCTGTTGTGAACGACGAAACCGGTGTCGAAAGCATAGCATTTAGGTTGCGCAAGGATCTCCCGGCGTCCACCTCCATAGAAAGGCCGAATGCGCCTGATCACATGGGTTGTTTCCAGAATTTCGAGATAACTGTTAACCGTAGGTCTTGTAAGCAGGGTTTCCTTGGAAAGAGAAGTGGTTTCGAGTAAACCTCCATTTCTGCGCATGAGCAATTCCGTCAGTCTGAGAAATTCAGATCGTTTGGATACGCGAAAGAGTTCCTGGATATCGCGGGCGAAGTAGGAATCGAGCCATTCACTGTAGAATTCCGGATCGTCCGAATCATCCAGGACGCGCTGGGGCAATCCTCCCCGGTACAACCTGTCCTCCAAAGGGATTTTCCCAAAGCTGCTGAGCTCACTTGTCAGAACGGGGACCAAGTGTATGCTCCGCTTCCGCCCGGTCAGGGAATCCTTGAATTTCTGCGTTGCCGCAAGCGTGGACGATCCTGTCGCAAGTACCTTCAAATGAGAAAACTCATCGGCCGCTATTTTGAGAATTGTGCTGGGGTCCGTCAGCTTGTGGACTTCATCGAGGATTACGGTGTCCTCGGTTACGTTGGCAAAGAAATATTCCGGGTCTTCGAGACTTTGTCGGTGCCTGGGCAGGTCGCAGTTGAGGTAGTGAGCACCGTCCAGGCTTTTCGCCAAGGTCGTTTTTCCGACCCGCCTTACTCCGCTCAGCCAGGCGATAGGGGCTCGTTTCCAGGCGTTTTTTAGCCGCTCTCTCCAAAATGGTCGATCAATCACGGGAGCAGAAATTTACATATAGACGTCTAAATGTAAAATACATTTTTGGGATTATCTTCTCAATTGCGGTTTTATGCGGGAAATTTCTAGATTTCCTGACAGAATTATCCCACAAAAGAGTCACGAGGAATTCAGCGACGACACATCTATAAGCGAAAGCGCGGATAAGCATGAACGAATCTCACTACCCCAAGCCCGGCATCCATCGCTGGAACCCGTTCAAAGGCGTCGCCCTCGCCGCGCTGGCCGCATGTGGTCTCGTTGCCACAGGTAACGTTGCTGCGCCGGAGCCCCAACCCTGATTTTGACCCAAAGTTGTTTGACCCGGATGCGATTGGAAAGAGACCCGCGGGAAAGAATTAGAGAAAGAAGTGCTTTCTCAAAGTTTTCGGATGCGGACGTTGCGAACCCAGAATTCCTGACCGTGATCCTGAATTGCAATCCATCCCTTTTGCGCGAGTGGCTTGTCCTCGGGGCGGGCCTTCTCTAAATCCACTTGCTGAACGACCTGGTCGTTGAGCCTTGCGAGGAGCTTCGAACCTTTTAGGCGAACGAACATGGTGTTCCATTCCCCAGCTGGTTTTACGGCATTCACCTTTGGTCCTGAGGTTTTGATCACGCCCCCTACGCTATGGGGCCCCAGTTCTTCTTTACCGTAATCGTCTCTCAATTGAATCTCAAAACCGTGCAGGGTGGCGTCCGACTGGTCCGCGATGCGGAAGTAGAATCCCGAGTTCCCACCTTCTCCGAGCTTGAAATCAAACCGGCAGACAAAATCCTGGTATTGTTCCGGGAACCAGAGGTAAGCGCCGTAGCGTTTCCAGCCCGTCTCGCCTTCCCGTGGCTTCAGGTGGAGTACATTCCTTTTCTCCTCCATCCAGTTTCCGGTCGTCTCGAAATCAGAGAGCTTGAAAAGTTTCGTAAAGGCCTCATTCTCCTGAGCGCTCAGAGACAGGGAGAGGACCAGGGCAATCGATAAGGTGCTTAGTAAAATCTTCATAGCGAAATAGAATCACTCTACGTCAAGAAATGTCACGATGAATTTGTCAACAAGGGATTATATCAAGGCCTGAAAGTTACACGAACTCATGCTATTGAATCCCAAATTCGGAAATATCAAATGGTTCTTCCGCCATAAGGAGCTTTGCCCCCGGGCATCTCACCCGGATTTTGCCCGCCGTCGCCTTATTGGGCCTTGACATTTAAACCAGACCAGACCAGGTTTTATTTATCAAAGTAGTGAATGTCCAGGAAGCCAAAACCCATCTTTCGCGGTTGATTGACCAAGCTGCCAAAGGACAGGAGGTCATTTTGGGCAAACATGGCAAACCCATGGCAAAAATAACAGCTTATGCTCCACGCAAAGAGCAGCGCCCACTGGGAGGTTACGAGGGTTGTATCAGGGTAGGGGAAGACTTTGACGAGGAAGACCCCCAAATAAACCGGATTTTCTCGGGCGCATGAATTACCTGCTGGATACCCACGTATTTCTCTGGGCGCTGGGTAATCCGAAAGCCCTGAGCCTTGAAGCGAGGCAACTGATTCAGGATCCAAGTTATTCCGTGTTTGTCAGCGCGGTCAGCAGCGTGGAAATTGCCATCAAACAGGCTTTGGGTAAACTGGAGGCGCCGGCGGGCCTGGAGAAAGAAATTGAACAACGCGGGTTTCAGGAACTACCGCTAACTTACGGGCACGGATCGAGGCTGGTGGAGTTGCCGTCATATCACCAGGATCCCTTTGACCGAATGCTTCTGGCCCAGGCCCTGCATGAAGGCCTCATTTTAATAACCCGCGACAAAAAAATGAAGCGATACCCTGTGAAATGCGTTATGACTTAACCCGCAGCAGCGCCGGCATGTCCGGGCGAAACCAGTGTCCTGTCGTGTCAGAATTGAAACGGCTCTCCGCTTAACCTTATCGTCTGCTTTTCCATGAGACTGGTTCTTTCCTGTATTTTGGTCGTTTGTATGGTCGCTGGCTACGGAGAAACTGAGAACGGTCAAAAACTCAGCGAATTCAACAACTACCGGGATTGGGGCATCTACCGGGGCGACCAGGGGGCCAATCAATATTCGGAGCTGGACCAGATAAATAAGGAGAACGTCCATCTGCTGGAGCCGGTTTGGCGGTATAACACGAGGGATCACACCGATCGATCCGCATTTCAGAATAATCCCCTGATGATAGACAGCAACCTTTACATTGTATCGCCTGGTGGCCGAGTCATTGCGCTCAATGCAGCGACAGGACGGGAAATCTGGGATTTCGATGCGCGTACGGAAGAGCAGAAAAATGGAGATTTCTCAGTCGTAAATCGTGGCCTGACTTACTGGGAAGAAGATGGAGAAGGGCGTCTGTTCTACACTATGGAGATGTCGCTCTATGCGATTGAGGCCAAGACCGGTAAGCTGGTAGAGGGGTTTGGAACAGAGGGAGTGGTAGATATTTCAGAAAACCTTGTGGAGGACGAGCGACCGGTCTCTGTCTCGGCGACTACGCCTGGAGTCGTGTTTGAAGATTACTACATTCTGGGAATGCGTTGTGGTGAGACCTTTGGATCGTCACCGGGACATATTCGAGCCTGGGATGCGCGGACCGGAGAATTCCGGTGGAAGTTTAACACCATACCTGCGGAGGGAGAATTCGGACATGATACCTGGGAGTTTGTGGAAGGGGAGACCTATGGGGGAGCAAACCCCTGGGGTGGATTGACGGTGGATGAACGACGAGGATGGGTCTTCGCCGCCACGGGTTCTGCCACCTATGATTTTTACGGCGCCAATCGCAAAGGACAAAATTTGTTCGCTAACTGCGTGCTCGCTTTGAATGCCAGGACGGGCGAGCGCATCTGGCACTACCAGACCGTGCATCACGACATTTGGGATATGGATAATCCCCCGTCTCCGATCCTCATTACCATCAATCAAGATGGGTACAATCGCGATGCCGTGGTGCAATTGACCAAGATGGGTTTTGTCTTTGTGTTGGATCGCATTACTGGGGAACCCATTTTTCCAGTCGAAGAGCGTCCGGTGCCTGCTTCCACACTGCCAGGGGAAGAAGCGTGGCCGACCCAACCTTTTCCGCTCCTGCCTCCTCCACTGGTCCGGCAAGGATTCACTGATGAGGACCTTTCCGATGTGACTCCGGAAATTCATGCCTTTGTCAGTGAAATCTATGAAAAGTACAGAGGGGTTCCCATGTATACCCCTTTCAGTATGACACCACAGGTCATGTTGCCTGGAATGAGCGGAGGCATGGAGTGGCATGGAGGTTCCTTTGACCCAGTCAGCCGCATGTTATATGTGAATGTGAATGAGATGCCGAATCTCATCGATATGCTTCAAGTGACCACTTTAGTGGACGATTCCGGGCTTAGTCCGGAAATCAAAGGCAGGCTGCTTTACCAAGCGAATTGCGTTGCCTGTCATGGCGTGGAATTGCAAGGAGTTCCGCCGGTCTTTCCCCCCTTACAGGATCTTTCCATGCGGACTGATCCGGATTTGCTGACATCCATTCGTTTGGGTAAAGGCACGATGCCACCGTATGGGAATCTTCCGGAGGAGGATATACAGGCCCTGTTGGCTTTTCTTCGTAATCCAGTGAAAATACCCACGGATCTGATGGATCGACCTACCAAGACCGTGTATTTGCTGAATGGTTACAAACGGTTCCTCGATGATCAAGGGCACCCGGCTATCAAGCCACCCTGGGGAACCTTGGCCGCCGTTAATATGAACACAGCGGAGATAAAATGGCAGGTTCCACTAGGTGAATATCCGAGCCTTGTAGCCCAAGGGATTCGAAATACGGGTACCCTGAATTGGGGTGGAGTCGTTGCCACTGCTGGAGGGTTGCTTTTTATCGGAGCGACCGCCGACGAAAAGATGCGCGCGTTTGACGCCGATACCGGAGAGGTTTTATGGGAGTATAAGATGCCCTACGCGGGTTGTGCCACACCTGCGATCTTTGAGTTAATGGGAAAACAGTATATCGTTATCTGCGCGGGAGGGAGTCCGAAAACACCGGTTCGGTCGGGAGATGCGGTAATCGCTTTTGCACTACCGGAATAAATATTGAGGAAATTTAAGATGAAGTTGTATTCATACAGCTGTTCCCGGCAGCAGTTCTCCAAAATTTTGGATACGGCCAAGTCGGAAAGGATGTCTCGAAAATAGCCAAATGTGTGATGATGAATAGAATCATTTTGTGGTTCGCCGTTTGTCTTTCAGGCGCGTTTTGCCAACAGGTATTCGCGCAGGTATCCTTTAATCACGATATTCGTCCGATTCTGGCAGACACCTGTTTCCAGTGCCATGGTCCGGATCTGAATGCCCGAAAAGCGGATTTGAGACTCGATATCCGGGAGATGGCGATTGCAGACCGGGATGGTTCTTCCGCAATCATACCGGGAAATGCAAAGGACAGTCTCCTCATTTGGATGATAAACGCTGAGGATGAGGAGGATATCATGCCTCCGAAAAGGCATCCGCGCGTACTCACGTCCGAGGAGAAGCAGTTATTTGCGGATTGGATCGATGAAGGGGCAGAATATCAGGAACACTGGGCATATTTGCCGCCTGAGAAAAGCCCTTTGCCCGAGGTAAAAGACCTCTCCTGGCCAAAGAACGAAATCGATCATTTCGTTTTGGCCCGATTGGAGAGGGAAGGGTTGGCGCCGTCGCCTGTGGCCGAAAGGGAGACGTTGATTCGCAGGGTAAGCCTCGATCTCACCGGGCTTCCCCCGAGTCCGGAAGAGGTGGATGCATTTCTTTTGGATGAATCTCCGGGAGCTTACGAAAAAGTGGTGGACCGACTCTTGGCCTCTTCCCGTTACGGGGAGCGCATGGTCTGGGACTGGCTGGATGCGGCGCGTTATGCCGACAGCAATGGCTACCAGAATGACCCCGAACGCGGTATGTGGCCCTGGCGTGATTGGGTAATCGGAGCTTTCAACGACAACATGCCTTACGATCGGTTTTCCATCGAACAGATCGCGGGCGATTTGTTGCCCGGTGCCACGCGCGAACAAAAATTGGCTACGGCTTTCTTGCGAAATCACATGATAAATGGGGAAGGCGGGCGTTTGCCGGAAGAGAACCGGATCGAGTATCTGTTTGATCAGGCCGAGACCGTTGGGACGATTTGGATGGGCGCCACCATGAACTGTGCCCGTTGCCACGATCACAAATATGATCCCATCACCCAGCGTGAATACTATCGACTCATGGCCTTTTTCAATAAAACCGAGATTACGGGCGAGGGTAGGGATCCCCATACCCCACCCGTATTGGATTTTACCACCGAGGCTCACGACTTCAGGCTCCAACAGGTGGAAACGACCTTTGCGGAGATTTCCAAGAACATAGATAAATTGGAATTGAGGCTCTTTCCGAGGCCTGAAGGGGAGCCCGCCAGCAAGTCTGAAAAAATTTTGAGCATAGAGAACGGTCGTTGGGCTTCAGTAGTCGAAAAACCCGCCGTGGAACGCCGTCCCAAAGAGTTTCGCAATATGTTGCGATTTTTTGGCGCCGGCTATCCGCAATACGCCGAGGCAATCGATCGCTGGTGGGACGCGTATGACGCAAAGCAACGATACTCGCAACGGCGACCCATTGTAATGGTCATGGAGGACACGGTGGAGCGAGATACCTATATCCTGAATCGAGGTATCTATAACGACCCAAAAGACGAAAAAGTTCAACCGGGGTACATCGCGATTATGAATGGCGGCGTCAGCGATGCGGGCGACTACAACCGCCTGGACCTGGCCAATTGGTTATTTTCCGATAACCATCCTTTGACGGCGCGGGTCACCGTGAACCGCTACTGGCAACACTTCTTCGGGCGAGGGCTTTTGCAACAGATCGAGAACTTTGGAGTGCAATCCCCGCCTCCGGTCTACGAGTCCCTGCTCGATTGGCTTGCGGTGGAGTTTCGCGAAAGCGGATGGGATTTGAAGGCAATCCTCAAGAAATTCGTCATGAGCGCCACCTATCGGCAGTCCTCAAAATCTTCCCGGGATGCCATGGAGAGGGACCCGGATAATGAATTATTGGCCCGAGGACCCCGCTTTCGAATGCCGTCCTGGATGATACGGGATCAAGCGCTTTACGTAAGTGGACTTTTGGTTGAAAAAATGGGGGGTCCAGCGGTACAACCATACCAACCCGATGGCGTTTGGGAGGAGGCCTCCTTCGGAACAGCCCGGTATGTGCAGGATCGTGGAGAGAGTCTCTATCGAAGGAGCTTGTACACCTTTTGGAAACGCATCGTCGGACCGACCCATTTATTCGATACGGCTGGCAGGCAGGTTTGTGAGGTTAAGGTTCAACGCACAAACACGCCATTGCATGCTTTGACCACCCTCAATGACGTGACCTTCGGTGAGGCCGCTCGCAAAATGGCTGAGCGCATTCTAACTGATTATAAAAACGAGAACAACCCCTTGGGAATTGCTTTCCGATTGGTCACGTCGCGTTGGCCGAATCAGGCGGAGCAAACGGTTTTGGAATCGGCCCTTTTCAAATATAAGAAACGATTCTCGACCGATCCCGACAAAGCCGCTCGCGCCGTTGCGGTTGGGGAATCCCCGCGAAACAAATCTCCGGATACAATGGAGTTGGCCGCCTGGTCGACGCTTTGCCTGATGTTGTTGAACCTCGATGAAACACTGACCAAAGAATGAATCCTTTAAACGAAGCCAAACGCCAATTCACCCGCCGCGAATTCTTTGGAAAAGCGGCCATGGGAGTAGGGGGCGTCGCTCTCGCCAGTCTGTTGGAACCGAAATTGTTTGGTTCTGCCATCAATGCTCCGGCAATTTCAGGCCTGCCGCATTTCGCGCCAAAGGCCAAACGGGTCATTTACCTCTTACAGAATGGCGCTCCCAGTCACGTGGACTTGTTTGATTACAAACCAAAATTGAAAGAGATGCAGGGCGAGCCGGTTCCGCTTTCGATTCTCGGTGACAAGCGGTTCAGTTCCATGACCAATACCAAGGAGAAGTTGCTTTTGCCGAATATCACCGAATTCAAGCAATACGGGCGGAACGGGATGTGGATGGGGAGCTATCTTCCGAAGTTGGCCGAACTCGCCGACGAGTTGTGTTTCATTCGCTCCATGTATACCACCCAGGTAAATCATGCCCCGGCCATTCAGTTCTTTTTGAGCGGTTCGGAAATTCCCGGACGGCCGACCATCGGTTCCTGGTTGAGTTACGGAATCGGCGCTGAATCTGAAGATTTGCCCGCCTTCGTGGCAATGACTTCCCGGGATAAGGAAGCCTCCTGCGGGCAAATGTTCTACGACTTCTATTGGGGAAGTGGATTTCTGCCGTCGAAATACCAGGGAGTTAAATTCAGGGGAAGCGGAGACCCGGTATTGTACCTGCAAAATCCCGAGGGCACGGACCGTGAGCTTCGGCGGGATATGTTGGATGATTTGGCACAACTGAATGAAATCAAGTTGAGGGAGTACGGAGATCCCGAGATTTCCACCCGCATTGCGCAATACGAAATGGCCTACCAGATGCAGGTCAGTGTCCCGGAGCTAACGGATTTCTCCGATGAGTCGCCGGAGACCCTGGAGATGTATGGACCCGACGTGCACAGACAAGGCACTTACGCATATAACTGTCTCATGGCTCGACGACTTGCCGAACGCGGCACTCGCTACATTCAGTTGATGCATGCCGGCTGGGATCAGCATAGCAATCTGACCTCCCAGCTTCAAATCCAGTGTAGAGACACCGATGCACCGAGCGCCGCTCTGATCAAGGACCTGAAGCAAAGGGGACTGTTGGACGATACCCTCGTTATTTGGGGCGGTGAATTCGGGCGCACCCCCTTCCTGCAAGGCGAGTTCGATGACGTGCCTCGCTGGGGTCGTGACCATCATCCCTATGGTTTCACCATCTGTTTGGCGGGTGGGGGAGTTAAGCCGGGTTTTGTTTATGGAGCTACCGATGAAATAGGGTTTAACGTAGCGCAGAACCCGGTCCACGTGCACGATTTCCAGGCAACGCTATTACACCTGCTCGGCATCGATCACGAGAAATACACCTATAAATTCCAGGGCCGCAACTATCGCCTGACCGACGTGCACGGCCACGTGGTGAAGGACATTATTGCCTGATGGGAAGTTTTACTTGGTCCGGCATAATATGTGTTTGCGGAGCGAGTGGGTCTCGCCATCGAGAATGAAGCTTTATATGAAATCTATTCTACCCTTTCTGCTCGTAGCGGTCTCGCTTATGAATACATCTCATTTCGCTCTCGCAAATGAATCGACCGAAGACCCATTTCTGTGGTTGGAGGAAATCGATTCCGATCGATCGATGGAATGGGTCAACCGCCAAAACGCGGTCACTCGAAAACGAATCGCGGAAGACCCGCTTTTCGAAGGCCTGTATCGAAAAAATCTGGAGATACTCGATTCCGACGAACGGATTGCGTATCCGAATATCAAGAATGATCTCGTCTACAATTTCTGGAGAGATAAAACGAATAAACGCGGACTGCTCCGCAGAACCGCCAAAGCCTCCTACCTGAAGGGAGAAGCTGTTTGGGAAACGGTATTGGATCTCGACAAGCTCTCCCGCGATGAGGAGGTCAAATGGGTTTACAAGGGAGCGAGTTGGCTGCGACCTGATTACAAACGGGCGCTTCTTCGCCTTTCTCCGGGAGGAGGCGACGCGGTCGTTATCCGCGAGTTCGACCTGGAGGAGCTATCCTTTGTCAAAGATGGGTTCAATCTCCCCAAGGCTAAGACCCACGTTTCCTGGATCGATGGAGATCACCTTTACGTGGGCACCGATTTCGGAGACAACTCGATGACGGATTCCGGTTATCCTCGCGTCATTAAAAAATGGCGACGCGGCACTTCAATCGAAGAAGCGGAGCCAATATTCGAAGGCGAAAAAACAGATGTTTCCTCTTCGGTAAGCTTGGCCCATCGTCCCGAAGGAATCTATCATTTTTTCGTACATTCGCATACTTTCTACACCTGGACGCAATACTACCTCGACGGAGAGAAATTGATAGAACTCGATCTCCCTGACGACGGCGACACCCAAGGTCCCTTCAAAGGCGAGCTCATCATAGAGCTAAAGTCTGATTGGGTCGTCGAAGATGAAACCTATCCACAAGGAGCAATCGTTAGCGTGCGCTTTGAAAGCCTGATAAAAGGAGAGCATAAAATAAAACTCCTGGTTTCTCCCGACCCACGAGCGAGCACTGCCTCGATACGCATCACCCAAAACCAGGTTCTGATCAATCGATTGGAGAACATTACCAACGTTCTCTACCGCTATGACCTCGTCGATGGCGAATGGCGAAGTCGAAAAATCAATACGCCAACCCTCGGAACCTTCGCTCTCAACAACACTCAGCCGGATAGCGATTCCTTTTTCTTGAACTACGAAGGATTCTTCACGCCGGATACCTTATTCTTCAGCGACGATGGTTCTTCCCTGTCGGAGATCCAATCGCTTCCGAGCTTTTTCGATAGCAGCCTCTATATGGCTGAGCAATACGAAGCGGTTTCGAAAGACGGCGAAAAGATTCCCTATTTCATTCTTCACAGAAAGAGCATGCAGCTCGACGGGAACAACCCGACATTGATATTTGGCTACGGAGGATTCGAAATTTCCCTCAAGCCGAAATATCAACCGGACATCGCCGTTTCCTGGCTCGATAAAGGCGGCGTATACGTGGTCGGGAACATTCGAGGAGGAGGCGAGTTTGGCCCACGTTGGCACCAAGCTGCCCTGAAGGAGAATCGTCAGCGAGCCTATGATGATTTCATCGCGATCGCAGAGAATCTAATCGAGAGAAACATAACGTCCCCCAACCGCTTGGGAATTAGCGGGGGCAGCAACGGCGGGCTTCTCGTGGGAGCGGTCTATACGCAGAGACCCGATCTATTCAACGCTGTCGTCTGCGTGGTGCCCCTCTTGGACATGAAGCGTTACAACAAGCTCCTTGCGGGAGCAAGCTGGATGGGAGAATACGGCAATCCGGATATTCCGGAGGAATGGGCCTTTATCTCGAGGTACTCCCCCTATCAAAATCTCAACGCTGAATCCAGGTATCCTGAGGTCTTCTTCTATACGTCCACGCGCGATGATCGCGTTCACCCCGGTCACGCGCGTAAGATGATGGCCCGCATGAAAGCTCTCGGACATCCCGCTCTCTATTTCGAAAATATCGAAGGAGGCCATGCCGGCGCATCGACGAACGACCAGGCCGCCTACCGTCTCGCGCTCACCTACGCTTACCTCCTTCAGAAGCTCGTTGTTCGCTAATCCAATCGATGCCGCGCTGGATGATGGAGTAAACTCGCTTGGCATAGGGCTGAGAGGAGAGGGCGTTCCGGGTATGGAGTCGTATTGGGAACGACGCTACTCGGTTATCCCCAGGCGGGCACGAACGGTCTCCGGGAGAAATTTGACGGGAATGGAACCTTCGTCGAGTACGGCTTCGTGGTAGGAGCCGAGATTGAAGTCGTCGCCCATTTCCCGTTGGATTTCTTGCCTGAGGCGATAGTGGGCCATGCGGCCGACGAAATAGGTGCTGAGTTGGGCCGTGCTTTGTTTGGAGCGGATGACCTTGAGTCGAGCTTCGCTTTCGGATTGGAAAGCGCCTTCGACCATGAGGGCGATCGCTTCCTCGTCCGTCATTTTTCCGGCGTGCATCTTGTAGTCAAGGATGGCGTTGACCACGGCGCGCAGGTAGAACTTGAGCTGCATGAGCCTCAGCTTGAGATCTTGGTCGCCGTAGCCTTCGTCGAGCATCATTTGCTCAGTGTAGACCGCCCAGCCTTCGATATAGACTCCGGAGCCGATAACTTGTCGGATGAGCGAGGGGTGGCGGTTGGCATAGGCGAGTTGCACGTAGTGGCCTGGGTAGGCCTCGTGAATGGTAAGGATCTGCAGCATGTGGGCGTTGTATTCCTCCAAGAAGCTTTGAACGCGTTGGGCGCTCCAGGATGAGGGAGGTGGGCTGACGGCGTAATAGGTAGAGGCTTTGGGATCGAAAGGGGGAGCGGAATCGAGATAGGCTATGGAGTTGCCTCGGCGGAATTCCGGCATTTCGACGATTTGGCAGGTATCCGGCTCGGGCAGTGTGAGGATTCCGCGTCTTGTGATGAATTCTTTGATTCGATCTACGGTGGCTTTGGTGTCGGCGAGGAGGCTTTCCGGTTTCCCGTGCTCTTTGCCGATGGCGGCGATGACGCGGGCGGTTGTTTCACGTTGGCCATCCGTATCGTCGGGAGGCAGGGTTTCGCCAGGATAGAATCGGCTCCAGAGCTGACGGGAGATCACGTACATATCGCGTTTTACGCGCTCGTATTCGTCTTCAGCATACGAGAGAACCTGCTCGGCGCTCATGCCTGCATCGAGGACGAACTCCAGTTTGCGTGAAAATTTCTCCTTTCCGATTCGCCAATCATCTGTCGCTTGTTCCATGAGTTCTCCTTCGAGGAAGGATTGGTAATCCTTGAGGGATTCGATGATGGGAGCGGCAGCGGCTTTAAGCGCCTCGGTTTGTTGGCTTTGGCCGGCCAGTTCGTAGATGCCGTTTTCGTAGAAGGATATCGCTCCTTTGTTTTGCAGGATGGCGGTTTCGAGGATGGGTTTCGGCGGATGGGTCAAGGTTTGCTTGGCGATCTCGACGATTTTGGGGATGAACGCCATGCGAGCGATGCTGTTGGCGATGTTGGTTTCTTGGGGTAGAGTGGATTTTGCGAGAAGGTTGTATACGCTGCCAGTGATGCAGGAGCCGTAGGCGCGCGGGTCTTCTTCAAAGGGCTTGAAGTTCTCGGCGAGCCAGAGATCGCGTTTCAAATCCTGCTCGAGAATTGCGTAATCGATTTGAGAGCCGCGGGAGAGCTGATCGAATTTGATCTCTTGAGGCAGCGCTTGCAGGGTCTTTCGGTTCTGGGCGATCCGGGCGTCACGTCCTTCCGGTGAAACGTCGTCCAGAAGGTGGTCGTAGCGATGGTCTCCGAGATAGGTGGCATAGACGGGGCTGAGACGAAGGGTTTCCTCCAAATGCTGACGAAAGAAGGCGTCCAGCTTGGCGTCTTCGGATCCTGCGGTTTGAGCGGAAAGGGAGGCGCTTGCGAGGGTCATGATGAAGAGAGGTAAGAGACGACGGGCTGGTTTCATGGGATCAAGTCCTCCTTTGGGAGTTTCCATTCGAAGGGAGGCCATGATTTAGGGCGCGTCTAAAGGTTGAGAATGGCGAGTGGATCGGCGCTCAATGCGTTTTCGATAATGGCGTCGGTTTGGGCGAGTTCCGATCCTTCAAGTGGAAGGCGAGGAGGACGCACGCGATCATTTCCCATTCCAGGGCAGGCAAGGGTTTGCAATCGTTTCAAGAGCTGGACGAATTTCACGACGGTGTCCATTCGCAGGAGCGGAAGCAACGGGAGATAGAGCTCCATCGCTTCCGCGACGCGGCCGCTCCTACCCAGTTCCCAAAGACGAACCATGTGGCGGGGGAGCTGCCCTCCTACGCCAGAGATCCAAAAGGACGCTCCCATGGCGGCGCCTTCCAGGGCGCAGTCGTCTACGCCGACGCCGAGGGCGAGGCGATCGCCGATCAATTCGCGGATGGCGGCGATGCGGCGTGGATCGGTGGACGATTCCTTGACCGATTCGAGGTTTTCGTGCTCAGCGGCGAGTTCGGCGATTTGTTCGGGGACAAAATCGGTTTTGTAAGCAATTGGGTTGTTGTAGAGAATGCACGGCAAGTCGGTGGCGGAAATGACGGCGGCGACGTGCGCTTTCATTTCTCGCCAGTCTCCAGGATACTGATACGGAGGGAGAACCATGAGGCCGGAACAGCCGTTGTCTTGGGCCGCTTTGGCGAGATCAACACATTGGCGCGTCGACAGAGCGGCGATGCCGGGGATGACAGGCGCGTCGGAGACGGCGGCGACGTAGGTCTTTTGCAATGACACCTTTTCGGAAAAAGATAGGGTAGCTCCCTCGCCCAGCGAGCCATGCGGCACGAGAGCAGAACAACCGTTTTCAACCAGCCATTGCGCATGGCGGGCCATGAGGCCATGATCGATGCTCAGGTCTACATTGAATTGAGTGAGGGTTGCGGGCATGACGCCCTTCCATTCCATGCTCATTGGGGTTGCTGCGAAATCGCGGTTTCAGATTTTAGTTCGTTGGCAAATCGCGTGATAGAGCGATCGTCGATTCCATGTTTTAGCGGATCGTCGGGATCAATCGCAAGGACGCATTCTCCGGTTAACCAGGCTTTGGCGGTGATGGTAGGAATGACCGCATTTTCGCCATCGGACCGAAAGCGTCCTTCCATTAGCGTATTGATAATGCTCGCTTGTAGGTAGCTTTGGTTAGGTCTCAATAGACCGGAATCGGCGAGGCATGCGAGACGGGCGGAAAGGCCAGTGCCGCAAGGCGAACGATCATATTCGTCGCCCGGACAGAGGACGAAATTCCGACTATCGGCGATTGATTCATTCGCTGGAGCGAAGATTTCGATATGATCGATTGCCGCCCCGTCGTTTCCGGTTATGCTGGCGGTGGAAAGCGCTTCCCGCGCGTTAATGCAGAAGCGAGTTAATTCTTTGATGTTGGCGTAGTCCACAACGGGACCTTGGCCGTCTACGATGAAGAACCAATTTCCACCCCAAGCGATATCTCCGACTATGGGGCCAAATTCCGGAACCAGAATCTCGACATCTTTCTCGGTCCTGTAGCTGCGGACGTTTTCGACGGATACGGAGTCGTCTTCGTTAAGCTTTACGATTACGATTCCCACGGGCGTTTCTATGCGATGGACGCCCGTGTCGATTCTCCCCATATGTTTGAGGGTGATGGCCAATCCAATGATTCCGTGCACGCACATATTGAGGTAGCCGGCATTGTTGAAGAAGATCACGCCAGCAGTGCAGTTGGGCAGGGTAGATTCTTGCAGCGCGGCGCCGACTATGGCTTCGAATCCGCGGGGCTCGAGAACGGTGGCCCGCCTAAGCCAGTCATGCTGCTTTGACAGAATTTCGCGCCGTTCTGCCATGGAGCCAGACCCGAGGTCTGGTATGCCGTCGATTATGGCTCGAGTGGGTTCACCGCCGGTGTGCGAATCAATTATTTTAAGCTTCTGGAACATATGCTTACATTTATGAGAAATGCGGGCTTGAATCGGCATGGACTGAGGCGCACGTCAGGGTGGCCGTCGCCTGTGATGAGATCAGCGACCAGCTTGCCGGTGATGGGCCCGAGGCTCAACCCCATCATCGCGTGACCCGTGGCGATGGCGAGGTTGCGAAATCTAGGCGAGCGGCCGACATAGGGCAGTCCGTCGGGCGAACATGGGCGGAGTCCTGCCCAGGGTGTGACGTTCCTGAAGTCTTCGTGATGGAATTGCGGGAGATAGCTGGAAGCGGATTTAATGATGCCCTGAATGCGTCTTGGGTTGATGCGCGTGTCGGCGGCTCCCACTTCCATGGTGCCAGAAAATCGTAGGGATGGCCCCATTGGCGTTACTGCTACCTTCGCTTCGACCAGAATTGAGGAGAACGTCGGGAGCTGAGGAGGTTCGCTTAAGGTAAGGGAGTAGCCTTTGCCTGCTTGCAGAGGAAGGTTGAGACCGATTGTACGGCTTAGCTGGTTGGACCAGCTCCCCCCGGCGAGCGCGAAGTGGTCTCCCTCGATGGCTTCGCCATCCGCGAGAATCGCTCTTGAGATTGCGGCGTTTGCGTATTCGAATTTTCTGACATCGGCGCCATATCTAATGGAGCCGCCATTTTCGAGGATGCGTTTGCGCAGGGCCTCCATCAAGCGGTGAGGATGAAGATGGCAATCCTGTTTGAACCATACGCCGCCGCATACATCCATCTCGACGGAGGGATCCAGCTCCTTCAATCTCGAAGAAGAGCAGACTTCGGTTTGCATGCCGAGCTTGTTGGCGAGGTCCGCGGTGGCCGATTCTTCGTCCAGGGATTGTTGTGTTTTGCAGAGCATGAGCAATCCGCGTTTCTTCAGTCCAATCTCATTGTCTGCGGAAAGGTCGTTATACAGTTGTCGGCTTTCCAGATTAAGCTGGGCCAGCAAATCCGCGCAGGTGCGGACATGCGATTCGTTTGAGTGCATCCAGAAGCGCATCATCCAGCGGATAAGGTTCCAACTGAGGCTTGGTTTTATGTAAAAGGGGCTTTCCGGATTAATCAGCCAACGGAGTCCTTTTGCGATCGCACCTGGAGCCGCGAGGGGCACGATATGACTGGGAACGATCAATCCCGCATTACCGAAAGAGCAGCCTTGGTGGTCGGGTTTCGAACGTTCGAGAACCAGGATTTCGTACCCCTTTTTCGCGGCATAGTAAGCGATGCATAGTCCTATGATTCCGCCACCGATGATTACGATCTTTTGCGGTTTCGTTGACACTTATCGAATCGAAGCTCGGAAATGGAGCCATCAATTGCTTCATTTGACCGTGTTTCGATGGGTGGACAGCTTAATGAGGCCTCATTCTCAAAGTGTTTCAGATGGTGTCAAGCAGCGGTTAAAATCGTGTGAGTAAACACATGAGCAGGGTCATTAATTCGTAGTAGTCAACTTTAAACGATTATTCCAGTTGAGGGTACGGTAGCCTGAGTGTTAAGAAACCTTAATGAATGCCATTCCAGAGTTAACGGCCTTTGATTTGCGTCCACTGACAGGAAGTCTGGGAGCCGATATTGTTGGTATAAACCTCCTCACTGCCAGTGACGAGGAGATCGCGCAGGTGCAGACGGCTTTGGATCATTATCATGTGCTGGCTATACGTGACCAGAATTTGGACCCTGCCGGCTTCCATAAAGTAGCTCGTAGATTTGGGCCTTTTAGTGGAAACATGATTCATGTGCCGCTCGAGGGATTTGAAGACATTGTACGGTTTACTCGAAATCCCGAAGATTGGGGTCCGGTGGTGGGTGAGAAATTTCATATGGACCTGGCTTGGATGGAAAGTCCTCCGGGAATTACAATGCTCTATGGTGAGGAAATCCCGCCGGTGGGGGGCGATACTTTGTTTGCCAGTCTTTCGGCTGCTTATGAAGGACTATCGGATGCTATGCGTAATCTGCTCTCAAACCTGATTGGGGTACATTCAGGTAAAGGGGTTTTCGCAATCAACGCTTCAAATACAGCCCTTTCCGTAAAGGCAAGTGCACAAGCGGTTGATGAAATCGAGACGGAACACCCGCTCGTCTGTCTTCACCCGGTCACAGGTCGGCGATACCTCTATCTGAGTAGTCAGCTTCAACGCTTTGTCGGTATGACCGAGGAGGAAAGCAAGCCGATCATTGATTTTTTGATATCGCATGCGCAGCGGGGTGAATATACCTGTCGACTTCGCTGGGAACCGCGTACGCTCACCATGTGGGCAAATCCCTATCTCATGCATGCAGCCATCAACGATTATCACGGTCACCGTAGGGTTGTCCTAAGATCCACCGTAGCCGGATCCCCGCCTATAGCTGCGCATCCGGATATCAGGAAAAAGGATCTATTACCTTCAGAAAAGGAAACTTTAGAAAATCCCGATCTCGGGAATAGATGCGATTAACCCCCTGCTCGCGAAGCAGGGAGGCAATGTGGGCATCGGGAACGAGGTTTCCGCGAACGCTCATCCCTTCACAGGATTGTTTGTAACAATCCCAGAAATCCTCGCCCTCTGAAATAAATCGAACGTGAGCGGCTGATTGCAGGGTTTCCACATTCCCCATCGCTTCGTTCGGGGAAAGGGGCGATGCGAATATGCCGGGGTGTGTCGCGATTCTCAAGTAGGCGAAAACGGTAGACCAGCAAAGATAAAGAGGGTCCGGTTTGCTCATACAACGGCCAAGAAAGTCGACCGCCTCTTCGAAGTGCGCCGAGTCTTTGTTTGAAGCGTAAATCAAGATGTTCGCATCCAGAGAGTAGCTCATTTCAAATCGTCCAAAACTCTGTAAAGCTCATCTTTGTCCTCGATATCGATTCGGGCCCCCATGGATCTCGCATTCCACCTGAACGTCTTTCCCGAATCGCCTTTGCCTTTTTCCTTTTCGCGCTTCAAGGACGTTGCCAATAGTTCACTGGCTAATTGGCTTAACGACCTTTTGCGACGCTTCCCCAACCGTTTTAATTCGTCGAGAATCGGTTTATCGATATCCAGAGTCGTCCTCATATACATCAGATGCAAAAGCAAAATGCATCTGATGTCAAATTCGAATGGGCCACCAATCCGTGTATAGCCCAACGCCTGAACATGGGAGACCCGAGCAACGTGAGTCGCCAAGTAAACGCGATACCAAACATCAAGGGCTAACCCCTTTGAGCCCGAAAAAGATTTGTAATCGAGCCTCCTAATAGCGAATCTTATGGAGAGAGACCAACCCTTTGCTGAATCGGCTTACCATGGTAATTCATCGCTTTTGTTTCTACTTGGCGGCTTTCGCTCTGACTTCAAAGTCCTTTGGAGCAGGATCGGTCGATTTCGATCGGGATATCAGACCTATTCTCTCGGATAATTGTTTCCAGTGTCATGGTCCGGATGCGGCTCAGCGGAAAGCCGATTTACGGTTGGATACCCACGAAGGTCTGTTCGGCGATTTAGGGGAATTCAAGGTTGTCGCCTCGGGTGACTTGGAGAAGAGCGAACTTTTCTACCGCATTTCCCATCCGGATCCGGAAGAACGCATGCCGCCGGAAGAGGCGGATCGGCATTTAAACGCAAGTGAGATCGCGCTTATCGAGAAGTGGATTTCCGAGGGTGCGGAATGGACCCGACATTGGTCCCTGGTTCCTCCGGCACGGCCGCCCGCGCCTACTGTTTCGAAACCTGAATGGATTCGGAACCCTATCGATGCCTTTGTTCTCGAACGGTTGGATGCTGAGGGACTGTCACCCTCGCCACCGGCCGATCCTCGAGTCCTGGCTCGTCGTTTGCACTTTGATCTGACCGGCCTTCCCCCGACACCGGAATCGATTGAGGAATTTCTCAATTCTTCAGTTAGCCAGACTGCTGAGCGCTTGCTGAAGTCGAATGCCTACGGGGAAAAGATGGCCATCCGCTGGCTGGACGCGGCGCGCTATGCCGACACCAGCGGCTACCAGAATGACGGCTGGCGGGAAATGTGGCGCTGGCGGGATTGGGTGATCGAGGCCTATAATTCCAATATGCCCTTCGACCGATTTACCATCGAGCAGTTGGCGGGTGATTTGTTACCCGATCCGAGCCTCGATCAAATGATAGCAACCGGGTTCAACCGAAATCATCGCGGGAATGCAGAGGGTGGAATCGTTCCGGAAGAATTTCAGGTCGAATACGTGGTAGACCGGGTGGATACGACCTTTACGATTTGGCAAGGAATCACCATGGGTTGTGCGCGTTGCCACAATCATAAATACGATCCGATTTCCCAGCGCGACTACTACCAGGTCTTTTCCATGTTCAACAACATCCCCGAGTACGGGCGCGCGTGGAAAGAAGGGAATTCCGAACCCTGGTTGAAAGCTCCGACCAGGTCCCAGCAAGGAGAGTTGGCGGACTTGAAAAACCGGGAAGCAGCGGCTCGACGGGCTTGGGAAAAGGAAAACAAGCGATACGATCGCTATTTTTCAAAGTGGGAATGGCAGGTTTCGGCATTACCGGATGATTGGACCGTAACAGCGGGGCTGGTTACTAACTTGAAGGAAGATGGGCTCGTTGGTCGGGAATTTGAGGACGAAGGATATTTTGGTTACTTTGACAAATTTTCTTTT
This sequence comes from Opitutales bacterium, assembly GCA_022824405.1. Classification (GTDB taxonomy): domain Bacteria; phylum Verrucomicrobiota; class Verrucomicrobiia; order Opitutales; family UBA2995; genus JAABVD01. The sequence continues at coordinate 30,396 of JAJDZZ010000039.1, forward strand.
GGAGGGTGGATCAAAATCGAGGACTATGCTTCAGGCACGATATTGTCCCGGATGAAACCGGTGCCGAAAGGGCGTGGGTATAATTTGCACCTGACGGACAAGGGAACGGTTCAGGCAAACTTTGTGCAACGGTGGTTGGATGATTCGGTAAAAGTCGAGACGCTTGATCCTGTTCCTCTAGGTGAATGGGTGCACTTGTTTGTGAGCTATGGAGGCACGCGACGGGCCAAGGATATTCACCTTTATGTCAATGGTGAGCGAGTGAGGCATAAGGCCAATTACGATTTTCTGAATCAGGATTTCGATTCGGAGGAACCGCTCAGAATCGGCAACGGGATGGCTCAACTGGACGGGCAAGTTAATGACGTTCGTTTTTTTGACCGGGTGCTGAGTCCCGAGGAAGTACGGGTGGTATATGAACCGGCCAGCCTCGGTAAAATTTTAGGTCATTCACCCGGGAATCGGAGCGATTCCCAAAGAGAAAAACTACGTCATTTCTTTTTGCATCGGGCAGGACCCGAGAAACTTCGGCAAGCATACAGTGACTCGCGATCAGCGGAAACCGCTTTGCGAGAATTTGAAGAAAACATTCCCACAGTGATGGTCATGCGGGAAGAGATGCCGCGGCAGACCCGCCTGCTCACTCGCGGTATTTACGATCAACCGGGAAACCCGGTGGAGCCCGGGGTGCCTTCTTCCTTACCGCCGTTGCCGGAGGATTTTCCGCCTAATCGCCTGGGGCTGGCCAAATGGCTCGTGTCAGGAGATAACCCGTTGACTGCGCGCGTGGTGGTTAATCGCCTCTGGCGAGATATATTTGGAACGGGTCTGGTAAAAACGACGGAGGACTTTGGCGTTCAGGGAGAACGGCCCAGTCACCCAAAACTACTCGATTGGCTGGCCGTTGAGTTTGTAGAGTCGGGCTGGGACCTGCAGCACATGCTATTCCTCATGTTGACCGGCAACACCTACCGGCAATCTTCCAGGGTGAGCCCGGAACTCCTTGAAAAGGATCCCGAAAATCGCCTGCTCGCCCGGGGCCCCCGCTTCAGGTTACCGGCAGAAATGATCCGGGATCAGGCCCTCGCGGCAGGCGGCCTCTTGCATCGGGAAATCGGTGGCCCCAGCGTGAAGACCTACCAACCGGAAGGACTCTGGGCCGATTTTGCTTCGGACACGGATTACGTGCAGGCAGAAGGGAAAGATCTGTATCGGCGAAGCATATACACCTATTGGAAACGAACGGTTCCGCCGCCCATGATGATCAATTTCGATGCGGCGGGCCGCGAAGCCTGCGATGAGGCAATAAGAAGGACGAATACTCCGCTACAAGCGCTCAACCTGATGAACGACGTTACCTTTGTGGAAGCCGCGCGTGTCTTCGCCCAAGAAATTCTATCCAATTCCTGGAATGACCGGGAGATACTAAGCAACGCCTACCTCCAATTGCTTGGAAGATTGCCAAAGCCGGAAGAAACCCGTATATTGCTGGATAGTAAGAACCAATATCAGAAAAAATACCTTGAGGAGCCCAAAGCGGCTGAAGCCTTGATCTCGTTTGGCGAATGGCCGGTCGAAGAAACGATTCCAACCGCCGTGTTGGCCAGTTGGACAATGATTTGCAGCACGCTTTTAAACCTTGATGAAACCGTAACCAAAGAATGAGCAAGATTACGCGCAGAGACTTTATGAGCGGCATGTGCGGTGGGATTGGGACCATGGCTCTGAGCAGTCTTCTGGGTACGGTCCCGACTTTCCCTGCAAAAGTGAAGCGCATCATTTTCCTGTTTCAATCGGGAGGGCCGTCACAGATGGATCTGTTCGACCACAAACCCTCGCTCTACGGCCTCCGCGATACCGATCTTCCGGATTCCATTCGTCAGGGACAGCGGTTTACCGGGATGACGGCTACTCAGGATCGGTTTCCGGTCGTGCCAACGTTATTTGACTTTGCCCGGCACGGGGAGAGCCAGGCTTGGGTGAGCGACTTGCTTCCCCACACGGCCAAGATCGTGGACGATCTCTGCTTCATCAGAACGATGAAAACAGAAGCCATCAACCACGATCCGGCCATCACGTTTTTTCAAACCGGGTTTCAACTGGCCGGTCGGCCCAGTATCGGGGCTTGGTTGTCTTATGGATTGGGGAGTGAGAATGAAGATCTGCCGGCCTTCATAGCGCTCATTTCCGGCAATGGAGGTCAACCGCTTTACGACCGGCTTTGGGGAAGCGGTTTTTTGCCGACGAAATACCAAGGGGTTAAATTTCGATCCACCAAGGACCCGGTGCTCTATCTGTCGAATCCGGAAGGAGTCGATTCACAGACTCGCCGTAAAATGATCGACGATGTAGGCAGGCTGAACGAAATGCGTTACCAGGATTTTGGGGATCCCGAAATTCAGACCCGCATAGCTCAGTACGAAATGGCCTATCGCATGCAGTCATCCGTTCCGGAGTTGACTGATATTCAATCCGAGCCGGACCATGTTCTCGATCTCTACGGTGAGGATTCGCGCAAACCGGGGACCTATGCCTACAATTGTCTGTTAGCCCGTCGCATGTCGGAGCGCGGCGTGCGGTTTGTGCAGCTCTTCCACCGTGGGTGGGATAACCACACCGAGTTGCCTGAAAAAATTCGCACCCAGTGTAAGGATACGGATCAGGCATCTGCCGCTTTGGTGACCGATTTGAAACAACGAGGCATGCTCGACGACACGCTGGTGATTTGGGGTGGGGAGTTCGGTCGCACCGTTTATTGTCAGGGTCCGCTTACCCCGGAGGACTACGGTCGGGACCATCACCCGCGTTGTTTTACCGTTTGGCTGGCGGGTGGGGGAGTGAAACCTGGCTTTACCTACGGCACAACGGATGACTTCAGCTATAACATCGTGGACAAGCCGGTCTACGTGCACGATCTGCATGCCACGATTCTGCACCAACTCGGAATTGACCACACCCAACTGACTTATAAGTTTCAGGGACGTCACTATCGCCTTACAGACGTCCACGGCAATGTGATCCACGAGATACTGGCTTAACCCCTCATTTATGAAATCTCCAAAAGATATACTCTCTCGCCGCTCTTTTTTGAAATCCACTGCGGTAGCATCGGCTGCGGTGGCGGGACCCTTCATCCTGAATGCTACCGACAAATCGGGGTCCAAGCGTCCACGCGTCGGCAGAGGGGAACATACCTATGAAGTTTATCACGATTGGGGGATGGACAGCCTTCCCAACAACCATAGCTATGGCGGGGCCTCGCACGGTATATCGGTCGACGCCGATGGGCTCGTCTACGTTACTCATCATGGCAATCCCGGCTCGATATTCGTTTTCGACCCAGATGGGAAATTCATAAAATCGCTCGGGAATATCCACCAAATCAAAGGCCAAGACGGCAAATCGGCGGCCAAAGGCCACGGCATCGATATCCGCAAAGAGGGAAACCGGGAATTCGCCTATCTCTCGCCCAACGATTCTTCCCTGTTTTTCACAAAGGTTACACTGGAGGGCGAAATAGTTTGGAAAAAGGGTCGCGAGGAAATGGATGAAGCCAGCGACAAACTTGGCCGGAACGTCATTTTCCGGCCTACCAACGCCAGCTTCCGGCCCGATGGCGGTTACTATCTGGGAGACGGCTATGGCAGCAATTGGATATTCGAGTACGATAAAAATGACCGGTTTGTCAGGGCAATCGGGGGCAAAGGGAATGCTGACGGCCAGTTCGCAACGCCGCACGGCCAATGGCTGGACGATCGAGATGGAACCCCGAAACTGGTTGTGGCCGACCGCGCCAACAAACGACTCCAGTGGTTCGACATGGAAGGGAAGCATCTGAAGACGATAGACGGTTTCCTCTTTCCGGCGGACATCGACGTTCAGGGCGACCTCATGCTGGTCCCCGACTTGCATGCGCGTATTACGCTTTTGAATCTGCAGAACGAGGTCATCGCCCACCTTGGAGACGATGAGGCCTGGCGGGCCAAGGTCCTGGAAGGGAATTTTAGCATGCGAAAAAAGCGCAATCTGTGGGAACCAGGCAAATTCGTCCATCCCCACGACGCCTGCTTCGACGCCAACGGAAATATTTTCCTTGCTGAATGGGTAATGACGGGACGGGTGAGCAAACTCGTCAAAGTCGGATAGGAAAATCAGTAGCTCAGCGCTTTGCTCTCGGAGCGCTTTCCCCAGGCCACGACCAAGAAATCCAAGACTTCATTTTGGCATTCCTATAAGGTTTAACCGGTTCATTCCCCGGAAGATTACCCATCCCCACGATTGCGCACATCCATCTGCCAATCTTTCGGCTTCACCGACGTGTCGCTGTCGTCGTCGTACTTTTTCACAAGACCGGCCAGTTGGCGCTTCATTCGATTGATCAGATTGTTGTACATGGGATTTCCATACAAATTATTGTATTCATCCGGATCCGATCGAAGATCGTAGAATTCCCACTCGTCGAACTGGTAGAAATGCATGAGCTTATAGCGATTCGTGCGGATGCCATTGTGGCGCGGTACCATGTGCACGCTGGGATACTCGTAATAGTGGTAGTAGATGGACGTTCGCCAATCGGAAGGATTTTCGCCTTTAAGCAGCGGGACCAAAGAGACACCTTGCATATCGCTGGGAATCGGAGCTCCCGCAATGTCGAGAAAGGTTTCCGCATAGTCCAGGTTTTGGATCATCTTAGTGGTTCTCGATCCTGGCATGGTAACGCCCGGCCATTTGACGATAAATGGCATCTTTAACGACTCCTCGTACATCCAGCGTTTATCGTACCATCCATGGTCGCCGATGTAGAAGCCTTGGTCGGAAGAATAGATCACGATGGTATTGTCGTCCAAGTCCAGTTCCTCGAGGGTATGAACCAGACGCTCAACGCTTTCGTCGACGCCCCTGACGCTACGCAGGTAATTCTTCGCATAGCGCTGAAACTTCCAGCGTACGAGATCCTTGCCCGTAAGATTGGCTTCATGGAAAGCCTTGTCTTTGGGCCCATAGGCTGCCCGCCAAGCTTTGACCTGCTCAGGAGTCATACGCTTGAGATTCCGCCAAGCCGATTTATCGGTTCGGATAGGCAATTCCGGGAAGTCCGGGGTAAGATCTAGAAAGAGATCGTAATTGATGTGCATGTGGCGATCGATTTCCAACTCTTGGTGACGAGCAGCAGGAGCATTGTCGCGATAGTCATCGAAGAGCGTGGCAGGCTCCGGTATCTCTATGTCGTCGTAGAGATTCAGGTGTCGCAAGGCCGGCATCCAATTCCGGTGGGGCGCCTTGTGTTGAACCATGAGCATGAACGGTTTGCTCTCGTCGCGTTTCTCCTTGAGAAACTCGACTGCCATGTCGGTAACGATATCCGTGCAATAGCCCTCGATGGTCACTTGGCCGTCCGGGGTGATCATGTCCGGGTTGTAGTAGAGCCCCTGCCCGGGCAGTACGGCCCAACTGTCGTAGCCCTGCGGCTTGCCTCTCAAGTGCGACTTTCCGTAGATCGCAGTCTGGTAGCCCGCTTTTTGTAGAAGTTTGGGAAAGGTCTGTTGGTTCCAGTCGAAGGTGTTTCCATTGTTCATGAACCCGTTCTTGTGGCTGTGCTTTCCGGTTTGGATTACCGCGCGGCTGGGTCCGCAAATGGAGTTTGTGCAAAAGCTGTTGACGAAAAGCATGCCTTCAGCGGCCAGCTTATCGATATTCGGGGTCGGATTGACCGACTTCAGCCAGCCGTTATAGGCGCCGATGGCGTGAGGGGCATGGTCATCGGTGAAGATGAAAACGATGTTCGGGCGGTCGGCCGCGCACAACGATGTCGAGATCGACAAGATTGTCCCAAGAATAAATGTAGTAAGAAAGGGTTTCATTCCCTGAAGTTCATGAAACTCCGGGCGCATAGCAATACTACATTGATCGGCAAACTCAGAAGCTGGCATTACGGGCTGCCAGACGGGCCCGCATGTGCTTAAGAACACCGGAGTGTTCCTTCGATGAAGCCAAATTGGCGTACTCCTCGGGATCGTTTATCTGATCGTAGAGTTCCTCGGAACCATCCCCCCAATAATTGTAGCGGTAGCGATCGGTGCGGATGGACTCACCCATCTTTTGCCTGTTTCCCACCACGGCATAGGCCTCCTCATGCCCCGTCCCTGTGGAAGCCCCTCTCATCAATCCCGTCAGGCTATCCCCGTCGAGATTGGCAGGGGCCTTTTTTGCGAGTCCTGCCAACTCGGCGATAGTCGGATATAAATCAACCAGTTCGACCAAAGCATCGGAACTCTGCCCGGCGAAACGCTCGAAGCCCGGAGCGGAAATCAGCAAAGGAACCCGCACACTGTTTTCAAACAGACTCCCCTTTTGCCACATGGTGTGATGGCCCAGATTGTAACCGTGATCCGAGGTGAAAATGACCACGGTGTTTTTGCGCAGGTCCAACCTGTCCAATGTGTCGAGTAAACGCCCCACCTGTTCGTCCATAAAGGAGACACTCGCGTAGTAGGCGGCAAGGGATTGTTTCTGCTGCAGCTCGTTCATGCCATATTTGAGCTCATTGGCATTGGTAGCGGCCAAGGTTGGAATGTCGTCCAGGTCTCCCTCGGGCACGTGAGGCAGCACGGACTCCTCTTCGGGGTATTTATCGAACTGATACTTGGGAGCAACCAGAGGCACGTGCGGGCGCACAAAACCAACCGCGAGAAAAAAGGGTTCATCATGGCGGAGAAACCGTGAGTGATCCCCGCCCCGGGCTCTCGTTTCCAGGATGGCTATGGCATGATCGGTCGCCAGAATATCAGCCTGAGTGGCGATTTTATCATTGGGCACAATAACGCGGGCGAAGTTGGATCCGTAGTGCTTACGCTTGGGTGAGAGCAGCTCCAGTTTCCCCGGACTGGCGGTTTCCGGCGCCATCACGTCAAAGGCCCGGTCCCAGGAGTCGGGCTCATCGCCTCCGCGCTCCCCCGCTTCTATTCCACCGGGCACTCCCATATGGTAGATCTTGGATACGCGGATGGACACATAACCATTGGTTCGAAGAAACTCCCCGATACTTGGATGATTTGCCAGGGTCGGATTGGTCGCCTTGTAACTGCCCAGCTTGTAACTGTTTCCCAACAACTTGGTCCTTTTGGGATACAAACCGCTCATAAAGGAGGCGCGAGAGGGCCCGCACACCGGATACTGACAATAGGCTCGATTGAATTGTATGCCTTCGCCGGCCAGCCGATCCAGGTTTGGGGTTTGACACACCTCGTTACCATAAGAGCCAAGACAGGCATTGAGGTCGTCACTGACGATAAACAGGACGTTAGGTTTGTCCGCCAGCGCAGCTTGACAGATCAGGCCGGAAATTATCGATGTAAGAGCCAGTAGTTTCAGTTTGTACATGGTTCACAAGTCGCCGAATACGGGGGAAGGGGTCAATCCTGAATGGTGCATAGTTAAGCGTGTTTGTAGAGAAATATGGTATGGACGCCGACTGATGTACGAGGAAATTGTTGGGACGCCACACTAGTGTGGTGTCTCTTAAATAATCCATCACAAAAAACCCGGATATAGAAGAGGTTACGGCATCGCGGGGACGCGATTGCCCTACCATTTCAAAACGTAAGCGGTAGGGCGGCGGCATCCTTGCCGCGCCTGAAAATTTCTCATGCCACGATCTGGTTTTCTCACGGCCGGGCTATTGATTCCCCTTTTACCGACATACCGGAGCGCAGTAGAAAATTCAGGGATGTCGCTGCGCTTATTGCTCGGTAAGTGAGAAATGCGGGCTAAGGATAAACGCGGCTCTTGGCGCCATGTTCGGGAGGAATGTCCCAGTGTTTTCCTTCGGTGACGATGTCCTTGTGAATGCGCACCATCTGGGACTTCATCTTGTCGAACTGCTTTGGATGCCGATCCTGAACGTTCTTTTCCTGAGCCAAATCGTGCTTGAGGTTATACAGTTCAAAATCGATCAACTCACTGGATTTGATGATGGGAATGTCGGCACGACGCAGCACGTGGGTTTTCGGCCGGTCCTTGTCCGTAGTGTTGGCAAGCAGAACCCAATCTCCCGATCGCATGGCCATGGCTGGTTCTACCCGGTAAAAAAACCAGAACAAAGGGTAGGCGCGGTCGACCGGTCTGCCCCGCGTCAAATGATCGACCAGGCTAATGCCATCCAACCAGCGGTTTTCCGGCAGGTCTACTCCGGCCATTTCGCAAAAGGTGGGCAACATATCGACAAAGCCAATAGGATCGTCGGATACCGATCCGGCTGTTATTTTTCCGGGCCATTTAAAAATCCCAGGTACCCGGTGACCCCCTTCCCAGACAAAAGACTTTCTTCCGCGTAGTCCCATATTGGACCAGGGGTTCAACCCCCCATTGTCCGAAGTGCAGAAAACGACCGTGTTTTCATCCAAACCCAGATCCTCCAGCGTTTGCACAATCCGGCCGATGGCCTGATCGGCATTAGCTACGTTGGCCAGGTATTCCGCCTCCTTCTTACGAATGCCCGGATAGCGTTTCTCGTATTCTCCGACCAGGTGTGGGGGCGATGCAATGCGGGCGTGCGGCTCGTGAAACCAGACGGTGGTAAAGAAAGGCCGTTGCTTCTCTTCAGCCATGTGAGCCTTGATCCAGTTGATCGTTTCGTTAGCCACGATATCGCAGGAGTAGCCTTTGATCATTCCCGGTTCGACGCCGTTGCGAACGAAGTTGATCGGATTCAGGTGGCTAGGCTGAGCGTTATTGTCAGTTCCAAAGTAGTAATCGAAACCGTGGTCCGCGGGCTGAGCCTGTTCGGAATTAAGGTCGCTGACATGCCATTTTCCAAAGTGACCCGTCGCGTAACCGGCGTCTTGGAGCAGATTGGCGACCGTTACTTCGTGCGCTTCAAGATGAGCGGACGTCCCCGGATCCAGGTAGTTCCAAAACCCTGCGCGAATAGGACTCCTGCCCGTTAGCATACCTGCCCGTGAAGGGGAGCAGTTGGGAGCGCCAGAGTGGCAGTCGGTAAAACGCATACCGTCCTGGGCCAAACGATCCATATTCGGAGTCTGGATGCGGCTGCCGTAGGAACTGAGGTCCGTCCAACCGGCGTCGTCGAGAAGGAGCACTAAAAAGTTAGGACGGGTATCACTTGCAAAAGCAACCGACGCCGTTGCCGCCAGAATAATTAAAAGTATTGGAGAAATGTACGTTTTCATCGATAGACGGTTAAATAAATATGGAAACAACCGAGACGTAAACCGTCGAAATGGAAACCCGATCCAAAAGGTCGTGTGAGAGAATTTTCCAGTCTCTCTCACGTGTTGTATGGGTTAAGGCTACTCCTGCCGCAGCAGAAGCATTCGCATTCGGGCGATTGCACGATAGTGCTCGATCGTTTTGTGATATTCGTCGTCGAGTTTTCCGATCGCCGTCTCCCCGAGCGGCCGGCGGACGGATCTGTAGATGAACGCGTTCGATTCTTGGGCTGTTTCGATCGTTTTGCTTCTGGGTTCGTTGTCGACAGTGAAGAAACCCGGCTGCCCGCGATCATAAGGTTGGAACCAGTGCGAGTTGTCGTGCAAACAGGCGCAAAACGATACGCCAATGAAATCGGGGTCGGCCGCCAGTCGCCGGGAGAGAAGGTGGTAGAGCACGCGCCGATCGAGGTGATCGGGGACGGGTTCGGGTGTCCTACCGGATTTCAGAAGCGGCTCCGGATAAACATTGCCATACACTTGGTCGCTGAGCATTGCGGGTAGCTCCGTGCTTTTGACTATTGGTTTGATCTTGTGGGTAGGGCTGAAATGTTGGGGCGCCAAAACGTCGATGTAGGGCTTGAGTCGCGCCCAGAGCTCGGCGGAATAGGTGCTGCCCTTGACGTAGCAACCGAGGATCATGTGGTTGGAGTCCACCTTGCGAACTTCGGTGTGGCCCAACACGTGGACTGTTTCGATTATTTCTTCGAGCAAGGCCCTCTGGTCCGCGGCGATTGTCGGGTTGTTAGAATACTGAAGGTATCCCTCCGGCCAGGTGATGCCGCCTTTTTGCCGCAGGTCATCCCAGGACTGGTAGTCCTTTTCGTAGACGGTGTTCAGCTTTTCGATGTCGCCGCCGTAGCGTTTTTCCAGTATTGAAATGAGATGTTCCCGGCCGGCGCTGCCAGGCTCACGCGCCAGGGTATGGTTGATCCACTTGCCGCCGCGGGCGAAGGACCCAAACCCGTAGTAGTAACCCATGACCCAGGGGTTGTCCTTGTTTGGCGCCACATATCGCGCGACGGATTTCCGGACGAAATCCGCAAATTCAGCGCTGAAGACATCCGGGTGTTTCTCGCCGGGGTTCAGTTCCACGTTGTGCTTGATCAGAGGAAGGTGAATGGCATGGGGAATTTTTTCCTCACGATAAACACGTTCGGCCAACTCCAGGTCGACGAATCCGAGGCGAACACGTTCTGTGCTGTAGGGCCCACTCCAGACGCAGTTGTAACCGAGGTCCCGCATCTTCTTGATTCCGTCCCGCAACCAGGCTTCCTGATTGCCGTTGTAGGAGAACATCACCGCTCCTTCCGAAAAACTGGTCACGGGATGGCTGAGACCGATCCCGAAAAAGCCGTGCCCCTCCGGTGTCACCAGCCACCAGCGGCCATCGATGTATTGAGTGTGGAAGAAACCGGTCTGCTCACCTTTCACATCGGTAAAGCCGCCGTAGGTGTCGAGTTTTCCGGCCTGCGCCGAAACGCCGAGGAGACCGCCCATCAGCCAGGTAAGGATTGTTGTGGTGATAAATGAGGTTTTCATGAACATGGGGGTTAGGGTACCTCGTCGGGTTAAAATTGGGAGTCCATCCACTGGGTGATTTTCTCATTCGCGGCGGTCATCTGGGCGACGTGCTCTTGATCGGGATTCTCCATTTCGTCGAGCAAACCGCGGCGTCGGGCCTTGTTGCGTTGATAGGCGCCGCAAAGATGAAAACCGATGCATCCCGGGTTCCGGAAAAGGCTTTCGAGGGTTTCGGCGTACCAGGCGCCGTTGTTCGGTTTGAAGAAGGCCTGGCTGCTCCAATCAACGCCTGCGGCGTCAGCTAATAAAACGGGCTTGCCCGTTTTCCTGTGCCACTCGTCGAGATGCTCGACCGGGTTTCTGAAGTCCTGGAATGACAACACGTCAACGAACGGTTTGGCCGCGTTGACGACTTCCATCGCGATCGGCGCATTGGCTTCATACCGGTCTCCGAGAAGCAGGTGGTGCTTGTCGTAACGACGAATGGCGTCGTGCGTGGTTTTGTAATAGTGATGGGCAAGATCGAAGAGTTCTTTGCGACCGGCTTCCGTCTTCAATCGCTCGGGATCGAAAATCGGGCCACGCCATTCATTGGCTGGCCGCTGGTGGACCCAGGTCGGGCAATCGCTGTAAAAGTATCCGATCAGGTTCGGGTCCTCGCTCAATTCCGCACAGTGAGAGCGGGCAACGTAGTCACACCACTCGATCCAATCTTCGCTCCGGAAGTCATAGTGAACGGTGAACTTCTCCCATTGATGCGACTCGGTGAAGGGCAACAGATGGCAATAGGGCATCTCGAGCGCCCGGTACTCGTCGACGGTGAAGGCGCGTGAATGTTGCCAGGCTCCAGCTGACCTTCGGACCGTCACCTCCTGCACCCATCCGACCGTATTGAAGCCCCAGGCTTTGAGATTCGGAGCAACCGATTCCTTGATCCATCGGAGCGCGCTGCCACCATATTTCTCCCGCCAGATATCGATGTTCTCGGGGTAACGAAGGCTCGCCGGGTCGATGTGGTTCAGCCCCAGGGTAAAGAAGGGTTTTCCGTCCGGGGTGATCAGCCACCAATGATCTTTTCGTTTGCCCAGGGTGAAGAACCCATCCGGTTCGAGCTGAGTGGTCTTGGCCGCTTCGACTGCCGCGAGACGCCATAGTGGGGATACCGCCAAACCGGCCCCCAGAGCGAGACCGCCTTTCAGGAACTGTCTACGATTTGCATTTTTCATAGGATCCGATGCCTGTTTGAATTTATCGATCCCGAAAAAGTTATCATTGTTTTAGGGGGTTGGTTGGATCGTCCAGGGATGCTCTCGCCAAGATCTTCTTAAGGCAACCCGTATTGGAAAAAGTCATTCCGTCCTTCAGCACCGCTTCTCTACCATTTGACCTTTGGCCTTGTCTCTGCCTCACCCACGTCATCTTTTTATATTCATATGCGTTTTTCCCGTATATTTAGAAAAGGATACCAGTTTCCATATCGCATCACAATGACATGATCATGTCCCCCAGCGCGCAGCATGACTGCGATCGCTGTAAAAAGAAATGAAACTCGCGTGTTACCTCATGGTATTTTTCTCCCTCGCGGTTGCTGGCCTGCAATCTCAGGAGATCTCCCAGCCCAACATTCTGTTATTTATTACCGATGATGAAGCCTGGATGGAGCGGAGCGCTTATGGTTGGTCGAAGTTGCCTACCCCGGCATTTGACCGGGTGGCCGAACAGGGAGTGCTTTTCACGAACGGATTCGCTTCGGCGCCTTCCTGCGGCCCTTCGAGGGCCAGCGTGTTGACGGGTAGAAATTTCTGGGAGCTGAAACAGGGCGCTTTCATTCAAGGCTTTGTTCCTCGTGAGTTCCCGATTTTTGTCCATCTTTTGGCAGAGCGAGGTTACCATGTCGGTAGAACGGGCAAAGGCTGGGGACCCGGTGTGTTTATTGACGGTAGTCACGACAACCTGATCGGGACCGCCTACAATGAGATAAAGGTTGCCGATCCGCTACCGGCAATAGATCCCATTGATTACACCGCCAATTTCAAAAAATTTCTCCAGGATCGTAAACCGGAACAGCCCTTCTTTTTCTGGGCCGGTATCACCGAGCCGCACGATCCCTTCGATTCGGAAAACTACCTTCGGTTGGAAAAAGAATTTGGCCTGTCGCTGGACCAAGTTCCGCTGCATCCATTTCTGGAAGACAGCAGGGACAATCGAATCAATCGGGCCAATATTCTTTATGAAATCTGTTATGCCGACCTGCACTTGGAGCGGATGCTGGCGCATCTGGAGGCTGTCGGAGAACTGGACAATACGTTGATTGTCGTCACGGCAGACAACGGTACAAACGTATTCGACGCGAATGGATTGCACGGCAAGGCCTCTCCCTACGATTCCGGTGTTCACATTCCCTTGGCCGCCATGTGGCCGGCGCGTGTAGCGGCTGGAAGAACCGTCACCGACTTCGTAAATTTCCGCGACTTGGCTCCGACCTTTCTTGAATTAGCTGGAATCGCTCCACCCGCGAGCATGACGGGCAAAAGCCTGTTGCCCATATTGTTATCCAAAAATTCCGGAAGGATAGATGCGGGAAGAAGTTGGATGATGACCGGACTGGAATGGCATGGGGAATTCGATCCGGAATCCAGATCGACCAGAAGTATCCGGAATGACCGCTACTCCTACATCGTCCGTTACAGAAATGTGGATAACTCGGGAAGCCCGCTTTCCGGCCGGGAATTGATGGATCCCCATGCCAAGGAATTTTATGACCTGACTGACGATCCCTGGGAGCAGAAGAATCTGATCGATGATCCGCGATACGACAGTGACATTAAAGAATTGGCGGAACAAATGCGTTCCTACGGCGAGGCAACGCAGGATCCTCGGTTTACCGGAGAACTGGATATATTCATTCAGACGCGGAGGTATGTGCAGATGCGCAAGAAAATGGGTTATGAAAATACCCTGAAATTGCCCTTCGATAAGGCGGCATTTCAGAGCCGGTAGGTCCTCATATTCCTAGTGTTGCGTCCCTGAAATAAACCACCACAGAAAAGGAAGAAGGATGAAGGTTAAAGGTGCTGAAATTAATCGTGATCATGATCGTGATGGTGAATATCCCGTAGGCAAAATTCCTATCTAACGTCGCCGGCGAACCCATCCGGGGCCCACTTCACGGGCCCATTTATGGGGATCGATTTCAGTGTAGTCCGGATTCAACGACGGCATTTGCGCATCTACCGATTTGCGCCATGCGTGCAGCATAGCGGTCAGTTCCTTCGCTTTTGACGGATTGGATTTGGAGAGATCGTTCTGCTCGCCGATATCTTCCTTCAGGTTGAATAGCTGAACCGTGTTGTTCTCGAAATACTCGAGCAATTTGTAGTTTCCCGCTCGAATAGCTCCGGCAGGCGGCTGCATGCCGTGGTTGCTGTAGTGCGGAAAATGCCAGTAGATCGCTTCCCGGTCGAGCGATGGCGCCCCTTTGAGAAGCGGGGTAATACTAACGCCATCCGCATGCTGCGATTCCATGGGAGGAAGTCCTGCCATTTCCAGAATCGTAGGATAGAAATCGTTACTGATAATCGGTTCATCCGATACCGTTCCCTCCATTCCTTGTCCGGGCCATTTCACGATACAGGGAACCCGGATCCCTCCTTCGTAAAGCCAGCCTTTGGCACCACGGAGCGGCAGGACCGATGTTGAGAATGCCACGTCAAGTTTATCTTGGGTCACAGTCCTCATAGGACCTCCCACATTCATCCCCGCCATGCCGCCGTTGTCCGCGAAGAAAATGACAATCGTGTTGTCCTCGATACCGAGTTCCTCGAGGCGATCGAGTATTCGCCCAAGGCTTTGGTCGACCGCTTCCACCATTCCCGCGAATTGGGTGTTATCCTGAAACTGCTTTATCTTTACCGTGTGCTGAGGCAGGACGCCAAATTCCGCAAACGCCGGATCCGATATCGCTTTATCCAAATAGTCCCGCGAAAGGGGCTCTTTCAGATCGGGATTCCCTTCCAGCAAATAGGGCGTATCCCCTTTGGGTGGATTTGCCTTAAGCTTGGCTTCGTACTTTTCCACTAAATCCGGGCGACCGTGAATGGGGTCGTGCACCGCGAAATGAGCCAAGTAGAGAAAGAAAGGACCGTCTTTATTCCGGTCTATGAACCCAAGCGCCTCGTCCGTTAGCCGATCAGTCAAATACTCTCCTTCCGGGGCATCCTCCAACCCTTCCAGATTGTAAGGCGCGTAGAAAGTGCGGTTGGGCGCCCCTCCGGGCCAATTCCTTGGAATATGCCAATCAAACCCGTGCTTATCGGGGGTAGACGGCGCTCTGCCAAGGTGCCACTTGCCCACGGCAGCCGTCTTGTAGCCGTGGCCTCGCAAGGTCTCCGCTATCGTCGTCTCCTCATAAGGGAGATGCTGCCTCGTCCGTATGTTGAGGTAATTCTGAAAGGGAAAGTCGCGTCGGCCCGGTATCCAGTCGGTCATGTTGTTGCGGGCCGGATACTTCCCCGTCAGGATGCTGGAGCGCGTCGGCGAACACACGTGGCAGGCTGCATAGGCGCTGGTAAACTTTACCGCTTCGGTGGCGAACCGATCGATGTGTGGGGTATCGTAAAAGCTGCTGCCGAAGGTTCCAAGATCGGTCCAACCCAGATCGTCCACGAGGAAAAATATGATGTTGGGGCTTTTTGCAGAAATAGCTGAAACACAACCTCCAGCCCAAATAATGATGAGTGAAAACAATTGAATCAGGTGATGTTTCATAAAATGTGGTCCTTTTTATTTTATGTTTCGAGTCGGCAGGAATTCCCTGAGCTCAGCCTTTACGGGATCATATTTGGAGAAAGGAGCGAGATTTTCCCATTCGTTTGGATCCGCTTTGCTATCGTACAACTCCTCACCTCCGTCGTTGTAACGAATGTAACGCCAGCGGTCGGTTTGTACCGCGTGGTTCTTATAACCGTAGGTCATGATTACAGGTCGATCCCAGAGGCGTTTTGGATTCTTCAATAGCGGAGCCAGGCTTTGTCCATCGAGTCCCTCCCGTTGAGGAACACCGGTCAATTCCAACAATGTCGGATAAATATCGATAAGGCTCACCGGTCGGTCGCACAACTGGTTCTTCTGAATGGATTCAGGACCGGCCATAACGAGAGTGATCCTCGTAGTCACGTCCCAAAGGGCATGTTTGCGCCAATGCTGTTTTTCCCCCAGATGCCAACCATGGTCACCCCAGAGAACGACGATGGTATTGTCGGAATGCGCACTGTCGTCCAATGCATCGAGCAAACGCCCCACGTGCGTATCCACAAAACTGATGGTAGCCAGATAACTCTGAACGGCACGATGCCATTGGCCGTGTTTGGTAACCATGTCGTGGTCCTCACCATGAGTTGCAACGTTGCGTGGTCCCGATACATCGTGCACTTCGATAGCGAACTTCCTGCCCCAATGGGGAAGGTCGTCCCGATCGGTCTCCAAAGTTTCCGGAAGCACGATATCTTCCAGCGGATACATATCGAAATACTTTTGCGGAACGTACCAAGGCAGATGCGGTTTGGTAAATCCACAGGCCAGGAAAAACGGCTTATCATGCGATTTTTTCAGCTCGGAAATTGCCCAGTTGACGTTTTTCACGTCGAACATCTCTGAGTCCTCGACATCGAGAGGCCCCCAAGGGGCCCAGGCATCCTCCGGCAAACCCTCATCGCGTTTTCCCCTCTGTCTCGAACGCCGAGGCGTATTGTAATGGTCCCAGGAATCAGGATCGTAGGGGTTGGCGCCGTGGAACAATTTTCCTCCACCCTGAACGGAATAGCCTCCTTCCCCACGGAGGTATTGCATCAAAGTCACCGTATCCGGAATCTTGTCACGCATCCTTTCCCCATTTCCGTAAACCCCCGAATGGGATGGCAGAATACCGGAGAACAAACTGACCCGGGAAGGGTTGCAAAGCGGCGCATTACAGTAGGCCTTGGTAAAGGACACACCGCGACCCGCCAATCGATCGATATTCGGTGTCTTGGACTGTGGATGCCCGCCGAGGTGGCCCACCCAATCGTTCAGATCGTCGACTGCGATGAAGAGGATGTTCGGACGGTCCTCCGCCCCAACGGGCAAGAGGAAAGAGACCGGAATCAAGAGATTCAGAACAGTGAGTAAGATCCTCTGCATAAATAATGTTATCTATTTTTTGGTCACGTAAACGTAGTAGGCGCTCAGCGTCGTTTGAGGACCCCGAAACCAGGTGTGAAGTGCAACGGGTCCCTTTTTGAGCTGGGCCGTAAATGTGACGGAGATGTCGTCCGGACCGATAGGTTTATTTAAGCCTTCAAAGCGATAGGGTTTTTTATCGCCGATTTCCAAATGGTGGTAATCACTGAGATAGAAACTCGCCGTATGGACATCCAAGGCGCCGGCGCCCCGTTCGGACGGCGCCGTGATCGGACGATCGATTTCCTTGGGCCAACGACGTAACTCAAAATCATACTCTCCATCTTCAGCTACTTCCAACATCCAATAGCCGCTCTTCTCAGCGCCCTGGCGAATCTGTCGTTGCTGGTCGATAAAGACGTCCAGCCATTCGCAGCCCGTCAATCGGGAGGGATTTTCATGCTCGCTTCCGATAATCACTCGTTGGACCTCATTGGCATTCGGTCCGACATCGGCCCACCATTCGTCCAGCCGTGCCCGCATTTTGGATACGACCTCCGGGTATCGGTCGATGACGTTAGTAGTTTGCAAGGGATCGTCTTCAAGATTGTAAAGCTCACGATCCTCCAATAATCGCCAACGCTTCCAAAGCACTTCACCCAAATTGCGGTAGATCAAAGTTTGGGCGAATGGTGTGGGATAGTTTACGAATCCCGGCATGCGACTGTAGTTGATTACCAACATGCGATCCTCGGGGACTACCGCCTTGCCTTTCAGAATGGACGTCAGGCTCATTCCGTCGAACTTTTCATTCGTCGGAATGTCGCAAAGATCCAGCAGGGTAGGGAGCAAGTCCTGCACTTGGGTCAAACCATGGATATCCTGTGGGTCCAAAAGATCGCCATTCGGCCAACTGATAAAACAGGGAACCCGGTGACCCCCTTCCCACAATTCGGTTTTTTGCCCACGCATGCCCGCATTGTAATAGCGTGGCCCGTGGGTGCTTCCGTTATCCGTTTTGAAAATGAGGATGGTATCGTCCCGCAATCCTTCCTCATCGAGAAACTTCATGAGCTTGCCCATGTTGGTATCGATGTTTCGGACCATGCCCAGATAGTCCGCCAACCGCGTTTTGAGTGGCCGGTTCATCCCGGCGAATGCTTCCCCGGCAAGGATCGCGGCAATCGCCTTCTCGTCTTCCTCGGGAGCAACCAAAGGCCCGTGGGGAGTATTGGGCGCAATGTAGGCCAGGAAGGATTTGCCAGCCCCGGCAGACTTTTTCATGAAGGCAATTCCTTCGTCAAAAAAGATATCCGTGCAGTAGCCTTCGTATTGTTTGAGCTTCCCGTTATTGACGTAGGTATCATCCCAATAATCATTACCCCAATAATCCGGAACGGAGCCGATGTGCGATGAAGGGAACCAAACGGTTTCGTGCCAGCCTCTATCTTCCGGACGAAATGGGTAATTGGCTCCGAGGTGCCACTTGCCGAAGATTCCGGTCTGATACCCGGCATCGCCAAAGAAGTTTGCCATGATGGGTATTTCAGGCCTCAGCAAAGCTCGTCCGCTACTCACATTGATGGCTCCGTTGCGGGCCGGATCCAGGCCGGTCATGAGCTGGCCTCGCGTCGGGGTGCACATCGGAGAAACATGGTAGTCTTCCAGGCGCAAGCTTTGGCCATGCAAACGGTCCAGATGAGGGGACTTCAGGATTGGGTTTCCATGGACCGACAACTCCGGGTAGCCCTGGTCGTCGGTCATGACCACGATGACATTCGGTCTCGCCAGCGCCGCCGATGCGATGAGGCAAATTGAAAGGAAAGAGACAACCGATTTCATAAAAATTGTTTTTTGGCGGGAATGATTCTTGGCGCGGCGCGGCAAGGATGCCGTCGCCCTACCCACGTTAGGCGGTGCGGTGAGCCGGAATAATTTGCGGATGGGATGATTTATTCTGACGTGGGTAGGGCAAGAGCATCCTTGCTCTGCCGCTTGCATATCGATTACGCCAGAATCCAGATAGGAGAAGTCTTTGCGCAATGGACTCGGATTGGCCGTGGACATATGGATCATTAGCGTGAATGATTTTTGGCGCGGCAATTTTCAGAAGGGGTGGGGTGGGTAACTATTCGACGCCGTAATGAACCCTTAATCGGGCCAGTTCCGATTTCAACTGGGCTATTATCCGGGCGTACTCAGGATTTCCGTATTCGCTCTTCATTTCACCTGGGTCGCGCTCACGATCGAAGAATTCCCACTCGTCCACCTCGTCGAACTTGTAGTGGATTAGCTTATACCGGTCATCGGCCACACCTTCCTGCGGCGGCACGCCGTGATTGTAGTAATCATCACTGGCATTTCCTCTTTGGAAACGCGCCGGCCTTTTCTCGCCGGGGTAATGGTAATAGAAAGTCTTTCTCCAGTTTTCGGGCACGCTGCCTTTCAGGATGGGGACCAGGCTGCTGCCCTGCATTTCGCTGGGAATCGATGCCCCTGCCATTTCGAGAAACATGGGAGCGAAATCCAGATTGGAAACGATTTCATCAACGGCCTGTCCTCCTTTGGTAACACCGGGCCAACGAATCAAAAGGGGCGTCTTCAGGCACTCCTCATACATCCATCGCTTATCGTACCAACCATGTTCCCCCAGGAAAAATCCCTGGTCCGAGGCATAGATCACGATTGTGTTTTCGGCCAGTCCACTCTCGTCCAGATAGTCCAGCAAACGGCCCACGTTTTCGTCGATGCCTTTGCTCGTCAGGAGGAAATTCCTGATGAAGCGCTGGTAGCGCCACAATGCCCGTTCGTCACCCTGGAGGTTTGCCTTTTCAAATGCCGCATTGGCTTCGTCGAAGTGGCTCCGGTATTGCTCGAGTTGCTTTCCTTGAATCTGTGCATATTCTACGCTGAGATTGCGAAGCGGCATATCGTCGGCGATGCTCATTCTGTGTTTCGCAGGCAGGGAACTGCGGCCTGAATAGTCATCGAAATAGTTGTCCGGCACTGGGACGGTGACATCGTCCAATTCGCCTAGGTGTCGCAAGGCCGGTTGAAACGGGCCATGGGTCGCCTTGAATTGGCACATCAGCATGAAAGGCTGGTCCGAATCCCGCTCCCTGAGCCAGTTCAAGGATCGGTCCACTACCACGTCCGTATTGTAGCCTTCATATTCAGTGGGTTTCCCATCCGTGTAGAGAACGGGGTTGTAATAACGCCCCTGACCTCTCATGACCTCGTGATGATCGAAGCCCGTGGGCACGGATTTCAGATGCCATTTGCCCATGATCGCCGTCTGGTAACCCGTTTTCTGCAGCAGCTTGGGAAACGTCACCTGGCCTCCGTCAAAGGTATTGAAATTATTTAGCTGCCCATTCAGATGGGAATATTTCCCGGTGAGCACTACCGCTCGGGAGGGCGCGCAAATCGAATTCGTAACCAGGCATCGATCAAAGCGAATGCCCTCCTGGCCGATCCGATCGATGTTTGGGGTCGGCACCACTTTGGACAAAGGATGGCCGTAAGCGGAGATCGTCTGCCAAGTGTGGTCATCCGAAAAAATGAACAGGATATTGGGTTTATCCCGAGCCGAAGCGGCCGGCCCGGTTAGTATCCATAACCCTATGACTGCTATAACTATATTAAATGATTTCATGGTCTATCATCTACTTTCCAGTTTTTGTTAACAAGTCTCCCGTAATGCGCGTAGTAATCCCATTCGATGGGCCCACCAACGACCCGAGGGTCCTGCGTCCTTTCCAAGTGGTCGGAGTGGGTGTTTTGAAACAGGATGGCCTCATCCCCGTCAGGCCTGAATACGGAGATGGTCCGAGCCTCCTCATCTTGAACCTGTTTAAGCAGAGTTGCATAAACCGAGGCTAACGAAACAGCCAGAAGATGAGCGCACAGCCTTTTCATGAATCAAGGTAATAGAAAAGAACTATAGGCTATCATTCCTGCCAGGCCATTGGAAAGCGCGCCAATTTTTATCAAGATAAATCTTGACGGGCAGTCCTTATGTTCCCCAAATGGAGGGAAATAATGAAGGGTGTGCCAAGAGAGAAGTTTTCCAGCCAAGCCTCGCCCGAGTTGCTAGCTGCGCTGCGCAAGATTGCCCACAAGGAAGGCCGTCAATTTCAAGTGGTGTTGGAGGAGGCGATTGGGCAATACCTTGAAGAGCGCGACCGGGGAAAGCCTCGCGCCGCAGTCATCGCCCAATTTCAGGCCAGCGTTGAGAAAAATCGCCGCCTGGGTGAGTTGCTTGCCAGATGAGCCATGACTATCCTACCGTCGAGGAAGTCATTTTCATGCACGAAGCCTTGATTGGCGCCTTTGGCGGCATACAAGGCATCCGAGATGAAGGCGCCCTTGCCTCTGCCCTGATGCGGCCGCAACTTGGTTATTACGATGGCTTGGTTCCGGAAGCAGCGGCCCTCATAGAGAGCCTAGCCAACAATCATCCTTTCGTGGACGGTAATAAACGGGTCGCTTTTTTTGTTACGGACACCTTTCTACGCATGAATGGCCACTTCATCGATTGTGATAACGATGAAGCCTATGACTTCTTCATGCGGATGTTCGAGGCCGGCACCTTCCAATTCGGCGAATTGAATGCCTGGCTCGAGAAGAAGGTCGGACGCTTGCCCGGGATTCGATAGTTGAAATGCTGCTGTGGAGGCAAAATGGGAGATGTCGCATTTGCTTAAGAGAGATATTCGGGCTAGGAGAGACCTACGTATTTCTTTAATATCAGCAGGAAGCGGCAAGCCGAGGTGTTAGAGAATTTGAAACAGGAATTTCTACATTTTGTGACGATTTCATGGTCTCTCATCTACTTTCCAGTTCTTGTTTCTCCGATTCCCATTGTGGGGGTAGTAATCCCAAACAATCGTTTCATCACTATTCAATCGGATGAGTGATTCTCAGATAGCCAATCAGATCGCGTACCTGCGTATCGGATAGCGCCTGAAGAAGCCCCTCGGGCATCATCGACAGGGGTGAAGTCTGACGGGAAAGAATGTCGGGCTTGGCGATGATAACTTCTTGTCCAACCAAGCGCAAGGTTACCCGCTGATCATCTTCACTGTAAACATTGCCGGCATAGGTGCGCCCATCCTGGGTGGTTATGGTTACGAGTTGGTAGGACTCTGCTACCTCTCCATTCGGATCGATCATATTGGTCAATATATAATCCAGGTCGGCGCGATTGGAACCGGTTATATCGGGACCAATTTCTGTGCCTTCACCGTACATTTTGTGACAAGATGCGCAGACAGCCGTATAAACCGCTTTGCCGTTTGTCAGGTCGGCATGGGATACATATTCGTCCGTGAGAAGGAACTTATAACGGTCGATGGCCAATTGCTTGTCCTTCTCCAGATTTTCCATCGGGCCCCACCAATCGACAAAGCTGGGTCCAACCACACGGCGCATTTGACGAGCGGTAACTGCTGAAACATCACTGCGCGGCACTACACCGCGTCTGAGTGCGGTCAACAAGTCCCGACCGCTACCACGCCTTGTAGCCAAGGTTTGCAATGCCACCATTCTTTCATCCGCGGAAAATTCGGAGTATCGACGCAAAATGGCTTTCGAAATTCCGCTTCCATCATAAGACGCAAGCGTTCTCAGCGCATCCAACCTGAGATCGGGATCTTCAACGTATCCCAGAATCGATTCAAAAGCTGGTGGAAATATCACCTGAGCGAAGGTGCGGAGAATTTCCTGGCGCCGCTCCATGGGCGTCGACGGATCATTCAGTTCAACCAACTGACTCTTACCCGCTTCAGCGCTTCCAAATAGCTGTCCCACCTGCAAGGTCAGATTTTTCATACCTGGTTCCTTCAACAATTCACTCTCCAGGCTGGACCATGTCGCCGGAGCCGTCAGGTCACGTTGACCGAGCAGTCCATCGCGCATCCCTTCCAGTAAAACCATACGAGTTGCGGAAGAGCTGGAAGCTGCCAGCGCATTTATGACAGACTCGAGCAACCTGCCCGAGGTGGCACGTCGGGCAATAAACTGAGAGACCATCGGAATCCGACTCTTTGACGCTACTTCCAAAGCTCGAACCGGATTTTCAGGCACATGAGGCTCAATACCGTACCAGACTATTTTGGGAATATTGTGATCATCGGCGTCCCCCGCATGACTCATCAGGCCCGAGGCAATACCCCAGACACTCGCCTTGGGGATACGCTGCAGAGCTGAAGCCAAGTAGAGACGAACGACCGGTGATGGATCCGACTTTGCCATCTCGGTAAATTCGGTCAAAGCAGCTTCCCCGGGATCCTTATCTTCACAAAGCAACTGAACCGCCCAAGCGCGTATGTATTCATCATCATGCTTCAGCATCCCGGTCAGGTGTTTCCGGGTAATTCCACCCGTCACGTGCAGCGCCCACAGCGCCCTCAATTTTCTGCCAGTGTCTGTTTGGGTCCTGAACATCTCCCAAAGGCGCAAATGCTCATCCCGGGAAAGACCATTCTTCTCAGCGCGCTCCTGCAGAATGACGCGAGCCCGGCGAACGTACCAGTCATTTTTGTCCAACTGCATTTCAACCAGTTCCCGGTCGCTGAGTGTTTTCAGATCGAAGTTTGTGGGATACAGCGTGCCTTCCGGGGCCAAGCGGAAAACCCGTCCCGTGTCCTTGTCGTGCACGTCATTGCCGCAGATGTCGGCATCGTGCCAGTCCAGCATGTAAATTGCGCCATCCGGACCGATCTCCAGGCTGAAGCCAACCCATTGCGGATCATTGGCCAGGACCGTGTCGTCGCCGTGTTTGGCGATAAAGCCGGAACCGTTCCGCACTAAAATTTCCGAAAGGAGAGCATGCTCGTGGATGTTAGCCATGAAGAGCCGACCGTGATACTCCTCCGGTAACAGGTCTGCCAGGTAAACACGGGCTCCCCCATGGGCCGAACGGTGCCGGTGATCCGCGATGGTCTTGATATCCGAATAGACGTGGGGGTTTATGTGGCTGCCTCCCTGGCGGTGGAAAAAACCACCTTGCACAATGTGCCAGGCATGGGGAATAACACAGGCCGAAATAAATGCCTGCCCGGTATCGTCGAAGTCCAATCCCCAAGGATTGCTGAATCCGTGGGCCACGACTTCAAAGCGATCCTTGATGGGATGATAGCGAAATACCCCGCCATCGATAAACTGGCCGTCGACGACTTC
Source organism: Opitutales bacterium (assembly GCA_022824405.1). Lineage (GTDB taxonomy): Bacteria > Verrucomicrobiota > Verrucomicrobiia > Opitutales > UBA2995 > JAABVD01. The sequence goes on from JAJDZZ010000039.1 coordinate 54,485, forward strand.
CTGATTTATGGGAAATGGATCCCCTTTCTTGTAGATGCGTCCTCCATCAACCGGTTTACCCACTGTGGAAGGAGTGGCAAATCCCTGACAACCGTAGAGCCAACCATCGGGCCCCCAAATAAAACTGTTCAAGACTTCGTGACGATCGCGAATACCCCAACCGGTCAGGCGCACTTCAATTTCATCATCGGCTTTGTCATCTCCATCCCGGTCCGGAACAAACATGAGATTCGGCGGCGCTCCCAGCCAGAGTCCGTCAAATCCGACGGCAATGGCCGAAGGAAAGGGAAGGCCTTCCATGAATACTTTCCTGGTATCCATTTTCCCGTCACCATCTTCATCTTCCAGGATGAGAATGCGGCTCTCCCCGTCATTGGAAAAACCCGATCGCCGCGTTTCGTAGTCCCTGTTTTCGGCAATCCACAGACGTCCTCGGTCATCGTAGCAGAATGCCAGAGGCTGCGTGATCTGCGGCTCCGAAGTAACCAAAGTGACTTCCATACCTTCGGGAACCGTCATCTTTGCAATGGCTTGTTCTCCCGTAAGGAACGCTGCTCGCTTGGCTTCCTCACGGGCCAGGATCCACTCCGCATGGGTGTTATTTTGGCCGGTATAGGCCAACCAGTCCTCGTGCATGTGAATGTCATTCAGTCGACCGGTATAAACGATAAGCCGGTGCTTGTAGGTAGCAACCTCCCCGGCCTCGATGTGCCAGTCTCCCAGTCGGGAACGGGCCGGACCGATGCCCAGTTGCCTGTCCACCCGCCAGGGGGTTGGATAGGCATCATTATCGATGTGGTCGAGAATCGCGACGTGCCCCCAATCCTCGGGATCGCGTCCCTCGATTTGCATGCCCACATTGACCCAGGATGCGCGCTGTCCCTCCGCCTTTCCATTGACCTGACGAGTGCTGTTCGTGGCTTCCCCTTGGGTGATGCCTCTCTTATACGGCATCCGCAGAAACAGGCCTCCGTAATTGTATTTGGATATCGTGATATCGGTGTGGGCTTTTCCGGACCAGATTAGATCGACGAAATACCGGTCCCCCATGTCTCGCATCGACCATACCTGCGTTTCCTCCATGAGTGCCGTTCCTTCTTCGTCGAGCAGATGGTAAAGGGTCTCCCACTGAACAATGTCCCCTTGCGCTGCGATGATATTGGCCTCGAGCAACTTCCAGTAGCCATCGGACGGATTGTGGAAATAATCGCGTCCATTCACGCGGGTGAATCCCCAATAGAGACCGGTCTGGTGAGGGTGATGTCCGGGGCTGTATTCGGTAAGGATTCCATTTCCGTCCGGCGCCACTATCGGATGCAGGTAAGGCCGATGGTCGGAGCGGGCATTTTGCACCAGGATGGCCTCATCCCCGTTGATCCTGAATACCGAGATGGTCTGAGCCTCCTCGTCTTGAACCAGTTTAAGCGGAGCCGCGAAAACCGAAGTTAACGAAACAGCCAGAAGGAGAAAGCAAAGCGTTTTCATGAATCAAGGTTTGGTGGGATCTCGTCGTAAAGCAGCTCCTACAAATCCCGGATGGAAAATTTTGAAAAAACGATGTCCGTGTTTTTCTCGTAAAGAAGCCCCACCGATCCATCTGGAATTTTTGTCAGGCAGGAATAGGCGGATGGGCCTTCGTAGATCAATAAATCAGAAGGCCAGGTTTCGCCATCGTCGTTGCTTGATCGGACGGTCATGCGGATTCGCTCTCCGCGTCCTGCTTTTATGGGTGGACTGGGATTGGAAAATAACAGGCGGTGTTCGTCATAACGAATGAGACTGGCTTGGCAGCGCGGATCTCCCAGCTCGTCGTCGAATTCCGGGTCCGACCAGGTTTCACCTCCATCGCTGCTGTATGAAATGGATCGGTATCCGTTCCTGGGTCTGGATGTTTCGGGAAACCCTTGCGAGCGCATATTCATCATAAGCCTGCCATCGGACAATTCTACTACCTGGCTCTCGTTCGTAGTGGGTTTGATTATACTGCTTACCTTCCAGGTCTCACCGCCGTCATCGCTGTAGAGCGTGTGCGATCCATAATAGCCTTCAGCCGTGTGGTTGGCCGGGATAACCAACCTTCCCTTGTTCGGGCCTTTTTCCAGCTGTATTCCAATCCCGGGGCCGGTGGCATACCACCACCAAGTTGGGTGTTTCACCTCGGATGTAATTTCTTTGGGCTCCGTCCAGGTCAAGCCGTCGTCATCGGAATGCGTTTGATAAACCCGGCGCGTATCTTTCCCCGTTCCACTATGGAGGACCCGACCGTGGTCGCTCCCGAGGTTCCAACAAATGATGTTGATGATCCGGCCGGTTCTTTGATCCACAACCGGGCAGGGGTTGCCCGCTGTTTCATCCCCGGCATCCCAAACCACGATTGGCTGTGACCAGGTTTTGCCGTTGTCGGTGGATCGCTTGAGGATGAGGTCGATATCGCCGCTATCCCCACGGTGGTTCTTGCGGGCTTCGCAAAATGCCAGGAGGGAGCCGGCCTTCGTCGTGATCAAGGCTGGAATTCGATAATTGGAATAACCTTCCTCTCCGGATTCGAAGAGCATGGCTTCTTCGATTGCGGAAACGGAAAAAGGAAGAATTGCGAAGGTTAGTAATGTAATGGTTCGATGCATATGGGTAGGGGTTCATCCCCGATCGAAAAAATAATCCGGGTAGGTCAGAGTGAGTTTGGCTTTGTCGGGTTGGCCCTCAACGAAACAGGCATCCACTTCTTCCTTTAAACGAAGTAGATTGATGTATTTCAGCATGGGGTCCCTCGTCTCATGCCTCCAGGTATCCAGTCGTTTCTCCAGGTCGGACCGGATTTCCCTATAGTCGGGGTCTTCTGCCAGGTTGTGAAATTCGTGCGGATCTTCTTCGAGGTCGTAGAGCTCGAATTTTGGGGGTCGCTCCATATTGCGGTAGGCAGAGCGGATGGGGTCCGGCGCCTCATCGATCGTTGCTATCAAATCCTCAAAGAAACGATTTTTGGTAAATTGGTTGCCGGGATTTACCCTGCCTGGCATCAGGTTCAAAATGAGCTTGTAACGGTCATTCCGGATAGTGCGTTGAGGGTAGAAATTCTGGGCCGAATGAAGGTGAAACTCCGTAAACAGGTGGGTGCGCCATTCCGTTTTCTCGCCCTTCATCAAGGGCATGAGAGACTTGCCCGGCAGGTTTGGAATGAGGGCTGCGCCAGTGGCTTCCAATAACGTGGGCGCCAAATCGAGGAGCGAAACCAGTTCAGTGGATACGAGTTGGGTTTTTGCCTGGCCGGGCCACCGGATTATGAAGGGAATCCTCGTGCCGCCTTCGTAGGAAGTGCGCTTTCCTCGAAGCATGTCGGCTCCATGATCCGCGAAATAAGCTACGAAAGTATCCCTGGCTTTTCCGCTTTCTTCGAGGACTTGAAGTAAATCTCCGATGAGCGTATCCAACCGCATCATACAATTGTAGTGATCGGCCGTTTGTTGCCGGAGCTGTGGATTATCTATGCCAAAATAGTCCAGTGGCTCAACTTCGTTCCCGGTCAGAGGCTTTTGCGGCAGGCCATCCACTTGAGGAATAAAGGGCCTATGAGCATCGGGGTAGTTGATGCTGAGAAAGAAGGGCGCATCGCCGGCATTGATGAAAGCCTTCGCTTCGCGAGCGTAGCCTGGCAGATCCTTGCGGCTGAAATTGGATTTGCCAATGGCTTCAAAATCGAAGGGAAAGGCCGATTCGGGGTTGATGTGAAGTTTACCTATGATTCCCGTGCGGTAACCGGCCTCTTTCAGGCTGCGCACGATATTCGGGGTGTTTTCGTCATACATCCGAAATTTCCAGGTCGCTAAACCGATCTGGCCGTTTTGGTGTGGGAACAGGCCGGTCAGGAAGGAGGCCCTCGACTGACTGCATCCGGCTTGGGCTACATAGGCGTTCTTGAAGAGAACCCCTTCCGACGCCAATTTATCGAGATTGGGGGTTTTTACATAGGGCTCTCCATAACAACCAAGTTCCTGCCCGTTATCCTCCGAAACTATCAGGAGAACGTTGGTTGCCGATACGGCCGCGAACGGAAAAAGCGAAAGGAACAGGATAAAAGCGAGCCATGTTTTCATTTTTGGGCGGCCTCAATTGGTTGGGCGTTTGTTTCGGGAATCCATTTTGCCATTTCGTCCATGATTTTGCGACTGCTCGCATGACTTGCCAGATTATGCCACTCATGCGGGTCATTTTCCGTATGGTAGAATTCTTCTTCTCCATTCGCGTAACGGATATACCGGTAACGATCGCTACGTATCGCATGATTGCCCCGGCCGTAGGTGATAATGGCGGGGTTCCTCTTGGCTTTTGGATTCTGTAACAGCGGAACCAGGCTTTCGCCTTCGAGGTGGTCCGGTGTCGGAAGTCCGCAGAGTTCGACCAGGGTAGGGTAGAGGTCAATGAGTGAGACCGGTCGGTAGCTTACCTGGCCTTTTTTGAAACCGGGCGCTACGATGATGTAAGGAATGTGAGTCGCTTTTTCGTAGAGGACGAATTTCTCCCAGTGTTCTTTTTCACCGACGTGGAAACCGTGGTCAGACCAGAGAACGATTATGGTATTGTCCGCTTTTCCACTGGCATCCAAAGCATCCAATAATTGACCTACCTTGTAATCGGCAAAACTCGATGCTGCCTGATAGCCGCGTACGGCTTTGTCGAATATGTCCGGATCCCGTGTTTTTTCAGCGGCAAAAGTGCTCATGAAGGCACGGGCTCTTAGCATTTCGATTCCCGATTCGGGCACGTCCTCCAAATCATCTTCTTTGATGACCGGGTTTTCCAATTCATCCAATGGGTATTGGTCATACCATTTCCGAGGCGTGAAAAATGGCATGTGAGGCCGATAGATACCTGTGGCTATGAGGAAGGGTTCTTTCGCGCTTTCAATTCTATCGATGGCCCAATCGACCGTACGATTGTCGATGTGGAAATCTTCGTCGGGCGGATAGACCCCCCAGTCAAAGTTTCGACTGACGGGGCTCTGCCTTCCATCCTGGCGGGTCCATTGCTCGATACCGTTCATATTGCCATGCGGCGGCATGGGCCGGTCCGGTTGCCTGGTTGGGAATTCTAAATATTCATCAAAGGCTTCGTAACGAAAGAAGGCGGCGCCATGGTGATGAAAGATCTTTCCGGAGGCATAGGTTTTGTAACCGTGGTTTTTAAAATGTTGTGGCAGAATGGTCACGCCGGGCATGGCCTTGTTCCAATTGCTGCTGTTGTCGTAAACGCCGCTGGTGGAAGGCCGCACACCGCTCAAGAGGGATGCTCGCGATGGATTGCAGGCCGGGGAGTTGCAGTAGCCGCGCGCGAAGAAGGTTCCACGGTCGGCCAGTCTTTCCAAATGGGGCGTTTTGATCGGATTGGATTTATGGAAAAGGGTGGTCCAATCGTTCATATCATCAATGGCGATGAACAGGATGTTCGGTCTATCGCCTTCCGCGGGTAAATTGCCAACAGGCAACGCTACTGCTATCGAACAGCAAATACCTAAAAAATAACCGATGTTCATTTGATGAAGGGAGGCGGTTACTTCACCGGTATCTTGAGGAAGGTGGGCAGGATGGATAAACGACTGGCGCCCGGGAGATTGCGAAGCCCCGTCGGCGAGGCCCAACTCGGCTATTTGATATAAACGTAGCGCTCGAGTCTAGCAACTTCGTCCTCGTCGACGTACTTGCCAATCTCGCGACGGAACTGATCCATCGACGTATACCTGCGGTACTCCTCAAATTCGTGTACCATGCGACGCGTCATGCCGGGAATACTTCTAAACGCCTCGGACGAGGCCGAGTTCAGGTCCATCGGAACGAAAACGTATTGTTCAAAGCGAGCGACCTCTTCATCGTCGACGTACTTGCCGATCTCACGCTGGAATTGTTTTATCGACGTATAGGGTCGGTATTCCTCGAACTCGTGTTCCATTTTCCTGCTAATGCCGGGAACGAGCGCCAACTCCTCGTCGGATACGGTGTTCAGATTGATCGGGAGAAACAATCTGGCACGTAGCTTGCCTTTTTCTTGGTCGGAAAGCGCGTCTCCGATGATCTCGTCGATCTTGAGATTCGATGCGATGGGCCGCGCCTCGATGATTGCATCAGCAATTGACGCCGTTACGCCCGGGAGGGCTGTAAGCTCTTTTTTTGTGGCGAGATTCGGGTTGATCACACTCGAGTTGGCGCCGACTTGGGCGAAGCCGACCTGTGTTAACGTGACGCATACAAGCGTTGTGATTATTCGGCCTATGTGCATAGCTGTCTTTTGATTACAATTCCTAGGTTTTTCCGGCGTATGTTGAACCTGTCAACCGTATTGAGTTCCCGTATCTTCGTTTGGGCCGTTTTGTTCGGACCCGTCGTTTGGCTTAGCTGGCGATACCTTACGGGCGCGCTGTTCTATGGCGAGTTTATCCATGTTACGGGCGAGCTGTCAGCCCGTTTACTGATCGTAACATTGGCCGTTACGCCTCTGCGCAATCTCTTCCCCAGGAAACGCTGGACGATCTGGCTGGTTCGGCAGCGACGGTACCTTGGACTGGCTGTGTTTGCCTACGCCGTTCCACATTTGATAGCGTACGTCGTCAAGTTGCGCGATGCCACACGCATTTTTTGGGAAAGTATCGAGCCCGGCATGCTGACCGGCTGGCTCGCAATGCTAATCTTCGTTGCACTCGCCATCACGAGCAATAATGCCTCGGTTCGCAAACTGGGCAAGCGCTGGAAACTGTTGCATCGATTTGTCTACGTGGCGTCGATATTGACCTTTTTACACTGGGTGCTAACGGCCTTTAATCCGCTTGAGGGCTATGTCCATGCCGCGATACTGCTCGGCATTCAAGCGCTCCGATTCATGCCCAGGCCAAAGCGAGCAAAATCCAAATAAATCGATTCTTTAAACGGGTGTTCGGGATCAATTGGATATTTCAGTTTTCTATCAGGTGCTTTTTGACCACCCCGATCGCTTTCCTGAAATTGGTTCCGAAATTCCGGGACCCGCGTCTCCTGGTCTGAGTGATCACCAGGTCATGTTCCGGGACTACCCAGAATATGTTGGAAGTGGCCGACCCGTGTCCGATGACACTGTCGGAAATCAGCCCATTCCGGTCCTGATAGTTGATTCCGATGCCCCATTTCCGGTTCACCCCCGGGTAGAATTCGTTCAGGTCTTTGGGGAGGATCTTTTCCAATGTTTCCGGAGAGAAGAACTGCAGGTTCCCATAGCTTCCCCCATTGAGCAATAATTGACCAACCTTGGCCAAGTCATAGGCCGTGCTCTGACAACTGAATCCCAGGTCCCAGTCGTGAACCGTATCGTTCATTTCAAGGGGATCGTAGAGGTTTTCCCTGAACAATCTGAATACGCTTTTCCCGGTGACCGCCTCCATGACGTCGGGGGCATGCCGTAGAAAAGCGATGCCTTTTGGAGAAAAAGGATCAGGCCTTGAAAACTGTATTCCGTTGCACTTCATACACTTTTGCAAGGCAACCGATCCTGAAAAGCATAACTTTTTACGTCTTGGCCTCTTCTTTTTCCGAAATGTTTGTATATTCCAAAACATGCTTAACTAGGCGCCATCCAGGACAGACCCCTTGGCGCATGCTCCTATAACCCTTGAATTAAATCGATTCTGCCAACTCCGGGGGAGGACCATCGCCCTCATGAAACCATATTCGCCCTTTTACCGAAACTTTCTCGCCAGGCTGGCAGGGATCCAGAACAGGATCGAAATGTAGGCAGGGACAATCCGGATTGGCCCAGGTTCTGCGCAACTTATTCCAGGCGGTAAGGATCCATCGTTGCCCGTCCTCCGAGTGCACTGCGGCTACAGCATCATTAAGAATTTTATTATCCCTGGTCTGCTCGTCGAATTCACCGGCGCCCTTAAGCATGATGCACACTTGGCCGTTTATAAATTCCATGTCTTCTTTCGACCCATTGTAGACCGTGAGTTCCATTTCTACGGAATCATTTAAAGGTGTAACGGTTACGCCAATCTCCATCCCGTTGGGCAAAACCCAATTATTTTCATATGCGCCATTGTCCGACACCCTCCACTCGGCATTTTCAATCGAAATCTTCTGTCTGTCCCAAAGCGTGGGAACATGGGTATGCCCGAGAAAGACCAGGCCCGTTTGATAGAAAATAGCTTCAGGCACATCCAGAACGACATATTGCGATTTATCCCAGGGAAGAAATATACTGAGTTTGGTGCCCCGCATCGGATCGATCATTCCTTCCAAAAACCCGATGCGCGGATGTCGTCCTCCGGGATAGGGAAGGATGGTCACCACATCGTTTCCGGGTTGGATCGGTTGCTCCAGGTTTTTGGAAATTTCCTTTATTTCTTCAACGGAATACCCGGTAACCTCCGCGACTTCCTCCCAACTGAAGTTGTGAAAGCGCCGCATGTTATCGACCCAGAAATCAAGGTTTTCGCGGGTGGCCATTTGTTCCGGGGTGAAATACTCCACCGCTTTCTTCCTAGACCACCGATAGCTAATCAAAGGATCATCAGGAGGCGTGTAGTTTTCCGGCAAATAGGAGGCAACATCCTTTAAAGCGATCACCTTGAACTCATTGTCTTTCAAATACCGCATGTACTCCTTGAATTTTTCCGGGTCGGTGTGGACCCAGGGGTGAGCTACGTCCGGCACACCGTGAAACTGCAATACGACAAACTTTCCCGGTTCCGCCTTATCCACTACGCTCTTGAAATAAGTCAGGTCCCAGTCCGGATAGGCATCGGCGGTTGTGGGAACCAACAGGGGGTGGTGCACCTGAGGGTCGTAAAGCGGGCCCATCTCTTTTTTCCCGTATGCGGTCTCCGGCTGCATGCCGCGCCGCGCGAACAGGTAGCCACCATTTTTAAGAATCTCAAATGCTTCGGGACCGAAGCGATTACCGGGATAGGCAAAGGTGACTGGATTCGGAACGCCACTGTTCCTTTGCAACATCCAATTAATCAGGCCGAGTTCACCGGCCAATTTATGTACATTATCGGGATCGCCCATATCACGGTGCGTCCAGGTGTGGTTTCCAATTTCGAAACCCATTTCATGGATTTCTTTTATATCCTCCCACGACATGAAATTCTTCTCATCGTCCATCCAGGAATAAGTCACGAAAAAGGTCGCCCCAAAACCCAACTCCTTCAGGTACGGCGCCACAAACGTGCGGTGAGATTTGACCGCATCGTCGAAGGTAAGGACGACCACTTTGGAATTCTCCAACGCAAAACCAAATGGTGGGAGCACGGCCAGAGCCAGACCAGGTATCAAAGAGGCAAGGGTCCGCTTACCGGCCAAAATCAGGTTTTTGAATACGAGTAGCCTCATCGGTCGTTGATATCAATGTAACAACTCAGGCTTTCATACCTTGGCCCGCTTGCCGGGAACCACCTTTACGTCCCGGATTTCCCCGGTGAAGGGGAATGGGCCGTGTCGTTCATAGAGCGGCCACGATACAGGTCCGCGCCGATCCAGCCCTACGTCCAGGCCTTCGAATATCCCGAAGGCAAGGGTAGGGGAGAGCGCCGTCCAACCGACGGCTTCGACAGCATCGACTAGAAGCCTGGCTCGTCCCTGTCGGCCACCCAACGCTTCGTAATCGAGCGTCACCTCGTGATTCCCCGCCGGCAGGGCCACAGGGTTCAACGACGTCTCCTCGCCAAATCCATTATAGTGGAATCCGAGCTCACCGTCTTCGAGGAAAAGGACCATCCCTCCGATGGGATCGCCCAGGGCCCAGAGGACACCTTCGTCCTCGCTCTCGGAGGTGAAGCGTACGGACATTGCAAAAGAGCGATCTGCCACAAGCGGCAGGAAATCCGCCCGGTGAATGGTCTGAGTGCCGGGCAGGAAGGTGCGGGGACGATCCGCCGCCGCCTTCTGCTTCTCGGACAGGTCTGAAAACTTCTGAATGCGGTCACGATTGTCCAGCGGGTAGACCTGATTCTTCCAGGCCGCCTTGTCGAAAGCGTCCACGAGTTCCGCCAGCTTGTCCGGGTGTCGATCGCTGACGTCCGTCGCTTCTGAAAAATCCTCCTCCAGGTTGTGCAGGGTCCAGTTATCCATCACGATTGGCTCGCCTCGCTTCTGGATCGAGAGTGCCAGCCAACCCTCGCGATAGAAGGCGCGGTTGGCCCAGCATTCATAATATTGCTCAGTCCGCCGTGACGGCTCATTGGATCGCAGCACGTCGGCGAAGCTCAGCCCGTGCATTTCCTGTGCGGTTTTTCCGTTCACCTCCTTCAGCGCCTCAACGCCGGCCAGTTCCAGCAGTGTCGGCATGATGTCGGTCACGTGGACGAATTGTCGGCGAATTACGCCCTGATCCTGGAGGCCGGACGGCCAGGATACGACAAACGAAACGCGTCGGCCGCCAGCGCCGGTATAGGTCTTGAAGGAGGGAAAGGGCGTGTTGCACACCTCACCCCAGCCCGTGGGATAAAGCGATATGCTGCGCGGCCCACCCAACTCATCGACCCGCGCGCGATCCGACTCGACAGTAGCCGGAGGGAGACCCATATAGCGACGGTTATTGTTGAACATTCCCGTTGTCTCGCCGGCATCGGTTCCCCCGTTATCGGAGGTAAACACGATAATGGTATTGTCCAACTCGCCGAGTTGGTCCAGGCACGCCACCAGCTTGCCCATATTCTGATCCACGCAATCGAGCATTGCCGCATACGTTTCCATATGCCGCGCGAAAAGTTTTCGGTCAGCCGGGTCCGTATCCTGCCAAAGGGGGACCCGAGGATCCGATTCGGGAAGCCGGGTTCCCTCCGGCACCAGACCCATCTCCAACTGGCGATGAAAGCGCTGGGCACGAAGCTCTGTCCAGCCCTCGTCGTAGCGCCCCCTGTACTTGGCCCGATCAGCCGATTTCGACTGCAGTGGCGCGTGCACGGCGTTGTGGGCGAGGTAGAGAAAGAAGGGCTTGTCCGCCGAGGACCCGCGCAGGTCCTTTATGAATTGGATACTTCGGTCAGTCCAGTCGTCCGTCGCGTAATAGTCCTGTGGATACGCGTCAATTGCCACCAACTGATTATTCTGCTGGATCCGGGACGGGAAAAAGAAGTGCGTCTCGCCCTCCAGGAAACCGTAAAAGTTATCGAATCCACGTTGTGTGGGCCAGTTGTGTTTGGGTCCGCCCGGCACGGTGTCCAGCGTCGGCGTGTTGTGCCACTTTCCCGTCATCATCGTTTCGTATCCGGCACTCCGGAACGTTTCGGCCAGGGTCGGAACATCCAGCGGAATCTCGCCGGTGTAACCGGGAAACCCCGCATTCGTATTGGAAAGCCATCCCGTACCCACCGCGTGACCGTTTCTCCCGGTAAGCAACGCGGCCCGGGCCGGAGAACAGATCGGGTGCGTCGTATAATGAGTGAACCGCTGCCCGCGTCCCGCCAGCGCGTCGATGTGCGGGGTATCGATCTCCGACCCGTAACAACCCGGATCGGAATAGCCCATGTCGTCCATATAAATTATAACGACGTTGGGCGCTCCTGCCCGAGCGCGTTCCGCTTCCGGCCACCACGGGGTGGACTCACCGTGTCTACGTTCGATGCGGCCTTTGTACTCACTCATTTGTTCCACCTCCGTCTCTTTCCAGGATACCTTTGGCAACAATTACAGCTTCATCGGCAAAACAACCACAGATTCCACGGATGAGCACGGATAAAAGGCGCCGATGGCGCCAATGAGGAATTAGGAATGAAGAATGAGGAATTTTGCGATTTTTGTGGCTATTTTTTATCCGTGCTCATCCGTGTAATCCGTGGTTGTTTTCTTCTTCCCGCCTTTGCGTGCTTTGCGATCTTGGCGAGAGGGAATGGAGAAGGGAATGGTGGAATGGTGGAGTGAAGGAGTATCGTGATAGTGCTCGAAAGGAATTTTCGGGAGGTCACAATAGTCGGGGCATTGTCATGACCGGGAAACGGCAAAAAACGGATTTACAATTTTAACAGAACCATACCGCTGCCCGTGGCTGAGGTCCTCAGAATACAAGGTCTTCGCTTTCAACCTTTCCGCCGCCGCGATTATGGCGCCATCCCAGTAGGAGACTTGGAATTTCACGGAATTGCGTATCCCCTCGGTGACCAGGCCAAAGTCGGTTGCCACCAAGGGGAAGGCGTGAAAACGGTCGAGGAATTCCATCGCCTTTTCCGGCGAGAGCGGCGTCCTCAGCTTGCGGGTCACAGTGACATAAAATTCCTGCAAAACCGGTGCCGATAGTCCGAAATCGGTTGATTCGATCAAGGCCATGGCTATTTGTTTCCTGGATGTATAAGTAGGGGAAGCGTCCACGGCGTAGACCAAAACATTGGTGTCGATCAGACAGTCAGCGGTCATGCAGTTCGTCTCGCGTCCAAGTTCGATGCCCCATCCTAGCGGTGGATTCGCGACAAAGCACGACAAGTTCCTTGCGGGCGATTTCTTGCCGCGACTGCTGCCGAACGAGGTCACTCAGATACTCGCGGACAAGCGCGTTGACCGAGGTGGTGCGCTCGGCAGCGATCTTACGGGCCTTCTGCAGGATATCTTCCTCGACACGTAAAGTGAGATTCTTCATCCAGCACATATTATGTGCATAATTTGCAAAGTCAAGGGCGATCCACCATCGAGAATCGACTCTCACCAAGGCGAGATGCCACAAAGGGGGAGGGGAAAGGCGCCGATGGCGCCAATGAGGAATTAGGAATTAGGAATTAGGAATGGGGGAAAAGGAGTGTTGGAATGATGGAATGGGGGAGTGATGGGGGAGGAATTTTGCGATTTTTGTGCCTTTTGCGGCTATTTTTTATCCGTGCTCACCCGTGTAATCCGTGGTTTTTTTCTTCTTCCCGCCTTTGCGTGCTTAGCGATCTTGTAGGTCTCCCAACCATGAATTTACCGGCTTTTGAGCGCTTTCGAGAATGGGCCCAAAAAACTCGTCGGAGAAAGCGCTCGAAAAAGCCTTCGACGGTGTCAATCGTCAGGATTGAAAGTGCCAGGAAAACCC
>JAJDZZ010000092.1 GCA_022824405.1 Opitutales bacterium
TGCCGCTGCCCTACCGCATGCAGCCGGGTATATTTGGTAGGGCAAGAGCATCCTTGCTCTGCCGCGTGTATTCTTGGTAAAGCAAGACGGGAAAAGGACACCCAGTATTTCGATAAAGGTGGTTTTGGGCAACAACCCCTCCAGAACTGACCCCTTGGCGGAAGTAGGAAGGAGCCGGCTTACGGAAAAAGGGGTCCAGCCTTGAAAACTGTAATCCGTTGCACTTCATACACTTTTGCAAGGCAACCGACCCTGTAAGGCATAACTTTTGCAAGGCATGACCCCATAGGGGCTGATTCATTCAATTTGGCTGCGGTTCGGCTTGGCCAAGCTTTCGGATCTCCTTGATCAAGTCGAGCGAAGTCGATTTCAGCAAGGCGGATTCCCGGTAGAAAAGACCCGATACGAATTCGAGTTCGGACGCTTTGTGGTCGATCGGCCCGATATCAAACTTTTTCACAATTTGCGCGAGCGAGATGGGCAGGCGCATGACGTGGAAGCCTTTTTGCAGGAGCAAGCAGGCCAGGAGAAGATTGGACAACCGGGTCGGTGAGTAGTCCGATGGATCGTGGCTGGCTGCAACCGTATCCTTTCCCGTAAAGGAATATTCAATCCAGTGACATTGACGTAAATCGGTTTTGTTGATTTTGGTTTTTTTCCTGAGTGGGTGAGTCCGGTGGGCGAATATGACACTCTTGCTGACCAGCAAGTCTTCGTAAACGATCCCGGAAAGACGTTTCTTGGGCATCTCCGCGACCGCCATGTCCAATTGCCCGTCACTCACTTCATTGTGAAGTTCGAGCGGCGGTCTCAAAATGATGTCAATTTCCAGTTCGGGTTTGCGTTTAATTACGGAATGCAGGACATCCGGCAAATAAAAGTAGCTCCAGAGCAAACCGGCCCCCAAGCTCAATTTATTCATCTTCCCGGCCTTCTTTGCCCCTATCTCCTCCTCGACGTCCACAATGGATTTTTCCATGAGCTTGGCCAGGCGGTAGACGATTTCTCCATACTCGGTTGGCGCGACCCCTTTCTTTCCCCGGATCAGAAGCTCGACCCCGTAGTGCTCTTCGAGTTGCTTAAGCGACTTCGTTACAGCAGGTTGTGAGACGTAAAGCTTTTTGGCGGCGGCGGTGATACCACCGCAGTCTACCGCCTTGGCAAAGCGTTTCATTATTTCATACATGGGAAAACCGGTTGAAATCAGGCATAAAAAATTAGAATAGATAATATAATAGTATTATTGGACATTATGTCAAAACAGAGAGATAATGACGCAGATCGGGAATTAGAGCAAAGGACCGGCAAATACGAATGGGTTGAGTCAACGGATTTAACCGTCGAGGCTCCGATACCAAATCAAAATGAAACGCTTCAGATGAAAAAACTGGAAGGTAAGACGGCCTTGATAACGGGTGGAGGCACCGGTATCGGCAGGGGAATTGCCCTGGCGTTTGCCCGGGAGGGCGCAAAAATCGCCATCTGTGCGCGGCGTTGGGGTCCGATCGAAGCAACGGTGGCCGAGTTGAAAACTCTCGGCGCAGATGCCATTGGCATTACTATGGACCAAGGCGTTGAAGAGGATTGTATCCGTTCGGTTCGGGAAACGTTGGAATCCCTGGGTGGCCTGGACATCCTGGTAAACAATGCTTCCGTAGTTGGGCAGGTCAGCCCCGTTGCCTCTCTCGAGTTGAATGAATGGGAGCAGGCCATGCGCGTCAATCTCACCGGTCTCATGCTGATGAGCCGGGAAGCGGTCAAGGTGATGATTCACCAAAAGAGCGGCAACGTCGTGAACATTTCCTCCAATGTCGGTCGTCGTGGATTAGCCAATCGGGCGCCCTACGTTTGCAGCAAGTGGGCCATGCATGGATTTGCCCAGACCCTGGCCCTCGAAACAGCCAAGGACGGTATACGGGTGAATACCATTTGTCCCGGACCGGTCATTACGGATCGCCTCCTGGGAGCGATGAAGAAAATGGCGGATGCCCGTGGAATCAGCCCTGAGGAAGTGAAAATGGGGTGGGAAGCCGAATCTCCCATGGATCGATTTGCCACGATTGAGGAATGCGCCGCGGTGGCCCTCTTTTTAGCGAGCGATGATTCATCCTCCATGACGGGCCAGGCATTGAATGTTTCCACCGGGGTGTTGATGAGTTGATGGGGCAATTTACCGGGGAAACGATTTGGAAATTTGGAATTCGAGTTGCGAATGGAAATTAAAGAGGCAGTGAAAGCAAAAGAGCATGCCAGCCAGGGTTTGGAAGAACCTCACCCGGAAATACTGCAAAGGAAAGTTGATGACGCCAAGAAAGTGATCCGGGAGGCCTTTGAGAAGTACGGGTTCGACAATCTCCGAATCGCCTGGACGGGTGGAAAGGACAGCATGCTCCTACTCTGGTTGGTCAGGGAAGTTTGCCGGGAAATGGGTGTATCTCCTCCCAAGTGCTTCAATATCGACGAGGGCGATATGTTTCCCGAGGTCGTTGAATTTATCGAGCGGGTGAGAGCTGACTGGAAGGTCGAATTGGAACATATCCACAACGACGACATTTCCAGGGCGGCCGGTGGCGAGTTGGGCGCGCCCGTTAAAGTGGCCGATCTCAACGAACGCAACCAAGCCGAGATCGAACGGCTGGGTTACGAGGAGGACGAATTCGATTATGAACCGGAGTCATTCCTAGGCAACCATCTCATGAAGACGGTAACGATGAACCGTTATCTGTTTGAACAGAAGGCCAAGGGGATTTTTGTCGGGGTGCGGTGGGATGAGCAGGCCGCTCGCGCCAATGAGGAGTATTTCAACCTTCACGAGGAGACGGAATTCAATCCCGAACACATGCGAATTCACCCCATTCTGCATTTTACGGAACGCGATGTCTGGGATGCGCATTTCAAATACGAAATCCCGGTCTGTAATCTGTATGAAAAAGGCTATCGTTCCCTGGGAGCAAAAATTTCCACCACGAAACAATCGGACCGACCTGCCTGGGAGCAGGACCTGGAGGAGACCTATGAACGGGGTGGGCGTCGCCAGGACAAGGAAGCGTTGATGGCCAGGCTGCGCAAGCTTGGATACATGTAACCTCAAAGTTTCAAACGCCTTCGAATACGCAGGATATAAGTAATTTAAAAAGAACGAGTTATGAAAGTTATTATCGATAATGGAAAATCCGCCAAAGGTTTGGATACCAGGATGCACCTTCGCGGGCGTTTGAATCGTTCGAGGTAATGGAATTGCCCGTAGGCGAGATGCGGAAATCCCAGGAAGAGTTTTCAAACAACCACCTGCGCGGCAGGCCCGGCATGCTCAATTTTCCCTGTGACGTGGAGCGCCTGCCCAATGGCAACACGCTCATCACGGATGCGGGTGACGAACTCGGCCTGGGCAGCCAGGTTATCGAGGTCGACGCCATAGGAAACCTGGTGTGGTTTTTTAATGAGGGCCTTGCCTTCGCCCACAGCGCCAAGCGTCTTGAGAATGGCAACACGCTGATTTCAGACACCACGAACAATCGAATCATTGAAGTCACTCCAGCCAAGGAAATCTGCTTTACATCCGAAGATTGGGGAGAGGGTTCCGGAACCCTTTCGGATGGTTCTCACCTGGACTATCCCAACGACGCCCATCTGGTGGAAGGCGACCGGCTGATGCTGACCGACAGGAATAACGACCGTTGTCTCATTACCGACCGCAGGGGAAACATCCTTTGGGAATACTCCGAGGACCTTCATCACCCCCACAACTGCGACTTGCTTCCCAACGGCAACGTCATCATTGCCGACTCCGATAACCACCGCGCCATGGAAGTCAATCCCGACAAAGCGATTGTCTGGGAATATGGCGGCACAACCGATCAACTGAATTGGCCGCGCGATGCGGACAAGCTCGAGAACGGAAATGTGCTCTGCGCCGATTCCAAGAACAGCCGGTTAGTGGAAGTGAACAGGGACGGAAAAGTAGTGTGGAGCTACCAGGCCGATCACTTTGCCATGTACTACGATGCCGATAAGCTGCCCAACGGCAACGTCCTGGCCTCCGATCAGTTTCATCGTCAAATCGTGGAAATCGATCCCTTTGGCAATGTGGTCTGGCAATTTCGCAATGCCCGCATGCTGTTTCCCATCCTCCCACGGCTGAAAAACGGATTCTTCAAGGACTGGACCGAGGCTGGAGAACCCGCTCATTGGATGGTTTTGCGCAAGTTGTCCGAGGGAAAAGGAAATGTCATCTGGGAGACCAACGGTCGCGGTAGAAAGCTGCCAGGTTTGGAATACGACGGAACCGGTATCATTGGCCTGTTTCAAGTGGTGGGACTCGAGCCGGGAAAGCGATACCAATTTGCCGCCAAAATAAAAACCGAAGACGTAGAGGATAATGGCGCCGCCTTCTTCTCCATGGGTTTCATGGACTCACGAAGCGGCTATCTGGCCGACATAGCGGATGCGCCCAAAAGCGAACTCTACAACGGCACGAACGATTGGTCGCGGGAACACTTCGAATTTACCGCTCCGGAAAAGGCCACGGCCATGGAGTTGCGTATGCTCCTGAAAGGCAAGGGGAAAGCCTGGATGCAGGAGTTGATGCTTTTCAGTTGAAGAAAGAGAAATAACCACAGAGGACACAGAGTGCACAGAGGGAGAGAGGCGCCGGAGGCGCCATTTAGGAATGAATAATGAAGGAAAGAAATCCACGAACGGGCACCGAGGAATTTAGAATCAACCACGGATTACATGGATGAGCACGGAGGCGCTGGCGCGCCAATTAAGAATTAGGAATTAGGATTTGAATATGGATGTACAGGTTTTTTTAACGGAGGGGGGACATTCCTGTCCCCCACCATTAACGCCAACGGCGTTAAACTCCAAAGCCCAGTGTCGCGGAGCGTACGATGGGTTACCGATTCATGACCAGACTCCCCATTAAGGTAGCGTTTGTGGTTGCCGATGTTCCGGCCGCTACCGACTTCTATACCAAGACCCTGGATTTGGAAGTAGAGGCACGATATCCGAGTGGAATGGGCGAGGGTGAGGATTTCACCTTTCTGAAGTCGGATTCGATTTATGTCGAGTTGCTCCCGGAGAAGGCAATGGGAGGAGCCCCGGTGGGCTTTCATCATCTGGCATTCTGGTCCGAGGATGTTCGGAGCCACCTCCAAGAGTTGAAAGGGAAGGGGGCGCAAGTCCTAACCGAAGCGTATTCTGCCGGGGTGGGCGGCATTACATTGGGCGACTTCGAAGGTCCGGGAGGGATCCTGCTTCGCCTGTTTAATAAACCAAAGAACAAGTAGTCCGAATGTCTCAAAAAACAATTGCCAAGGGGTCCTCGACTGGCGTCCTTCTGCGACAACCGTCGGGGTCATGCCTGAATGGCACTAAGTTAAGGGCAGTTATTGAGTGTAAGTTACTGATATTTAACGATTAAAAAATTGCCCCGAATAACCGATTAACGGATACTCAGGGCAACATGATTATTAAAGAAAGATTTCTCCCCGGATTTAATCACAT
>JAJDZZ010000085.1 GCA_022824405.1 Opitutales bacterium
CTCCAAACTAAACTTCTAAAACTTGCAACTGTGATGGGAAAGCAAAAGCTCACTGAGCTAGGCTATCCCAATAGGAACGCATTTACTCACCATATCTATAAACAAATTAAACTTTGCACTTGATTGACCACATACCTGCTTCTTGTGGCTATTCCCAGCGCCCTCGGGCGCTTCCCTCCTTTGTGCCTCTGTGCCTTTGTGCCATCTCGCCTTGGCGAGATCCCATTCCTAATTCCTAATTGGCGCCTCTGGCGCCCCTCCGTTAACTTCTGTTCCGGCGAAGCCGGATCTCTTTGCGTTGCTTTGCGCTCTTTGGGAGAGATCAGGCCCAGCATCCGGCCATGGTTCAAAGTCGTTCGATGAGTTGTCGGCGATAGCTGTTCCCCCATCTCGGAATCTGTTCATGCTCTATGGTAAGTTTCCCGGCTTCCTTTGGCAGGGATAGTCCCTGGGTTTTCAAATTATCCAGGGCGTTGAGGGCGTGAATGGAGAGGATAAACTCGTTTCCGGGGAAGGTTGCGTATCGCATGAGGGTAGAAACGGCCTTTTCTTGGAGGTCCTGGCGGGAACTGAATCGTCCCAGGCACTCGGCCGCGGCTACCGCCACGATAGGTTCGGCATCTTCGAGGGTCTTTTCCAGAAGGTGCTCGTTGAGATCATAGGCAATTCCGGGGCCTTCGCCCAGGAGTTGCATGAGGACCCAGTAACGCCGCTCGGGCATGGGATGCCTCAGACTGCCGGGTAATTCATTTTCGAGATCGCGCAAATTCAAGACGGCGTTTCCCCAGGTCGGAGCATTTTCCAACTGGGTGCGGTCGGATTCCGCCGGAGATTTTCCCGTCAAAATAATTTTCCGCAACATGGGTTCGGGCAAAAACCCGAGATCCCCGGTGGCGGCCATGTGTTCGTCGAGAGCTTGGCTCAGCCTGGTTTTTACGGAGTGGTGAGAGTCGGATTCGGCAAGATTGTTTACGGAGAAGTAATCGTTTTCCAAATCGTAGAGTTCTTCCCGCGGACGCGGTTCCCAGAAAGCGGATTTAACGGCATCCAATTCGCCGGCCAGGAATTTCGCATACCATACCGAGGTGGTTGGCGTCTGCTGCTGGTAGCGGACAAACTGGCCGTGGGGGAGGTGCCGGTAAAAATTCCGCATGTAGATGTAGCGGCCATCGGTTATGCTGCGGACAAAGTCGGGCCGTTCATCCATCCGACCGCGAAATCCGAAAGAGTAAGGCGGGTCCTCCGTTTGTTGGTCTCCGGCGAAGGCATGGCCGTGATAGTAGTCCGGGATGGTCACACCGGCCAGGGACAACATGGTCGGGGCGAAATCGACAAATCCCACCAATCGGTCGGAACTTCCCCCCTCCTCGTAACCCTTGGGGGCCAGGTGGGCCCATTTGGGCGGAAAATGCACGATCAGGGGCACGTGCAACCCGGTCCAACCCGGATAACGCTTGCTGCGGGGCATGCCGGAACCGTGGTCCGCCCAGAAAAATACGATGGTGTCCTGGGACAGCCCCGCTTCCTCCAATTCTTTCATCCGCATTGCGAAAAATTGGTCCGCTTCGGTGAGGCGGTCGTAGTATTGAGCCCAATCCTTGCGCACCTCGGGAGTATCCGGAAGATAGGGGGCCAGGGTGACCAAGGAAGGATCGTGCACCGGATTGGGGTTATTATTGCGAATCTTGCTTTCGTGGGTGCCGGTGAAATTGAATACGGCAAAAAACGGTTTTCCATCCGGGCGATTTTTCCAGTGGCCATTTCTGGAGGATTCGTCCCAACCCTTGTCATCGGTGGTCAGGTTGTAGTCCTCCTTGCTGTTGTTGGTGGTGTAATAGCCGGCTTCCTGCAAATAGCGGGGAAAAAATTTCAGGTAGGAAGGAGCGGGGGCGCGCGACCGCATGTGTTGGCCACCCGTGGACGGCGGGTACATGCCCGAGATGATGGTGGTTCGGGCCGGAGCGCAAACCGGAGCAGTGGAAATGGCTTTGTTGTAGCGGTAGCCGCGTTCGGCGAAGGCGTCGATGTGGGGTGTGGTGGCGTAGGCGTCTCCGTAACAACCCAACTGAGGGCCGTGATCTTCGGTAGACAGCCACAGGATGTTCGGCTTATCCATGGCAACTAATGGAATGCTGGCGGTCCAGCAAAGGAACCAGCTTAGGGTAAAGAACTTGGATTTCATTTTCCTTGTGCAATTTAGGTTCTGATTTGTTTCGGTTCAATTTTGCTCCGCACCGGCCAGGAAATCTTCGTCGTACTGGGTTTGCAACGCTTCCCAACGGGAAACCAGTGAGTTGAGCCGGTCGGGATGGGCCCGGGCCAAGTCGTGGAGTTCGGCCCGATCCTCCGCAATTCGATAGAGTTCCCAGCGATTGCCGTTATCGCGGCGCATGACGGCTTTCCAGCCGCCCCGGCGCAAGGCCCGGTTGCCGGAATGGGCAAAGAAAAACTCGCGATCTTCCCAATCCGGGTCTCCCGCAAAAGCCGGCGCCAGGCTACGCCCGGGGAGGCCCGGCCCGATTGCGGGGGGTTCGGCCTCTACTCCGGCCAGCTCCAGGATAGTGGGGACAAGGTCAATGAAGTGACCCGGGACATGACGCAGTTCTCCTCCCGACCGAATTCCCTCGGGCCAATGCACGATAAAAGGCGAGGCTATGCCACCTTCGTGATTCCAATGCTTGTGCAGGGAGAGCGGAGAATTGGACGCGGTGGACCAACCGGGACCCAAACACAGGTAGGAACCGGCCGAACCCAGGGGCGCGGAGGGATCGTGTTTATCGCCTCGGTTGATTATTTCTCCGCTGGCGCCGTTATCGACCATGAAGAAGAAAACGGTATTGTCCGCTTCTCCCATGGACGAGATCTGCTCCATGACGCGGCCGATTTCGTAATCCATTCGATCCACCATGGCGGCGTGGATAGCCATTTTAGTGGCCTGAAAGCGTTGTTGCTCGGCGGTCAATTCCTCCCAGGGCAATGCGAAACCAACTTCCCCGGTGTCGATTTGGTCTATCAGTTCTTCCTGAGACAAATTCCACGGCGGAAAGATATCCCCGCGCCGTCTGGCCATTCCCGATTGGACAATACCCAAGGATAGCGCCCGTTCCCAACGTTCCTTTCTCACCGCGTCCCACCCCTTCAAATAGGCGTCCTCGTACTTGGCGATATCCTGGGGCAGCGCGTGGAGGGGAAAATGCGGTGCGATAAAGGCCAGGTAACAGAAGAAAGGCTGGTCCGGGGTCTCCCGTTCATGCTCCGCCAGAAACTCGATGGCGCGGTCCGCCATGTCGGTGGTCACGTAATAATCGGTTCCGCGGGGCACGGGCGGAAGGGGCCGATCATCCAGCCAATGTTTTTGGGGGCTGAAAAAGCGGTCCCAGGACCGGGTCCTGTAGGAGCGGTCGAACCCGCTCATCCGCGGGTCGGCCGGGGTGCCCTTGACGTGCCACTTGCCGGAATGGTAATTGCGGTAACCCTTTTCCTTGAGTCGCAGGGGAAGCATGCGGCTCCAGACCGGCCAATCCGTTCCTTTTCGCGGATCCATTCCCACCTGCTGGGCGTAATAACCGGTCAGGATGACGGCCCGGGACGGCCAGCATCGCCCGGCAGAATAAAACTGGGAAAACCGCAATCCCTCTGCGGCCAGCCGGTCGAGGACGGGGGTTTGGACTTCTCCTCCATAACATCCCGCGTCGGAAAATCCCATATCGTCGGCCAGGACCACGATGAAATTGGGCGGTTTGGCCAGGCAGGCTACGCCGGCAAGCAAGAGTGCAAGGAATAGAAAGGTCTTCTTGGAACCTGTAAATTTCATGCCGTGATCCAAATCACGGTTTTTGGGGAAAACATTCAAACAAATTCTAATATCATTACCGGGAGTCGATTATCCAAGGATGAGGAAAAGCCTCTTGTCTCGCAAGGGTTGGAGCCTTTGACTGGGATGAAATGCTGAACATTCGGTTGCTCTTCATTCCCGTCAGGACGAGGTCGGTCACAAAACCGGCCCTCCAAGAACAACACGCCGCCCTACTCCATCCCGACGGGGCGCCTCCTGGCGGGTGGCGGAAAATCACGGGCCTTTAATCCATACTCGAAAAATACATTATGCGTAAACGTTTCCATTCCTTCATCCTCGGCTTGGCCGCGGTTTCTTTTTTAACCGGGGCAAGGGCGGAGGATTCTGAAAATTGGTCCGAACTCTTCAACGGAAAGGACTTCGACGGCTGGACCATTCGCGGCGGCGGCGCCTCTTACGAGATACGGGACGGCGCCATCGTGGGCATCAACGGCCCGGGCCATAACACCTTCCTCACCACCTGGAACCTCTACAGCGACTTCGAACTGGAATTCGAGGTCAAACTGAACGACCTCCTAAACTCAGGCGTGCAGATTCGCTCCAAGGCCAGATGGGAAACGATCCGCGGCAAGGAGGTAGAGGCGGTTTATGGCCCCCAAGTTGAAATTGAAATGAAAAACGGTCTTGCCGGCTACCTCTATGGAGAGCGAGCCGGAGGATGGATGACCCCGAAGGAAAAGCGCGTTGAGCATTCGCATTTCAAAAAAGACGGCTGGAATCATTACCGCATCGTGGCGAACGGACCTCGCATCCAAACCTGGATCAACGGAAACCCGGTATCGGATCTGGTCGACCGGGAGCGCTACCGGGACCACTCGGAGGGATTTATCGGCCTGCAGGTTCACAGTATAAAGGCCGAAACGGGCACCATATCCGTGGCCTGGAGGAACCTCCGCATCCGCGAACTCAATACCGGGGGGAAGGAATGGACCTCCTTGTTCAACGGAAAGAATCTGGATGGTTGGACGGTCAAAGTCCACGGCTACGAATTGGGGGAAAATCCCGGCAATATTTTCCGGGTGGAGGATGGCCATTTGAAAACCAGTTACGATCGGTTCGCGTCTTTCGACAATCTTTTCGGTCATATCTTTTATCGGGATTCCTTTTCCCATTACAAATTTCGCATGGAGTACCGTTTTTACGGGGAACAAAGCGAGGGGGGTCCTGGTTGGGCCCTGCGCAACTCCGGTATCATGGCCCACGGGCAAACCCCCGAAACCATGGGAAAAAACCAGAAGTTTCCCACCAGTATCGAAATCCAGATCCTGGGTGGAGATCCTCCGGCCAAGCGCACCACGGGGAATTTGTGCACTCCCGATACGCACGTGGTTTACAAGGGCCAATTACACGAGCAACACTGCACCTCATCCTCTTCGAAAACCTATCCCTGGAACGAATGGGTTCGCATAGAAGTTCACGTCAAGGGAAGTGAGGAGTTCATTCACTTCATCAACGGAAATGAAGTGTTGCGCTACACCCTTCCCCAAAAGGAGGACGGCACCCTTCTCGATAGTGGAACCATCTCCCTGCAGGCGGAAAGTCACGGGTGTGAATTCCGCAACATCGAAATCATGCCGCTTTAGGGAGAGAAGAATAACCACAGAGAACACAGAGGATAAGAGATACTGAGAAAGAGATTAGAAACCACGGATTACACGGATGAGCCCGGATAGGGGAAGGAATGATGGAATGATGGAATGGTGGAATTTGTGAGAAGAGGGAGAAGATTTGCGACAATTTCAGGGTCGGCTATAAAAGCTGATTTCAGATCCAATCTATTATGAAGTTTATGGTTCGATTATTAGTGATTTGGGGTGTGGCGTTTTCCGGAAGCCTCACGGCAACGGACCGGCCCCATATCGTTTGGCTGACCTCGGAAGACAATTCGGTCCATTACCTGGACCTCTACTTCGATACCGGGGCTCCCACGCCCCATATACGAAAACTGGCGGAACAAGGACTCATTTTCGATCATGCCTTTTCCAATGCGCCGGTTTGCTCGGCGGCGCGGACCACCCTGTTGACGGGCGCTTTCGGACCACGCATCGGCACGCAGTATCACCGCCCCTGGAAAAAGGCGCCGATGCCGGATGAAGGCCGCATGTTTCCCTGGTATCTTCGGCAGGCCGGTTACTACACCACCAACAATTCCAAGACCGACTACAATGTGATCGATAAAGGGGGCTGGGATGAATCTTCCCCAAAGGCCACCTGGCGCAACCGCAAACCGGGTCAGCCCTTTTTTCACGTCCAGAACACCACTATTACCCATGAGGGGCAGTTGCACTTCTCTGCGGAAGAGATGGCCACGGTGAAGAACCGGACTTCCTCCGAGGCCGTCAATCCGTTCCCCTACCATCCGGACACCCCCACCTTTCGTTACACCCAGGCGCGTTACCATGATCTGCAAATGAAAATGGACGATCATCATGGCGATTGGATCGGGAAGCTCGAAGAGGACGGTCTGCTCGATGACACTTTTATTTTTTATTACAGCGACCATGGGGGGGTGCTTCCGCGCGGCAAAGGGTATGCCTATGAAACGGGGCTTCACGTGCCCCTGGTCGTTTACGTGCCCGCAAACTGGACCCATCTGGTCGATGCGGAACTGGGTAGCCGGGTGAAAGGGTTTGTCAGTTTTGTGGACTTTGCGCCAACGGTGCTTCACTTGGCCGGTGTAGCCGTTCCTCCGCATATGGACGGAAAGCCATTCCTGGGAAAGGGGGTCGCCATGGATGAGCTGAACCGACGGGACGAGGCATTCGGTTACGCCGACCGCTTCGATGAAAAGTACGACTTGGTGCGCACCCTCCGAAAGGGCAAGTACACTTACATGCGCAATTTTCAACCCTTCAACTTCGACGGTTTGTGGAATGAATACCGCTATCGCATGTTGGCTTACATGGAGTGGCGGGAACTTTATCGGGCCGGCAAGCTCAATGAAGCCCAGGGCCAGTTTTTCAAACCCAGGCCGGCCGAGGCGCTCTACGACGTGGAAACCGACCCCTACGAGGTCAATAACCTGGCGGGCGATCCTGCTTATGCCGGGATATTGAAAGACATGCGGCAGCGCCTGACCGATAAGGTCAAGTCCATCAACGACCTGAGCATGTTTCCCGAAAGTTTTCTGGTGGAGGAGGGGTTTGAGGACCCGGTAGAATTCGGACGTGCCCATAGCGGGCGCATCGCGGAATTGGTGGACATCGCCAACCTCAGTCTCATGGAATTCGACCAAGCTCGCGCTGGCATAACAGAGGCTCTCGACTCCGAGGATCCGTGGGCACGTTATTGGGGGCTGATCGCCTGCAGCTCATTCGGGGAGACAGCCGAGCCATTTATCGGCAAAGCCAGAAGAATGGCAGCCGGCGACAGGGAGAACCTGGTTCGGGTGCGGGCGGCGGAGTTTCTCGGCCTGATCGGCGCTGAAGATCCGGCTCCCGTAATTCGGGAAGCGCTGGCCAACGCGGGCAATGAGGCGGAAGCATTTCTTACCTTGAACTCCGTTGTACTGCTCAAGGACCTGAAAGGTTGGCAATTCGATATCGATCCCTCAATATTCCCGGCGGCATGGCGTTCGGCTCAACGTTCCAATGTAAACCGGCGGTTGGGGTATTTGAATCCGTAGGACAGATCTCTCGCAAAGAGCGCAAAGAAGCGCAAAGAGGGAGGGGGAAGCGCCCGAGGGCGCTGGGAATAGCCACAAAAAAGCACAAAAACACAAAATTCTTAATTCCTGTTCCGGCGAAGCCGGATCTCTTTGCGGTTCATTGCGGTCTTTGCGAGAGTCCATTCCCCGGCATCGGGAAACGGTTCACGTTTGGGAGCTGAATGATCGTAATTTTCTCAGTAATCGAAGCGAGAGCGGCGAATCTGGTCTTTCCAACTAACGAGTTGGCCTTCGTAGAGGAGGAGTTCAACGACGGCCTCCACCTCATTGCGCTCGGTACCTTCGACCGCCACTTCCCTGGCTCTCATCCGGTTTTCAAAAATGTCCCAATAAACTTCCTCGATCATCCCCTTGGTTGTTACGCGGACCTGTGTTTCCAGTAATTTTGAATATTTCCATACCTGGGACTCAAGTCCGTCCTTGATAAGCGGCTTCACATCCTGGGGTTCACCGAACATCTGCTTTATGGCGGCCTCCGTCATCCCCTCTTCCAGGGCAAAGTAGTTTTCGACAAAAGGGTCCAACCCTGGAGCCGCAGCCTCCCGCTCCGGTTTGGGGGCGACTTGGATGCTTTCGCACCCGGCAGTGGTAAAAACGAAGAACAGGGCCAAGCCTGAAATCAGAATATCGACTTTCATAGCAGGTAACAAGTCCGTGGAAATCATTGCCCTTCAATAGTTGTGTGGATCGAATCCACGCTGATTTCAACCACAATTCCCTGATTTCGATTATACCCCGAGGCACTAGATAGGGATTGACAGGTTGGAACAATCATCTTGAGTGAGCGCTTGGAAAGAAACCTGAGGGTATCCAAAAACAACCAATCCAACCTTCAATGAACAAAACCACAAACTGGAAAAGAATAGCATTTATTCCATTACTTTGGTGGGGGATTATCCTTACCCTCTCTGCCCAAGAAGACGAAGTCGACGAGGATGGAGAAATTACGGTGCTGGACCCATTTGAAATCTCAGCGGATGAAGTATCCGGTTATTCGGCCATCACAACCATGGCCGGGACCCGGATAAACACTCAGTTGAGGGACATTGGCTCGGCCATTTCGGTTATTACGGAGGAATTCCTGCGCGATACCGGCGCCACCGACAATGAGACTTTGCTGCAGTACACCACCAACACGGAAGTCGGGGGGGTTATAGGTAATTTCACGCGAATTTCCGGTGGCACCACTGCGGACGAATCGGGAAGCTTCCTGAGGCCCCACCAAAGCACCCGTGTTCGAGGACTCGCCGCTGCGGATAATACCCACAACTTCTTCCTGACTGAAATTCCCTGGGACGGCTACAATGTCGACCGTGTGGACATGCAGCGCGGACCGAATGCAATTCTGTTCGGCCTGGGAAGCCCGGCCGGGGTTATCAATACCAGCACCATAGTTGCCCATTACGACAATGAAGGTGAATTCGAATACCGAATTGGGGATTATGGCAGCATTCGTTTTACCTTGGATGTGAACCGTGTGCTCTTGGAAGAACAATTGGCTATCCGCATCGCCTACCTGAACAAGGACCGCAACTACCAACAGTTTCCGGCCTTTGACGATGACGATCGTATCTTTACCACTCTAAGAATCGAACCGGAAGCATTGAACACGGACTCCATGACCTTTAAGGTGAAGGTCAATTTCGAGGACGGCAAAATTGACAGAAATCGTCCCCGCGTGATCACACCTAACGACAACATTACTCCCTTTTTCGGATCGGGCCCGGATGGTCTGGACAAGCAATTGTTCAGTCCGATCGTAGCACAGAACCAATCCGGGGCCCCAAATACGGGACAGGGAAGAAGCGACCACCCCAACTTGAACTATAATCCCTATCATGAACCCTGGCTCGGCAATTACGCCCAGGTGTTCGGAGGTCCGATCGTCTTCTTTGGCAACGAGAACAACTCCAATCATACGGGGAATTATTACATGTCCGAATTCCAACATACCTTTGGGATTGGCCCGGACGGGAACTTCGATGGCACAATCGGCAATCCTTTTGCCCGGCATACCGGTGTGGCTGAATATCAGAATTATGCCAAAAATGTCCGCATTTTGCAAAATCCAAACCAGTTGTACGATCCGGCTACCAACGATATTGTAGCCGTTGGCCTGCCCTTCTCCCAGTTCGGTCAGTACAAGAATCGTCACCTGACGGACCCCAGTATCTTCGATTTCTACAACTACCTGTTGGATGGTCCGAATAAACAGGAATGGGCGGAGTTCAACCACTTCAGCGCCTCCCTGGATCAAACCTTTTTCAATGGTAAAATGGGCTACGAAGCGGTTTACGATCGACAGGACTACAGCGATGGCCAGCTCCAATTCCTGGTTGGTTGGCGACAAGGCCTTAATATCGACACCAACTACGAGTTAATCGACGGCTCCCCCAATCCTAACGCAGGAAGGCCTTTCATTTCCGAGTCTTACGAGTTTGGCAACAATCACAGTGAAATCGGCCGGGAAAACCTGCGTTGGACAGGCTTCCTGCAACATGATTTCCTGGATCGGAATGAAGACAGTTTCTTATTCTGGTTGTTAGGCCGTCATATTATCACAGGCCTCTACGTGAGAGATCGTCAGCAGGTAGAACGGTTTGGATTTCGCCGTTATGGCACCTCCGACGCTTATGGAGACCTCATCGGCGTTCCCAACGATGGTGACAATAAGCGTCAGTTGAACCATTCTTCCTACCTGGGGCCCTCCCTTTTGGATCGCAGTTCGGCATCAGGAGCGAATATTCCGCCAATATCAGTGGTTCAACTGCCAACATCGGGTACGGTCACCTATTATGACTCACGTTGGAATGCCGGACCCGAAGTGGACCCGGCTGCGGAATGGATCAATCTAACCGGAGGAATTTCGACCCAGTCTGAAAACCCGGCCAACTACATCGGCTGGAACACCGCGCCTTTCGAACTCATTGATAATTCGGATGGAACCAATCCGGATCTCATCCGCGAAGCTCGCTGGACCAGGAACGAGATCAAATCCAAGGCGGGTGTCTGGCAGGGGTACTTCCTCAATGGCGGCCTCGTAGCCATGTATGGTTACCGGGAGGACACCGCGCGTTTCTGGGGCGTACAGGCGCCTTTGGACAATGGTGTGGCAAACCTGAGCAACTTCACTCTGCCGGATTCGCCCGACAACGTTGTGGAGGGAATTACCCGCAGCGCCAGTTTGGTTGCTCATCTGGACCACTTCATCGATCCGGGTTTTGGTGTCAGCCTGTTTTACAACGAATCGAGGAACTTTCAACCGGCAGCCAACCGCGTCGATATCCTCGGAGATCCCCTTCCGCCCCCCAGTGGTGAAACGGAAGACTATGGCATCGTCCTCTCGACTCACGACGACAAATACTCCCTGAAGTTGAATTGGTATGAAACCAAAATTGCCAACGCCACCAACACAACAATGGCAAGTCGCCTGTGGGCCGTCGGTATCGTTGAAAACTGGGCCTACAACTGGGCCACCATCTTTTCCGAGAACATGCACGATGACTGGAAGGACGAATACGGAACCGGGGTAGCCATCAACTCCGGCGGCATAAATCTGGCGACGGCTGAGGAAGCATCCGCGTTCGAAGAAGCAGCCTACAACGCATATTTCGCCAATCTGCCTCCCCAGAAATTCTGGGACGCCTGGAACACCGACACCAGCCTGCAAACCCGTATTGACGGCCTCCAGACCGCACAGCAACCCAATGGATTGTCCGCTACCAGCGATACCATCTCAACCGGTCTCGAAATTGAGATAGTCGCTCAACCTACACCTAACTGGAGAATCGCAATCAACGCGGCTAAAACCGATGCCATCAACGATAACGTAGGCGGGTCTGTTGCCGAATACATCGAATCCCGCATTGCAGTGGCAGAAGGTCCGGCCGGTGATATTCGTATCTGGAGTGGCAGTAACAGTGCGCCGACTTACCGCTCATTAATGCAACAGAATTTCCTCGGTGACTACAGGCTTATGGTTCTCGGTCAGGGTTCCTCGGTTCCGGAATTGCGCGAATGGCGCATCAACCTGATCACCAACTACAACTTCAGAGAAGGCTACCTGGCTGGTTTTAACGTTGGCGGTGGCTTTCGTTACCAGGACAGTAATATCATCGGTTATCCGCTCGCGGATTTTGGAGGTGAAACCAGCTTTGTATTGAACAGCCCGTATTTTGGGCCAACCGAAGAAAGCTTGGATGCCTGGATCGGTTATGGAGCCAAGATCAACGATAAGATCGACTGGCGCATCCAGCTCAATCTTCGAAACATTGGCATCGGCGATGAGCTGATTCCGCTCAACACTCAACCGGATGGAACTCCGGCCGCTTGGCGGATTCGCCCGGCAATGTCCATGGAACTTACCAATACATTCAATTTCTAAGGCAAGGGCCTGAAACCTTTAAAACGCCTCCGAAGTTCCCGGGGGCGTTTCTTTGTACCGCGCACCCCTAGCCCGAATATCTCACAAATCTTCTGCTGCGCTCCGGAATGACGGCGCTGGAGCGGATTTCCCTGGATTCGGGACTTTGCAGGGTGTCGACCCGGCTTCACCCCCGAATCTGCACGAAACCCACACCGGCGCTCGATCTCCGTTCGCTGGCTACGAATCAGGGTAATAAGGAAATACGCAGCCTCAGGAAGAAAGACCCCGACTTTGAAAACCTGAGCCTGGCGACATCCGAATCCATTCCGGGCAGAATGGTTTCTTCCATGACGACCAGAGGAGACCAGGTATGCAGGTTTTCCGAATACTCGCGGTAAAAGACCAGGTCATCTCCAGCCTTGGCTCGGGGATGGGCAAACCGAAAGATATTATCACCGCCCGTTCCCGAATCCTTTTCCAGGGCCATCGGCGACTCGGTATTATATTCCTGCGGGTCAAATCCGAAAGCGTACTCCTGCAAGTTTGTAAAACCGTCTCCATCGCCATCGATCTCCAATCCCACCACAAGGGGATCATCCAGGTATTCCTCGTCAAATTGCGATCTTACCCAATCGGAGTATTCGAACCGCTCCGGCTCCGCAATCGTCAGGGTCTGGTTGATCGGCACATCCCGTAGCTGCTGTTCCATTCCGCTTGGCCAGTTTATTTGTATGGAATGCACCGGCTCCTCCAGGGCGCCGAGACCCACGTGGATCTTGGCCTCGTTCTGACTGATATAATTACTGGCCCCGCTTAGTTCGAAATAGCGGGGTTCCTCCCCTTCCACTGAAATCACCTTTACCTTGGCGCCAATCCCCTGAGAATTTGATTTCGTACCCTTGAGTTCAAGTCGAAGCCAGGCATTTCCGCTATGGATGTCGTTGCGATAGAGAATCGGTGGCTCACCTGTGTTGGCGACAAATACATCTTCATCACCATCACGGTCGTAATCGAAGAGCAGCAATCCTTTACCTTCGCCCGCATCCGTAATACCGAAGGAGCCACTCACATCGGTCAGAACCCCCTCATCGTTCCTCCACAGGTGCATGAGGTCACGCACGCCGCCGAACATGTAATAAAACTCTATTGAAGTCTCATAGGGGTGGTAACCGTTGGTCATAATGAGGTCCAAATCCCCATCGTTCTCCATATCCAGAAATTGGGCGCCCCAGCCCCATCCGGCATTTTGCAACCCTCTGGCAGCGGCTTCCTCAGAAAAAGTTCTTCCTCCCAGGTTTCGGTAAAAACGATTGTCCTCAATGCAGGTGATAAACCAATCGAGCAACCCGTCCCGGTTCAAGTCTCCGAACGCGGATCCCATTTCACTACTACCCTTGTTAATTCCGGCCTGAATGGTTCCCTCGGTGAAGGTTCCATCTCTGTTGTTCCAAAATAGCTGGGAAGTTCGCATATCCGCACTCACCGCCAAGTCGAGCCAGCCATCGTTATCGAGGTCGGTAAATGTGGATGTAAACGCATACATCTTTTCACTGCCGGGAGTTGCTATGGTCACGCCGGCCGATTCCGTCACATTGTCGAAATAACCGGGAGAGGCGGCGCCCCGGTTTCTGAGCAAGACTGAATGTTTTTCAATTTCGGGTTCCGATAAAAGGATGCCCCACTCGCAAATATGGATATCCAACCAGCCATCGCGATCGTAGTCGCCAAAGGAAACACTGAAACCGTTGTGGTCGGTGACACTTTCCAGATCGGCATTACGCAGGACCGCTTCTTCCTTAAAGGTCCCATCTCCCTGATTGACATGGAGGTAGAACCGCGGCCCCTCAATGACCGTGACAAACAGGTCCAGGTCCCCATCGTTGTCGATATCTCCCCACGCCGCCCCGTTGGTGCTGTCATGGACCGTGATCCCCGCCGCCTCCGATACATCTTCAAACCAGGGACCATCGGGATTGCGAAAAGCGCCACGATTTCTGTAAAGGATATCGGTATTGTCGAGCCGTGTAACAAACAGGTCCACCCATCCATCCCCATCGTAGTCACCGGCTGCAGCGCCTCCGGTAAGCACCTGAACTTCCGCAGTGGTGGTGAAATCTTCGGCGTATTGCCGGTGTCGAATCCCCGCCGCGCTGGTGACATCCGAAAATTCTCCTGGAAGAGCCTTTAAGGAAATCGGGAAAAGGGCAATTAGCAGCCCTGCATACCTGCCGCATTTCTTCATCGAGCAAAAATCCAACTCTACTTTACCGGTGAATAACATGGTACTCATTTATGGCCGGACTCTCCAATTCCTTACGTTCTCCATCGCTCCAAACCACTTCCACCGATTCCACCTCCTCCAGGTCTCCCAGACCAAAATGCTTGGTGAGTGAATGCTGGGCCTGGTAGGAATCCCCCGTCACAAAGGTGGAAACGCGGGTTTGGCCATTTGACCTGAGGAATACCTTTGCCCCTTCCGGCAATGCGCCTCCCGGTTCTCGTTTCAGGCGGATGCCGATCCAGTTCCCGGATGCAGGCATCTGGTTCTTGATAATTTTGAGGATGGTCGAATCCTTGCCCTCCTCGTAGTTGGCAAGCTGACTTGAATAAACCAGATCCACCCGCCCATCGCCATCGAGATCGTCCGCCACAACCTGGCGGCTATCCAACTCCTCCGCAACTCCCATCAGGTAGGAAATGTTGCGCACTCCCCCATCGTCCATCGGCATGAAAAGCACGTTTTTCTCAAAACCGTTCCAAGACATGGTTCCGTTCATCAGGTTCACCATACTCCTGGCAAAATATTCCTCCAGGACCGGATGAGAGTGGGAATCGCCTCGATAAATATCATCCGTCCAAAAAATGGTGCAGTAGTCCTTGGCGCTCTTGTTGCTGAAGTGACCGTTCGCGATATAAATTTCCTTGTCCCCGTCGTTTTCCATATCGAGTGAACCGACACCCCAGGACCACCCGGATCGGGCCAGCTCATCCCCGTTCGGAGCTTGTCTGAAACCGCCACCGGCCAAACCGAGATAGAGACGATTTCCGTAGCTCATGGAGGAACGCATTTTGTTGTGACCGGGAAACTGTATCGGACCGGCATTCATATGATCGAGACGACGGGCGGTAGTGGAGCTCATGCCGATTGCATACAGGTCGAGCAATCCGTCGTGGTTAAAATCCTCAATGGTGTGGGCCATCCCAAACAAATGCCTGTTATAAAACGCGCTATCCGTTACATCGGTAAATTTTCCGGAACCATCGTTCTGGTATAGATCCACACCGGCAAAGTCACTTACAACCAGCAGATCGAGATCGTCGTCGTTATCGTAGTCGAAAAAGGAACTGGAAAAGGTACGGCGGTTGCGCTTCTTCGCGATACCTGATGTATCGTTGGCAACGGTAAAGCTGGAGCCATTGCCATTGTTTACCAGAAGGTAGGCCGGATACCCGTCGACAGCGTCATAATAAGGAGTCGGCATGGCCCCCTCCAGATACAGTTCCTTATATTGTGCCAGCCACAAATCCAAATCTCCATCTCCGTCGATGTCGCCCGAGGTGAAGGTGGGAGCTCCTTCCAGCGCCACCGGTGTCGATGTCGCTACTCCGATAACAGGTTGGACAAATTTGCCGTCTGCCTCTCCCCTGTATAAAAACAAACCTTTTTTGGGGACCATACCCTTCTGGGAACGAGTCAGGCCTTCAATTAACAGATCGGTATGCCCATCCCCACTAAAGTCGCCCAGAATGGCGGCGTTGGCCGTCACCACACCAACCGGGTGCAGTGGATTCCCGCCAAATTTGTCATTGCCCAAATTCCAGAAAATGGTGTTCATGGCGGGCAGGAGGATTTCGGACAAACCATCGTCATTCAGGTCATGGACAAGTAAGGGGCCACCCTTTCCCGGCGGGATTTCGAGAGCGTACAATTCTTTGAAAAAGGGATCTCCCGAACGGGAAGTAACGGTTAGTTCAGAGGAATTGATCGTCTTGGGAAGAAACACTCCCTTGTTGTCGGTCTCCGGCTGCCAATCGACCCCAAGCTTCCCCGAAACAATGTAACGGGTATCCCGGCTTTCGTTATACACAAAGAGTTTAAAGGATACAACCGAGTGGGCCAGCTTACCCGGGTCATTATCAAATCGGTCATGATGCCATTCACTCATGGTCAGATCATAACCTTCCGAGCGCAGTTTATTGAGCAGGCCCATCCAATCGGGCCAAGTCAATTCCCACCTGGAAGGATGGGTAGTCAGAATTCGAATATTGTTCTCATGTTCCTCAACCGTGTCCGGTGTACCCAGCTTCAATGACCCGAACTTGAAGTCCCCGGCAACGGCGTAGGGATCGTCGGAATTACGGAGAGCATCCCAAAGACCGATAAAGAATCGCTCGTGATCCTGGGCTTCCACCTCTTTCTTCCAAACCGTCTGGTTGAGGACTTCCATTTCCTGATAAAGGGAATTCAAATTCGAGGCGCCAAACGGATGCATCCAAAAACATGGAAAGGCGAACAAGAATAGGATAGGTCTCATCTTCAACGTTTACCGACAAAGGAACCAAAAATGGTTTCCATCAAGCGTCATATTGCAACCTTATCCAATTAAATCGCCTTCAAGAGAGAAAAGGTGAAGGCGCGCTGAGGCGCTTGGTTAGTTCTGATTCAACGTTTTCGGGCCAGATAGAGTCCGTCGCCCACCGGGATGAGGCTGGCTTCCACGCGCTCGTCGTCGCGTATTTTCCGGTTCAGTTTGCGTATGGATTGCGTGTCCTCATCCTGAAGGGAATCATCCGCAACCTGCCCTCCCCAAAGCGCGTTGTCCACCATGATCAATCCGCCGGGACGGAGTAATTGCAGGCTTTTTTCATAGTAGGTGTCGTAACCGGTTTTATCCGCATCGATGAAAATAAGGTCGAAAGCCTCCCCCATCCCACCTTGCAGCAAACGGTCCAGGGAGTTTTCGGCATCGCCAATTCGCAAATCGATTTTCTCCGCAACCCCGGCTTCCCGCCAATAACGCCGTCCTATCGAGGTCCATTCCTCATTACAGTCGCAGGCGACGATCCGTCCGTCCTCGGGGAGGGCTTCGGCCATGCACAACGTGCTGTAACCGGTGAAGGTTCCTATTTCCAGGACTTGTCTGGCCCCCATCAGCCCTATGAGCAAAGCCATGAACTGGCCCTGTTCGGGAGTGATTTGCATGCCGGCCTCCGGAAGCGCGGCCGTTTCCCGGCGCAGGCGCCGTTTGGTGTCATCATCCCGAAGGGACACATCGAGGGCGTAACGGTAGAGTTCGGGCTTCAGGTTCTCGAAAATTTTGCTCATGTCATGAACCGGGCTCTTTATTCCAAGTGTTGCCGCAGGAAGCCATGGACCAGATCCAGCCGTTCCCGATCGAAGAAGGGGGCGCCGCCGTGGCCTCCTCCGTAAATTACCTCGAAGCGGACCGTCCGCCCCAGGCGTTTGTACACTCCATGCAATTCATGGGACTGGTTTATGGGCATCTGATGGTCCTGGTCCCCGTGTATGAGGAGCAGGGGAGGATCGGATGCGTCGGCATGAAACACCGGGCTGGCCAGTTCGGCCTTTGCGGGGAGTTCTTCGGGGGAACCCCCTAGTAATAATTGCAAAGCGGGCACCCGTACTCCCAGGCCATGCGGGGTGGACTGTTGGAGTATGGTTGTCAAATTGCTTGCTCCGTAAAAGCTCACGATGGCGGCGATATCTGACGATCGATCGGTGTAATCCCCCACCGTCCCTTCCAATGCGGCATGGCCGTTGGTAACCCCGACCAGAGCGGCCAGATGGCCTCCGGCGGAGGCTCCGGCTATGACCATCGGTTCCTCCCTGAAACCGAAGCGTTCGGCGTGGGCCCGGAGGAAACGAATGGCAGCCTTGATATCGTGCACATTGGCGGGAAAGGGAGCGACCGGGGTGAGCCGATAATTTACGCTGGCGATGGCGAAACCGCGTTGCAGGATGTCCACGATCCCTACCCGATCTTTCGACCCACTGCGCCAAGCCCCGCCATGCACCCAGACAATCAGGGTGGGCGGACGGGGCGTAGCGGGCAAATAGAGATCGAGTTTAAGGGAAATACCGTCCACCACGGCATATTCCACGTCCCGGAGGGTTCTGGCGTTATCTTGGGCGGAAGCGGCGGGGACGGCCACTCCCATACAGAGAAGGCTGAGCATTCGTTTCATGGGTATTCCGTCAAACTAGCCGCATGGCGGGGCGTTTCAATCCTGATTGAAGAATCGCGGCGTAAAGCCGCTCCTACAGTCATATCTGTTGGAGGTTTGTAGGGGAAAAGGGGTCAGCTCCTTGATTTTTGACATGTCCCCATGTTGAAAATCCAGGGGGTGTTGCCCAAATCGTTCTTTTTTGGAAATATAGAATGAAGAATCGCGACGTAAAGCCGCTCCTACGATTTTAACAGTTTGAGGTTTGTAGGAGCGGGTTTATCCCGCGATTGCTCTGGAATGCCATATCTTTCGTTGAACCTGATCGGCGCGGCAAGGATGCCGCTGCCCTACCGCATGCAGCCGGGTATATTTGGTAGGGCAAGAGCATCCTTGCTCTGACGCGTGTATTCTTGGTAAAGCAAAACGGGAAAAGGACACCCAGTATTTCGATAAAGGTGGTTTTGGGCAACAGTCCCTCCAGGACTGACCCCATGGCGAATGTGGGAAAGCTCAGGAAGGAAGGGGTCCCCGACGTGGCGAAATTCCATTCGCCTCACCCGAGGTAAATCCGGTCGAAGATCCGGTCGCGGTTGTTCCGGTTGAACCGGTGGTAGGTTTTTTTGGGTAGGGTACTCAGGAACCGCAGGCCGTATTGTTTGGTGAAGATGCGTGAGTCGAGTATGGTTATAAGGCCGGTATCGGTCTTGTTGCGAATGAGTCGACCCAAGCCCTGCCGAAATTTAATGATAGCATCCGGAAGCGAGATCTCCCAAAAGGGATTTTTCCCCTGCGATCGGATCCAGTCGCTTTTGGCCTCCGGAATGGGGTGGGATGGATTTTCGAAGGGCAATCGGGTGATAATGACCTGTGACAAGGCGGGCCCGGGCACGTCCACCCCCGCCCAAAAGCTGTCGGTTCCCAAAAGCACCGCGTTTCCCGCCTTGGCAAACTCGCGGGTGAGTTCGGTTCGGGAATAGGTGCGGCCTTGCTGGAAGATAGGCCGGCCCCGGCGCTCCAAGGGGGATTCCAATCTTCGCCCGATTTGGTTCAGGTCGCGGTAATTGGTAAATAATACCAGGGAGCCCCCCTGCACCTTGTCGACGCAGTAGAGGATGGCGTCCTCCATATAATCCAGGTCTTGCCTCCCGTCACTGAGGTTGGGCGCGGGGGAGTCTTCCGCGATGCACACCTCCACGCAATTTTCATAATCGAAGGGGGAATCCACCTGGAAGGCCGATTCCTTTTCCGCCCCGACCTGCTTCTGGAAATTATCCATGTTGGGGCCCGCCGCAAGGGTGGCGCTGGTAAGGACCACCCCCGTTTCCCGCCTGAAGAGACTCTCCTTGAGATATTCCGCTACTTCGATCGGCGCGCTGCGCAAATGGATAATTCTGCCTGCCCGGCCCCTCCGCTCGACCCAGTATACCTGATCCTCCAGGGATTGTGCGATAAACTGCCGGATCCCGTCGTAGTAATGGAGCAGGCGGTCCCCTTGGTCTTCCACCATCGCTTTCTCCGGCCCTTCTTTCAAA
Source organism: Opitutales bacterium (assembly GCA_022824405.1). Classification (GTDB taxonomy): domain Bacteria; phylum Verrucomicrobiota; class Verrucomicrobiia; order Opitutales; family UBA2995; genus JAABVD01. The sequence goes on from JAJDZZ010000085.1 coordinate 19,611, forward strand.
GGGCGGGCAATTTCCCTGATCCGGGTTATCAATCTCCTCATCGGGCCCAGCAAGGTGGGATCGGACCAGTTCGGTCGGTAGATGCGCGCCACATCCCTTTGTTCCAGGAAGGTCTTCCGAACGTAACCGAAAAAGTCCTTCGCCTCTTCGCGCAACCGGACAACCAGGGCGCGGTCCTGAGCGCTTCCCTGGCGTTGCAGCAACCCTTTTTTACTCTTGGTATTGTAAAAGAAGGAGAGAAGGCGGTTCAGCCCAAAGGAGCTGACGGCCATGCCGAAGTGTTGGGTAGCGACTGCGGGCACGGTGTGCCCCTCGTCCAGAATGACAAAATCCTCCGCATACAGGACCCCGCGGCCTTTAGGGAGGGGCATGCCCGAACCGAGAAGGGAGAAAAGGAGACTGTGATTTATGATGAGAAGGTGGGAATGGCGGATCCTGGCCCGGACTTTCTGATAGTGGCAACTCTTTGGTTTGCAGCGCTTTGGATGGCAAACGGAAGACTCCGCCGATACCCAGTCCCAGACTCCGGGGTTAGGGGCTGGAACCAGTTCCTGCCGAATTCCGACCTTGGTCCGCCCGGACCAGCGGACAATGCGCTCCAGTTCGGATTGCTCCTCCGAGGGAATCAGTTCCGTTCTTTGCACGATGGCCTGATTGAGACGCGTCGTGCAAAGGTAGTTTCCCTTGCCTACCAGAAGAGCCACTTTGAAGGGTTTGAAAGCAGCCAGTCGGTCGACTTTGCCAAAGAGCGTCTTGCAAATTTTCAGGTCCTTTTTCTCGATTTGCTCCTGCAGCGAAATGGTATGAGTGGCGATGATCCCCTGGCGCCCTTGATGGACCGCCACAAGGATGGCGGGAATGAGGTAGGCCAGGCTCTTGCCCACCCCTGTTCCGGCCTCGAATAGAAGGGGTTCGTCGTTTTGCAAAGCTTCCACCACTTGACGAGCCATGGCCTCCTGTTGGGGACGGTACTCCATTCCGAGAAATTTCTGCAGCCAGCCATTCCGGCGGAAGGTGTTATGGACCAAACCGGGGATAGGGTCTCCGGATGGTTTGGCTTTGGCTTCGACCGCATTCTGAAAACCGATCATGACGGGGTTCAAAAGTTCAGGAGGAACACTGTCGAAACAATAATGGGAGAAAAACTGTTTTTAGAATTATTCCAAATAATATTGCAGCTTCAAGTTGGAGCTTCAGCATGGAACTTCAATGAGGCATTCCGGGACAGGGAAAGAGGCTGACTGGGTAGAGAAATTGGGCCAATTCCCGAGGAATAAGGCGGGGGATGTGGAATCGGACGGTATTTTGGAGTCCTTGGAAAAGCAATTGAAGAAGGACAATATTTCGGCAACCCATCGCCCCGTGCATGGCCTTTCGGGTCGGACTGCAAAGGATGAGGCCTCGGCCGGAAAAACCACCTCCGCACCGGCGGAACGGACTTTGTCGATGGGGGATAATGACCGGTCCACCTCGGAGGAAGACCTGGAGGAAGCCGGGGAAGAGTGGAAAACCTTGGCATGGCTCGCCGGAATTTGCGGATCTCTCATGGCGGCCGCCTTTTCCCTGAGTCTCGTCAACGGGGTGGCGGATTGGGTGGTCTACGGATTGTACGGGCTGAGCTTGTTGAGCGGGGGATGGGATGCGGCCAAGGACAGCTATGAAAATATCAAAAAAGGTTCCATAGACATCCATTTTCTCATGTTGGCCGTCGCCGTTGGAGCCGTCGCTATCGGATCCTATGCGGAAGGCGCTCTGCTCTTGTTTCTATTTACACTTTCGGGAGCGCTGGAGGAATACGCGGAACACCGGACACATCGCGAAATTCATTCCCTGACCCGGTCGGCTCCGAAAACGGCCAATCGCGTGGGCCGGGATGGATCCATCGAATCCGTGGCGGTGGAAGACATAGCCCCCGGGGACGTCATTCAAGTGAAACCGGACGAGTTGTTTCCGATAGATGGGGAGGTAACCTCGGGGATGACCGCCTCCGACGAATCGACCCTCACCGGGGAGGCCACCCCGGTGGAGAAGGGCAGGGGAGATCCGGTATACAGCGGCACCCTGAATCTATGGGGTGTGGTGACGGTCAAGGTGCTGCGCCTGGCTTCGGAAAGCGCGCTTCAAAAGATCATTCGCCTCATTCAGGAGGCCCAGCATCTGCGGGCCCCCAGCCAAAGGTTTACCGACCGGTTTGGAACCGGTTACACCTATCTGATAATTGGGCTTACCATCCTGTATTTCCTTTTCACCTGGATGTTTCTGGGCCTGCCGGCCTTCGAAACCACCGAAGCGGGCTACTCCGCCTTTTACCGTGCCATGACCTTTCTGGTGGTGGCCAGTCCCTGTGCCCTGGTGCTTTCCATTCCATCCGCCATTCTGGCCGCCATTGCCTGGGGCGCTCGAAAGGGCATCCTCTTTCGCGGTGGCGCGGCTATCGAAAAACTCTCCCAGGTAAATGCGGTCGCCCTGGACAAGACCGGCACCCTGACCAAAGGGGACCTGAGCGTTTGGAAAGTGGAAAGTTATCCGCCCGGACGGGGAGACGAGGTATTGCAGTTGGCCTTCAGCCTGGAATCGCAGTCCAATCACCCCATCGCCCGAGCCATTGTCAATCACGGAAAAAAGCAAGGGTTGACAGCCCAAAAGGTGGAAGAATTTCAATCCTTCAGCGGTAAGGGCTTGCGGGGAGAAGTGGAGGAAAAATCCATTTTCCTGGGCAGAAGGGAGCTCATGAATGGGAGTCCTTTGGCCGATTGGATTGCCCAGGTGGACGAGCCTCCTCCTTCCATAACGGAAGTCTGGCTGTTTCACCGGGGTCTCCTGGGGCGCGTTTTGCTGGAGGACAAAATCCGGGAAAAGTCCAAGGATACCTTGGAACGTTTGAATGACCTCGGGATCAGAACGCTTATGCTCACCGGGGACCGGCGCAGCGCAGCCGAGGCGGTAGGAGAGGCCATCGGCATTCAGGAAATCCGCAGCGGGCTCATGCCCAGGGACAAGGTGATGTGCATCAAGGAAATGACGGATCGGGGGGACAAGGTGGCCATGGTGGGGGACGGGGTGAACGACGCCCCCAGTTTGGCTGCGGCCTTCGTGGCCGTTTCCATGGGAGCGAGAGGGAGCGATGCCGCGCTGGAACAAAGCGAGGTCATCCTCATGAACGACAAAATCGAAAAATTTCTCACCGCCTATCGGTTGAGCCGTAAAGCCCGTTCAGTCATTCGGCAAAACCTGATAATCTCTATCGCAACCGTGGCCGTCATGGCCAGCGCGGCTCTTTTGGGCATCATTCCCCTCACCCTGGGAGTTTTTGTCCATGAGGGCAGCACGGTGGTGGTATGCCTGAACAGTTTGCGGCTCTTGTTAGGCAAAGAGAAAGAGTAAAAGGGCTGGGGAAATCGGCTTATATTGGTATTGAAAAAGCCCCGGCTTTTCTTTTCATAGGTAATTAACCCCAAAAACCTAAGAATAGCAATACGGGGAACCGATATGGCGGTAAAATCCGATAAACGGGTCACGGAAGTGGATCCGGCCAGCGCCCGGCTGCAAAACGCCAGCGCCCAGAAGCGTGTGCGCTGGGCCGTGGAAAAGTTTGGCGATCGGTTGGTCATGAGCAGCAGTTTCGGGGCTCAATCAGCCGTCATGCTGCATATGGTTTCTTCCATGGCTCCCCGTGTGCCCATCATTCTGGTCGATACCGGTTACCTGTTTCCCGAGACCTATCGGTTTGTCGAGGCCCTGAAAGAGCGTCTCGGTTTGAACCTCCACGTTTACAAGCCGGGGATGACCCCGGCCAGGCAGGAAGCTCTCTTCGGCAGGTTGTGGGAGAAGGGGGATAAGGGTTTATCCAAATACAACCTGATGAACAAGATCGAGCCCATGAACCGGGCCTTGGTGGATTTCAAGGCCAAGGGCTGGCTGGCCGGGTTGCGCCGGGAGCAGAGTTCCAGCCGTAAACACCTCGAGGTGGTGATGAAGCAGGACAAGATCACCAAGATTCACCCCATCATCGACTGGTCCGATTACGACGTATACCTTTATCTGACCAACAATAACCTGCCTTACCATCCGCTATGGGAGGAAGGCTACGTTTCGATTGGGGATACCCATAGCACCAGCCGGTTGATGGGGAAAATGTCGGCGGAGGATACCCGGTTCGGAGGCATACGCCGCGAATGCGGTTTGCACGAGTTGTCCGGGCAGGACGATTTCCAGATTTGATCTGCGGTTCACCCGACCCGAGGCGGGGGTTATTCGGGCTTGTACTTGATAAGAAGCGTATTGGGGTCGAGGTTCGCCACTTCGATCAGTTTCAGGTTTTTTCGATGTTCCCCGGCAAAAACGGGCGTCCCGGACCCAAACACTTTTGCCTCCAGGGTTACCCAGAGTTCGTCCAAAAGGTTTTCCTTCAGAAAGAGGCCGTAGATTTGGCCGCCCCCCAATACAGCGACCCGTTCATGCCCCAGGGCCCGAATATACCGGAGGGCGTCGGCGGGAGGGGCATCGGTAAATTCCAGGCGACCGGGCCTGGCCAGGGAACGGTATTTCCCCGGGGACCGGGTAAAGACGAGACGGATTTTGGAGGAGGTATTGTGGGCCGCTCGGGTAATCGTCTCCCTTTCCGCTGCAAAGGTAACCGATCCCATGAGGTGGGCGGAAAAGGTCTCCAGGGTTTGGGAAAACCACACCTTGTCGGCGGCCGAAGTGAAGGCCGAGCCCGGTTTATTTCCTTGGGTGATAAACCCATCCAGCGATATCGCCACGATGCCGATGACTTCCACAACTTACACTGTGAAGTTTGGTTTACCTTCTTCAAGATAAACCCTTCCGCGCTTCAAGCTTGCAATAGGAGCGCCATTTTTTTCTCTCTTCCTCCCATGATAACACCCCATACCCGCTCAAAAATCGAGGAGATCAATAAGCGTGCCGGTTACCTTTGGAGGTATCTTTGACGTCGAAAGCAAGCAGGCGCAAATTGCGGAACTGGAGTCCCGCACGGTCCAACCCGGATTTTGGGAAAAGCAGACGGTTGCCCGGGAAACCCTGGCCGAGATCAAGGATTTGAAACGGATGGTGAGCCGCCTGACGCGTTTTCAGCGCGAAGTGGACGATCTGAATACCCTCCTTGAACTGGTTGACGAGGCTGGCGGGGAAGCGGATGGACAATTTTCCGAGGAGGTTCGCCAATCGGCCGATAAGTTGACCGGGTCCATCGAGGAGTTGGAAATTGCCATGTTGCTGAGCGGCCCGCACGACTTGTCCAACGCCTACCTGACCATCCATTCCGGGGCAGGGGGCACCGAATCCTGTGACTGGGCTGAAATGCTCTATCGCATGTACACCCGCTGGGCCGAGCGCAATGGATTCACCGTGAGCGTGGAGGATCTGCAGGCGGGTGAGGAGGCGGGTTTGAGCCGCGTGACCATGCTGTTCACCGGATTGGGAGCATACGGCTACGCCAAAGCGGAACGAGGGGTGCACCGGCTGGTGCGCATTTCCCCTTTCGATTCCAATAAGCGGCGCCACACTTCGTTTTGTTCGGTCGATGTCATTGCTGAGATTACCGATGATGTGAACATCGAAATCAGGGATGAGGACCTCCGCGTCGACACCTATCGTTCCAGCGGGGCCGGCGGGCAGCACGTCAACAAAACCGAATCGGCCATCCGCATCACCCACCTGCCTTCCGGCATCGTGGTGGCTTGCCAGAAGGAACGCTCTCAGCACAAAAACCGGGCTACGGCCATGCGGAGACTGAAATCGCGTCTTTACGAAAAATGGGAGGACGAAAAGCGGGCTGAAATGGACAAGTTTTATGGGGAAAAGGGTGAAATTGGTTGGGGCAATCAGATCCGCAGCTACGTGTTCCAGCCTTACCAGATGGTCAAGGACCTGAGAACCGGGGTGGAAACCTCGGACGTTCAAGGGGTGATGGATGGGGATATCAACCGATTCGTCTACAATTGGTTGCGGGCCGGATGCCCCACTTCGCGCAATAAGGCCATCAAAATGGAAGATTAGCCATGACGGGTCCACTCAAGCGTTCGGGATTGTCCTACAACCACCTCAGGGAACAATTTGACAATACACCGTTATTCGAAGGAAAGACCTGGAGACTGGCCCCCCGCTCCTGGCCTTTGTCCAGTAGTCTGCTTCGGGAAATCGAGACCCTCGGCCAAGCCTGCCTCGATTTTTTCAAGGCTCTGGAAGTCCTCTACTTTCGGTCCTTGGAGAACAAAAAACTGCTCCGCAATGAATTTCTATTGGCCCCATGGGTGGCGGATTACCTGGATCGCGGCAAACCACGCTACCTGATCGAACACGGCCGCCATATGAACATCCGCGGCCAGCTTCCTTTGGTCCTCCGACCGGATCTTTTGTTGACCGAGGATGGATTGGCCTTGACCGAAATCGATTCCGTGCCGGGCGGAATCGGATTGACCGCATTTCTCAACCGGTTGTATGGACAGGTCGAGGAGGGCATTGTGGGAGAGGGCGACCTGATGCTGCGCCGCTTCTACGATGCTTTGGCATCCTTGGCCCCCCACCGTCACGCCCCCTTTATCGCCATCGTGGTTAGCGACGAGGCATCCACCTACCGGCCCGAGATGGATTGGATCTGTCGGGAACTGCAAAAGCAGGGCCGCCGGATCTTCTGTTTTCATCCGGACGAGATCTATCCTCTGGGAGGAGTGTTGCACGCTTCCCTGGATGGCAACCCGGAGAGGATTGACGTGATCTACCGGTTTTTCGAGTTGTTCGATTTGCCCAGGCTGAAAACGATTCCCTATTTTTTTGAGGCGCTCGACCAGGAGGAGGTGGAATTGTCACCTCCCATGCGGGCCTTCCAGGAGGAGAAGTTGGGCCTGGCTTTGTTTCACCATAGGAAATTGAGTCGATTCTGGCGCGAAAACATGCCCAGGACCTCCTATCGGGCCATGGCCCGCGCCCTGCCCAGGAGTTGGATTATGGATCCCACCCCTCTTCCCCCCACCGCCGTGCTCGACGCCCCGCTGGTGGGAGGAAACCCCATCCAGGAGTGGCCCGATCTGGTTAATGCTTCCCAGCGCGAACGCAAGCTGATCATCAAGATCAGCGGTTTTCACGAAACCGCCTGGGGAGCCCGCGGCGTTGTTTTGGGAAGCGATTCCTCAAGAGAGGTTTGGAGGCAAGGCATTGAACGAGCCGTTTCCATGAGCGGGTCGCATTTGCACATCCTGCAGGAATACCGCAAACCGAAGCGCCTTCCCCACCGGGTTTACGCCAATCCGGACGAGACCTTCGCCATGCAGGGCCGGCTGCGCTTGTGTCCTTACTTTTTTATCAGGGACGGCCGGGCTGAACTCTCCGGGGTGCTGGCTACCTTCTGTCCGGCCGATAAAAAGATTATCCACGGCATGCGCGACGCCGCCATGCTTCCCTGCCGGAAAATGGGATAAGCGCCAATCGGGATAAGGCCTTATTGCATCCGCATCCTGGCCACGTCATCGGGGGCGATAGTAGGGGCAGCATTTCCGAACCGTGCTTTCACGTAATTCAGAACGGTGGAAAGGTCCTCGTCGGAAAGGTAGGAGAAGCCGGTCATGAGGTTCTGGTAGTAGCGGTCTTCCACCCATTCACTTCCCTCCAGGACCAGTTTCAGAAGGTACTCGTCGTTGTCCAACTTATCGGATCGATCGAGCGGCGGTTGCAGACCGGGAACACCGCTTCCGTCTATTTGGTGGCACCCGAGGCAATGCAATTGGTAGAGCCTCTTCCCCTCCGGATCGAGGGGAATATCGGACGGAGTCGTTTCAACGGGTTCCCGTAGGACCTTGGGAGCCGGGATCGATGCCACCGGGCCATCCCCTTCCCCCACGTAGGAGATTTTCCAGATCCGACCCCTCATGTCTTCGGAGACGTATAGCGAACCATCCGGGCCCACCGCCACCCCGGTCGGTCGGTATCGGGCCGAGCCGGGAGCGAGTAAAACTTCGGTTCCCTTAAATCCATCGGCAAATATTTCGTAATCCCCCGATGGCAACTTCCCCTGGAAGGGAACGAACGCGACATTGTATCCTTGTTGGGGAAGGGGACTGCGATTCCAGGATCCGTGGAAGGTGATGAAGGCGCCGCCGCGGTATCGTTCCGGAAACTGCTCGGCATTGTAGAATTGGATACCCACCGGGGCCCAGTGGCCCGGGAAGATCATGATGGGTTCATCGTAGAGGCCCGCCGGCGCTTCCCGTATTCCATCGCCGCCGTATTCGGGCATGACCACGCGTTTGCCAAGGCGGGTATCGTAGTAAGTGTAGGGCCAGCCGAAATCCGATCCCTCCCCGACCAATTGAAACTCTTCGGCGGGGGTCTCGGCGTTGGCCTGGTCATCGTACAGGTCGGGAAAGAAAGCGCTGAGTTGATCGCGGCCGTTCTGCACGGTGTATATGTCCTTTTTGACCGGGTCCCAGGTCATCGCTATGCAATTGCGCAGACCGGTGGCGTAGCGATACCCATCCACCAGGTGCTTTTGCCCCAATTTCTGCGCGTCGAAACGCCAGATCCCGGCGGCGTATTCCAGCTCCTCACAGGGCATTTTACCCGGAGATCCCTTGGTGCGCCTTTGCTCCATACAGGCATTGCTGGGGCTGCCGATTTCGACGTAGATGTGCCCCTGGTCATCGAAGGTGAAGACCTTGTGCGGGTGCCCTCTTTGGGGAATGAATCCGCTGACAACCACTTCGAAGGGTCCGGTCGGCAGCAACCTGTTCTCCTCCATTGGAAAGCGGACCACCTGGGTTCGGGAAGCCACGTACAAGTATCCTTCATAGAGCCCGACTCCTTTGCAGGAAGTGTCCAACTCGCCGAAATATTTTATGAACTCCATCCGGCCGTCTCCGTTGGTGTCACGCATGGCCGCGACGTAGTTCATGTCGACCGGGTCCATGAGCGATACATACATGTCTCCATTTTCCCGGATGGCGATTTGACGAGCCCTCCCGATGTCGTCGGCGATGACCTGGGCGCGAAACCCAGGCGGCAATGTGATGCCGCCGTTATCGGGGGAAAAGCTTGCCGGGGCGGTCGCTTGCATCCCCGTCAGGAGGAAAAGGGCAAGGAGGAAATTCGATGGAGTTTTCAATGGCCTATGCAGGGTGAATCTATTCAGAGCGTCTTGATCCCATTGTTTTATGCGAATAATCTCAGCTTCAACAAGCCACTTGTTTTGGCAACCGGGCTTCAATTCCGGAAGGAGGATTGACCCCAAAAATTTTCCCAGATCGGCTACAGGTTCATGAAGTCGAGGATGGAGTGGCTGATTTTTCCACTAAGGAGGGTCTCGTAGTCTCCGGGCAGGGGGCCGGACGAGCGGGGGGTTACCGGGTTGAGGTAACGGAAGCGGAAGGTGTGGTCTCGCAGTTTGGAGAACATGCTGCCCATCCGGATTATGGAAGGCCGGGTTGCCACCCAAGGGGTGTCTTGTTCCAGGTTTGAGGGAAAGTTGATATTGTGGACCAAGCCCCGGGCATTGTCCTGACCTGCCTTGGTCGAGGCGAATTCCGCGCCGAATTCGGCGGCCAAATCAATGCGCCGCCTAACCTGGGGGGAGGGGTTGGCCGGGGACTTCTTGATGGCGTTGAAATCCTCATTCTTCAGGTGGAAAGACAATGCGACCGCCGGTATGCCCCATGCCGCTCCTTCCAATGCCGCCGCCACGGTTCCCGAACTCAACAAGACGGGAGACAACACGTTGTAGCCGATGTTGATGCCGGAAACCACTACATCCGGAGGCCTGGGCATGAGATGCCCGATGGCTATGTTTACGGCGTCGCTGGGAGTTCCCCCCACCTGCCAGGCCTCGAGGCCCGGGTATTCTTCGTACCGGGCCGCTTCGACGTCCCCGTAACGGGAAACGGCTCTGCCAATCCAACTTTGTTCGCGGGAGGGGGCTACCAGGTAGACCTTGCCGAATTTTTGCAATTTTTCGGCGATAGCCCGAATAAAATAGACCTGGATGCCATCGTCATTGGTGACCAAAAAAGTGGTTTCCATAATAAAGAGGAAAGAGGGAAGAGGAAAGAGTTCAGAGGTCAGATTCTATTCGCGATTGAATTGTCTTCATTAAACCAACCAGCATTGATGAGATTTCTTTCGACTCCTGAATCCATGCGTGTGCCATTGGTTTCTCGATGTAGCCAATTTCTTTCCCAATATAGATTTGGGTTCGAAGTTCGCCACAAGAACCTTTGGCGTATCGAAGGAATT
>JAJDZZ010000026.1 GCA_022824405.1 Opitutales bacterium
CAAACGACAATAGCCTCTTCTAGACTACAAGCCACTGTAGAGCCTCCACTCGGCCCCAAACCCCCATAAATGCTGGGTTTTTGTTAGCAAAAACCACAGATTTTGAGGTATTTTTGACTACAACTGACGAACTTGGGTTAGGGCGCAACGAGTATCCCTCAGCGCCTGAAAGGAGTTGCACCGCGCAGAGGTGGCCGGCGGCGTCCAGAAGCTGCTTGGGATCAGATGGGCCCTTGTATTGGCTCGCTGCCTGATGTTCCTCGTTGTGCTCAAGAACCAATTGCAAACAGGCTTTCTCAAACGTATCCAGCTTGCTTTCTGGCCAGCCTCCACTGCTTGCTACGACCTTTGCCAGCAGGTCCAGGCTCTGGGGGTTTGTGAGTAGTCCGTAAACTCCGCGCCTTCGGGCTTCTGAAATGAAATTTTCGACACCTCCAATGTTCCTCTGGTTCTCAAGTATCTTCTCAATATCCCGATCTGTCAGTGGATCGAGACGCAGGACGATCACCTTGGAATCCGGAGAGATGTCCTCTAAGCGCTTCCGGTCGTTCGCCCCAAGCCAGTCCGCTCCTCGGCAGGAGAGCCGAAAGCGCGGCTTTCCGAGAGCGTCTAAGCGGCAACGTATCCTGTCAAATGGTCCGAGAGCGTCAGAAGAACCAGCGCGAACTTCGTCGAGTCCGTCGATGAAGAGTGTCTTTCCGCGCCATTCGGGATGGTTAGTCGGATCGAAAGTTAGAAAGTTGCGGGCAGGAATTAGACAGGCATCTTCTCCGAGGGCTTCATACTCCGCCTCAAACGCGGTAGACTTGCCTGCTCCAGGATCGCCCAGTAATACGTAGGCTGAGGTTTCCCGGTACGATTCCAGGCGCTCCGGAACCGTCTCCCGGTTCGGGGTCGAATCCTTGTCCAGGACCTCGGTACATGTGCGCGGGACGATCCTCTTCATTTTTTTTCGAACCAGTGATGGGCGGGCGCCGTAAGAACCTCGCCGAGTGAAACTCCCTTTTTCCCAACAAGAAGTGAACGAAACGGACGAAAACGCTCCTTAAACACTTCCATGCCCCGCAATGGCAATGCCTTAAAGCTGCTTGCTACCTCGATAGAAATATTCCGGGGACCCCGTTGTAGTACGAAATCGACCTCGTACGGACTTTCTCGCCAGTAGTGAACGCGGATATCCGACCCCGCGGTATTCAACAAGTGTGCGCCGACTGAGCTTTCGACGAGGCGTCCCCAGAAAGTGCGGTCCGCTTTGGCTTCATCGAAGGAGTATCCGGAACCAGCCGTCATCAGGGCCGTGTTGAGCACGTTGAGCTTTGGGCTGGAAGCTTTGCTCAAATGCGGCCGGTTGGAAAACTTTTGCAGCCCGGCAAGCAAGCCGGCGCTCCGGAGCAGGTGAAGATAGCGCGCCAGCGTGGTCGTGTTGCCGGCGTCTTGGAGTTGCCCCAGCATCTTGTTGTAGGACAGGATCTGCCCGGAGTAGACTGTTCCGAGTTCAAAGAGTTGTCTCAGGAGCGCCGGTTTGTCTATACGCGTCATGGCAATCAGGTCCTGCTCGATGTTGGGTTCGACAAGCGCTCCGAAGATATAGGCGCGCCAGCGATCCAGGTTTCGAACATATGGAACGGCGCCTGGGTAGCCCCCGAAGTAGATGTATTTAGGCAGATCGAAGCCGAAAGCATCAGCCATTTCTTCGAACGACCAGTGAGTGACCCGTATGGGCTCGAAACGGCCGGCAAGGCTCTCCTTCAAGCCAGATTGCATGAGCAGAGGGGCTGACCCCAAGAGAACCACATGCAAAGGGCGCCCGCTCATACGGTCGGCGTCCCACAGTCCCTTGACCGTTTCCGACCATCCAGGGATTTTCTGAATCTCGTCAAATACCAAGACGAATTTGCCTGATCGCTGGGCTTCAATCCGAGCCTCTTCCCAGTTGCTCACCAACCATTCTGTATCTCGCACCTGTGGCGCTATGTAGATGGTCTCGGCCGAATCCGAGGGAACGGCTAGTCCGGAGGGGTCGGGTCTGTCTACTGCAAGGTAGCGGCTCCTGAAGTCAATTCGTTGCAAGGCCTGATCCACTATAGTGGTCTTCCCGGTCTGGCGTGGCCCGAACAGAGCGATCAACCGACGAGGTTCCTCTGCCAAGCGACGGAAGAGAGTATCGACTTGGGACCGCTCATAGCTTCTCATTCGCCATTATTTACTCTATTGAGTAAAATTAGTCAAGAGCTACAATGATCTTTATCGAGTCATGGGGAGAGGCGCACCGGGGGCGCGCCAATTAGGAATTAGGAATTAGGAATGAGGAATTGGGAGAGGGGGAAACCACTTAAAGCACAAAGTTGTAGGAGCAGCTTTACGCCGCGATAAAGGCGCCATTGGCGCCAAGAGGAAAGAGTTCAGAGGAAAGAAGGGCAGTAATCAGTGGTTTGTCCTCTTTGCGTTCTTGGCGAGCTTTGCGAGAGGTCATTCCAAAGAAAGCCTTTTATCAATCGCGGCGTAAAGCCGCTCCTACAGTTTGATCACGATCATGATCAAAATGATTTTTCATTCTTCCTATAATTCCCTCTCTCTGCGCCTTTTGTGCTTTTTGCGGTTCCCTCCTTCTTGGCGAGCTTTGCGAGAGTCTATGCGCTACTCCAGGTCGAAGCGATCGAGATTCATCACCTTGACCCACGCGTCCACGAAGTCGCCCACGAACTTTTTCTGTCCATCGTCGCATCCGTAGACTTCGGCGATGGATCGGAGCTCGGAGTTTGAACCGAAGACGAGGTCCACCCTGGTGCCGGTCCACTTGAACTCGCCGGTTTGGCGATCCCGTCCCTCGAACACGTCCGGCGACGTGGAGGAAGGGTTCCACTCTGTGCTCATTTCGAGCAGATTCACGAAGAAGTCATTGGTCAACGTCCCTGGGCGATCGGTGAACACTCCGTGCTGAGACTGCCCGGTATTTGCATCCAAGACCCGCATGCCGCCAACCAGTGCGGTCATTTCGGGAGCAGTGAGGGTCAGGAGGCAAGCCCGTTCCACCAGCAGGTTCTCAGGCATACCTTCCTGTCCCGCCTGAAGGTAGTTGCGGAACCCGTCCGCAGTGGGTTCGAGAACGGCGAAAGATTCCTCATCAGTCCACTCCTGAGAGGCGTCCGTGCGCCCCGGGGCAAAGGGAACCTGCAGGTCGTGACCGGCCTTGCGGGCAGCCTGTTCCACTCCTGCGCACCCGGCCAGAACGATCAGGTCTGCCAGAGAGACCCTCTTGCCCCCTGTCTGGGAGCTGTTGAATTCGGTCCGGATTTCCTCCAGCGTCCTCAGCGCTTGGTCGAGCCGGGTCGGGTCGTTTACTTCCCAGTTCTTCTGCGGGGCCAGACGGATGCGCCCTCCGTTCGCTCCCCCGCGTTTGTCCGTGCCGCGGAACGATGAAGCCGCCGCCCAAGCCGTAGAGACCAGTTGGGAAACGGGCAAACCCGAGGCCAGGACCTTCGCCTTGAGGTCGGCGATATCCTTCGCCCCGATCAACTCGTGATCGACCTCCGGGACGGGGTCTTGCCACAGGAGCGGCTCCGTGGGAACCAAGGGTCCGACGTACCGGCTACGGGGACCCATGTCGCGGTGGAGCAGCTTGAACCACGCCTTGGCGAAGGCGTCCGCGAGATCCTTCGGGTTATTCAGGAAGCGCTTGGCAATCGGCGCATACTCGGGGTCCTCCCTCAATGAAAGATCCGTGGTGAGCATCATGGGGGCGTGCTTTTTCGCCGGATCGTGCGCGTCCGGAACAGTGGCTGCTTCAGGGGCATTCTTGGGAGCATACTGCCATTTGCCGGCCGGACTCTTAGTCAACTCCCAATCGTATTTGTGGAGATTTTCCACGAAATTATTGTCCCATTTCACCGGGTTTTCGGTCCAGGCGCCTTCCAGGCCGCTGGTGAAGGTATCCTTGCCCTTGCCGCTGCCGTACCTGTTCTTCCAGCCGAGGCCTTGCTCCTCCATGCTGGCTCCCTCCGGCTCGGGACCGACATTATCCTCCGAGGCGGCGCCATGCGCTTTTCCGAAGGTGTGCCCGCCGGCGATCAGCGCAACGGTCTCCTCGTCATTCATGGCCATGCGTTTGAACGTGTTGCGAATGTATTTTGCCGCTGCCGCCGGATCCGGATTGCCGCCCGGTCCTTCCGGGTTGACGTAAATCAGGCCCATGTGATCGGCTCCGTAGGGTCCCTCGATTTCTCCCTCGTCGTCGTGACGCTCGTCTCCAAGCCACGTGTCCTCGGCCCCCCAGTCCGTCTCGTCAGCCTCCCAAACGTCGGGGCGGCCAAAGGCGAAACCGAAGGTCTTGAAACCCATCGACTCCAAGGCGCAGTTGCCGGTGAAGATGAGGAGGTCGGCCCAGGAGAGCTTTCGGCCGTACTTCTGCTTGACCGGCCAGAGCAAGCGGCGCGCCTTGTCCAGGCTCGCGTTGTCGGGCCAACTGTTGAGGGGCGCAAAGCGTTGGTGGCCGCCGCCCCCGCCACCCCGGCCGTCACTGATGCGGTAGGTGCCTGCGGCGTGCCAGGTCATGCGGATGAAGAGAGGCCCATAATGGCCGTAGTCGGCTGGCCACCAGTCCTGCGAGGTGGTCATCACCTCTTCGATGTCCTTCTTCAGCTCGTTTACGTCAAGGGTTTTGACCGCATCGGCGTAGTTGAAATCTTCACCCATCGGATCGGACAAAGAAGAATTCCGGCGAAGAATCTTCAGGTTCAACTGATCTGGCCACCAGTCCTGGTTCGAAGTCATTTCATTCCTCCTTTTTTGTATTCTGATTATGGCGCAACCTTCTGGAATCGTTGCATGCCTGTGGAAAAGAGGAGTAAATAAAGGGTCTCTCTCCTTCTCAGGCAAGGGGAATTGAGAATTAGAAATAAGGAAAAAACTATCATCGGTGGGCGGCTATCCACTGAATGACATTGGGCTGACCTTCGAGAAAGCCGAGCGATTCCAAAAATGCATCGGCTGCGGTCAAGGTTGCGGTGAACAAATCCTTGTCCGGAGTCTTATCCCGGTTCCAATTGAAGAATCCATGTGGGGCGCCGGGATAGACATGCAGTTCGGATCGGATACCCAGTTCCTGCAACTTCTGCCGGTAGGCCTCCGCCGTTGATACCGGCACAAGATCGTCCTCATCCCCCAGCAAGACAATGGTCGGGGGATGATCCTCATCGATGTTATGCATGGGTGAGAAGACCTCCCAATAGTCTTTAACCCGTTCGTAACCATACCCATCGGGTCCATTGTCATAAACGGGATTAAATAGAACCAAGGCATCGGGAACGGAGCTGATATGGAGATTCTCGCCGGCATTGAATTTGTCCAAGGTGGCGGTCGCCGCCGCTACATGCCCCCCGGCGGATCCTCCCCCGGCGGCAATTCGATTGGGATCGATTCCCAGCTTCCCAGCGTGCTGCCGCACATACCGCATGGCCGCCTTGCCATCTTCCACGCACTGGTAGGGCACGACTCCATGGCTGTTCCTGGTGCGGTAATCGGGGCAGATGGCGACCATTCCCCGGGACGCCAGGTACTTGGCCTGGATATAAAAGTGGGCCGCGGTTCCTCCATTCCACCCGCCCCCGAAATACAGGACTATGGCAGGATAGGGTTTGCCGGTATCGTAGCTTTCCGGATAAAACAGGTGCAGTTTCAGGTCGGTCACTTTTCCGGGCACTGTTTTAAAGACGATCGTTTCATCGGGGCTGAAACCTCCACCTTGCGCATCGGTGATGGCAGCCCGGCTGATGAGCGGCGTCAGGAAGCCTATGGAAAATAAAAATAGAAGGCTCTTTTTCACCCCTTTACCATTAACTTGGCAGCTTGTCTCAAGGCGAGCAGAATTGGCGGGGGAATTCGTTCCGTTAAGGCTTTAAGGAAGGCAATATTCTTCTTTTCCCCATCCCTGCTTGCGCCTATGGTGAGCACAATTTTTCCTCACCTATTTGGTCCATTTATGAAAGTTTTCTCCTCTTTTTTTCTTTACGCAGGTCTGGCCACCCTGGCCCTGGGTCCGGCTGGCTGCGGAGGCGGTTCTGATTCTGGCGGTGGCGACGAAGCTCGCTACGCATATGTTACCAACGGGGTCGATCCGTTCTGGACCATAGCGGAGAGCGGGGTCAGGGCGGCCGCCGCCGACCTCCAGGTCCATGCCGATGTATTGATGCCCGCGGCCGGCGCGGTGGAGCAGAAGAGCATGTTGGAAGATCTGATGACACGCGGGACCACGGGAATAGCAGTCAGCCCCATCGACGCGGCCAACCAGACGGATTTCCTCAACCAGGTGGCGGAACAAACCATTTTGATTACCCACGATTCCGATGCTCCGGATTCCAATCGACGTATCTATATCGGGATGGACAACTACGATGCGGGCAGAGAATGCGGCAAGCTGGTAAAGGAGGCCTTACCGGATGGTGGATCGATCATGATTCTGATCGGGAGAATGGAACAGGACAACGCCCGCCGCCGCCGCCAAGGGGTGATCGACGAATTGTTGGATCGTTCCCACGACCCGTCTCGGTTCGATCCACCTGGAAGTCAAATCGCCGGAGAAAAGTTTACCATTCTGGGAACCTTGACCGACCAGTTCGATCGGGCCAAAGCCAAAGCCAATGCCGAGGACACTTTGGCACGGAATCCGGATATCTCCGGAATGGTGGGATTGTTTGCCTACAATCCACCGTTGATTCTGGAAGCTCTGGAACAGGCGGGCCGACTCAAGGAGGTGAAAGTGATCGCCTTCGATGAAGCCGATCGCACCTTGCAAGGCATCGTCGACGGAGACGTGTATGGAACCGTGGTGCAGAATCCTTATTTGTATGGCTACAGGTCGATCGAGGTATTGAAGGCCATCCACGAAGGAGGGGAAACGGGAGCCGATGAAAACGGTTTTATCAATATCGAGGCCCGCAAAATAAAAAAGGATAACGTGGAGGCGTTTTGGGCGGATTTGAAAAAGAACCTGGGCAAAGAGTGAAGGCGGCGTCCCGAGAGCCACTTCTGGAAGTACGTGCCATGGGGAAGCGTTTTCCCGGTGTGCGGGCTCTCAACGATGTAAGCCTGAAGTTGGACAAAGGCGAGGTGCTGGCCGTTTTGGGAGAAAACGGCGCCGGGAAGAGCACCCTCATGAAAATCCTGGCAGGGGTGCAGGCGGCGGATGAAGGCGAGGTCTTCATGGAGGGAAAGCCGGTGGAAATCGCCGGGGTGAACGATGCTCTGGAGCAGGGGATCGCTCTCATCCACCAGGAACTCAACATGGCCACCAATCTCAGCGTCGGAGCCAACATTTTTCTTGGCCGGGAGCCTCGGAAGCGGGGGCTGATCGACGAAACGGCCCTGTTGGAGAAAGCGAAACGTTACCTGGAGATGGTAGGACTGGAGGTCGACCCGCAGGAAATTCTCGGAAACCTTGCCCTGGGCCGGCAGCAGTTGGTGGAAATAGCCAAGGCCCTTTCCGTTAAGGCGCGCGTGCTCATCATGGACGAACCTACTTCCAGTTTGTCCCAAAACGAGACGGAAACCCTCTTCGGAGTGATCAAGGATTTGCGTGGCCGAGGGGTGAGCATCATCTATATTTCTCACCGGCTCGGCGAAGCCAAGGAATTGGCCGACCGCGTCATGGTCCTGCGCGACGGGGAAAATGCCGGCGACCTGGCCAAGGAGGAGATCGACCACGACGCCATGGTCCGGCTCATGGTCGGACGGGAAATCTCCGAGTTCTACAGCAGGACCATTCACGAACCGGGAGAGGTGGCGCTGGAGGTTCGCCGGTTGCGCACTTCAGCCCACCCCGAACACGAATTGAACTTTTCCCTTCGGGCGGGGGAAGTGGTCGGTATGGCCGGTTTGGTGGGAGCGGGTCGCACTGAAATGCTGGCGGCGCTTTTTGGGGTTGCACCGCTTCGAGGGGGGGAAATTTACCTTCGCGGCGCCAAAGCCGATTTGCAATCGCCCAACGATGCAATTCGATGCGGGTTGGCCTTGGTCCCCGAAGATCGCAAGCTGCAAGGCTTGATTCTGGAAATGACGGTTCGCCAAAATCTGGGCTTGGCCATTCTGAAGCAGGAGAGTCCCTACGGCCTATTTCTCAACGAGGTGCGGGAAGGCGAAATAAGCCGGCAAATGATGGCACAGATGCAGATTAAAACCCCGAGTTCCCGCCAGGTGGTCCGCTATCTTTCCGGTGGCAATCAGCAAAAAGTGGTGTTGGGTAAATGGCTCGCCCTGGAACCGCGGGTCCTGCTGCTCGATGAACCGACTCGTGGGATCGACGTGGGGGCAAAACAGGAGATCTATGGGTTGATGGAGGATTTGGCCGCGCGCGGGGTCGCCATACTTTTTGTTTCCAGCGAAATGGAAGAGGTATTGGGAATGTCCGATCGGGTATTGGTTATGCACGAAGGCCGGTTGACCGGAGAACTGCCCAGGGACCGGCTCAGCGAAGAAGCCGTCATGCAACTCGCCATCGGCAACACCAGAGCCGCTTAGCTATCGCATAATCCATCCAATATGAAGCTTACCGCATTCGGGGACATTTTCCCCAAACTTTCCGGAGCACAAAGCGAAGGGGTGAAGCGTATTTTCGGAATATTTCTACTGCTCCTGGTGGTTTATGTGGCGACCGCCATCCTGAACCCGAATTTCATTGGACCCTACAACCAGGAGAACCTGATTCGTCGCACCTCCCTCTTTGGGATAATGGGAATTGGAGTGGCCCTGGTCATTATCACGGGTGGAATCGATTTGTCCCTGGGTTCGGTAGTATGCCTGGTGGGTGTCGGCGTGCCCTGGCTGATCATGGATCAGGGATGGCCCCCTTGGCTGGCTCTGATTGTGGCCTTGGCCGTGCCCCTGCTCATCGGGCTCTGCCATGGTTTGCTGGTGACGAAATTGAGACTTCAACCTTTTATCGTGACCCTTTGCGGCCTGCTCATTTACCGAGGGGTTACCCGGGGTTTTACAGGGGATCAAACGGCCGGGTTCGGCAATGAACTGAAAGGCCTGCGGTGGATCGCAAACGGGGAGATCCCCTTATTTCCGGGGTTCGGCATTCCCTTCCCGGCCATAATCCTCATAGTGATTGCCATCCTGGCAGGGATTTTTCTCAACCGCACCATCTATGGCCGGTATCTGCTGGCGCTGGGAAATAACGAGGAAGCAGCCAGGTTCAGCGGGATCAATACCGATAGAATGATCACCCTGGCCTATGTCATCTGCTCGGGTCTGGCCGGGCTTGCCGGGTTGCTCTTCGTCCTGGATCTGAACCTGGCACAGCCGGTCGATTTCGGAAATTTCTACGAATTGTACGCCATCGCCGCCGCCGTGTTGGGCGGATGCAGTCTGCGGGGTGGTTCGGGAACCATCCTCGGCGTTATCATCGGAACCGCCCTCCTCAGGGTGTTGCGCAACATGATGAATATGGCTTTTCTCGGATTCCAGAGGGCCGAATTCGCCGTGATCGGAGCGGTCATTTTGGGAGGGGTGATCGCGGACGAATTGGCAAAACGCGCCGTCGCCAGAAAGCTTAGCGCACAGAAGGACCGGGAGCGGAGGTCAAAGCAGGAAAGGCTTCCGCCCAACTGAGATTTATCCGACTTTTTGCGCCCGATGCATAAATTAGTTTCAGATACATTTTGTTGATTTTCCAGGATCCATGACCGCTCTTTTCAGCAGAATTCTCGCCGTTTTTGTTCTCATACTGCTCTTGGTATTATCCCTGATCGATGGGACATCCCTCAATATCGCATCCAAGTGGATTCCTTTCCTGGGCCGGTTTCACCCGGTATTGCTGCACCTGCCCATAGGGTTGTTTGCCGCGGTGGTTTTGCTGGAACTCTTCGTCCTGATTCGTCCGGTCTCGCGCATTCCGGAAAAAATTCATTTTCTTCTCACGGCTTGTTTTTACACCACTGCGCTTTCCGCAATTTTCGGCGTATTCCTATCCTGGGAGGGCGGTTACGAATCCGATGCCTTGAATTTCCACAAATGGGCTGGGGTGGTTACCGCCTTTCTCATTTTCTTCCTGGACCTGTCCCTGAAAACCCGCAGAAGCGGGATGGAGCAGCTGCCCACGGTCTATTTTGGCGGTTTGGTAGCCACTGTTCTCGCCATGACCATAACCGGTCACCAGGGGGGATCCATAACCCACGGTTCCGGGTTTTTGACCCAGCATTTGCCTTTTGCCAAGGACGAGCCCGAGGAGACCGCCCCATCGGGCAATGCCGTATATGAAACCCACATACAACCCCTGTTAAAGGATTACTGCCTGGATTGTCACAACCCGGAAAAAGTCAAGGGGGAGTTGCGTATGGACAGCTACGAAATGATTTTGGCGGGGGGGTTGAATGGCCCGGTCCTGGTGGCGGGCAACAGTGATGATAGCCCCATGATTCAACGCCTGCATTTGCCGATAGAGGAGGAGGAGCATATGCCGCCCCAAGGCAAGCCCCAGCCCACCGAGGAGGTCATTGAGCTGTTATCGTGGTGGATCGACCAGGGAGCCAGCCCAATTGCCCAACTGGATGAAATGGAAGTTCCCCCGGAAATTGCCGTTCATTTCCTGCAACATGAGGTCCTGGAGTTCAGGTCCCGGGAAGCCATGGATGAACTTCTCGATGGGTTCCCCATGCCCGAGGGAATGGATATTTATTTCCTGGCCCAGGAGGATCCTCGGATCGGGGTCCGGGCCAAAAAAGGTACGGATGAAAGCGTGGAGGTCTTGTTGGCTTTGAAGGAAAACCTGGTCGAGCTCAATTTGGCCAACTCACAGATTACGGATCGCGCTCTGCAAGCGGTTGGAGAAATGACCAACCTCACCCATCTGCATTTGCAGAATACGGCCATTACCGACCTCGGTCTGGAACATTTGGCAAATTTATACCAACTCCAATACCTCAACCTCTACAACACGACCATAACCGACACCGCCCTCAAGGTGTTGCGCCGCCTCAAGGCCCTGAAAAACGTCTACCTTTGGCAGACCGGAGTTTCCGAGGAAGGGGTGGCTGGTTTGCACAACTCCCTGTATCGCGCGGTGGAGGCGGATCGATTGCAAAGGCAAATCGAGGATATGCGCCGGGAGCGCGACCGCTTGCGGGTGGAAATCGTTTCGGCTTTTGACATCGAATTGCAGGCCCAGGTGGAAGAAGCCGTCCAGGGGGAGGTAAGCATATCCGATGTGATGATTGAATTTCACGAGGGCGAGACCTCCATCGCCAATCGGGCCAAGGCAGGGGAGGCCGAAGTTGAAGATCTGCAGAGGATGTTGGAAAGTTACCGGGCCATGGTCGAATTGAACCCACCTCAGGGCCCGCCCGACAGTTGGAAAGAAAAAACCACCAACCTGGTCGAAGCCACCCAGGCCCTCATAGCGGGCGAAGAGGGGGCGATCAAGAGTTACCGACTCGCGGTAGACTGCAAAGCCTGCCACTCAGTACACCGCGAGAACTGACTCCATTCCCATCTGTTCGGGTCTACCCGGTCTGCTTTTATTGCGGAGAATGTGCCGGTTACCAGGGCGCTCGGTCTATTTTTTGCCCGCGTTGATATGCGGCATAGGGGAGGATGAATCGAGAGCTTTCCAAGCAGGCGCCCATTCAGCTTCAGGGAAGGTTCCTCCCCCGACGAAGGTCGACGTAGCGATCTTTGCGAACCCGTGTCATATCCACGGGGTAGTCCTGGTTTTCCAACAATTGTTCGTCGGTCGGGGTGGCGGAGAGCACCCCGTCGGCGGGCACTTCCATTTGCGCGATCCAGACGATTGCGTTGAGCACCACCTTGCGGAAGTTGTCGTCCTGCCAATTGTCGTGAAAATGCCCCCCGGTAAAGCCGAAGCCCCGGCTGCCATTGGCATTTTCGGATACCCACATCAAGTGTTGCGGGTCGCGGCGTTTTACGGCGGCGCGGGCATCGGGGGTGGAATTGTGGTGGTGATCTTTTTCCGGAATGACATCCGGAGGCGGCACGGCCGTGAGAATGGGCGTCACCCCTTGCATATTGTCGCGGAAGCGCATATTAAAGTACCATTCGTCCTGAATGCGGAAGGGTTGAACGCCATTGGCTACGGGATGATCGGGTAAGGTTTTGAAGTGGGCCAGCCAATGCGGGTTGACCGATTTGCCCAATTGAAAGTAACCCCCCATCCAGCGCAGAAAGGCATCTCCCGGCTCGCCCTCAATGGTTTCCACGGCGTAGTGCAGGCAACCTACGCCGACCCCCTCATCGGAAATGGCATCGATGTCGTCGAGATGGTCGTTGGCCAGGTGTCTTTGACCTCCATCGCAATAGATGACCACCGCGTCGACGTCTGCCAGCCAACTGTCATCGGATGGCCAACCCGGGTTTTCCCTGTCGTAAAAAACCGAGGCGTCGATCCTGAGGCCACTTTCCCTCAGGGCTTTGGCCAGGAGGCGGGAACCGGCGTTGTGTTCGTGGTTATTGAACCCGTGGCTCCTTTTCCCCGCCACGAAGAGGACTTTGGACTTTCCGCCAGAGGCGGTTCCGGAAGGGGCGCTAAAGACCAGGAACAGGGGGAGGGACAACGAGAGAATGAGAAGGATCTTGGACATGGATGCTGGTGATTTGAATCAATAAAAACCTGAACGGACCAATGAGAATTGCATGATTCGCCATGGCCGGATGGCGGGCTACGGCGGTATTGGGATGCTAAGTTGCCGAGGCGCCGCCGCGCAAGCAAAAGTGGGTTCCGGTATTCCCGACGGCGGCGGCTGCGGCGTGAGAGGGGGGGAAGAAAGGCTGAAGTTTGAAGGCTTAAAGCTTTAGGAGATTAGGGGGAAGTCCGCCTTCTTATCGTGGCGGGTAAGGGCGTGAAAAGGGGCAGGTGGGAAAATTGGCAGAATTTTTGCTTAATGTGGAGAAAAGTTTTAGGCTTGAACCGGAGGCCTGGAACGCTTGAATCGCTAAACTCATATAATGGAATTTCGGGAAATTTCGACCTTTCCGGGACCGGAATGTGTAGCCATCGGGCCCTCGGCTGCCTGGCAGTTCGGTGAGGCGGGCGGGGTTACCCGGGGGTCGAGTAATTTAATGAAAATTTTATGATGAACGCCACAAAGGATAATCCGGGCTTATACCGTCACGAGTTCGAGCGGGACAGTTGCGGCATTGGTTTTGTGGCCAATCTGAAGGGTAGAAAGTCTCACCAGATTGTCAGGAACGCCCTTTGCATGCTCTGTAATATGGATCACCGGGGAGGTACCGGTTACGATGTGGCCAGCGGTGACGGGGCCGGCATTCTGATCCAGATCCCGCATGAATTTCTGGTCCATGCCTGTGCAGAGTTGGGTATTACCTTGCCGGCATTGGGCGGCTACGGGGTGGGGATGGTCTTCTTCCCGGCCGAGACCGGGCGCCGGGAGGCCTGCAGAGACCTTCTGACCCAAAATATTCTCCGTCTCGGCCTTTCCCTTCTGGGCTATCGCAAGGTTCCCAAGGACAACGGCATGCTCGGTCAAGCCGCCTTGGATACGGAGCCGCAAATCGAGCAGGTATTCGTGAGCAAGCCCAAGGAAATGAGCAACGACGAATTCGAACGGAAGCTCTACGTTTTGCGCAACTACACCATCCACACCGCGCACGACTCCATCGAAGGGGCCGGGGAAGATTTCTACATCATTTCGATGTCCTCGCGCAATATCACCTACAAGGGCCAGTTTACCACTTATCAGGTCGACCAGTATTACCTGGACCTGCAGGATGAGCGCATCGTGTCGGCTATCGCGATGTTTCATTCGCGTTTCTCCACCAATACCTTCCCGTCCTGGAAACTGGCTCAGCCCTTTCGCTATCTTTCCCACAATGGTGAGATCAACACGGTAATGGGGAACATAAATTGGATGCGGGCTCGCGAGGCCATCCTGGAGAGTATTCATTTTACCCCGGAAGAGCTCAAGATGTTGCACCCGGTTAGCGACCGGGCCATGTCGGACTCGGCCAACCTCGACATGGTCATCGAACTGCTGGTATTGAGTGGCCGCCCCTTGGCTCAGGTAATGATGATGGTCATCCCGGAAGCCTGGCAGTCCCAAGAGGACATGGATCCGGTAAAACGGGCTTTCTACGAGTATTACTCCTGTATCATGGAGCCCTGGGATGGTCCGGCCTCGATTTCCTTTACCGACGGCAGGGTAGTCGGCGCTACCCTGGACCGCAACGGTCTGCGTCCATCGCGCTACCTCGTGACCGACGATGACATGGTAGTCATGGGTTCTGAAACCGGTTCGCTGGAGATCGATCCCGCGCGGGTGGTGCGAAAGGGTCGCCTGCAACCCGGAAAGATCTTCATAGCCGACCTGGATCAGGGCAGGATCATTTCCGACGAGGAAGTGAAGGCCGATATTTGTTCGCGCCAACCCTATGGTGAATGGCTGGCCCGGCATAAGATATCCCTGGAGGCCTTGCCCCTGCCCCGGAAGGAGCAGCGTCAGTCCAAGGAAAGGTCGGTGAGGAAGCGGCAGAAAGCATTCGGGTATACCCAGGAGGATCTCACTCTGATCCTCAAGCAGATGGTAGAGACGGGGAAGGAACCCTTGGGTTCGATGGGGGCGGATAATCCGCTGGCCATCCTGTCCGACCGGCCGCAGCAATTGTCGAATTATTTCAAGCAACTTTTTGCCCAGGTGACCAATCCGCCGATCGATCCGATTCGGGAGGAGATGGTCATGTCCCTGCAGGGCTACGTGGGGGGATCGCTCAACCTTTTGGATGAGACGCCCCGGCATTGCCACAAAGTGGAGATCAAGCAGCCGCTGCTTTCCTACGAGGAGATGCAGAAGATCCGTTATATCGACCACGATCATTTCCAGTCCAAAAGTATCGAGTGCACCTTCCGGGCCATTAATAAGCCCGGTGTTCTGAAAGCCGCTCTGGATCGTATCTGCCGTTATGCCAAGGACGCGGTGCTGGACGGATTCTCCATCATCATATTGACCGACCGGGGAATGGACACCGACCACGCCGCCATCCCTTCCCTGTTGGCCACCGGGGCGGTTCACCACTACCTGATCCGCCAGGGCCTTCGGGCCAAGGCCGATATCATAGTGGAGGCGGGCGACATCCGGGAAACGCACCACTTCGCAACCGTGCTCGGATATGGAGCCTCCGCCGTTCACCCCTATCTGGCCTTGGAGACGATCGACCATTTGAGGGAGCATGGCATCGTAGATCCCCTGCAAAGTTTTGAGGAGGCCTTTTACAAGTACAAAAAAGCCATCAACAGCGGCCTTCTGAAAATCTTTTCCAAAATGGGCATATCTACCCTGCAATCCTACCAGGGCGCCCAAATCTTTGAAGCGCTGGGAATCGGCAGCGCGGTCATAAACGAGTATTTCTCCGGCACCGTAAGCCGTATCGAGGGCATGGGACTGGATGAGATTGCACGTGAATCGCTCACCCGTCACCGGGCCGGTTTCCCCTTGGAAGACAATCTGGTCGGAAGCGAGATGCTCGATTCCGGGGGCGATTATGCCTGGCGGCTCGATGGGGAGCGTCACCTGTTCAATCCCACCACTATTCGCCTCTTGCAACACTCCACCTCGACCAACAACCGGGAACAATTCGATGAATACGCCCGCAACGTGGACAATCAGGTTCGCGATGCCTTCACCTTGCGCGGGTTGATGGAATTCAGCCCGGATCGGCCATCCATTCCGATAGAGGAAGTTGAACCGGCGGAGAATATCTTCAAGCGATTCGCCACCGGGGCCATGTCCTTCGGGTCCATCTCCTGGGAAGCGCATACCACCCTGGCCAAGGCCATGAACCGCATCGGGGGGAAGAGCAACAGCGGGGAAGGCGGCGAGGATCCCATACGCTATATTCCGGACGAAAATGGCGACCTCATGATGTCGCGCATCAAGCAGGTGGCCTCCGGACGTTTCGGGGTGACGTCCTACTACCTGACCAATGCGGATGAATTGCAAATCAAGATGGCGCAAGGAGCCAAGCCCGGTGAAGGCGGGCAATTACCCGGCCACAAGGTGGATGCCTGGATCGGCAGGGTCCGCTCTTCTACCCCGGGTGTCGGGCTCATTTCCCCGCCGCCGCACCACGACATTTATTCCATTGAGGATTTGGCCCAATTGATATTCGACCTCAAAAACGCCAATCGCAAAGCCCGCATCAATGTCAAATTGGTGTCGGAAGCGGGAGTGGGCACCATCGCCGCCGGGGTTTGCAAAGGTTATGCCGACGTGGTCTTGATCAGCGGGCACGATGGTGGGACCGGGGCCTCCCCCTGGAGTTCCATCAAACATGCGGGATTACCCTGGGAACTCGGCCTCTCCGAGACCCATCAGACCCTGGTGCGCAATCGGTTGAGAAGCCGGATCGTGGTCCAGACCGACGGTCAGTTGAAAACCCCGCGGGATTTGGCAGTGGCTTCCCTGTTGGGCGCGGACGAATGGGGTGTTGCCTCCGCTGCTCTGGTGGTCGAGGGTTGCATCATGATGCGCAAGTGTCATATGAACACCTGCCCGGTCGGAATTGCCACCCAGAACCGGGAGTTGCGCAAGCGTTTCCACGGAAAAGTGGAGCACGTCATCAATTTCTTCACTTTCCTGACGGAAGGACTGCGTGAAATCATGGCTGAACTGGGATTCCGAACCGTCGATGAAATGGTGGGCCAGAGCCAGTGCCTGAAGTTTCGCGACGATATCGACCATTGGAAATACCGCAATCTCGACCTGTCTCCCATCCTTTACCGGGAGTCGGAGCGGGAAGGGGACGGTCTCTATCAAAGCGTTGAGCAGAAGCACCTCATTGACGACATTCTGGACCGCAAGTTGATGAAGGACGCAACTCCGGCTCTGGAGGATGCGCGGCCGGTGAAGTTGAGTTACAAGATCGTGAACACCGACCGCACCGTGGGGGCCATGCTTTCGAACGAAATTTCCAAACGTTTCAAGGGCGAGGGACTTCCCCCCGGCACCATTGACGTGAAGTTCAGAGGATCGGCCGGGCAAAGCTTCGGTTGTTTCGCGGCCAACGGGCTTCGCATGCGCCTGGAGGGAGATTCCAACGACTATTTTGGCAAAGGTCTGTCGGGTGGGACCCTTATCATTTACCCGGACCGGAAAGCGCCCTTCCAGGCCCGCAAGAACATAATAATCGGAAACGTGGCTTTCTTCGGGGCCACGGGCGGAGAAGCTTACATTCGCGGAAGAGCGGGGGAACGCTTTTGCGTGCGCAATTCCGGGGTAACCGCCGTGGTGGAAGGGGTTGGCGACCACGGTTGCGAATACATGACGGGTGGCCGGGCCGTCATACTCGGCGAAACCGGAAGAAACTTTGCCGCTGGAATGTCGGGAGGAGTGGCTTATGTCTTCGACGGCTACGGTCGATTTGAAGCGCGTTGCAACAAGGAGATGGTCAGGTTGAGCCCCTTGGAAAACCCTGCCGACATAGAAGAGCTGAGGAGGCTAATCGAGAATCATCTTGCCTACACGGGTTCCAGGGTGGCGCAGGAAATTCTGGCGGGCTGGGAATACAATCTCAGCCGGTTTGTCAGGGTTATGCCGGTGGACTATGAGCGCATGTTGAGATATATCGAGCAGGCCCGGGCCTCGGAAAAATTCGATAACGATTACGACATCGCAGTGGAAGCCTTCGATATGCGAATGCGCGAACTTGCCGTCAGATAGGAAACCGGAATCATCCAGGACATGGGCAATCCGACCGGATTTTTGGATTTTGATCGCATCCTTCCCCAGGATCGAGACCCGGTCCTTCGGGTGAAGGACTGGAATGAAGTGCATTCGCAGATGGCGGTGAGCGACATCCAGGTTCAGGCCTCCCGCTGCATGGATTGCGGGGTGCCGTTCTGCATGGCGGCGGAATCCATGCACGGACCGGGTATTGCCGGATGTCCGGTCAATAATCTCATTCCGGAATGGAACGACCTGGTTTACCGCGGTCTTTGGAGGGACGCTCTGGCCCGCCTGCTCGAAACCAATAATTTTCCCGAGTTTACCGGCCGGGTATGTCCGGCGCCCTGCGAGAGTTCATGTGTTTTGGGCATCAATGCTCCACCGGTAACCATTAAACACCACGAAGTATCCATCATCGACCGGGGCTTTGAGATGGGTTGGGTCAAGCCCAGTCCACCCAAAGCGCGCACTGGGAAAACGGTGGCGGTTATCGGGTCCGGTCCGGCCGGACTGGCCTGCGCGGCCCAGCTCAACACCGCCGGCCATACCGCGACCATTTTTGAACGGGACGACCGTCCGGGAGGATTGCTCATGTATGGAATTCCCAACATGAAGTTGGAGAAGCACGTGGTGGAGCGCCGCATCCAACTGATGAAGGACGAGGGCATCCGATTTGTATGCAACCGGGAGATCGGCCAGGATGTGCCGGCCACTCAACTGCAAGGAGATTTCGATGCCTTGGTAATTTGCACCGGAGCCACCGTTCCGAGAAACCTTCTGGTGGAGGGACGGGAACTGAAGGGTATTCATTTCGCCATGGAATACCTGACTTCCACGACCAAGAGCCTGCTCGACAGCAACTTCGAGGACGGCCGATGTATCTCCGGAAAAGATAAGAACGTGGTGGTGATCGGCGGCGGCGATACGGGCACCGATTGCGTCGGCACCGCTCTTCGACAAGGTTGCAAGCACGTGCGCCAACTCGAGATCATGCCACAGCCTGCCGATCAACGGAGCGCCAATAACCCCTGGCCCCAGTACGCCCGTATCTTGAAAATCGATTACGGTCAGGAGGAGGCCATTGCCATCCAGGGCGACGACCCGCGAAGCTACCTGATGATGACCAAGAAATTTGTCGGTGACGAAGATGGAAACGTCAGGGAGATTCACGCCGTCAAGATCGAGTGGGTTCGCCAGAAGGATGGCCGGATGGTGCCCGTCGAACTGCCCGGAACCGAGGAGATCATTCCAGCCGACCTGGTATTGCTGGCCATGGGATTCCTCGGTCCCGAGGGCGGTCTGCTGGAGCAACTCGGGGTGGAAAAGGATTCCCGTTCCAATGCCCGGGCCGAGTATGGAAAATACCATACAAATGTGGACGGGGTGTTTGCGGCAGGGGATGCCCGCAGGGGACAGAGCCTCATCGTCTGGGCCATAAACGAAGGCCGTGGAGCGGCCCGCGCCGTCGACACCTACCTGATGGGCAAGACGTATCTGCCTTGGTAGGCTTTTCCGCGACCTCCATAACTGATTTTCCTTTACATTTGATCGGGGCGACCCATGTTGGTCCTTCTCCCCCCCTCATTTACCAAAGGAAAACCTATGAAGCAGACATCCGACAAACCATCACGCAGACAGTTCATTGCAACCGGGGCAGCCGCTTCCGCCTTGTCCATTTTCGGCCGGCAACCCTACGCCTTTGCCTCCGACCCGGGAGCATCGGACAAACTCAGGGTTGGCCTGATTGGTTGTGGGGGTCGCGGAGCAGGCGCGGCCCGGCAATGTGTCAACGCCGCACCAAACGTCGAACTCTATGCCATGGCCGACTTTTTTCCCGATAAAATCGCTGCGGCGGAAGCAAAATTAACCAAAAAGATGGGTTCCAATCCACCTTTGGGGAAGAAATTCAATGTGACTCCCGACCGTCGGTTTTCCGGATTTGACGGGTACAAGAAGGTCCTTCAATCCGATGTCGACGTGGTTATACTGGCTACCCAACCGGCATTTCGTCCCCAGCATTTCAAGGCTGCCGTCAAAGCCGGAAAGCACGTATTCATGGAGAAACCGGTCGCCGTGGACCCGGTGGGTGTCCGCAAGGTGATAGCGGTCTCTGATCTGGCCAAAGAGAAAGGCTTAACCGTCGTGGCCGGGACCCAGCGCCGGCATCTCCCCAGCTACCTGGAGACCATGGACCGCATTGGCAACGGCGACATCGGCGAGTTGCGCGGTGGGGATTGTTACTGGATCTGGGGTCGAAAGATCGGGCAAAATGCCCAAAACCCGGATTGGTCGGAAATGGAATTCCAAGTCCGAAACTGGTATTTCTATTGTTGGGGATCGGGGGACTGTATCGTCGAACAGCACATTCACCAACTCGATGTGATGAACTGGGCCTACGGGGGTCCCCCAAAGTCTGCCATCGGTATGGGCGGTCTCATGATCGAACACGATTTTGGCAATATCTACGACCACTTTGCCATTGTGTATGAGTATCCTAATGGTGCCCGTGTTACCAGCATGGCCAGTCAGATTCCCGGTTCCACAGCCCGCGTCGGGCAAAACATCGTCGGCTCCAAGGGCAGGGCGGACGGAGAGCGCATCGAGGGGGAAAAGCCCTGGAAATATTCCGGTCCGGCCGTCAATGGACAGGAACAGGAACACACGGACATGATTGCAAGCATCCGCGGAATGGGCCCCTATCTGAACCACGGTAAACGCGTGGCCGATTCTACCATGACCGCCATTCTCGGGCGCATGGCGGCCTATACGGGCCGAGAGATACGCTACGATTGGGCCTTGAACAAATCCCAATTGGATATCACCCCTGCGCGGTTCGCCATCGGGGATAATCCCATCCCCGCTCGCCCCATTCCCGGCGAAGAGCAACTGGTCTGACCCCGACGCCAGCGCTTGATTCCACGATAAAACCTCGAAGGAATCGCGGCGTAAAGCCGCTCCTACGACTAAAGGGATTCAGGAATTGCCCCCTATCTACCGGCGCAAAGGGGACAGGGATTCAGAAATTGGCGACTTTACCCGAGGAGTTCCTGCTGGTGAAACTCCGACCAATCTTCGTAGTTGTTGAGATTGACCGCGTCCCGGGCTGAACAGTTTTCGTCGTCGAGTCCGGCCAATTGGAAGATTTCTCCGCGGGTGCCATCATCGTGGCAATAGCCTGTGACGGCGGCATTGTGCGCATCGATATCCGCATTGGCCTTCATGTTGTCCGCAACCCAGGCTTCGAAGGCAAAATAACTCGGTTTTTCGGATTGGATGAAATCGATAGTGGTATCCTTGTCCAATCCCAGTGCGTCCAGAGTCATTTGATCGAACCCGGCGCCGCACGCGGGGTAATCTTCACGCAATTTGCCTACTCCGTCCAATGCAACTTTTTGCCAGAATCGCGGTAGGTGAAGCACTCCGAGTGGGCCGGCCAAGCCGGAACTGATGGTAGGGATGATTTTGCTCATGGCGAATTGATTTGTGGTTATCGATTTGAGTGAAAGGCCCAGGGTTCATTGGAGCCAAATTGGAAAACCGGGTCATTATAGGGTGGGTATGGTTTCAGGGCAAGTCCAATGTGCTTGCCCATCCCCTCGGGTCGAGGGGCTCTTCCCCTGGGGGGATGTTCAACTGAGGGATTGCCATTCGGGTTAACTTTCCGTTATGGATCTTTTCCATGAGTTTGATTAGGCTGAATCTGATTATTGCCCTGCTTACCTGCCCCTTAGTGGCATCCGATCGGCCCAATGTGTTGCTCATCATCAGTGACGATCAGGCCTGGAGCGATTACTCGTTTTTGGATCATCCCCACGTAAAGACCCCCCATATCGATAAATTGGCCCGGAATTCGGTCGTCTTTTCCCGCGGCTATGTTCCCACCGCCTTGTGCCGGCCTTCCCTGATGACCCTGGTCACGGGGCACTACGCGCACCGCCACGGTGTTACCGGCAACGACCCATCTCCAAAATACGCCGAACGGGATTCGGAACTCTACCAACAGCGCAGGCATGAACTCATATCCTACATTGATGCGTTCGATACCCTTCCCGAATTGTTGGGGGAGGTGGGATACCTCAGCCATCAGAGTGGCAAGTGGTGGGAGGGAAACTACCAGCGCGGTGGGTTTACCCATGGAATGACCCGCGGTTTTCCCCAGCGAGGGGGGCGTCATGGGGATGACGGCCTCAAAATCGGTCGGGAGGGACTCGGGGAGTGCTTCGACTTTATCGATAGGGCCATGGTGGAAGAAAAACCCTTTTTCATGTGGTACGCGCCTTTCCTGCCTCACACCCCGCACAATCCACCTGCTCGCCTTCTGGAAAAATACGAGGGGGATCATCCCCTGACAATTGCCAAGTATTACGCCATGATTGAGTGGTTCGATGAAACCTGTGGGGATTTGATCGGCTATCTGGAAAAAAAGAACATCCGGGATAACACCTTGATAATCTACATTGGCGACAATGGCTGGATTCAGCATCCGGAAAAACGTGGTTACGACCAGCGCTCCAAACAGACACCGTATGAGGGAGGCATTCGCCAGCCCACCCTCTATTCCTTTCCGGGAAAATTTGAACCGGCAAACCGTCCGGACCTGGTCAGCAGCATCGACATATTTCCCACCATCATTGCGGCAACGGGCGCGGGGAATCCCTCTATTCCCACTCCGGGTCTGAACTTGATGCCGTATTTGAAGAGCGGTTCGGAGATCCCACGGGAGGCGATTTTCGGGGAAGCCTTTGCCCACGATATTGCCGACATTGAAAAACCGGAAGCCTCCCTGCTCTTCCGGTGGTGCATTCGCGGCAGGTGGAAGCTGCTTTTAACCTACGATGGAGAGGTCAACCGGCATCAATCGACCCATCCCAGGGCGGAGAGGCGGCCCCAGTTGTTCGACCTCTTGGCCGATCCCTGGGAAAAAGTCAACCGGGCGCCCGACCGCCCGGACCTCGTGGCCGAATTGGCCCGCATGATCGAAGATTGGTACCCGCTGCAAGAACGAAAAGCTCTCACCCGGTTCGATTGAAGTTTTTCTCCAGCTCCGGTGAAAAATTTCGAATTGTCAATTGAGTCATAAAATATAGGGGAACCCTTATTAATGAGGCCAGGGAATCATGGGAAGGGGCATTTCCTTTTCAATTTCCAAGAGCCGGTTGTATTTGGCCAGCCGTTCCGACTGGGTGATGGATCCGGCCTTGGTTTGATGGCCGGACCAACCGACGGCGAGGTCGCTGAACCAATCGTCTTCGGTCTCCCCACTTCGCACCGAGACGGTCACCATCCATCCGGCATCCCTGGCCAACTGGCAGGCTTCCAGGGCTTCGGTCAAGGTACCGATCTGATTCACCTTGAGCAAAAGGGCATTGCAGGCGTTCGATTGGATGGCATTTTGGATGCGCCGGGGATGGGTGCAGAGCAGATCGTCTCCCAAAGTCAGGGTGGTGGGGGAAAGCCGCTTGCACAATTCCGGCCAATGATCCCAATCCTCTTCGGCCAGGCCGTCTTCCAGGCTGACGATGGGGTAACGGCGCGCCCAATCCACCAACTGCTCTTTCATTTCATGGCTATTGAGGCTTTTGCCATCGAGGCGGTAGGCTCCGTCTTTGAAAAAGTGGCTTGAGGCCAGATCTGCGGCCAGGCAAACGTGAACACCCGGGGTAAGACCGGCCCGTTCGATGGCCTCAATAGCGAGTTCGAGCAACTCTTCCGCCCGATTTACAGGGGGCGCCAACCCGCCCTCATCGGCGGTCAACCAGCGGGCGTCGAACCTTTCGGCCATCAATTCGACTGCGGCGGCGTAGACGGCATGGGTAATTTCCAGGCTTTGCCGGAAACTTCCGGCGGAAGCGGGAACGACCAGCACGTCCTGAATGGCAACCTGCCGGCCCCCATGCATACCGCCGCTGAACAGGTTCAGGGTGGGCCGGGGAAAACGGGTGATCGGTTGGCCGCTCATTTCGGCAAAATACCGGTAAAGAGGCGCTCCACCCTCTAACGCGGAAGCCCTGGAGTGGGCAATGGATACGGCCAAAATGGCGTTGGCTCCCAATCGCGATTTGTCGGGGGTGCCGTCGAGGTCGATCAGAGCCCGGTCCAACTCCGCTTGCGAGGCAAAGGTCCTGCCCGACAACTTCCGGTTGATTTCCCCATTGATATGGTAAACGGCCTTGAGGCAACCGTATCCGCCGTAGCGCGACGGATCGCCATCCCTCAGTTCCACCGCTTCCGCCCTTCCGGTGGAAGCGCCGCTGGGGACCGAGGCGGAGGCGGAAGCTCCGCTCTGCAAAACACAGGTGGCCTTTACGGTGGGTCGGCCCCTGCTGTCCAGTATTTCCAGGCCTTCTATGGATCGAATGCGTGGCATGGTTTAAAGGTATTCGGTGAACTGCCTCACCAGTTCTTCTATTGAGCCGGGACAACCCTGCATCAATTCCAAAACGGTCTCACGCTGCCGACCCGCTTCCCTCGCGTTCAAATATTCGAGCGGAGATCTGCCGCGCACGCGGGCCAGCAGGCAGGCCAGGGTATGTTTTACGCAGCGGGCCTCGAATCCCTCCAACCAGGGGACTTGGCCGAGGTGAAAGCCATAAGTTATCCAGAAATTTTGGGCGGCTCGGGCAAAATCCCTTCGCCGGTCCGCCAAGTGATTGGCTTTGCTGAGCAAGTGGGTCAGGGAGAACCCGATATCGAAAGCCGGATCTCCCCAATGCATTACTTCGTGGTCCAGAAGAATGAGATTCCCGGCCTGGAGGAGGATGTTCTTGGGACTGTAATCCCCGTGCACAACGGTATCTTCTCGCAGCAGGGTTTCAGATATCAATCCCCCCAGAAATGCCTGGGCCCCGGTTTCCCGTTCTTTGGTGTAGGCATAGTAAGGTTCGAGTCTGAGAGACTGAAAAAAGGACCTGTCGGCGAAGTCTTTTGCCGCGTCCGTCCGATCTTGCAGCGCCCTTCGGTGCAGGGTGGCCAGGAGGCGGGCGAACTGATGGACGTGATCGTGGTCCAGTTCCCCATCGAGCAGTAGGGTTTTCCAATTCCAATTCGGGCGGGGCACGGCCTGCATAGCCAGTATGTGGTTTTGCCTATCCAGAAAAACCAGCGGAACGGTATGTTCCTTGGGCAACCACTTCTGCAGCCATTGCAAGGCCAGAGCCTCCCGGGCAATGCGAGCCGGGTCGCTGAACCAATCGACTTCTACGCGCAATTTGGGTAGGGCCTGCTTGAGCACCCAGGCCTGACCGTTGGATCGTTGCAAAAGAACCGTTCGATTGGAAACCCCTCCCGTCAGGATTTGCAGACCGGGCGCCTCTTCTTCCCCAATCCGACCCGTTTGCCGCAAGTAAGTGAGCAAGGCTGCCTCGTTTTCGATGTCCTGGCAACGGACCATGTAATAACCGTTTCTGACTTCCGATCGGGATGAATGCCAATCCGGGTCCGGGGGAAGGTTCAGGCGATCACCACTCGCCCTCCTGGTTGAACTTGCGCCGAACTGCCTCGGCGAAATCCGCCCCTGCCCGGTTAATGCTTTCCAGGATTTCCTCAATCGATTTCCCCTGGGTGGAGCGGGCGGCTGGAATCACGGTGTTGCATTCATTCCGGTCCATAAATACCGAGGCTTCCAGGAGTCCTTCTTCGTCCTCCGGCGGGATGGCCAGGAATCCGTGTTTGTCGGCATGGATCAATTGCCCTGGTTGAATGGTGGTGCCGAAAACTTCCACGGCACAATTCCACCGGATCGGGCAACTGTAGGCATGTCCCACGCACAAGCCGCGGGCAAGGGCCTTGAAGCCGGCATTCTTCATTTCATCCACGTCGCGAATACCTCCGTCGATGATCGTCCCCACGCAACCCAAAGCGCGGTGGATATTGCTGGTCACTTCTCCCCAAAATGCCCCGACCAGGTCGGGTTTGTCCAAATCCTGCACCACCACGATCTTCGGCCCGGCCACACCGGCCACGTATTTCCGAAATTCGGCCCAGGCCTCGGCCTTGTTTTTCACGTGGTCCTTATTGGACGGTTCAAAAATCACTGTGGTGGCGTAACCGACCATGGGGCCCATTTCCGGCATATAATCGGTCGTCGGCTCCCGATTGAAACCGCCCTCGGTGCGGTCCATTCGGGTGATTTGTTCCCAACCATTGTAAATGGTCGGCGTATTCCAACGCTTGAGCTGCAGGAGGGTAGAATGTTGTAAGGGCATGAAAAGGAGTTAGTTGGCCATCGTCCCGGATTCAAGCCAGCATGGCGTTTATAACCTCACCGTGGACGTGGGTGAGGCGGCGTTCGATACCGTTGTGGTAGAAAGTGAGGCGTTGGTGGTCGAGGCCCATGAGGTGTAGCAGGGTGGCATTGAAATCGTAGACCGTCCTGGGATCGACCGCCGCCTTGAAGCCAAATTCGTCGCTTTCCCCATAGCTCGTTCCCTTTTTTACCCCGGCTCCGGTCAGGAAGCAGGTAAAGGTGTCGGGGTTGTGGTCGCGCCCGGTGCCGTTGGCCTGCAAAAACGGCATGCGGCCGAATTCGGTGCACCAGGCCACCAGGGTGTGTTCGAGCAGGCCGCGACGTTTCAGATCGTGGATGAGGGCGGCGGTTGGTTGATCCATGATTTCCGCCTGCATGGCATGGGTTTTCAGAATGTTGCTGTGGGAGTCCCAATTGGTGATCCCGTTTCCCCCCGATGGATCGCTTCCATTAAACAATTGCACCACCCGTACCCCTTTCTCGATCAATCGGCGGGCTAAAATGCAATTTTTGGCGTATTCGCGCTTGAGGTTGCTGCCGCTGTCGGTGCCGTATTCCCGGTGAATGGAGGATGGTTCTCCCGCAAGATCCATGACCTCGGGCACCGAGGTCTGCATTTTTCCCGCCAACTCGTAACTGGCGATACGGGCGGCCAGATCAGCGTCGCCGGGGTAGGATTCCAAGTGATGGGCATTCAGCCGCCTCAACAGATCGATGGAGCGTGAATCGTCCATGGCGGAAAGGTCTGACGGACGGTTCAAGTTGGCCGGAGGATTCTTGGCGCTGAAATCCGTTCCCTGGAATGCGGCGGGGAGAAATCCGCTGCCAAAATTGTTTTTGCCGGAACGGGCCAGACCACGGGGGTCGTTGATTGCCACAAAAGCGGGCATATCCGAATTCTCGGAGCCCAGGGCATAGGTCACCCAGGCTCCGAAGGAAGGAAAACCTTCCATGGTAAAACCGGTATTGAAAAAGTTTTCTCCCTGGGGGTGGGAACTGGTGTCGGTGGTCAGGGAATGAATGAAGCAGAAGTCGTCGACCTGTTCGGCCAGATTGGGGAGAAGATCGGAGACCATTTTACCGGTCTGCCCGCGGGGCCTGAACTCCCAGAAGGGTTTGGCTATATTACCGGTCGGACCCTCGAAAGTGACCTCCGGAATAGAGGGTGGTTTTTGTCCGTGATACTTGAAGAGTTCTGGTTTGTAATCGAAAGTATCCACGTGGCTGACGGCTCCGGGGCAATAAATGACCAGCACCTGCTTGGCGGTCGTGGGAAAGTGCGGGGGCCGCGGGGCATAGGGATGCTTGGGATCGATGTCAGGCCGAATAGGCGTTTTTCCACCGAAGTGCATCAAATTGTCCTCCGCCAACAACTGGCTTAAGGACAGGGCCCCCATGGCCAGACCCGTCTGACCTAAAAAATGGCGCCTGCTCAAGAGGCGGCGACCATGACAGGAGATTTTTTCCTCGGGGTTATTCATGGGAGGAAGGCAAATTCATTGGAGTTAATCAATGAACGGGTGACCAGGTGCAAGCCGCTATCATGAGCGACTCCCAGGGAGGCATCCAGTTCAAAGTCCGTGGGTTCGCGGCCCAGTAGCAGGTCGAAGATCCGCTTTGTGGCGGCCCGGACATCCCCCGCTGTTTCCGCTTTGGCGCGCTCGGCGATAAAACCCGCCTGTTCCATGGCGAAGGGTGAGTTCATCAAATTAAGGGCCTGTAAAGGAGTGGTGGAAATGGGCCGCTTGGCACGGATCTGCCCGCAATCGGGAAAATCGAATGCGGTAAAGATCTGGTCGTCCACCCGTCGCATCCTTTCCTGGTAGATCATGCGACGCCAGGTTTTCGGGCCGTGATTATCAACCACCCTCCACTGGGCATATGTCTTTTTTTCGTTGTGAATCCGGTAACTTGGTCCACCCAGGTTGGGATCCAGTTTTCCCGAGGCGCGCAGAATGCTGTCCCGTATCACTTCGGCTTCCACGCGGCGAGGGGGAAAGCGCCACAAGTAAAGAGAAGAGGCATCCGCCGCCAGACCATCTTCCCGCGGGGCGCTGGATTGGCGGTAAGCATCGGTCAGCAAAATCATTCGAATGAGACCTTTGATCGACCAGGGCGCTGCTCCCGATGTTTCGGGCTGGACAAACTCCCGGGCCAGCCAGTCGAGCAATTCCGGGTGGGTGGGCGGAGCGCCGACGCTGCCAAAATCGGCTGGAGTTGCCACGATACCTCTTCCGAAGATATGGTTCCAGACGCGATTGACCAACACGCGGGCGGTCAAGGGGTGGTTCGGATCGGTCAGCCAGTCGGCGAAGCGCATGCGCCTCTCCGCATCGGGGGAGGAGGAATCCAGGTCGAGGTTGCCATTCAGAATGACAAATCCCGCAGGGTCCACCTCATTGCGCGGGCTTTCCGGACTTCCCCGATGTAGCACACGGGTCACGGCCGGCTCGATAAACTGCCCCACAAAACTCGGCTGGACACCCTCTTCCCCGAGTTGATCGATGATAGTGTGAATGCGTTCCATCGTGCTTGAACGAGCCGAATCCTGTTCGAGCGATTGCTTGATTTGGGTGGTGGAAGCCAGTTTCCGCCAGGATCCGTCGGAGCCGAGGGCTTCGACGCGGTAATCGGAGAAGGCGTAGGGCGTATAGGTGGCCAGATAATCGGTTTCCAAGAAATAATGCTTGTTGGAACTGATGACCATCCGATCTACCAGGCGGGGTTCGGGAAATTGGAGAATGATCCAAGGTTGCTTCTCGCTTTCCGGCGGAGAGGTCGACCGCCAAACGTTGGTGTTGAGAATCCCGTCGTTGGCGAAAAAGACCTCCCCCCGGACTTCGGTCATGGAATCGTCCGATTTCGCCACCGTTCCCCGGGAGGACAAGGCCAGGTTTTCGGATGGGTCATCCGGACCGTAGAGCTCGATTTCCTCGATCCTGATCTTCTTGGACAGGAAGGTCAGGCGGATGGCGTTAGTGGCCGTTGACGGAAAATACAATTCTTTCCAGCCCTGCCAGTCTTCTTCCCAGGAGATCCCGTCAGCCTTGAGGGTTTGGCGCAGTTGATGGAGAACGTGGCGGAGTTCCCCTTCCCGAATCTGGCTGGGGTCGCCTGCCTCGAGTTCCGCGTACCTGCTGCCGAACTCGACGCCCTGGAAAACGGCGGTGAGGGAATAGTAGTCCTTGATGGAAATGGGGTCGAATTTGTGGTTGTGGCAACGGGCGCAACTCACCGTCATTCCCAGCATGGATGCCCCAACCGTCTGTACGATTTCATCCAAGCGGTCGGCCCGGGCTTGGCGTATGGCGGAAGGTTCGCGCCCCACGGTTGCGGTGGGCACATGGGGCCCCGCCACCAGAAAACCGGTGGCATGCCCCACGCTCAATTGATCACCAGCCAATTGTTCCCTGATAAATTGATGGTAGGGCCTATCCTCATTCAAGGCCCGGATCACGTAATCGCGGTAGCGCCAGGCATTTTTTCGATAGAGATTGGCCTCGGACCCGTTGGTTTCAGCCCAACGGATGACATCCAGCCAATGTTGGGCCCAGCGTTCTCCGAAGTGAGGTGAAGCCAGTAATCGGTCTACCAGAGCATGGAAGGCCGCGTCCGGATCATTGGCATGGGCCAGGGCAAACGCATCGATTTCCTCGGGGGATGGAGGCAATCCGGTCAATAGAATGGAGGTTCGACGCACCAGGGAGCGGGAATCCGCCGGCGGATTGTAGGTGAGACCCCTGTCAGCCAGTTTCTCCAAAAGAAAGGCGTCGACAGGGCCGTTGGCAACGGGGTTGACGGGGATTTCCGGACGAACCACCGGCAACAAGGACCAATGGTCCGTTTCCTTTATTCCCGAATCTTCCTCCATATCCTCCGGAATCTCGGCTCCCTCCGCGATCCACTTTTCCAAGAGCAAAATCATCTCTACGGGAAGAGCCTCCTTTTCGTAGGGCATTCGGTACTCCTCATCCGACTCCCGGACCAGCTCGATTAGGTAGCTTTGTGCCGGGTCTCCGGGAATAATGGTCTCGATTCCGGACCCCCCTCCGCCGATCAGGGTGGACTTGCGGTCCACGCGGAAATCCGATTCCTGCTCCTCGGGTCCGTGGCATTCCAGGCAATTTTCCCGCAAAATGGGCTCGATATGGCGCCGGAAGTCGATGGAATCTTCCGCCCCCGCGCCGACCCAGCCCAAAGCCAAGCTAAAAACGATGCCAATTTTCTTTCGGTCCATCATAAGGAATACCAGGGGCTTATGGAATGGATGAAACCTCAGAATTGCAAATTGTTCTATCGTGGATCCGGAGAATGGTAACCTTGTAACTGCAACTATTCACCCAAGACCGGCATCGTCAACCAGATGCTTGGCCGGAATCTTGTGGAATGGAATTGGGGGACAATTTCTGGACAATAGGAGCCGCCGAAAGAAAATGGATAAAATGAGTGACGAGGTGGAACATCGCATGAGGTTGCTGCGGGAAAAAGTGAGCTATCACAACGAGCGTTACTACCGATATGCAGAGCCGGAAATTTCGGATCGCCAATACGACCACCTCAAACGGGAACTGGAGGATTTGGAGCGTGAGTATCCAGAATTTGCGCGTCCCGACTCTCCCTCTTCAGAGGTGGGCGATGACCGGCTTGAGAGTTTCCCAAACTATGACCATCGCTTGCCCATGCAGAGTTTGGACAACACCTACCGTTTTGGGGAATTGCGGGATTTTGCCAACCGGTTGGAACGGCTTCTGGGGGAGGGTGAGTTGGAGTTCGTGGTCGAGCCCAAAATTGATGGGATGGCGGTCAGCACAACCTATGAAGGGGGAAAGTTTATCCGTGCCGTGACCCGTGGAAACGGAATCCAGGGGGACGATATTACGGCCAATTTTGCCTTGATCCCCAATTATCCGAAGGTCCTGACTGCCCCTTACCCCGAGGTATTGGAGGTTCGTGGAGAAATTTACATGACCTTGCCCGAGTTTAAACGAATCAATAGCGGGCGCTTGAAAGAGGGGCTTCCCCTGTTTGCCAACCCCAGAAACCTCGCCGCCGGAACGGTTAAAATGCTAAGCCGCAAGGAGGCCGGGAGTCGGAGGTTGACGTGGGTGGCCCACGGTCTGGGTTACTGCGATCCGGGCTACTACGATACCCTGACGGATTTTTTCATGGATCTAAGACGGTGGAACTTTCCCAGGGTGCAAAATCACTGGGTCGGAAGGGGAGTGGACTTTTGTATTTCTGCCATCGGCGAGTTGGACGGACTGCGCAAGGATTACGCTTACTCCACGGACGGTGCGGTGCTGAAATTGAATCGCATTGGGTGGCAAATCCAGGCGGGCAGCACGGCCAAAGCCCCTCGCTGGGCCATCGCTTATAAATTTGAGGCGGAGCAAGCGGTCACGCGATTGCTCGACATTTCCATACAAGTGGGAAGAACGGGCACCTTGTCACCGGTGGCAATCCTGGAACCCGTCCAGTTGGGGGGAACGACCGTTTCCAGGGCGACCCTTCACAACCGCGATGAAATAGCCCGAAAGGACGTTCGGATCGGCGACTTCGTAAAGGTCGAAAAAGCCGGGGAAATCATTCCGGCCATCATAGAGCCGGTGATGGATAAACGTGCCTCCGGGCTGGCCCCCTATGTATTTCCCACGAAATGCCCGGCATGCCAAACCGAGGTGATTCCCACCGAGGGGGAAGCGGCCTTGCGTTGCCCCAACACGATGGGGTGTCCTCCCCAGATTCGAAGACGAATCGGTTTTTTCGCTTCCAGGCAATGCATGGATATCGAAGGATTGGGCGAGGCCGTGGTGGACCAACTGGTGGGGCGGGAACTGGTGGCTTCTCCCGTCGATTTATACGGTTTGGAGAAAAAGGATTTGCTCGAGCTGGATAAGTTTGCCGAAAAATCGGCCGACAATCTTCTGAAAGCTCTGGAGGAAAGCAAGGGCCGGGAGCTTTGGCGGCTGATCCACGGCTTGGGAATTCAACACGTCGGCGTGGCGGCCTCCAAATTGTTGGCCCAGACCTTCCTGGACTTGGAAAAGCTGGCCGGGGCCACGGCGGATCAACTTATTGAGATCGAAGGGATCGGCCCCATCGTCGCACAAAGCATCGTGACCTATTTTGGGGATCCCATCCATGGAAAAATAGTGCATGGATTGATAGCGGCGGGATTGACCGTCACTTCCTCACTCTCCGAGCGGTCCGGATCAATACAAGCTGTGGCTGGCAAGACTTTCGTGCTTACGGGCGTCCTGCCCAATTTGAAGCGCAATGAAGCCAGGGAACGCATCGAGAAGGCCGGAGGAAAGGTCGTGGGAAGCGTCAGTAAAAAAACGGCTTTTTTGGTAGCTGGTCAGAAGGCCGGATCCAAACTCCAGGCGGCCAAGAGGCTGGGGATAGAGGTATTGAGCGAGCGCGAGCTTTTGGAACTCATGGAATGAGAGGAAAACCCCGGGCTAGGGAGTGGGGTTTCCGTCGGTCGGGGCGCTGACCACGACCTCGTTGTCGAAATAAATGGAAACCGGGTCAGGGGTTGTTGCAGCCACGGGTCCACGCCGGGGTAGGGGGCTTGGGGAGGCCGTAGAAGTGGCCGCGGGAGTAACTTGGATACCGAGGATTTCAGAGGCTTCGATGGCTCCCGATACCGTGGCGCCGGCAATTATCGAGGCCACATCCCCTCCCATTTCCTCCTTGATTCTCGTCACCAGGCGGGCGGCGACATCGGCCGAATACCAATCCGAGGCCAAGTGGACAATACACAGCTTTGCCGAAATTTTGGCGCCCAGATAGACCGAATCATAGGCGAAATCTTTCAGTTGGTTCAAGATGGTGCGGTGAACCTTCAGTAGTTCATTGGCATCCATGGATTCGGGCAGGTAGAGTTGGGACAGACATCCTTCCAGCGCTTCCTCATTCTCTGGGAATTGGGAGATGCAATCTGCCACCTGGTTTGCCCTGGCCAAATTGAGAGGGAAGGAAAAAAACAGGACGGAAACGAGGGCAAAGGGGATGGGCCCTATTGAAAACTTCCCTCTGAGATCCCATCTGTAATGTATCACTGCTTTGCTGGCTAACTTCGTCAATTGGGCCGAAGAGTAAAGCTCAAAGCTGCAAAAACCGGATTCATAAGCCGCGGTTTTGCAACAAGGCGCTCAATTCTTTCTGAAACGCCTCCAAATCATCCTCAGTGGGTTGGTATCCCTCCTTCTCGGCATTCAAGACCAACCGCCCGATCTGGTCCAAAGCCCATTCGGCCGTATTTCCATCGGAAAAAGTCACCTCTCCACCGGCCACGGCTCCGGGCCGGTTGATGGGGTGCAGGCTTACCCTCACCTTGCCTCTCCCGGTCTCGGCAGCGGCAAAATCAACCCTTTCGTCTCCTTGCCCTACTTCTTCCAAATTCTCATGAGCCGTTTGGGAAAATTCGGAATCGACCGGCTTGGGTTGGGAAAGCAAATCCAGGTTCAAATCGTCCAGCAGAAAGCGGGTTTCCATGTAAGTAATGGAAATGCCAAAGACTTCGTTCAGGCGCCGTTGAATCTCGCCCAACTTGAGTCCCTCGGCCACCCATCCGGATAAAACCTCTTTCTGGGAGTTGCTCAACTCCATTTCAACCCTTGGATTTTGCCAGTTGGGTCTTGAGGTATTCCACGCTACGGCGGGTGGATTCGTCCTGATCCATGATATTTTCCACCGTTTTGCAGGCGTGGATGACCGTCCCATGATCCCGTCCGCCAAAGGCTTCACCAATTTCCTTGAGGGGATGACTGGTCAGGATTCGGCTCAAGTACATGGCAATTTGCCTGGGAAAAACGATGTTGGCCGGGCGGCGCCGACTCACCATGTCGGAAAGACGGAGGTTGAAGAAATGGGTGACCCGTTTCTGAATTTTCTCGATCGTCACCTGATTCTGGGCTTCCTCCTGCAGGATGTCGCTTAGGAGTTGTTCCGCCACTTCCAGGTTTACCTCCTTGGCCATCAGAGCTGAGTAACTGGCCACCCGGGTCAGGGCCCCTTCGAGACGGCGAATATTCCGCGACACGTGTTCGGCAATAAATTGAAGGACATCCGGGGGTAATTGAATTCCCAGCAATTTCATCTTATTGGTCAAAATGGCGATTCGGGTTTCAAGGTCCGGCGCCTGCATGTCGGAGACCAATCCCCACTGGAACCGCGAAACCAGCCGACTCTCCAATTTGGCTATTTCTCCGGCCGGCCGGTCGCTGGTAAGGAAGATCTGGTTTCCGGATTCGAAGAGGTCGTTGAAAGTGTGAAAGAATTCCTCCTGGATCCTTTCCTTTCCGCTGAGAAAATGGATGTCATCGATCAGGAGGACATCCACACTGCGGTAACGCTTGCGAAACTTTACCAGGGTATTCTCCTGGATGGCCCGAATAAATTCGTTGGTAAATTTTTCAGTGGAGACATAGGCTACCTTGGCCCGGCGGTTTTTCTTTGAAATGAAGTGCCCCACCGAATGCATGAGATGGGTTTTTCCCAGACCGGTGTCACCGTAGATGAATAGGGGGTTGTAAGCTCTCCCCGGGGAATTGCTGAT
This sequence comes from Opitutales bacterium, assembly GCA_022824405.1. GTDB lineage: Bacteria > Verrucomicrobiota > Verrucomicrobiia > Opitutales > UBA2995 > JAABVD01. The sequence continues at coordinate 34,496 of JAJDZZ010000026.1, forward strand.
GGCCACCGCTGCGGCATGGGCCAGGTTGTTGTTTGCTCCAACTACAAAATTCTCAAATGTATTTTTCGGATTGAGGATATTGCCGATGGTGGGTGAGGTTTCCGGAAACCGGTTCACCCCGGGCGCGTCCTCTTCGGTTCGCCCTAATTCCCGGGCATCCCGGTTGCGTTCCAATTCCAATTCCCGCCTCCGGTTATTTGTTTCCGATACCTCCAACGAGACCTTGATAGGGTGTCCCGCCACGACACGGATCTCATCCGAGATAAGATCGAGGTAGTTGTCCTCAACCCAGATGGATGAAAAATTATCGGGTACGCTCAGGACGACTTTGGTATCGGTTTGCCGCAGACAGTGAATGGGCTTGAACCACATGTTGTAGACATCGCCCTCGAATTTCCCTTTCAGTTCGGGTTTTACGACATCCCACAGGGTCTGAACTTTGGAAAATTTTGCCATAATTTCCAATTCGACTCACAATTATTCACAAGTCGCGAGGATCCCGCGGGCGGCATAGTGTGGTAGAGAGCGTACGAGTGGGCCCGAGGCAATTAAGGCGTCATTTTGCATTCAGTTAGAAAAATTGAACTACCGGGAAGAGGATGGTGCTTTAAATAAATTATTGATTGGTAGCAGGTTATAGGAAAAGTGCAGATCGGAATTTAAAAAAACAAGGGAGCAAAAACCAGCTTGGAAGTTTCAGTCCTTTGATGCTGCCCCCATCGCTTAATGAGGATTGGATTTTTCTTCCCATTTTCAAGACGAACTTTTCCACAACTTATTAACGTTGGTTTGCCAGTAACTTATCCGAGAAAATTCCTTGCAATTGACGGGGTAATTTTTCAATGCCGGAAGCTTGTCATTACAAGAGGCTTAGAAAATCGGACCAGCGTTTGGAGCCCGCTCGGAAGCCGTCATTTGGTCCGATGATTTGAGGGATCGACCTCATTTATTAACACAAAAATATTATGAACCGGTTTGTTGAGCCATGTGAGCGAGGAGCCGTTGGTTGAATTCTCTGGCCGAGTCATGGCCCATAATCCGAGCCGCTTTCACCATGGCGGCAACTTCGACCAGGCGGGCCAGATCCCGGCCGGGGCGAATATAGAATTCGATGTGCGGCACATCGATGCCGAGGATGTTAAAGTAACTTTGTTCCAACCCGGTACGCTCCTCTTCGTGTTCGGCCGACCACTCCCGAAAGGAGACGACCAGATCGATACGTTTTTCCAACCGCACGTTGCGGATTCCGAACAATTCGACCACATTGATAATGCCGATTCCCCGGCATTCCATATAGCCTCGATTGAGTTCGGAGCTTTGGCCGATGAGTTCGGTTTCGTTTATCAGTTTTACGTAGATGAGATCATCCGCCACCAGGCTGTGACCGCGTTCGATCAGGGCCACTGCGCATTCGCTTTTACCGATCCCGCTTTTGCCCCTCAACAGGGTGCCGATTCCCCTTATGTCGAGCATGGTGCCGTGTTCGGTTACCTGAGGCGCGAAGGCGTGATCGAGCAGGACTGTGGCGGTTGTGACGAACTGATTGGAGGCGATGGGCGACCGGAACAAGGGAATGCCGTAACGGTCCGCCGCCTCCACCATGCTGGGGGTCGGTTCCAGGTTTCGGGTAACGGCCATGCAGGGAATTTTCAGTTTGGCAAATCGATCCAGCATATTGTTCTGCTCGGCCTGGCTCAGCGTCTCCATATAGGCCATCTCGCCTGCCCCGAACAATTGCAATCGCCTGGCCCCAAAACAAGTGAGGAAACCGGTCATGGCTATGCCGGGCCGGTTGACACTCTTCTCCTCGATGACGGTATGCAGCCCCTCTTTTCCAGCCACCAAGGTGAGCTGCAAGGGATCTTTGAACTTCTCATACAAGGTCTGGACTTCGATACCTTGGACCAATTTGGGTTGTGCTCGGATATCCATCGGCGGTCCTCAAAGGTTGAAATTTTCACCCAGATAAAATTCCCGGCTCACTTCGTCATTGGTTAAAAAATTGCTCGTTCCCTCTCGAAGGACTTGTCCGTTGTGGAGGAGATAGGCACGATTTACAATCCTCAAAGTTTCGCGCACGTTGTGGTCGGTAATCAGGATTCCGATTCCTCGTTTGCTCAATTCGAGGACAATTTTCTGAACTTCCGCTACGTTTATGGGGTCTACTCCGCTAAACGGTTCGTCCATGAGGAGAAACTTGGGTTCCGTGACCAGGGCACGGGAAATTTCCAGCCTGCGTCGCTCACCCCCGCTCAGGGTGTAGGCTTTCTGTTTGGAAAGATGGGTGAGCCCCAGTTCATTGAGGTGATGGTCGATCCTTTCTTTGCGCAATTTTCTTTTGATGGGCAAGGTGTCGACAATGGCCTTTATGTTATCGTAAACGGACAGGTTTCTGAAGACGGAAGGTTCTTGGGGGAGATACCCGATGCCCAGTCGGGAGCGCCGGTGCATGGAGTAGCGCGTCACGTCGACCTCGCCTATCGACACCCTGCCACCCGAAACCGGCACCAGGCCGACGATCATGTAGAAGGTGGTGGTTTTCCCCGCGCCGTTGGGACCGAGCAAACCCACTACCTCGCCCGAGGATACCTGGATGTTGACTTTGTCCACTACTTTACGGCCAGAGTAGCTCTTCTCCAGGTCGAGGGTGGAAATTGTTACCGTTGCGGCCATTTCCGCTCAATTCCGCCCATTGGATTCGGCTTGGTCGTCCGCCGTTTCATCGGGAGCTTCGGGATCGGGACCCAAATCCGGTAAATTGGGAAGGGTGACCTTGACCCGTTGTTCCCCTCCCCGGACCAAGGCGCGGCGCTGACCGTGAAACCATTCAATTTCCGTTCCCGAAACCGTTCCCTGGGCATCCGTTACCACGGGTCTTTCAGTCAACAATACCTTCCCCTCTTCGGGAAAGAATTCGGCCCGGCCTCCCGACGCGGAACGACCTTTTTGTTCCACGCGCACATTTCCGATGGCAATGATCTCGGTCACTTTCCCAATCCTGCCGATCGTATCGCTGGGATCGCCTCGCTTGACGGAGGTAATATGCAGCTCATCGCAAGTCAGGCGGAGGTTGGTGCCGACCACTTGAACCCGGCCGGCAATGTGAAATTCGGACCTTTCATCCCCACTCAACATTTCCAGGCGATCTCCCGTTATCACCGTATCGGTCGTCCCCCCCATCTCTAGTGCCCGGACCGTGGGGAGCAGGCCCAAAAGAGTCAGGAGGGTAATAAAAAACTTCCTCATTTGAAAAAGGGTTCCATTTCGTAGTCTAAAACAACTTTTACATTCTCACTCACCTGGATGAGCCGGGCTTGCTGGTCATACCTCCATTCTTCCCCTTCTATGGTAAAGTCTTCGGAAACCACTTTGACCCCCCGATCTCCGAACAACAATTTGTTTTGGCTGAGATAAGTGGCGTTGTCTCCAACCATGCGGAAATCCAGTTGGTTTTGTTCCTCCCCCGTATAAACCTCCAAATCCAACCCCTTCATGTCGACTTGCCCCTCCTCCCGGTGGGCGGCGGAATTTCCGGTCAGGAACCAAATTTTATAACCCAGATCGTTAAACATGGTGACCCTGAAACCTTCTACGGGAGCATCGGGCACGATTTGAGAACTCAGGTAAACTCCTCCGGCCAGGGCCAGAGGAAGCAAAGCGAACCACGATTTGTCCGGGAAGCGGATTTTGAGGTGCATCAGGATTTATGGGATAGAGCTAAGACGCTATGGTTACGACTTTCAAGTATTCGGTCGCACACTTGGCGAACTGCCCCCTTGCCACCATCCCTGTCGGTGGTCCAGTCGGCCCATTGCAAAGCCAGTGGGTCCCCATCCGCCACGGTAATCCCAATGCCGGCATACCTAATGGCGGGGACGTCGATCACATCGTCTCCCACGTAGCAGATCTCTTCCGGAGCCAATTTCAATTGGCCGGCCAGTTCCTCCAGGGCTGTGCCTTTGTCCTTCCTCCCCTGGATGATGTGGTGAAAGCGCAGTTCGGTCATGCGGGAGGTGGTGGCGGCGGACAAGCGACCCGAAATGACGGCGAGGATCACCCCGGCCTTTCTCAGGCACACCAACCCCAGGCCATCCAGGACGGAAAATTGTTTCAGTTCGAATCCATCCGGACCCGTAAAGATGGTTCCATCCGTGAGCACGCCGTCCACGTCGAGGGCGAGCAGCTTGATTTTACGCCACTCCAATTCGGACGGAGGGGTGGGGTGCGAATTTTTTTCTCCCATGACTCAACCAAATTGCTCCAACCAATCGATAATTTCCCCCGTAACCGATTCTTCCGTGGGAAGGTACATTTCCTCGAGGGTCCGGGCGAAGGGGACGGGGGAGTCGAGGGCCCCTATGCGTAGTGGCGGGGCTTCCATTTCAAAAAATAGTTCTTCCATCATTTGGCTGACGATTTGAGCTCCGAAGCCTGAATTGAGGCGGGCCTCGTGCGCGACGATGAGCCGACCGGTTTTGCGGACCGATTCCCGAATGGGATCGAGGTCGACCGGTTTCAATGCGCGCAGGTCGATGAGTTCCAGGGAGTATTCGAATTCATCCTCCAAGAAGGCGCAGATCCTTTCGCAGGTCCCGACCATCTTCCCGTAGGTCACGAAAGTTGCGAAATGACCTTCCCGGACCAGACGCGGTTTCCAAACCCGGTGGTGGTCGCCGTGCAAAATAACATCGTCCCGCAATCCGCGATAGAGGCCCTTATGCTCAAACAACAATACCGGATCATCGGCCTCATAAGCGGCCAGCATGGCATCGAAGGCATCCTGCACGGTGCTGGGATACAACACTTTGAGGCCGGGAAAATGGATATAGAGAGCCTCCAGTTCCTGGGAATGGAACGACCCGAAGGTGAGTCCCCCCCCGCAGGGGAAACGCAGCACCATGGGTAGCTTGGCCCCGGAGCGGAAATAAAAGGTTCCCGCGTTCAGGCAAATTTGGGTGGTGGCGTCGGTGGCAAAATCGGCAAATTGAAATTCAATGACGGGCCGGTGACCGTTGAAAGCCAGGCCGATTCCGTATCCGACGGTGGCCGATTCCGCCAAAGGTGTATTCAAAACCCTCTCTCGGCCAAACGCATCGAAAAGGCCATCGGTAACCTTGAAGGCGCCCCCATAGGTGGCGATGTCCTGGCCCATGATAATGGAAACGTCGGAGTCCTCCAGGATCATTCTATGGGCGTGGTTCAAGGCCTGGGCGAAAGTCAGGTTTTTGACAACGGAATCCCGTTTCTTCCATTGCATTGGGGTAAGGGTATGGGAGAACGATTCTCTTTCCAGGTCCTGCTCCAGGATGGGAGGCTGAGCCATGGATACCTCGATGCAGGCATCCAAGAAAGCATCGATTTCTCTTTCGGCCTGGACAATGGCTTCGGACCCCAAGGACCGGATCAACCTTTCCCTCAGGATAGGATTGGCGTCTCTTCGGTTCCAGTTTTCCAGGATATCCTCCGTGAGGTAATGGCAGGTGTCGTAAGCGGCGTGGCCCTGCAAGCGCAGGGTTTTGACCTCCACCACGGTTGGTTTGCCGGACTGGCGAACTTCGGCAAAAATTCGGTTGAATGCGGTGAGGATTTCTTCCGTCCGGGAAATCTCCAGAATGGTATAATCCATCCCGTAACCGGTGGCCCGGCTGGCCAGGGATTCGACCGCACATTGCTCACCGATAGGGGTGGAGTAGGCGTACTCGTTGTTTTCAATGACAAATACCATGGGGATATTCAGTACGGAGGCCAAGTTCATGGTCTCGTGGATATCCCCGGTGCTGGATGCTCCGTCCCCGATAAATCCGATCCCCAGGGCATTGTGACCCAAACGCCTCTGGGAATCGATAGCGCCCAGGACACTGGCAATTATGGGCCCCAAATGACTGATGATGGGCAGGCTGCGGTTTAGCGGGTCACCGTGGTGAACATTGCCTTCCCGTCCTAGGGTGGGGCTGCCCGAATTGGCCATGTACTGACACAGGTGATCGCAGAGATGGTCGCTCCAGATCAGATGGGACGCCAGATTGCGGTGGGAAAAACAAACCACGTCGATCTCCCGGTCCAGCAAAAGACCGATGGGGGCGGCCAGTCCCTCGTTTCCCTGACCCCCGGCCAAGGTGCCGTAAACCAATCCCTGCCGAAACAGATCCCGCAACCTGTCATCTGTCCTGCGCGCCAGATACATCCAATGGTAGACCCGGTTCAAGGCCCCCTCGATGTCTTCCAGATCTCGCGCTGGCAAACTGCGCTTTTGAAGGATTTCCGGCGCTTCGGGATAGGGAATGTCGGGACGATAATGGGGATGCATACTCTATCGAATCTGGGAACCCTGCGCCTTGTTCCGAGCAGAGGCAAAACAATAAAATCCGCGCTTATCCGGCCAGGTCCAAAACAGCCGAAACCCACCGGGCCATACCGGTTTCCACGTCGGAAATCCTGGGTCCGAGCATATAGGCGGGGGTGGAAACGATCTTCAAATCCTCATCGATCACAAAAGCTTCCACCGGGCAATTGACGTGCTTGGCTCCGCTTGCTTCCAGGGCGGTCGCGGTATCCTCATCGTTGCCCACGGTCAGGCGGACCCCTTTTCTACCGAAAATCCTGGCGGCAATGGCGGGCGAAATGCAGGCAAATCCGATGGGATGACCCGCTTCGTGGAACTTTCGGAGAAAATCGGCCACGCTTTTTTCCACGCTGCACCCGGCCCCATCCACGGCAAACGAACTCAGGTTCTTGGCCGCGCCGTAACCCCCGGGTAAAACGGCCGCATCGTAGTCTTCCACCTGCAAGTCCGCCACTCTCGTTACCGGACCTCGGGCAATTCGGGCGGATTCCACCAGGACGTTGCGCGTTTCACCTTGCGCCACTTCCCCCGTTTGATGGTTCACCACGTGAAACTGATCGATGTCGGGAGCCGCAACCGTTACATCGGCGCCCGCCTTATCCAACGCCAGAAGGGTCAAAACCGATTCATGAATTTCCGCTCCATCGTATACGCCGCAGCCCGAAAGAATAAGAACAACACGTTTCATAATGAGCCAACCTTAAATACTGACGTGGAAAATGTGAAGCCGCGAAATCAAGACCGGCCCATTGAGAATTTGGTCGGGCCGAGGAGATTTGAACTCCTGACCCCTTGCACCCCATGCAAGTGCGCTACCAGGCTGCGCTACGGCCCGAACCAATAAATAAAGGGGGAGAGTCTGGGAACTTTTCGCTCTCAGGGTCAAACCTCGAATTTTTCCAGTTTGAGATTTTATCGGGAATGTCCTCGACCTGGCCATCGAGGATTGCCTCCGCGGTTATGGCAAGGTCATCCATCGCGAGCGCAGGCCTTACTCATGGCCGAAGACCCGGAATCGACCGGGAAGTTAAATGGTGCCTGGAGAGGGGGTCGAACCCTCACTCCCGTAAGGGAACCGGATTTTGAGTCCGGCGCGTCTGCCAATTCCGCCATCCAGGCCGATGAGGAGGAGCATTCAAGGGGTGTTGGAGAATGCCGTCAAACGTTGATTTATTGGGTAGTCGCCTACTTCCTTCCACCGCCTTGGGCCCGGTGGCGGGCACGCAACCGCAGACCCTGCAGGCGAATAAAACCGGTTGCGTCGTCGGGATTGTAATCGCTTTCCACTCCTTCCATGGACGCCACGTTCTGGTCGTAAAGTGAGATGGGGGATTTTCGCCCTACCGTGATGACATTGCCCTTGTACAGTTTGAGCCTCACCGTTCCGGAAACGGTTTCCTGGCTTTTGTCGATCAGGGCCTGCAGGGCTTCCCGCTCGGGCGAATACCAGAATCCGTAGTAGACCAACTCGGCGTATTTCGGAATCAGACTGTCCCGCAAATGCATGAGGTCCCGGTCCATGGTCAGGGTTTCCATCTGGCGGTGAGCCTGCCATAGAAGGGTGCCTCCCGGGGTTTCATAAACGCCCCGGCTCTTCATGCCGACGAAACGGTTTTCCACCAAATCGACCCGTCCGATGCCGTGTTTGCCCGCCAGTCGATTCAAATTGCGGAGGACTTGGGCGGGTGAGAGAGCTTCGCCATTGACCTCGGTGCAATCGCCCCGCTCAAAGGTCAGTTCGACGTACTCGGGGGTATCCGGGGCATCCTGGGGATCGACGGAAAGTTTGAACATGGATTTGTTTTCCGGAACGGTGGGATCGAACCAGGGGTCTTCCAATATCCCCGCCTCATAGGAAATGTGTAACAAGTTGCGATCCATCGAATAGGGCCTGGAGGCGGTGGCCTCCACGTCGATTTGATGTTGTGTGCAGAATTCGATCATCTCCCGCCGACCCGGAAAAGCATCCCGGAAGGTTTTCATGCGCCAGGGTGAAATCACTTTCAGGTCGGGCGCCAGGGCGGCGTAGGTGAGCTCGAATCTGACCTGATCGTTGCCTTTTCCGGTGGCTCCGTGGGCCAGTGAATCGGCCTGGGTAGTGCGTGCAATATCGATTTGGGCTTTGGCGATGAGGGGACGGGCAATGGAAGTTCCGAGAAGGTATTGGCCCTCGTAGACCGCGTTGGCCCGCAGGATGGGAAAAACAAAATCGCGGGCAAATTCTTCCACCAGGTCCGTGCTGAAATGGACGCTTGCTCCCGTCGCGGTGGCTTTTTCTTCCAAGCCATCCAGCTCCTCCTCCTGCCCCAAATCCGCGGCGAAGGTGACGATTTCGGCTTGGTAGCGATCTTTTAACCACCGCACCAGCACGGAGGTATCCAAACCCCCGGAATAGGCTAAGACGATTTTCATAATTATTGCGGTATGGGTTAATGCTTATTGGTTTCGGCCAGCACAGCCAGGATGGCTTTCTGGGTATGCAACCGATTTTCCGCCTGATCGAACACAATTGAAGCCCGACTGTCCATTACCTCCCGCGTAACTTCCAAACCCGGGTGGGCCGGCAAACAATGCATGAACAGGGCCTCCGGTTTGGCCCGGGCCATTATGGATGCGTTGACTTGGTAGGGAGACATGATGTCGAGACGGTCGGAGGCTTCGCCTTCCTTGCCCATGCTCACCCAGACGTCGGTGTAGATCACATCGGCGTTTTCCGCGGCTTCCATCGGGTCGGTATGAAAGGTGTAAGTCGGGGCGTATCCGGAAGACTCGATGACAGCCTCGATTTCGGGTCCCGGCGCGTATTGGCCCGGCCCGGCCAGGGCCACTTCCATTCCGAAGAGCGAACCTCCCAGCGCCCAGGAATTGGCCATGTTGCTGGCCGCGTCGCCAAAAAAGGCAATTTTCTTGCCCTTCAATGCATCCAGGAAGCGCTTACCGTCCGACCAACGTTCCAACAGGGTAAAGGCGTCGGAATAAACCTGACAAGGGTGCAGGAAGTCGGAGAGGGCGTTTACCACGGGAATGCTGCCATGGGCGGCGAATTGCTCCAGTAAGGTGTGCTCGTAACAACGGATGATGAGGCCGTGCAGGTAGCGGGATAGAACCTGGGCGGTGTCTTCGACGCTCTCTCCCCGGCTCAGTTGAATCTCATCCTGATTGATATGGACGGGATGGCCTCCCAGTTCCTGAATGCCCACCCGGAAGGATATCCTGGTCCGAGTGCTGGCCTTGAAAAAAATCATGCCCCAGGATTGATTCCCCAAAACGGACATCCCCCCTTCTCCCCGGGTTTTCTTGAAGGCCTGGGATAGGGAAAAAACTTTTTCGACTTCGGAGTCCGTCAGGTCGGTCGATTTCAGAAAGTGTTTCATGAATGCATAAGGCTCAAGGTTTCGAGGTCATGGTTTTCCCATAAGCGGTCAAGGCGTTGTCCAATGTCAGAACCGATTGCCGCAGGGAGGCTTCGGAAACGGTCAGGGGGGGAAGCAGACGCAGAACGTTACCGCTGGCCGCCACGGTGAGGAGGCCGGCCTGCTGCAGAAGCTTGCGAAGTTCGCCGGGGTCCTCTTTCAGTTGGAGACCGATGAGAAATCCCCTTCCCCGTATTTCCACAATCAGATCGTGCCGCTTTTGCAGATCCACGAGCTGTTCGATCCAGGGGGCGCTCAATTTTCTCACTCGCGACAGGAGGTTTTCTTCTTCCATGGTTTGCAGAATGGCGAGGGCGGCGGCGCATCCCAACGGGTTTCCGCCAAAGGTGCTACCGTGACTGCCGGGGGTAAAGAGATCGGCGTAGGCATCGGATATCCAGACGGCGCCAATGGGAAATCCTCCGCCCAGACCCTTGGCCATTCCGATGGCATCGGGAGTAATCCCGGCGATTTCATGGGCCAGGAAGGAGCCCGTTCTCCCCGTGCCGCTCTGCACTTCATCCAGAAGCAAGAGGATCCCGTTATCGGTGCAAAGGGTTCTCAAATCCCGGAGGAATTCCCTGTCGGCTACGTGGATACCGCCCTCCCCCTGGATGGGTTCGACCAGGATTGCCGCCGTATCCCGGTCGATCAAGGCGGCAAAACTTTCGCTGTCGTTAAATTGCGCGACCGCAAAATTTGGCAGGAGCGGTTTAAAACTATTTTGGATCTTGGGTTGCGGGGTGGCGCTCATGCCCCCGAAGGTCCTTCCGTGAAAGGCGTTGCTGGAAACGATCACCTTGAAGGGGTTTGTTCCCGCTTCCCTTTTTTTCGCCCCGAACAATCGGGTGAGTTTGATCAGGGTTTCGCTCGCTTCGGTTCCGCTGTTACAGAAGAATAAACGTCCCGGGGCGATCCTCTCCACCAGGGATTCGGCCAGTTTGGCCTGGGGTTCATTCCGGAACAAGTTGCTCACGTGGATGATCTTTTCGGCCTGTCTCCCGATTGCCGCTACCAGATTCGGGTGGCAATGCCCGATGGAAGTGGTGGCTATCCCGGAAGTGAAATCAAGGTATTCATTCCCCCGATCGTCCCACACTTTCTCCCCTTTCCCCTTGACCAGGGTGAGGTTCGGAGTGGCGTAATTGTTCAACCAATACCGATGATATAAGGATTCTGTTTTGTTTTCCTGGCGCACTTTATGGGGGGGGTTGAGGCTAATGGACAATTTCCGTTCCCACTCCTTTATCGGTGAAGATTTCAAGCAGTATGCTGTGGGGGAGGTTCCCCGGAACGAAGTGGACCCTGTGTACCCCTTCCCGCAGCGCAGTGATGGCCGAATCGACCTTGGGGAGCATCCCTTTCCCGATGATCCCTTCTCTTTTCAGTTGGGGCACTTCACTTTTCCTCAGGTGGGAGATGATGGATTGGCCATCCCCGGGGTCCCTCAGGAGTCCGGGCACATCCGTCAGGTAAACCAGCCGCCGGGCCCGCAGGGAACAGGCCACGTGCGCCGCGGCGACATCGGCGTTTATGTTGTAGAGGTTATTTTTGTCGTCCCCGCCCAACGGTGAAACAACGGGGGTATATCCCTGTGAAATGGCCCGCTTGAGGAGGTGGGTTTTCACATATTGAATTTCCCCTACGAAACCGATATCCATTTCCTGGCCGCGGTGATTCCTGCCCAGTTTCCGGCAGGAAAAAAGGTTTTGTCCGGCCAGGGACAACGGTTTGCCCTTTTTGGCCTGGATGATTTGGCAAATATCCAAATTAACCGAATGGTTTAAGGTCTTTTCCACGATGGAAATCGTTTTCTCATCCGTGTAGCGCAGGCCGTCGATAAAGACGGGTTTTATTCCAGCTTCCTCCATGGCGGCGGAAATGGCCTTACCGCCGCCGTGCACTACCACTACCTGAATGCCCACCGAGGCGAGAAACACGATATCGGTTGCAACCCGGGTTCTGACAGCGGGGTCGGGGTCATCCATGAAACTTCCACCGTACTTGATCACGAAGATACTCCCGTGAAACTCCTGAATGTAGGGCAGGGCTTCCAGTAATACCTCTGCCTTGGCGATGATTTCAGCTTCGGATGGTGTGGGGATGGTTTTCATGGCAGCCTTACGAGAGCCCCGCTGTTTCCTCGAACCCAAGCCAATGGTTCATGATTTGGATGGCCTGACCGGCCGCTCCTTTGGTCAGATTATCCAGAGCGGAGGTGACGATGAGATGGTCCGTCCTCTCATCCCAAGTGGCGGAGATATCGATCCGGTTGGTGTAGACCACGTGCTTGGTATCGGGAGTATTTCCCGAATCGAGCAGTCCGACAAAGGGTTTGGCTGCATAAGCTTTTTGCCAGCTTTGGTAGACGGCTTCGGTTACAGCCCCGGGTCCGGGGACCGTAATGGTCGTGGCGATGCCCCGGTTCATGGGAGCGAGGTGGGGGGTAAACTGAACCGAGACGGGTTTCCCGGCGGCGGAACCGAGTTGCTCCTCAATTTCCGGGATATGCCGATGGTTGGCCAATCCGTAGGCCTTCACGCTTTCGTTTCTCTCACAATAAATGAATCCCTCGGCCACTTTTCTTCCGGCTCCACTGATCCCGCTCATGGAATTTATCACGATGCCTTTACGGGGAAGGATTCCATCCTGAAAAAGGGGTATCAGGGGTATCAGAATGCTGGTCGGATAACACCCCGGGGCGGCGATGAGTCGGCGACCTTTCCAAGCCTCTCCGGAAATTTCCGGAATAACGTAGGAAGATTTGGACAGCCAGTCGGGATGCGGGTGGGCGCGGCCGTAGTATTGCCGGTAGAGGGTAGGGGAGGAGAGCCGGTAGTCGGCGCTCAGGTCTACGACTTTTTTCCCCGCCCGGCACAGGGGGATGGCATATTCGCTCGCTACCCCGTGCGGCAGGGCCAGAAAAACCAGGTCGAGATGCGGATTTTCCGCCAATTCGCGGGGGTCCGAGGCCGTGAAGGACAAGTCGCCCGCACGATTTATCAAGGAAGGGAACACCTGTTGGACTTTCTGCCCGTGCCTGGTGCGGGAAGTGACGGCCGTCACCTCGATATGGGGATGCCGCAACAGCAGAGTGAGTAAAACCTCTCCCGAATAACCGGAAGCGCCTACGATGCCGATATTCATTGGAATGTTGTGCTGTTTATGGGTTGAATAAGGTATTGACGGATTACTTGTTAATCAGGAAGCCCTCCATGACCGTGACCAGGGAGGGCGTAAAAAGAGAGAACTCGTTGGTCCCGGGAGTTTTAACGCTTGGAAAACTGGAAGCGTTTCCGGGCGCCGGGCTGGCCTGCCTTTTTACGCTCGCGTCGGCGGGGATCCCGACGAAGATGACCGGCCTTTTTCAGGGGCGATCTCAATTCCTCGTCATATTTGAGAAGGGCTCTGGAAATACCCAGGGCACAGGCTCCCGCCTGACCGTTCACACCCCCGCCCCGAACTTTGGCCACGACGTCGAATTTGTCCTTCAGGTCCACCGTTTGAAAGGGTTGTTCAACCGTTCTAACAGCCTGATCCAGACAGAAATAGGCATTCAGTTCCTTGTCGTTTACCGTGATGTTTCCCGCCCCTTTCCGGAGGCGGACCCGTGCCGTGGCAGTCTTGCGACGGCCGGTACCGAGAAATACTTCCTGGGCGCTCATGTCAGAGAGGTTGGAGCGGGATGGGCTCTTGGGCCTTGTGAGGGTGTTCCGGTCCGGAATAGATTTTCAATTTGCGCAACATCAGGCGACCCAAGTTGTTTTTGGGCAACATGCCCTTGACGGCGTGGTGGAGGATGAAATTCGGCCTCCTGGCCCTGAAATCGGCCACGTTCCGATACTTTTCATTACCCACCCAACCGGTGTAGAACATGTATTGCTTTTGGTCTTCCTTCTTTCCGGTCACCGCAACTTTATCCGCATTGGTGACGATGACGAAATCTCCGGTGTCGACATGTGGAGTGTAGATCGGCTTGCCCCGGCCGCGCAAGGTGTCGGCTATCCTGACGGCCAGTCGGCCCAGGGTCTGGCCGGTTGCGTCCACCACGTACCACTTCCGTTGCACTGTCTCTTTTCTGGCCAGAGTGGTTTTCATGTGATTTGAGAAAAGTGAGGGAAAATGCAGGGTTGTAATCGCTTTGTCAACTATGGAAGAGAGGGGAATGAAAAATAAAAAGCCTGTCCGGGGGGGACAGGCTTTTTGGGTAAATTTGTCGTGGGATCAGAATCCGACGGTCAGGCCTGCTCCTCCCCAAATCTCACCGTCAGGACCATTCGATCCATCTGTAGCGCGAATGCCGATATAACCGGAGCTGTTGTCGCTGATACTGTAAACCACGTCGGCGGATGCTCCGAAGTAGGAGTAGCTTGCACCTTCCACGTCCACCCAACCCATAAAGGCGGCGACGTCGAAGCTGGCATTGTCATCCAATTCGAAACTGTGTCCTACGGAACCTTCCAGGGTCAAAGCCTCCAGATCCAGATCGTAATAGACGTATACCGATGGGGACAATTCCGTTTCGAAGACGAAGCCGGTGAAGAGTTCGAAGGTATCGCTGTTGGAACCCGATTCAGGGTAGTAGTAGACGGTTCCCCCGACGTCCATGGAGATGCCTTCACCCACGTCGAAGCCGAATCCTCCGTAAAAGTCGAATTCATTGTCGTAGCCACCCACTATGGGCTGGTTGGTCCACAGGCCGAGATAGGCGCTGTCAAACTCGAGGTCGACCGAGGCTACCATTGACTCGTCCGCCAGCTTGAAACCGCGGAAGATGTACTGAGACTCATAGCCCATGGAAACTGACCCGGCAAAATCCGCAGCCTTAACGGATGAAATCGCTGCCAGGACCGATAGTATAACGATAAACTTTTTCATAATAAAAATTTCTTTTCAGGTTCGTTTGATTCTTTCCGGTTAAAACGGGGTAGTCAACCCAGAGCAAAACCGGCATAGAACGGTTTCGGTGGAATAAGGGTTAATGTTTGGCCAATAAGGCACAGTTTTTTTTTCATGACAAGGGCAAATTTAGCATGTATCGTGCCGATATTTTCCCGGTTGCTCATTTTTTGGTTTGGGCGCGGGATAGGACGGTAGCCGGACAAGCCCGATCCAATTCTTTGAATATGGGGTTGGAATAACATTCCATCCACACAATCCTGACACTCTTTTTAAGGCATATTTTTCTACCGAACCGTGCACACGTTTATCAAATATTCGGGCATACTGGGTTTTTCGGGCGTTCTTCTGGGCGCATTCGGGGCCCATGGCTTGAATGCGTTTCTGCAAAGGGTGGACCGGGTGGAAACTTGGGAAACCGCCACCTTTTACCTCCTGGTCCACAGCATTGCCCTGCTCGTGATTGGATTCCTTAACCACCGCCGGGCCTCAGACTTTCTGTTCAGGCTCACCGGTTGGTTTTGGCTGAGCGGATCCGTCCTCTTTTCGGGAACCCTCTACCTGCTCTGCCTCAGTGGTATCTCTTGGCTCGGAGCCGTCACCCCCCTGGGCGGCATTTTGTTCCTGGCCGGATGGGCCATCCTCTGCCTGGCCGGTTTCAAAGCTTTGGAGCCTTCCCTTGAAAGCGCTGAAGATCGGTAGTTTTCCAGTTTCCACACCAGTCCGGGATGTCCTGGATGCGGTGGCGAAGGTGGGAACTCCCCGCATATCGGGGGGAGCGGTGCGCGATTGGTTGCTGAAGCGCGAACCGGAAGACCTCGACGTGGAGGTTTTCGACGTTTCCTGGGAAAATTTGATGGCGGTGCTGAGGGGGTTGGGGAAGGTGAACGAAGTGGGCAAGGCTTTTGGCGTGGCCAGACTTCGAGTAGGACCGGGGGAAATCGACTTTTCCCTGCCGCGCCTGGAGTCGAAAACAGATCCGGGGCACAAGGGCTTTGTCGTGCGATCCGAGAAATCTCTCGATCTGAAGCAGGCCGCTGCCCGACGGGATTTCACCGTTAATTCCATGGCCTACGATTGGAAAGACGGTGTGGTTTGTGATCCTTTTGACGGCAAGAAAGATTTGGATTCGCGCATTTTAAGGCACACCAGTGAAGCATTTGCGGAAGATCCCTTGCGCGTATTGAGAGGGTTTCAATTCTGCTCGCGGTTCCACTTGACCGCAACCGAGGAAACCATCCGACTCTGCCGGAGCATAAGAAACGCCTACCACGAATTGCCGGTGGAGCGCGTTTGGATGGAGTGGGAGAAATGGGCCACGCACTCATCCCGCCCTTCTTTGGGACTGAAGTTTCTCAAAGAGACGGGGTGGATTACCCACTTCCCCGAATTGAACGATCTGATCGACTGCCCCCAAGACCCGGAATGGCATCCCGAAGGGGACGTTTTTACTCACACCGGTCATTGCCTCGACGCCATGGTGGGACAGGAGGATTATCTCAAGGCGGATAAATCAGGTCGCCTCGTTCTCATGTTTGCCACCCTGGCCCACGATTTCGGCAAGCCTTCCACCACTGTCCGGAAAGAAAAAAATGGAACGTTGCGGTGGGTCAGCCCGGGTCACGACCGAGCCGGAATGCCTTTGGCGGAATCATTTCTCAGATCCATTGGGGCGTCTCCCAAAAAATTGATTCCGCCGGTGCGGGCCCTGGTGAGTTGCCATATGGCGGCCATCCAAATCCGGAAAAAACCCAGTCGCGCCCAAGTCCGGCGCCTGGCCCGGAAGTTGCATCCCGGATCACTGACCGAATTGTTCGCCCTTATACGGGCCGACCAGGCCGGCCGGCCACCCCTTTCCCCCGAGCCATCCCGAGGTCTGCTCGAACTCCAAGCCGTAGCCGGGGAAGAAAGCCTGGCCAGCCAAGCCCCCAAGCCCATCGTTCTGGGACGGCACCTCCTGAAAAAGGGCCTGGAACCGGGTCCCCGGTTCAAAACTATTTTGGATGAGCTTTTTGAACGACAATTGGACGGGGAGTTTTCCTCCCTGGAAGAGGCCCAACCCTTCATCGATAGAGTGTGTGACGATGCGGTCGGACCCTGATTTTTAACACGTCCCCCTGTTGAAATCGAAGCCTTACGCGACAGGTGCCCGTGGTTTTTTTGGCACGGGGCAACTTTTTATTTGAAACGAGACTCATTCTCATTAAGTTGCGCTCCATGATTACGACCATTGATGTCGCAAGTATACGCAGGGACTTTCCCATTCTGCGGACGCGGGTCGGGGGCCGGCCCCTGGTCTACCTGGACAATGCCGCCACCACTCAAAAACCTGCCGCTGTTCTCAGCGCCTTGGAAAAGCACTACAAGGAATCGAACGCCAATATTAACCGTGGGGTGCACTATTTGGCGGAGCGGGCCACCGATGCTTACGAACTGGCCCGCAAAACCGTGGCCCGGTTTCTGAATGTGGCCCGAAGCGAGGAAGTTATTTTTGTTCGGGGCACCACGGAGGGGATCAACCTCGTTGCCCAATCCTATGCTCTTCCTTTTTTGAAAAAGGGCGATGAAATTCTCCTGACCACCATGGAGCACCATGCCAACATAGTTCCCTGGCAGTTGGTGAGTGAGCGCAATGGGGCCAAACTTCGCATCATTCCGATTACGGAATCCGGGGAATTGGACATGGAGGTGTTTGAATCCTTATTGGGTGAAAGAACAAAAATAGTGTCTCTGGCGCATGCCTCCAACACCCTGGGCACGGTCAATCCGGTGAAAGAGTTGGTGGACAAAGCGCATGCCTATGGGGCGATAGTCCTGCTGGATGGGGCCCAGGCGGTGGGACATTTCCCGGTCGATGTTCAGGACCTCGATTGCGATTTTTACGTCTTTTCCGGCCACAAACTTTTTAGTACCACGGGGGCGGGGGTCGTTTACGGCAAATATGAACTTTTGCAAAGCATGCCGCCTTTTCAGGGGGGCGGTGACATGATCGGCAAGGTTACCTTTGAGAAAACCACCTACAAGGAACCGCCGGCCCGTTTCGAAGCGGGCACGCCGAATATTGGTGGCGCCGTGGCCCTGGGCGCGGCGATCGACTACCTGAGTGGATTGGACCGTGTGGTCTTGATGGAGTATGAGCATGATTTGCTGCAGTATGCCACCAGTTTACTATCCGATATCGAAGGGCTTAGAATATACGGCCGGGCTTCCGATAAAGTGAGCCTCATTTCCTTTACCTTGGATGGCATCCATCCCCACGACATCGCTACGCTTCTGGATGCTGATGGAATTGCCATCCGAGCCGGGCATCATTGCACCCAACCGCTACACCGTCATTATGGCTTATCCGCTACGACCAGAGCTTCTTTCGCCTTCTATAATACGAGGGAAGAAGCTGAACAGTTGGCCGCATCTCTGGAGAAGAGCAAACGACTCTTTGGCTGATGTCCGATCTTACCGAACTCTATCAGGAGATTATCCTCGATCACAACAAGTATCCCAGAAACTACGGTTGCCTGGACAACTACACGGACAAGGGGGAAGGCCACAATCCCCTTTGTGGAGATGAGGTAACCGTCTATTGGAAATTGGGGCCCGAGGATATTAAAGCCCTGTCCTTCCAGGCTCGCGGGTGCGCTATTTCACAAGCCTCAGCCTCGATGATGACCCAGATTCTCAAAGGGAAATCCGTGGAGGAAGCCCAGGAACTGTTCCAACTTCTCCGGCGGCATCTCACTCAGGAATGCGAGGACGAGGAGTTTCCCGAAGAACTGGGAGAATTGGCCGCTCTGGCCGGCGTGAGAAAGTACCCCGCCCGCATCAAGTGTGCAACTCTGGCCTGGCACGCCATGTGCGACAAAATCAGTGACTAGTGGAGAGTGGCCAGTGAGAACGTTCATTCATCCCTAACTCTCCACTTTTTCAATTTGGGGTTGAAAATAATGGAATAGGGGTTGTATTCAGGCAGTTCATTATGGGCGCGGACTCGACCGCGACCCGCCAAAATACATAATTTATCACCTTCAACCGAGGACTTGATCCATGAGACGAGTACCTGATGGGGAAGCTCATCCCCTCATTGTGCCCTCCTGCCTTTGGGCGAAATTAGCGATCAGTGGTCAGTGGCCAGTGAAAACGCTCATTCATCTCCACTTTCCACCAGTCACCCGTCAATGAAGAGCATTCTCGAATTCGGGCGCATGCGGGCGAATGGGGAGAAGATCTCCATGATTACCTGCTACGATGCGTGGTCCGCCAAAATCATCCAATCCACCCCCATCGATTGCATTCTCATTGGGGACAGCAGCGCCATGGTTATGCACGGTCAGCCCAGCACGGTTTTCATGGAGGTTGAAACCATGGCTTTGCATACCCGGGCCGTAGCCAGGGGAGCGCCAGGTAAATTTCTCATTGGAGACATTCCTTTTCTCGCCCACCGCAAGGGCTTGAAGCCGTTAATGGATGCGGTGGAACAACTCATGAAGGCGGGGGCCCACGCCGTGAAAGTGGAAGGTGCGGCAGGGCACCTGAGCCATATCGCCCATGTGGTCGAGTCGGGAGTTCCCGTCATGGGCCACCTGGGGCTGACGCCTCAGTCGGTCAACCGATTGGGTGGATTCAAAGTGCAGGGAAAGGGGGAGGAAGCGGCCCGCCGGATGATGGACGATGCCCTGTCTCTTGAAAGGGCCGGCTGTTTCGCCCTGGTTCTGGAGTGCATCCCGGCCCCGTTGGCCGGGGAAATCACCCGGTTGCTTACCATTCCTACTATCGGAATTGGCTCGGGTCCCGATACCTCCGGCCAAGTGCTTGTCCTGCAGGATCTCCTGGGCATGGACCCCTCCTTTAAACCAAAGTTTGTCCGCCGCTACCTGGACGGATACACTCAGATACAGAACGCGCTGGAGCATTACCACCTCGATGTGAAGGCGGGCTCCTTTCCCGTGCAGGAGGAGAGTTTCGTATGATCTCCGTCATTCGGCGCATCCGCGACTGGGAACCCCATTTGCGGCGTATCCTGTCCGAGGGGTTGTCGGTTGGTCTGGTGCCCACCATGGGAGCCCTGCACGGGGGGCACCTCGCATTGGTGCGCGCAGCCCGGAAAGCCAATGATATTGTCGTGGTCAGCATATTCGTAAATCCGACTCAATTCAACGATCCCAACGATCTGAAGCGCTATCCCAAGTCCTGGGACCGGGACCGAACCATGGCGGAAGGGGCCGGAGCCGACTTCATATTTTCGCCGGCCCGGGAAGCCATGTATCCGGACGGCTACGCCTATCGCGTCTCTGAAAGCCGGCGCTCCGGAAGGATGGAGGGCGAACACAGGCCGGGGCACTTCGACGGAGTGCTGACGGTCGTCTTGAAACTTCTCAATATCATAAGGCCCGCCCGAGCCTATTTTGGAGAAAAGGACTACCAGCAACTCCGGCTTATCCAGGGCATGGTGCAGGCCCTGTTCATCGACGTGGAGATCGTTTCCGTTGCCACCGTGCGCGAGCCGGACGGATTGGCCCTGAGTTCCCGCAATGTGCTATTGACCGGGGAAGGCCGGTCCCGGGCCGCCGCCTTTCCGCGGTATTTGCGCGAAATGCCTTCTGCCGATCAAGCCAGGGCCCGACTGATTTCCGAAGGATTCGAGGTCGAGTACGTCGAAGAAATAAATGGCCGCCGATTTGGCGCCGTCGTCGTTGACCGGGTCAGATTGATAGACAACGTCCCCCTTTCCCACTAGCCTCCAGCCCCCTTTACTCCATCACTCCTCCTCATTCTCAGCATCTCAGTACCTCGAAATCTCAGAAACGCTTCCCCTTCTCCCCAATCCCCAATTCCTAATTCCTAATTCCTAATTCCTAATTCTCCATGTCCCCCACTAAGGTATTATTCAAGCTCTCCGGGTCGATTGCCTGTTACAAGGCTTGCCACCTCATTTCCCGTTGGGCGCAGGAAGGGAAGGAAGTGCAAACCGTTGCCTCGGCCGCCGCCCTGAAGTTTGTGGGAGCTTCTACCCTGGAGGGTCTTACGGGAAAACCGGTTTACAGCGACCTCTTCGAATCGGGCAGGCAGATGGCGCATATCGACTTGGTCAAGTGGGCCGATTTTTCCCTGTTATGCCCCGCTACGGCCAACACTCTCAACAAACTGGCCAACGGCTTGGGGGACGATTTGTTGGGCAGCCTGTTTCTGGCCCATGATTTTGCCAAGCCCTACTTCGCGGCCCCGGCCATGAACACCGCCATGTATCGACATCCGGCCACGCGGGAATCCCTCGGTAAACTCAAATCCTGGGGGGTTCATATCCTTCCCACCGGCAGGGGAAGACTTGCCTGCGGGGACACTGGACAGGGTAAACTGCTGGAACCCGATCTGGTTTGGGAATCGGTTGAGCATTACTTCGCCAACCTGAAGGGACCCGATCGAAAACCGTTGCGCCTGCTGATAACGTCCGGCGGGACGGAGGAAGCCATCGATGGGGTCCGGTCCATAACCAACAGTTCCAGCGGGCAAACGGGGGCTCGCTTCGCCGACTACTTTTTCAAAAGGGGCGATGATGTCACCTTGCTCAAGGCCGAGCGTGCCATTCCCCCCGAGCAGCCCGTCGAGGTGGTGGATTTCGCCACTTTCCATGATCTGGACAACCAGTTGAAGGGAATCCTGGGGAGGACTCATTTCGACGCCGTCATTCATCTGGCCGCGGTCAGCGATTATTCCGTGGATCACATACTGATCGATGGCCGGAAGGTCGCCCCGAATGCGGTGGGGAAACTTTCCTCCGGGCACGAAATATCCCTGCAACTGGCTCCGAATCACAAGATTGTGGACCGCCTTCGCCATTACAGTCTGAACCGGAGCATGCAGGTGGTGGCTTTCAAGCTCACCCAAAACGCCTCCGAAAAGGAGGGTGAGCGGGCCGTGCTCGATCTCCTCCGGCATTCATCGGCAGATATCGTGGTACACAACGATCTATCCGAGGTGGATCCCGAAAACGGAAAGCACGTGGCCGCGCTCTATCGGGGCGGCGTTCTGACCGAACGCGTTACCACCAAGGATGCCCTCATCCGATCGGTTGAGTCACTTTTGGTTAATTCTCCGGCCAAGTCGTAAGAAAATCATGCTTCTCTGTCTCGACATCGGCAACACCACCATCCATGGGGGAGTCTTTCAGGGGAACGACCTGAAGATATTTTTCCGGAAAACCTCTGAAGTGCGCATTTCCACTGACGAAATGGGGCTTTTTCTTCGCACCATTCTACGGGAAAACGGGGTCGAACCGGAGGTCGTCCGGAATATCGCCCTGTGTTCGGTCGTTCCCTCCCTCCTGCATTCCATTCGCAACGCCTGTCACCAGTATTTTGGCACGGAACCGTTTATCCTTCGGGCCGGAGTGCGGACGGGGTTGAAAATCAATTATCGCAATCCCCTCGAAGTGGGGGCCGACCGAATAGCCATCGCCATTGCGGCGGCGGATTTGCATCCTCAGGTCAATATTATTGCGGTGGATTTTGGAACCGCTACCACCTTCGACGCCATAACCGCCAACCGCGAATACCTGGGAGGAGCCATTCTGCCCGGAATCGCCATATCCATGGAATCCCTGGAAACGAAAACCGAAAAGTTGCCCTCGGTGGAAATTGTGGGGCCGATCTGTGCGGTGGGAAGATCCACCGTGGAAAGTATCCAATCGGGTTTGTTTTACGGCCAGGTCGGGGCGGTAAGGGAATTGGCTGGGCGCTTCGCCCGTGAAGCCTTTGGAGGAGAAGCTTCCGTTCTGTTGGGGACCGGTGGTTTCGCCCGCCTGTTTGCCGGGGAAAGCCTCTTCGACGCCATTTACCCCAACCTGGTTCTAAATGGGCTATACCTGGCCTATCACCTCAATAATTGACCGATCGATCGCCATGAAAATCACCTTGCTGAAATCGAAAATCCACTGTGCTACGGTCACGGAGGCCGATCTCACTTATGAAGGATCGATATCCATCGATACCGAATTGTTGAAAGCGGCTCATCTCCGTGAGTTCGAGCGCGTGGATATTTACAATTGCAACAACGGCGAGCGGTTCTCCACCTACGTCATACTGGGTGGACCCGGGCAAATCGCTCTCAACGGCGCCGCGGCCCGCAAAGTCGTTCCCGGGGACGAAGTGATCATTGCCGGTTACGCCCAGTTTGCCCCACATGAGGCGGACGGTTTCACTCCCAGGGTCGTGTTGGTCCACAAGGACAACTCCGTAAAGTCGATCAACCGGGAAAAAATCCGATTGGCGCTTAGTTAAGGGAGGTTGTAGAGGAATATGGTATGGACGCCAGTCGGGGTCATGCCGTGGAAAAGTGATTTCCTCAGGATTGCAGGGAATGACCCCGACGACCGCTTCTCTGAGCCCGATCCGGTTTCGGGCTGGCAATTTGCCGGGAAGAGGTGTTTCGCTTTGGTATGCAGGCAACCCTCATCAAGTATTTGTTGGCCAGCGACGCGCCAGTGGATGAAGTATGCGTGCAGGGCTGGGTGCGGACGCGGCGCGACGCGAAGACCTTTTCCTTTCTCGAAATCAACGATGGTTCCTGCCTGGAGAATCTACAGGTAATTGTCGACGCGACCCTGGCCGATTTCGAGCAGGTGGAGAAAGCAAACACCGGCGCCGCCATC
Source organism: Opitutales bacterium (assembly GCA_022824405.1). Classification (GTDB taxonomy): domain Bacteria; phylum Verrucomicrobiota; class Verrucomicrobiia; order Opitutales; family UBA2995; genus JAABVD01. The sequence continues at coordinate 57,792 of JAJDZZ010000026.1, forward strand.
CAAATCCTCGGAAAATTGGCGCCGTCCCAGGGCAGGGGCCAAGCTTGGGAGGTAGTGGCCCGATCCCTCGCCATCATAGGGGAGGCAGGTCCGAACTATCCCCTGCAAAAGAAGGGCCATTCCCTGGAATTCCTTCGCGGGATCGCCCACCTTCGTCCCCGGTCCAATCTGTTCGGTTGTGTATTCCGGGTGAGGAGCCGTCTGGCTTACGCCATTCACCGGTTCTTTCAGGAACGGGATTTCCTCTACGTGCACACACCCATAATCACGGCCAGCGATTGCGAAGGGGCCGGAGAAATGTTTCGTGTAACCACCCAGCCTCCTACGGGTCGGGGTGGGAACGGCGAAGGGGAACCCCTAAAGGAGTTTTTTGGCAAGCCCACCTATCTCACCGTCAGCGGGCAATTGGAAGGTGAAATCTTTGCCACTGCTCTCAAGAACATTTACACCTTCGGTCCGACCTTTCGCGCGGAGAATTCCAATACCAGTCGACATGCCAGCGAGTTCTGGATGATTGAACCCGAGATGGCATTTTGCCACCTGATGGGGTGCATGGACCTGGCCGAATCGTTTGTCCGGTATCTCGTGCGGGATACCCTGGAAACCTGCGGGACCGAATTGAAGTTTTTCAACCGTTTCGTGGACCGGGGCCTCATTCCAAGATTGGAGTCAATCGCAAGCCGGTCCTTCACCCGCCTCAACTATGGCGAAGCGGTGAAATTGCTCCTGGCCAGCGGGAAGGCTTTTCAGTATCCGGTTGAATTCGGCAGCAACCTGCAGGCGGAGCACGAGCGTTACCTGACCGAAGTACATTTCGAGGGTCCGGTCACGGTTTACAACTATCCCCGGGAGATAAAGCCCTTTTACATGCGCCTCAATGATGACGGTAAAACCGTGGGCGCGATGGATGTGCTGGTGCCTGGAATCGGGGAAATTGTAGGCGGCAGCCAGCGGGAAGAGCGGGCCGAATTCCTGGACCGCAACATGGACCGCCACGGCATTGAAAAGGAGGAATACTGGTGGTACCGGGATCTCCGGCTTTACGGAACGGTTCCCCACAGCGGATTTGGTCTGGGATTCGAAAGAATGCTGATGTTGGTCACCGGAGTGTCCAATATTCGGGACGTCATTCCCTTTGCCAGAACCCCGGGCAGCGCCGAGTTTTAGCCCACCGTAGTAGACCCGTTGTCTATCGTCCCTGGCCCGTGACGGGATTTTCCTCCACCAGGGTTTGAACTACTCGTTTCATGTCGCCGGTTTTCCGGTAGATCTCGCGTTGGCGTTCCGCCCCGTTCGGTTTTCGGGTCAGCTTCAAAACCCCTTCCAGTTCCTTTCGGCAATTCAGGGTTTCCGAGGTGGGCAGGAGGAACTCCACCAATTGGTCGATCAACTCCCGCGTCTTGGTGGTCTGGTGGGTGGTGGGATCCACCAGAGTGGAGGTGAGGCCGTAACGACAAGCTTTCCACATGTTCTGCTTTACCATGACCGGATGGGTGTCGTGCTGGTATACCCCCTCGTCGATATTTTCCGAGAGTCTGGCCACCAGGCATTGAATAAAGGCGGTAATTCCAACCACCTCTTCCAGCGTTTGAGGCATGTCGCAAACGCGAACTTCCACCGTGCCAAAAATGGGATGAGGGCGAACGTCCCACCAAACCTCCCGGGTGGTGTTGATAAATCCTGTTTCCAGGGAATGGTTTACGACCCAGAGGTATTCGCTCCAATTCCTCATGAGGGGAGGCAACCCGGCTACGGGAAGGGTTTCCATGATTTTGCTCCGGTAGGAGTGCAGACCGGTATTCCGGTCGCACCAGAAGGGGGAATTAGCCGAAAGGGACAGCAAGGGAGGGAGGTAGCGGAGCAAACGGTCCACCAGCATGATGGCCTTGTCCCCGGTATCGACCCCGACGTGCACGTGCATGCCGAAGGTCAGAATCCTCCGCGCCGTATCCTGCATTTTTTGAACCAGCAGGTGGTAGCGTTCAATGGGGGTGATCTTTTGCTCGCTCCAGACCGAAAAAGGGTGCGTCCCGCCCCAGAACAGGCGCATGTCGTTGGCCGCCGCCGCTTGGTTGAGAATTTTCAGTTTTCGGGTCAGGTCCTCCTCGACTTCGGCCACGGTATGGCAAATGGAGGTGTTGATTTCGGTGTAACATTGCATCAGCTCCGGTTTGATCCAATCATCATGCACCGGCCCTATGGTATCGAGAATCTGGGTGATTCCGCTTTTCAGGGCCATGGACCGGGCGTCGACCAGTTGGAGCTCGAGCTCCACTCCCAGGGTTGGTGAATCGTTTCCGTTGAAATGCAGTGTCGCAGTCACGGTTCAGGTGTGGGTGGAAAGTTTAAAGGTGGATAAGGCAAGTATTTTGGAACCGAGTGGCAAGGCGTTTTCATCCAAATCGAAATGAGGCGAATGGAGGACTTTTTCGGTTTCCCCGGGTCTGCCCACTCCCAGTCGCATCAGGCACACCGGCGCTTTCGTTTGATAGTGGGAAAAATCCTCTCCTCCCATGCTGGGCCCCTCCAAATCCTTCACTTGGCCGCGTCCCAGAACCCTTTCCCCGGCCCGGCGGCAGATCCGAGTGGTTTCGGGGTTGTTTATGACGCTGGGCAATAGAAAGGTTTGGGTATAACGAAGGATTGCCCCGGTGGAGGATTCCATCTCGGCCAAAATTTGGCGGATGCGCTCGTTCACCCGCTCCGAAGTGCTGGGCCGGATGGTGCGAATGCTGCCGCGAAGTTGGGATGTTTCCGGAATTATATTGGGACTGGTGCCGGCCCGGAAAACGCCGACGGAAAAGGCCACGGGATCTTCGGGGTCGAAGGTGGGGGGAAATTCCCGGTAGAGGGCATTGATCAAGCGTGCTCCGGCTGCAATGGGATCAATGGTTTGATGGGGCCGGGCGCCGTGTCCGCCTTTTCCCTCGATATCTATTTTGAATTCCTCGCAGATGGCGGTCAGAACCCCTTCGCGGGTGGAGGCTTTGCCCACGTGGAGGGAGGGATCGACGTGCAAGGCAACCACGGCGTCAACCGAGTCCATGGCTCCCATTTCCAACATCTCCTTGGCCCCGACGGCGGTTTCTTCCGCCGGTTGAAAGATCGCCCTCCAGGTGAGCAATCCCGGGTGTTGTTCATCAAACGCGTCCAGGGCCCTGACCGCGCTCACCAGCATGGCGGTGTGGGCATCGTGGCCGCAGGCGTGCATGACGTCAGGTTCCGAGGACCGGTACTCGACGGTCTTTGCATCCTGCAAGCGCAAGGCGTCCATGTCCGCCCGCAGGGCAATGCGCCGAGGGGCATTCTGATGCCGGGAGTCGACGATCAGGCCCCGCTTGTCGGGAGCGAGCCGATAAGGGATGTTCTTTTCGGCCAGAACCTGGGCAATTTTGGCGGTTGTGCGGTATTCCTCTCCACTGGGTTCGGGGTGTCGATGCAGGAACCGTCGCAATTCTCTCGTTTCCGCTTCGTAGGACCCCGCCATTTCCAGCAGGGTTTCCTGGGTGGTGTCGGATGTATCCGCAGGCATGAAGGGAAGCTATGGGATTACCTCTTTTGGGTCGGTTTCGTCCATGTTCGGAGGGCAATTGAATAGGGGTGAGACAGGGAAAGGCAATCGGGAAAAACCTGCTTCCGGATTTCTGCAAGCAAATACGGACAGCAGGGATTACCCTGGATTCGGGTCGGTTATCGAACTGAAATGAGGAGCGAACCAACCGCTCCTGAGTGTAAAGAATCGGTTGCATCCGTTACGCTGAAGTGACGCCGGTAACAATCCGGAAACAGGGGTCAAATAGGGTTGTTTTTACCATTTCATACCCGCATATCGGTCGGCGTCTAAACTCTCAGACCTATCTATTTTGGGAAATATGCGGCTTGGTAAATTTGTAATTCATTTAATTCTTATGAACCTCCTTCTCCTGACCCCGAGGCTTGTGGGACAGGGCGATCCATCCCCGGATCTCTCGGTTGACGTTGGAACCGGGACGCTCACCGGAAGAGTGATCGACATCGATTTTGCCGATGGGTTGAGAGGGGTCAGCGTCAAGATCGAGGGCGTGGAAACACAGCCCTTATTTACGGATTTGGAAGGGCGCTATCACATTGCCGATCTTCCCGTCGGCAGTCACACCGTAATCTTCGAGAAAGAAAATTTTCAGACTGCCCGCATTTCCGAAGTGACCGTTAGGGAAGGCGAAGTTTTTACCCTGGACGTTCCGTTGACGGCCACTTCGGCCGATTTCGAATTGGGGGTATTTGAAATTACCGCCATCGAGGTCATGGCCCAGAATGTCGCCCTGTTGGCCGACCGGCAGAAAGCGGCGGCGGTGAGCGATTCCCTGGGCGCCGAGTTCATGAGCCGAGCCGGGGCCAACGATGCGGCCGAGGCCATGTCTAAAATGGTGGGCGCCAACATCGTGGATGGAAAATTCGCCGTCATCCGAGGATTGGGCGACCGCTATTCCAACACGCTGATGAACGGCGCCGTTCTTCCCAGCAACGATCCGGCCAAAAAAACCGTTCAATTGGACATCATTCCTGCCGACCTGTTGGAAAAAATCGTGACCACCAAGACCTTCACCCCGGACAAACCGGGCGATTTTACGGGAGGTTCGGTGGATATCTCCACCAAATCGTTTCCGGAGGAACTGGTTTTCAATGTTTCATTGGGCCTGGGTTACAACGAGGCCACGCATCGGGAAATATTGGGCATCCCGGGACGCAATATGGATTTCCTGGGTTCCACCGAGGATGCTTTGCCCGAAAACATACCCGCGACCCCGGGGGAATACGGATTGGCCACCCGCTTTGAATCCTCGGAGGAGGCCAGGACCCTGTTTCGATCCCTCCACTCATCCGGTTGGTATCCGGTTTTGAAAACTGCCTCCCCGGACCTTTCTTTCGCCCTTTCCACGGGGGATTCCATCAATGTCGGATCGGAGGGAAGGTTGGGCTACTATTTCAACGTCACCCGGTCCCATGGCTTTTCCCTGGTGGAGAACAAGCGGGTGGAGAGATGGATCGGCACTCCGGACAACCTTTCCGCCAAGAACGGATTCGACCGAACCGATTCCGACGAGGAAATCAGCTACGGCGTCCTGGCCAATATCGCCCTTCTACCCAATCCCGACCACGAGATCGCCTACAACTACGTCTTGAATTCCAAGACCAACGACATCGTGCAATTCGGGGATAACGGCTTTGAAAATGTTACCACCGTCAATGAACCCGGAAATCCGGTGCGGGCGAGAGACCTGCCCGAAGGACGCACCGAGGGGAAAGAGTTTCTTACCACCACCCGTCTCAAACACACGGCTAAAGAGCTGAGCCTGCACCAGTTGAAGGGCAAACACTTCTTTCCCGGCCTGAACGACGCCGAGTTGAAGTGGACGGCCAGTTTATCGGATACCTCGGAAGACAACCCGGATGAGCGGTCCTTCAGCGCCATCAAGTACCTCTATCCGGACGGTTCCTTTGACCGGCTTTTCATTACCGAAAACCCCCGGTTTCCCTTCAAGTCCTATGACTTCCTCGATGACGAAAAGGAAAACTACACGGTAGATTTCAGTATTCCCTTGAATTTCGAGTCCTTCAACACGGCCCAAATCAAAGTGGGCGCTTTCGCATCGGAGGCCACCCGCGATTCACTGGGCCGGTTTTTTTCCGCGCGGGGTTATTTGAGGATTCTCAGCAACGTCCCCGAGTCGCGAATCAATTTTTTTGAAAACTTCCAGGACAATCAGTGGATCGACCAGACCTTTCCTCTGGGTCCGCCCTTCCGCTACCAAACCCGCGGGCAGCTCGAATACAACGAACTGAGCAGGACTTCGGGCAACGCCAAATCCTACACCGGTTCCGAGGATATCGAAGCCTTCTACCTCATGACCGATTTTGAGCTGACCACCGGCTTGCGCTTTATCATCGGGGCCCGCCACGAAGCGACCGATATGGACGTGGCCACCATCGATGAGTTCGTCAACGCGTCGCTGCGGGGCAGAAACGGCTCCATCGAAAGTTCCCAGTGGTTGCCCGCCTTCCACGTCGTGCGTCCCTTGGGACGAGACGGAGACGTAAACCTCCGTTTCGCTTACGGGAAAACCCTGGCCAGGCCCACCTTCCGCGAGTTTTCCCCTTTCCGCCTGGAGGATGCCCAGAGTGGAGAAATCATTTCCGGCAATCCGGATCTGGAAATTACCCTCACGGATAATTTCGATGCGCGTTGGGAGTGGTTTTTTGCCGAAGGCGACCTCCTCGCCGCCGGGATCTACTACAAGGATTTCTCCCAGCCCATCGTGCAAACCGTTCTCAGCGGAGTAAATTCTCGTCCCTTCTATTCCTGGGTTAATACCGAAACCGGTGAGATTGCCGGAGTGGAGTTCGAAGCGAGAAAATCCTTGGCCACCCATTGGACGTTAGGGGGAAACCTTACCTTTATCGATTCGGAACTGTCTCCCCTGTCGGAAGGCTCCAGCAGTAATTCGGGCACGGTATTCGAAGCGCAGCCGGATTGGATAGCCAACCTCAACCTGGGATACGACAACCAGGACACCGGTTGGGCGGCCAATCTGTTTTACAATTACGTGGGGGAAACCCTGCGTTTCATCGGCGACGAGACCCCCAGTATCTTCGAGGCGGATAAGCAATCCCTGGATGCCAACGTGCAAAAGACGTGGGGAAAATTTACCGCAAAATTCTCCGCCAAAAACCTGCTCGATGAGGCCACCGAACTGTTCTACAAGGGAACCGAGGCCCGGCCCTGGTACGAATTCTACAAGACGGGGCTCTCCTTCAGCCTGAGCGGATCCTACAAATACTGACCCCAATTTCTTTAAAAATATGAACTCAAATAACCTAAAACCGATCCTTATGAAAAAACTGATTATACTACTACCAGCATTCGCCTTCGCTCTGGTCGGGGCCAATGCCGAGGATGTCCCGGTGACTGAGAATATCACCACAGACACCACCTGGAGAGCCAGTGACGCCTACATTCTGGATAAGCCCATTTTCGTGACCAATGGCGCCACCCTCACCATTGAACCGGGAACCTATGTTTACGGAACCGAAAATGTCACCGACGACACTTTCGGTTCCCTCGTGATAACCCGCGGTTGCAAGATCATGGCCCAAGGCACACCGTCCGAGCCCATTCACTTCACCGCATTGGCAGAACGGGATGGAGTCCCGATGGCAGACGGTGGAACGCGCGCCATCACCCTGGAGGACAGCGGCTTTTGGGGCGGATTGATCATTCTGGGCAATGCCATTCTCAATACCCCTGGCAATCCGGGTATCGGAGGTTCCACCATTGGCACCTTTGAAGTGGAGGGCTTCCCCGCCGGAGGAGATAACGAGAATATTGTCTACGGCGGTAATAACGATGAGGACGATTCCGGAGTTCTTACCTTTGTTTCCATCAGGTACGGAGGATATGAGTTTCAACAGGACGAGGAAATCAACGGACTGACCCTGGGCGCCGTGGGTAGCGGAACCACCATCAAATTCGTCGAGGTTTTCAACAACCAGGACGACGGAGTGGAAATGTTCGGTGGAACCGTGGACATGAAATACATGGTGATGGCCTTCAATGAAGACGAATCCTTCGACTGGGATCAGGGCTACCGGGGACGCGGCCAATTCTGGTTCGCCATGCAAAAGGACGTGGGCGCCGGCTCCAATTACGGCGCTGAAATGGACGGCGGCGACGGCGACGACAAAACGCTGGAACCCTACGCCATTCCGGTGATTCTCAACGCCACCTACATCGGCTCCGGCGCTAATGGAAACAATCCCCAAAGCAACGCCGCCTGGAGGATGAAGGACAATACGGGTGGAAAATATTACAACAGTGTCTTCGATGATTATAAGGAATACGCGATTCGCATCGATGACGACACTACCAGGGCCCAGTACGACGCCGGAAACCTGGCCAGCGGCGGAAACGTATTTGGTAAATTCGGCGACTACGATGGCACGGTGGCTTCCCTGGCCAGAAACATCGACTCGCCCCAGGAATTGGGAATGCTCAACGGGGAGAACAACAGCAACAAAATTATCGGAAACGCCCTTGTCGTCGACGCCGTCGACCGGGACCAAGGCGCCCTCGTTAAAGTCGATCCGCGCGTTACCGACGTGACGAGCGCGGTATGGGATACCACGACAATGATTGATATTCCGGAAGGCCACGAAGACTTCTTCACCGAGGTAGACTTCAAAGGCGCCTTCGGAACTTTCAATTGGGCCAGAGGATGGACCTATCTGGACCAGAAGGGTTACATGGCAACTTCCGCTGAAGATAACAAGCTCGACGCGGAATTCATCAATGTATCTACGCGCGGTCTGGTTGGGACTGGCCCAGCTGAAGAAATGAACGTGGGTGTCATTGTTGGTGGAAACGTACCGCAAACCGTCGTATTCCGCGGACTGGGTCCCAGTCTCACCGCCCTTGGGGTTGCCAATGCCATAGCCGACCCCCGCATCGAAATCCATGTTCCGGGCGTTGGAATGGTCGGGCAGAACGACGATTGGCAAGACTCTCCCAACAGGGAATTGATTGAATTGCTACCCTGGCCTGGGTCGCCCTCTGAAGATAATGAGGCTGCGGAAGTGCTGACGCTGGCTCCCGGTGTTTACACCATGCTCCTGTTCGGCGAAGGCGTCGGCTTGGGCGAAATAAATATCTATCGTTAATTTTTACAAGCCAGCATAATACCGGTGGCCCGGCGCTTTAACGCGCCGGGCTACTTTTTTATCGACCCTTTGGTCCGAATTGAAAAACTGGGGCCCCTTATGCCTGAACCGCGCTTTCTGACCGCATCGCAATGTGAGGACATCGCCGGACGATTCGGCACGCCGGTCTATGTTTACGACGAGGCCGGCCTGAAGCGCAACGCCCGGAAAGTTCTGAATTTTCCCAGACCTTTCGGGTTTACCGGACGCTATGCCATGAAAGCGTGCCCGAATGCGGCCATACTGAAGGTATTCCATGGAATGGGGCTGGAAATGGACGCCAGCAGCGGTTTTGAGGCCCGTCGGGCCATGCGTGCCGGTATTCCGGCTCAGCACATCAGTTTGAGCGCCCAGGAGTTTCCCAAAGATTTTGTCGACCTCGTCCGGGCCGGAATCAGTATAAATGCCTGTTCCCTCAAGCAGTTGAGGGCATTGGGAGAGGCTCTGCCCGGAAACCGGGTGGGATTGCGCATCAATCCCGGATTGGGATCCGGTAGCAGCCACAAGACCAACGTTGGAGGACCGTCCTCCAGTTTTGGCATCTGGCACGAACTATTGCCCGAGGCGAAGAAAATCATAAGCCGGTTCGACCTGGAGATTTTCCGTATACACTCCCATATCGGTTCGGGCAGCGATCCGGCCGTGTGGCAGAAATCCGCTTTGTTGACCTTGCGGCAGGTGGATGGTTTTCCCGCCGTGACCCACTTGAATCTGGGAGGCGGCTTCAAAGTTGCAAGAATGCGGGAAGAGGTTGCGACAGACCTCTCCGAGGTGGGCGCTCCCATAAAGGAGGCGCTGGAGGACTTTGCCCGGCGGACGGGGCGTAAACTACACCTGGAAATCGAACCGGGCACCTTCCTGGTGGCAAATGCCGGGTGTTTGCTGGCCTCCGTAGAGGACAAAACCACCACCGGAGACGAGGGACACGTCTTCCTGAAACTGGATGCGGGAATGTCCGAAATTCTTCGGCCCACCCTTTACGCGTCTCAACAACCCATGACGGTTTTACCTCTTGCCGGCAAACCGGGCCAAGACATGGAATCGGTCATTGTGGTGGGCCATTGCTGCGAATCGGGCGATCTTCTGACCCCCGATCCCTCGGACCCCGTCCGTTTGAAGGAACGGTCCCTGGTCCGGGCCGAAACCGGCGATCTCTTTGTCATAGACGGCGCCGGGGCCTACTGCGCGGCCATGCAGGCCAAGAATTACAATTCCTTCCCCGAGGCTCCCGAGGTCCTGTTGCGGGAATCCGGGGAACTTGCTCTCATCCGAAAACGGCAAACCCTCGATCAGATTTTGCAGAACGAGGTTCCCCTGTAGGGGCGTTATTGCCAGATCACCAGGTCGGCCTGCCAGTTATGGACCGATAAACCGCGGTAGTTGCCCACTTTTACCGCCCGCAAATTGACCGCGGCCTGGGCCTTGAAGGGTTTGGAGTGCTTGCGAAAGGTATCCTTGGCCTTGTCCAGATTGGAGGTTTTGGCGGTTACGACCGCAACCACGACAAAGGGACGGTCTTCCGGAGCCTTGTGGAAATATTCAAATTTGTATTTCCCCACCTGGCTTGCCGATACGTCCGGAACCGGCTCCACGATCGCTTCCACCGTTTCACCGCATCCGGAAAATAGCATGGCGGAAACCAGGGCCAGCCCGCATCCGACCATTCCCGCTCCGGCGCCGACTTTCCGGAGCACAGAAGATGATTTATGAAATATGCGGGTGAGAACAGCAATGAGAAGGGGAGTTTTCATGGCAGATAAGAAGGCAGGTTACGCACGGTAATTCCCCGTTGTCAAATCCGGCGGTTCAAATTGTGAGCATCTACGTGGGCTTGCAACAGATCAATGGCGCGTTTGGCTCCATCTTCCCGAGCTATGACGTCCCGGACCTCCCGGGCCTTTTCCCGAAATTGGTCTCGGGTTTCCAGCAACCGGACGGCGCCGGGCAGCTTTTCCGGCCAATGGTCGCTGGGCAGGGCAAATCCCGTGCCGAGCCGCTCCATTTCCGATCCCCAGAAATCCTGGTCGGCAATGTGAGGGACGATAATATGCGGTTTTCCCGCCGACAAGGCCGAAGCCGTGGTACCGGCGCCGCCATGGTGTATCACACACGAGGCGTGGCCGAATAACTGGTCGTGGGACATTTTTCCCACCACCAGGATGTCGGGTCTTTCCATCTCCACGGATAGGCCGGACCAACCGGTTTGGATGATTATCTTTTTTCCCGCCGGCCAATTCCTCTCAAATCTCCTCATGATCGCGTCTTTGTCATCGAACGCCACGCTTCCAAAGGTGAGGACCGGCACGGGCTCGCCGCGGCAAAAATTTACTATGCGCTTTTCCTCGGCTTGGCAGGGTTCGGCCTGCCACCTCAGAAAACCGGTAAATTGGAACCTGCGGTGGATGGAGCCTCGGCCTGCCATGAGGGTTGGAGAGACCGCCACCAGGACCAGGTCGGCGGGTCCCATGATAAAATTGCGAGCGGCCGGGAGGCGCTTTTCCTTGAGGATGTCTCCGATGGTCTGATTGATCCATATATCCACCACGAAATTTACCAGCCGCCACAGGCCTATGTTCCAGCGGGCCCGGAGCGATTTGGGAAAACCCGACAGGGTAGGGGCCAGTTCCGGGGGATAATCCCGCGATGGTATGGTGTTGTGGCAGAGCGCTATGGAGGCATACGGTTTGCCCTTGCGATCGGCCACGGCCCGGTAGTGCGGAAACAAATAGGAACTGCATAAAACGTCGTGGGTTTCCAGCGCTTCCTCGATACGGTCGATCACCTCCCCCAAAAAGGGGAGGGCGAACCGGTAAATTTCTCTCAACTGTTTGATCGGGTGATGGGCCCGGTGCAATCTTCTCATGCATTCGGTGAAGATTTCCTGCTCCCAATCCGGAGGCAGGTAAAAGTAGTCCAGGTTTGCCCGCTTTATTTCCCTTTCGTAAAGCGGGGCGGAAGCAAAGGTTACGGAATGCCCGGCTTGGGCGAGAGCCCTTCCAAAGGCGATGACCGGATAGATGTCACCGGTCGACCCGTGGGAGGTTAAGAGGACTCGCATAAACGGGGGTTCAGCTTTGTCCTTTGCTCCTGCCGACTCAACTGATTTTCTGTTACAATTGAATGGCGCTCGGGCAACGAAGAAGTAAAGACCTGACGTCTTTCTACCCCCCCGCGGTGGCGAGAAAAATCCTGATCCCAATCCATAGCAGGGCTACGATAAGGATGGTATAGAGGGTGACCTTCATGACGAAGGGCCCGGATTTTTTTGGCTTGAGTTGCGAAAGCCGGGTTTTGTCTTCCAAATTCATCGCTTTTCTGCGGCTTGATCTCAGTGCCATTTAGGACTAGCGTCGCCGTTTGTTGATGTCGATGGGCAGGGTGTCGGCCGGCACGTATCCCCGGTTTCTGCCCCTTCGAACCGGTCTGGATTGGGGCCTTTCCCGTAGCAGGGTGGTAAAGGCATAGTCGAAATTGTCCAGCTTGACGCGCTCGATCTCCTGGTCGATAAAGGCTTCGATGGCCTTGACCTCGGCGATTTCATCCGAACTGAACAGGGTCAGGGCATCTCCCTCCGCATTTGCTCGCCCGGTTCGACCTATTCTGTGGACGTAGTTCTCGGGGTTTCTGGGCACGTCGAAGTTGACCACGTGCGAGATCCCGGAAATATCCAGCCCGCGGCCGGCTACGTCGGTGGCTATGAGAATCTCGAATTTCCCCTTCTGAAAGCCCTCCAGGGCAAGCTTCCTTTCGCGTTGGGATCGATCGGAATGGAGGGTATGAACGGCGAAGTTCCGCGTCTCCATTTTTCGAGCCAACACTTCCGCGTCCAATTTGGTTTCGGTGAAGATGAGAACACTTTCGTAGTCGGCGTCTTCCAGCAATCGGATGAGCATGTCGATTTTTTGGCTTCGCGCCACCGGATAGAGCTGATGGGTCACGGTTTCGGCGGCGCTGCGTCGTCGCCCGATATTCACCGTGTATGGATTCTTCAGGGTCCACCGGGCCAGGTTTTCGATGGCCGAGGGAATGGTGGCGGAAAAGAAAAGGGTCTGCCGTTTACGGGGAGTCAATTTCACGATCCTTCTGACATCGGGCAGAAACCCCATGTCCAGCATTCGGTCCACTTCGTCGAGCACTACGATTTGGATATCCCGGAAATGGAGGTTCTTTTGTTGAAAGTGGTCGAGAAGACGGCCTGGGGTAGCTACGATGACGTCACATCCTTTGGCCAGGGTCTGGCACTGTCGGCCATAGCCCACCCCTCCCTGAATAAGGGCGCTGCGAAGGTTGGTGAACCTTCCGTATCTTATAAATGACTTGTTGACCTGGTCGGCCAACTCCCGCGTCGGTTCCAGGACGAGACAACGGAATTTACCGTGTTTGCCCAATTTGGAGATGATGGGCAAAGCAAAAGCGGCAGTTTTGCCCGTGCCGGTCTGGGAAGATCCGATAACGTCCTTCCCTCGCAAAATCCTTGGAATGGCCTGGCTTTGAATGGAGGTCGGCTCCGAATAGCCACACTCGACTGCGGCGCGGACGACGCTGTATTTCAGGCCCAGTTTGGCAAACGGGTGGTTTGTCATAGGGCCTGTCTTCCGTTTGGGTCGTCGTGTTTTTGAACCTTGCATGGTATGTCGTGGCCTCGGTTTAGGTCTCCAAAGTAGATGAGGGCAAGTCTGGAAGATAAAGGATCGTTTTGGACGAGTTCAAGCTTTGAAGGCCCGTCGGAAGGCAGGAAAAGGACTGACCCTTTTCCTGAGGGCTACCGCCGGACCCGTGGATCGGACAGCATTCTGGCAAGCAGTTCATCCTCCCGAAGCCCTTCCTGGGCATAATGGATGCCAACTTGGTTATTCTGCCGGTCTTTGGCCTTCTCTTCGGCTGTGTTGTAGGATCCGATTTCATGCGCATTGGTTACCACCTGGGCAAATTCGGCCCCGTATTCGAGGGTCAGCAGGTAGCTCCATAATACATGCCGGTAGGCGTCCTCGGGAAAGTCGATTCCGGACCAGCGTACGGCTCTGGACTTTTCCTCGGCCTGGCGCTGGATTTCAAAAAGTCTGGGAGCTTTTAACGGATGATTGGCCACCAGATCGAGATCGCCCCGGGAGAGTCGGTCGGCGAATTTCGGCCCCACGTGCTCCAAATCCTCCCGATTCAGCACGATGCGGGAAATGCCATCGGATGTCCGGGTCCCAAATCGCTGTTGCAGTTGAAAGGCTCTTTCCCCGATTTTGAATTCAAAATACATCGTGCCGGTGAGATGCATGGGCGCCGTGCTTTCTCCCCGTTGGAAAATCGCCTTGAAGTCATGGTAGACCCGACGCAGGGAATCCTTTAAATCGAGCACGGAGGCATGCGTTTCGTATTCCATGGAATGCACCTCGATGTGGCGCATCCTGTAGCGGTCGTTCAACAGGGGCTTGGCCGGACTACCCGAGGCCAACCGGAGATTGCGGGCCATGGTTTCAAGCCTTCCGTCGGGCAGGCCCCGCCATCGCCATCCCAGGTATTGACCGGTGATCCGCACGGGCCGATCGGACTCGCTCACGCCTACATCGCATTGGAAACCGACCAGGCCGAATCCGAAAGTCCGATGGAGGTCGAGTTCTTCCAGCCGAAACCCCTGGACCTGTAAATCCCCTTCCCACGGCAGGATCTCATTCTGAAGATGGCGTAGCCTCTCTCTCAACCCGGACAAGAAGTAATTGTAAAAAATGATGGTTCCCACAACCGCAAGAGCGGTGAAGACTCCGAGAAATGAAAGGAAATTGCGCCGAAACCCCATAAAAATTCCGGGTAATTTCTAGCGCATCGGATGCCATTTTTCCAGTCTCTTTTCCAAGAAATGAGATTTTGCCTGCTCCGGGCTCCTGTCCCCGGGGGCGGATCAGGAAAGGTTGTAGGCCACCGTGACCCCCGCCATGACGATGGCCACCATGGACATGAGTTTGATCAGAATGTTCAGACTGGGCCCCGAGGTGTCCTTGAAGGGATCGCCCACCGTATCGCCGATGACGGCGGCCTTGTGAGCCTCGGAACCTTTACCGCCGAAATTTCCCTCTTCGATATATTTTTTGGCGTTGTCCCACGCCCCTCCCGAATTGGCCATGAAGATGGCCAGAGAAAACCCGGAGGAAAGGCCGCCGGCCAATAACCCGATCACCGCTGGAACCCCAAAGAGGATCCCGATCAGGACCGGAACGAAAATCACCAGCAGGGACGGAAAAAGCATCTCCTTTTGGGCGCCGATGGTGGAGATCTCCACACAGCGGGCGTAGTCCGGTTCGCTTTCCCCTTCCAGGATACCGGCGATTTCGCGGAATTGGCGGCGCACTTCGTTGACCATTTGGGCGGCGGCGCGGCCCACCGCGTTCATGGTGAGGCCACAGAAAAGAAAAGCCATCATGGCCCCGAGCAGCAACCCGATGATCACTTTGGGGTTGAGCAGGTGCACCTCGAAACTTTGTACCATATCAATCAGGGAAAGGCTGCTCACTCCTTCCATGGAGTTGACTTCCGTCCCGTCCGGGAACTGGTAACTGCCGGATTTTTGGATGGTGTTGACGATGCCGAGGCGGACAGATTCGAAGTAGGAAGCCAGCAGGGCCAACGCCGTCAGCGCGGCCGAACCGATGGCAAATCCTTTGCCGGTGGCGGCGGTGGTATTGCCCAGGGAATCGAGCGCATCGGTGCGTTTTCGCACCTCCGGTTCGAGGCCGGCCATCTCGGCGTTTCCCCCCGCGTTGTCGACAATCGGTCCGTAGGCGTCGGTGGCCAGGGTGATACCCAAGGTGGATAACATTCCCACGGCGGCAATACCGATGCCGTAGAGCCCGGCGTTGATGTTGGACAAATCCAGGCCGCCCGAGGCGAAAAAGAAGGCCAGGGCGGTTCCCACCCCGATGGCAAGCACCGGTATGGCGGTGGAAATAAAGCCCACTCCAAGGCCCGCGATGATCACCGTGGCGGGACCGGTTTGGGCATTCCGTGAAATCTCCTGGGTGGGCTTGTATTCGGAGGAGGTATAATAAGCCGTCGTCTTTCCGATGATTATACCGGTTACGAGCCCGACCACTATGGCCCCCCATACCCCCAGGTAGTTGGGGAAGTTCAACCAGCGCAGGGCCAGGAAAGAAGCTACGACGATCAGGACCGCGGAAATGTTTATGCCTTTTTCCAGTGAGGCCAGAAGCTCCTTCTGGGTGGCTCCCGCCTTGGTGCGAACAAAAAAGGTTCCCGCAATCGAAAGGATAATCCCAATGGCCGCCACCAGCATGGGGGCCAGGGCGGCGCCATATTGATGATGCGGATCCGCATTGACGTAGGCGGCGGCCCCCAATGCCCCGGCCGCCAGAATCGAACCGCTGTAGGATTCGTAGAGGTCGGCCCCCATCCCGGCCACGTCGCCCACATTGTCCCCGACATTGTCCGCAATGGTGGCGGGGTTGCGGGGATCGTCCTCGGGGATGCCCGCTTCTACCTTCCCGACCAGGTCCGCTCCGACGTCTGCCGCCTTGGTGAAAATTCCTCCTCCTACCCGGGCAAACAGGGCCTGCAGGGATGCCCCCATACCGAAGGTCAGCATCGTCGTAGCCATAATCATGGTTTTATAACGGGGGTCGGAAGCCTCGATAAAGGTGTCCAATACCAACCACCAGATACTGATGTAGAGAAGAGCCAATCCGACCACCGAGAGCCCCATTACGGCCCCGCTGCGAAAGGATATCCTCAATCCCCTGTTGAGCGAAACGGTCGCGGCCTGGGCCGTGCGTCCGGACGCCCAGGTGGCGGTTTTCATACCGAAATAACCGGCCAGACCGGAGAAAAATCCCCCCATGAGAAAAGCGGCCGGCAACCAGCCGTTCTGCACGCCCAGGCCGTAGGAAAGGAAGGCAAAAACCAGGGTGATGATGAGAAACACAATCCCAACCACCTTGTATTGTTGCTTAAGGTAGGCCATGGCTCCCTTGCGCACGTGGGAGGCGATTTTAATCATTTGGTCGGTTCCCTCCTCCCCTTTCATCATGGACTTGAAAAATATCCATGCAAAAACGAGAGCGATGATGGCCGCAATGGGGATAGGCCAGAAGATCAATGAATTCATGATAGCCGGGTCTTAAATGGGATTTTAGGGCGGATGGGGTGGCCGGGGTACAGCCGGATGTCTGCCTGCCGGTTGAGACATCGGGGCAAAGTGGACAATAGGGGAGTCTCCCTGTCAATACACTCCTTTGAGTTTTAGACGGTTCTCCACCCTTGACCCGGCAAAGTGTCACTTTGCATAGTTTGCATTGGGCCAATCCGGTCCCGTTCCTTGTTCCCCATCAATCGACGATCCACAAGTATCTCCATGTCAGAAGCTTTTCCCGATATACCCAAGATCTCCTATGAAGGAGTGAATTCCCGCAATCCGCTGGCCTTCAAACATTACCGTCCCGATGAGGTCGTAGGAGGCAAACCCATGAAGGACCACCTTCGGTTCGCCGCCGCTTACTGGCACACCATGCGCAATGAGTTGACCGATCCTTTCGGGGTGGGCACCTCACACAAACCCTGGGACGATCGGAGCAATTCCCTGGAAAACGCACGGCGCCGGGCCGAGGTCTTTTTTGAGTTTCTCGATAAACTCGGCTTGGACTATTACTGTTTCCATGATCGGGACGTGGCGCCGGAGGGCGCCACCTTGGCGGAATCCAATCGGAATCTGGAAGCTCTGGTGGAGTCCTTGCAGACCTTGCAGGCCGGGTTGGGCAAGAAATTGCTGTGGGGAACGGCCTGCCTATTTGCCCATCCCCGCTATATGCACGGGGCCGCGACATCCTGTCAGGCCGACGTGTTCGCCTACGCCGCCTCTCAGGTGAAATCCGCCATGGATGCAACCCAGGCCCTGGGCGGGGAAGGATACGTATTCTGGGGTGGCCGAGAGGGTTACACCACGCTCCTGAACACGGACGTGAAGCGCGAACTCGATCACTTGGCCGCCCTTCTGCACATGGCCGTAGATTACGCCAGGGAAATTGGCTTCAAAGGGCAGTTCCTCATAGAGCCCAAACCGAAAGAACCGACAACCCATCAATACGATTCCGACGCGGCCGCCTGTTTGAATTTCCTGCGCCAATACGACCTGCTGGATCATTTCCAGCTCAACGTCGAGACCAATCATGCCACCCTGGCCCAACACTCCATGTGGCACGAGCTGACCGTTGCGGCGGGCGCCGGCGCCCTTGGGTCGGTCGATGCAAACACCGGACACCCCCACCTTGGATGGGATACGGACCAATTCCCCACCGACATTTACCTGACCACCCAGATCATGTTGGAGATCCTCCGCATGGGAGGGTTTGAAAAAGGCGGATTGAACTTCGATGCCAAAGTGCGCCGGGAAAGTTTTGAGCCCGTCGACCTGTTCCACGCCCACATCGGGGGAATGGATGCCTTTGCCCGCGGCTTGAAAGCAGCCCATGCCATTATCGAAGACGGACGCTTGGATGAATTTGTCGAAAATCGTTATTCGAGTTGGGATTCCGGGATAGGCGCCGAAATCGAAAACGGGGCGGTGGGGTTTGCCCAATTGGAAGCTTACAGCCTGTCCCATCCGGAGCCCACCGTAGAAAGCGGCCGCCAGGAGATGCTGGAAAACCTGATCAACGAATTTATCTGATTCTACGCTGTCATGAACATGGATTGACAGGATAGGCAGGGTATAATCAATACTCTAAAATCCTGTTCATTCCTGTGAATCAGGTTTCTCATTTGCTCGATCCCGATTGGAGCAACCCCTTTTGAAAATGAACTATCTGATAGGAATCGACGTCGGCACCTCCAGCTTGAAAACCCTTCTCCTGGACGAGTCCGGCTCCGTGGTCGAAAGCGTCAGCGAGTCCTATCCCTTCCATAACCCGAAACCGCTTTGGTCGGAGCAGGATCCCGCCCATTGGTGGAAGGCTACCTGTTTGTCCATAAAGCGGGTAATGGAAGCGGGCAACGTTTCACCCGAAGCGATTGCCGGGGTAGGCCTGACCGGCCAGATGCATGGCCTCGTTTTGCTGGACCGGGAGGATCGCGTGCTGCGTCCCTGTATTCTTTGGAACGATCAGCGCACGGCCAAACAATGTGCCGAGATCACCCGTAAAGTGGGGGCCGACCGGGTTCTCCAATTGACCGGCAATCCGGTCTTGCCCGGATTTACCGCGCCCAAGATTGCCTGGGTCCAGGAAAATGAACCCGAGATTTTCTCCCGGGCCGCGCGCTTCCTCCTGCCCAAGGATTACGTGAGATTCCGGTTGAGCGGAGAGCATTTTTCCGATGTTTCCGATGCCTCGGGCACTTCCCTCCTCAACGTCGGTAAACGGACCTGGTCGGAAGAGATGTGCCAAGCCATCGGATTGAAGGGGAGTTTCCTGCCGGAATTGACGGAATCCCCCGTAGCCAGCGCCACAGTGTCGGCTGAAGCGGCCAGAGCTACGGGGTTATTGGAGGGAACCCCCATTGCCGCCGGCGGCGGGGACCAGGCAGCTCAGGCTGTTGGCTGTGGGATCATTGGCGAAGGCATCGTTTCGGCCACTTTGGGAACCTCGGGGGTCGTGTTTGCTCATTCCGACGCATTCCGGGTGGAGCCGAATGGCCGTTTGCATGCTTTCTGCCACGCCGTGCCCCATAAATGGCACCTGATGGGGGTCATGTTGTCGGCAGCGGGCAGTTTCGAGTGGTATGGGAATACCCTCGGGGCCTGGGAGGAAATGGAGGCCAAGTCCTCCGGATCGAACGTTTTCGCATGGCTCGACCGACAGGCGGAGAAGGCCCCGGCCGGGAGTGAGGGGCTCTTGTTCCTGCCCTATTTGTCCGGCGAACGGACTCCTCACCCGGATCCCCAGGCGCGGGGTGTTTTCTTTGGCATGACCCTGCGTCATCGGAAACCTCACCTGACGCGCGCCGTGCTCGAGGGAATCACCTATGGCATGAACGATTCCCTGCAACTGATGCGAAACCTGGGCCTGGAAATTTCCGAAGTAAGGGCTTCCGGAGGTGGAGCCAAAAGTCCGTTCTGGTTGCAGATGCAGGCGGATATTTACCGGTCCCGGATCGTCACCACCAACGTGACGGAGGGGGCGGCCTTTGGAGCGGCGGTGTTGGCCGGAGTTGCCTCGGGCCTTTTTGGCGATCTCGCAACGGCCGTAGCCAAGGTCGTTAAGAAAACCGGAGAGATCGACCCCGGACCCCACCAAGCCGTATATGCGGACTTTTATCCCGAATACCGCGCCCTCTATCCCGCTCTCAAGGACCGGTTTGCTTCCCTCGGGCAGGTTGTGGAAAAGTATTTTTGAGTAATTCGAGATCGAGTTCGGGATAGAGAAGGAAACGACCCAGAAGTTCCGATACACGGCGGCGGGCCTCTTTGGCTATGGCGGGGGATATCTCGTATTTGACCTTGCTGGGTTTCCCGGCATTTGGGCCCTTGGTCAGCAACTTGGGCCGGGTATTGGAGAAGATCAGCTCAAAGATGGCGGCGATTTCTTCCATTTCTTCGACCCCCATTCCCAGGCTGGTTATGGCGGGTGTGCCCACCCTCAGTCCGGAGGTGTACCAGGGGCCATTCGGATCGAAGGGCAAGGCGTTGCGATTCAGGGTGATGCCGCATTCTCGCACCACCTTTTCAGCTTGGCGGCCATTCAGCCCGAAGGTAGTGACGTCGATCAGGAGAAGGTGGTTGTCGGTGCCCCCGGTGGCTATGCTGAAGCCACGCTCGATCATGGCTTGAGCCAGGGCGCGGGAGTTCTCCACAATTTTGGCCGCGTAGGCCTTGAATTCGGGCTTATTGGCTTCGGTAAAGGCAACCGCCTTGGCCGCCATGATGTGGGGAAGCGGTCCGCCGATAACCAGGGGACAACCCTTGTCCACATGCTCGGCAAATTCCGATTTGCACAGCACTACCCCCCCGCGCGGGCCGCGCAGGGTTTTGTGGGTGGTAGTGGTGACCACGTCGGAAAATGGCATGGGATTGTAATCCCCGGCAAACACCCCGCCCGCGACCAACCCGGCGAAATGCGCCATATCCACCATCAGAACGGCCCCGACCCGGTCGGCGATTTCGCGCATGCGGCGGAAATTTATCTTGCGAGGGTAGGCGCTATAGCCGGTCAGGAGAATGAGGGGTTTGATATCTCTGACCTGTTTTTCCAGTTCCCGGTAATCGAGTAACCCGGTTTGGCGATCTACCGAGTACGAATAACTGTCGAAAAACTGGGCCGAAACGTTTAGCCGATACCCATGGGTGAGGTGGCCGCCCGAATAATAGTCCAGGCCCATCATCTTCTGGTTGCCCATGGCGTGGCGAATCCTGTTCCAGTCTTCGCGGGAGATTTTGGCGGGATTGGTTTCCCCCAGGGATTCCAGCGCCGGGATTCCCACCCGAGCCTGGAGGATGGCCCAGAAGGCTATGAGATTGGCGTCGGCTCCGGAGTGGGGTTGCACGTAGGCGTGCTCCGCCTCAAAGAGTTGGCAGGCCTGTCGACAGGCCTCACTCTCCAGGTCGTCCACGTTTTGGCACCCGGCATAAAACCGCGATCCGGGAATGCCTTCCGCGTATTTATCGGTGAGCAGGTTTCCCATGGCGGCCTGCACCGGTAGCCGGGTGTAATTTTCGCTGGCGATGAGTTTCAGGTGGTTGCGCTGGTCTTCCAGCTCGCTCACGATGGATCGGGCGATGGTTTGGTTGACCGAGGCTACCTGCTGGAGATTGGCCAGGTAACCGACGAGGGCCGGGTCGGCGGATGGACCTGCCTTTGCCAGGTAACGTTGCAGTGGAGTTTGGTTATGATCGGGCATGGGGAAGGAAGAAGGATGAGGCGCCGGAGGCGCCAATTAGGAATTAGAAATTAGGAATTAGGAATTGAAACATGGATGAACAGAATGGACAGGATATTTTTGATAGAGAAGCGGGGCCCTGCCTCCCAATTTAATTTAAGGCGGGTTGGAAAACCCACCCTCCGTTATTGGCGCTTCCGGCGCCGCGCCTCGGATGTTCAATCAATTTCCGCGATGGCAGTAAAACCGGGATCGAAGAGTCGGCGAAAGGTCTTTATGGCAAAGGGGTCGGTCATTCCAGCCAGGTAATCGCAGATCAACCGTGCCATCCGGGGGCGTTCGGATACTCCCCGCAATCGCTTCTCCAACTTGGTCGAGATGAAACGAAGGGAATTTCGTTCCCCCGCCTCACAACTTTCCAGGAGCGTCTCAAAAAGACCTCCCAGCATGCGGTCGATCTTGTATTGCAACTGCCCGACGCGTTCGCTTCGGAAAACGATACCCATGGAGATGGCCTTATAGAGACGGCATTCCTTCTGCAGGGCCGGGTCGATGGCCAGCCCGAAACGATAACGGTGCGTTTTTTCGGCCATGAAATTACTTCGCTCCACCAGGCTGCCCGCACGGATAAACTCCCCGATTTTCCGCTCCAGCATGGGTTCGATACCTCCCTTTCGTATGGTTTGGATGAGTTTTTCCATCCGCGCGGCGTCCTCCGAATCCAGATCGTTTGCCTCGGCCCATCTTTCCAACTTGTCTATGGTGACGAAACCCATGCGGATTCCATCCGCCAGATCGTGAAAGCAATAGGCGGTTTCATCGGCCCAATCCATAATTTGACATTCCAGGCTTCGGAAAGCGTTTTTTTCCTGCGGGGTTTGGCAGGCTCCCGACAAGTCCCCGCCCTCCAGGACGAAGTCCAGGTAGGGTTTCTGGTCATCGTAGAGAAAATGATTATGGGGATGGAGGCGCTCGGAATAGAGGGACTTGTATTTGAGGATGCCATCGAGCAGGGCACGGGTGGGCCCCATGCCGCTGCGCTTGGAGTTGTGTGAGTAAATGGTCTCGGTGAGCAGGCGAAGGGTCTGGGCGTTCCCTTCAAATCCGCCATACCGCTTCATGAGCCTGTTGAGCGTTCTTTCCCCCTTGTGTCCGAAAGGGGGATGCCCGAGATCGTGCGACAGGCAGACTGCCTCGACCAGAACGGAGTCCACGAAGAAGCCGCGGTCGAACCAGGGACTGGTCTTTTTCAGGTAGCCGCAGATCGATCGCCCGATTTGGGCCACCTCGATGGAGTGGGTGAGCCGGGTGCGGTAAATATCGTATTGGCCGGATATGAAGACCTGAGTCTTGGCTTGCAGTCTGCGAAAGGCGGAGGTGTGGATCACCCGGTCGCGGTCGATTTCAAAATGGGTCCGGTAGAGAACCGGTTCTCGCGCGGGCAGGCGTTCCCAGTCGAAATCGCTATAGAATTCATTCGCCATGCACGGTTGCCAAGGGGGTGGAGTGGGGTGGGGGACCGTTCATTGCGCGAAACGGTTTATGGCCGCCACCAGGGCTTTGAGAGAAGCGAGTTCGATATTGTTATCCACCCCGACGCCCCAGAAGGCGCCGTCGTCATAGCCTTGAATCCGGACGTAGGCAGCAGCCTTGGTAGCCGATCCCCGGCCAATGGAGTGCTCGGAAAAATTCAACAGGGTGAATTGTTTCAAACCGATTTGGTCCAAGGCGTTGCAGAAGGCGTTGATGGGACCGTTTCCCCTGCCTTGAATCGTTTTCGGTTCATCCTTCCAAAGGAGCGAAATCTCCAGCCGTATTTCACGTGTTTCCTCGTAGCGTCGAACGGTTTTGATACCCTGCAACTTCATGGGGGAGGAAACCTGACCGTATTCCTTGAGAAAAGCCTGGTGGATTTCCCGTGGGGTAAGTTCCCGGGACAAATTGTCGGCCAGTTCGTAGACCATTTTGCCCAACTCCGGCACCAATCCTTTCGGGATGACGTATCCGAACTCCTTTTCCAGGACAAAGGCCACTCCGCCTTTTCCGGACTGGCTGTTGATTCTGATAATGGCGTGATAGTTGCGCCCGACGTCCTTGGGATCGATTATCAGGTAAGGCACCTGCCACACGGCTCCCTCGGTCGCATCCATCTGGTCCATTCCCTTGCGAATGGCATCCTGATGGGAACCGGAAAAAGCCGTGAAAACGAGGTCTCCGCCATAGGGGTGGCGGTCGTGCACCATCATGCGCGTACATCGCTCGTAAACCGATCGGATTTGGTTCAAATCGGCGAAGTTCAACTGAGGGTCCAGGCCTTGCGAGTACATGTTCAACGCCACCGTGACGATATCCAGGTTCCCGGTGCGTTCCCCGTTTCCGAACAGGGTTCCCTCAACCCGATCGGCTCCGGCCATCAAAGCCAACTCCGTGGCCGCCGTTCCCGTACCCCGGTCGTTGTGGGTATGCAAACTGATTAGAATCCGGTCCCTCCGGGAAATATGCCGGCAGAACCATTCGATTTGATCGGCGTGAACGTTGGGGGGGAACAATTCCACCGTGGCGGGAAGGTTCAATATCACTTTCTCCCCGGGGGCGGGACCCCAGGCGTCCATTACCGCTTCACACACTTCCAGTGAAAAATCCAATTCCGTATCGGAGAAGCTTTCGGGAGAATATTGGAAATCGATTTGGGTTCCCGGAACGGTCGGGACCAGTTCCCTGACCCTCTTTGTCCCTTCCACCGCCATATTTTTTATCTCCTCCCTGGACATGCCGAAGGTGACGCGACGCTGGAGCGGATTGGTCGAGTTGTAGAGGTGAACGATGACCCGCCTGGCTCCTACGAGGGACTCGAATGTTTTGGAAATGAGATGCTCCCGGGCCTGAACCAGCACTTGCACGGTGACGTCTTCCGGAATCAAGTCGTTGTCGATGAGGTGCCGGAAAAACGCAAACTCCGTTTTACTGGCCGAGGGAAATCCGATTTCAATCTGTTTGAAACCAATGGAAACCAACAGTTGAAAAATTTCCAGTTTCTCCTGGATATTCATGGGAATGGCCAGCGCCTGATTGCCGTCGCGTAAATCGACGCTGCACCAAAGGGGCGCCTTGGCGATGGTCCGGCCGGGCCATTGCCGGTCCGGTAAATCGACCGGTTGGTAAGGTTTATACTTGGTTATGGGTGCATTTTGCATGGACCTGAAAAAGGGATGGTTGTCGGCTTAGGGGTGGAACGTTCCCGAATTCATTTTTAGCTACTTGCCGGATTTCCGGGAACCCGAAGGAATAAATCAGTGTACTCCCCTTAGGGGAGGAGAAGCCTTAGGCCGTGCAAAATGAGACCGAGCGATGGGCAAGTTGCCTTCATAATTGAAGCTTTGGCTCGCTTTTTTTCGTAATTGGGGCGTCGAGTCAAGACAACTTTTGGGCAGGTTCAATACGGGTTGCTCCGGAGGGTTCGGGCGACGAGGCCGGAGGGGTGGGTCTATTCCTCTCGGGTCGTTTCCAATCCCCCGTTCTTCTCCAAATCCACCGCAAGCGGTAGGCCGGACCGCAAATGCAGGTCGCGCTGGGGATAGGGAATTTCAATGCCGTGTTCAAGAAAACGGTCCCAAATTTCCTTATATACCATGCTCTTGATGTTGGTCACCCCGTTGGACGGATCTTCGATCCAGAACCTCAGTTCCAATTTGATCCCATTGTCCCCGAACTCCTTGAGGTGGCATTTCGGAGCCGGTTCGTTTAATACCCGCGGGCAGGCGTAGGCGGAATCGAGGCATAGCTGAATCGCTTTCCGGACATCGCAGGCGTAGGAAACCAGGATGGGAGCGCGCAGGCGAATATTGGTATTGGAAAAGGACCAGTTTTCCACCCGGTTGGTGATGAGATCTTCGTTCGGAATGAGGTGCTCCAGGCCGTCCCTGGTGATGACCGATACGTAACGGGCGCTCAGTTTGTTGATCCAGCCATAGGTTTGGTGGAGTGAGATGACGTCCCCGGGTTTAATGGATTTATCCAGCAGGAGAATGACTCCGCTGATCAAATTCGAGATGGCCTTTTGCAGGCCGAAACCGAGACCCAAACCGATAGCGCCCCCGAAAATGGCCAGGGAGGAAAGGTTAAGGCCCACCGTGGTAAGGCCGATCACAAGGGATATGCCGACCAATCCGATTTTAGTGATTTTGGAGAATAATACCTCCAGGGAAGGGCTGACATCGGGCAAGCGATGCAGATGGGTATCGACAAATCCGGATATCCGGAAGCTGATCCAAAGCAGCAAAATAACCACGGCCGCGCCCTGCAGGAGCCGAAACAGGTTGAAATCGAATTCGCCCAACTGGAACCCGATGGATTTGAGCATATCCGCGGTCAGGCTGAGCAGACCGGCCATCTGCAAAAGGGTCGCCGTGATAATGAGGAAACCCCCCACACGGCGCCAGAAGATCTCCTCGGTCAAGCAATTCAAAACCCTCAACAGGAACCAGGCCACCCCCAGGCTGAAGGCTGGAGCCAGAAATATCTCATTAATCCCCTGCTTGGCCAAACCACTCTTTAACACGGCGCTGAGCAACACGAAAACGGCAGGCATGGTGACATAGGCGCAAGCCGGTACCAGGGTGTCCCGGACCCATTTCAGGGGCACCTTTCCGAGGCGCCGGTAGAGGGTGCCTTTGAGAATACCGGACAACAGATAACTGACGGCCAGAATGACGATAAGGGCTCCTATATCCCACTGGAAGTCGCCGGATACCAGGTAGTCCTTGCCGGCCAGATACCAATTATAAATGGGTTGAGGCATTCCCCAAGTTATGGCCATTAATCGGGGGCTATCCAGCCCGAAAATCGTCCGAGGCGAATAAAAAAATTGCGAAAGGGATTGAAATGCGGGAACAGGTTTTCCACTCTCTTTCTTCTGGCCGGGTCCTACGGGTGCGCGACAGGCGAACCCCGCCAGGACCGGAAGGTAGCAACGGTAGTCATGATCCTGCTAGCCGTAGGTAACCTGGCCCCCTCACTTTACTTCCTCTATGGCACCCGGTTACCAGGTCATCGCCCGCCGTTGGCGTCCCAAGCAGTTTGATGAGGTCGTAGGGCAGGACCACATTATCCGCACCCTGAAAAACGCCATCCGGCAAAAACGAATCGCTCACGCCTATTTGTTCGTCGGGCCGCGCGGAACGGGGAAGACCACTACCGCCCGCATCTTTGCCAAGGCCCTCAACTGCGAGGGGGGGCCTCGCGTATCCCCCGATGACAATTCGGACATTTGCCGGGCCATCATGGATGGCAGTTGCATGGATGTCATCGAAATCGACGGAGCTTCCAACAACTCGGTGGAGCAAATCCGTCAACTCCGGGAGGATTGCCAGTATTCTCCCGCCCAGTGCTCCTTCAAAATATACATTATCGATGAGGTGCACATGCTCTCCGTCGGAGCCTTCAATGCACTTTTGAAAACCCTGGAGGAACCCCCCTCCCATGTGAAATTCATTTTTGCCACTACCCAGGCACAAAAAATTTTGCCGACCATCGTGAGCAGGTGTCAGCGTTTCGAGTTCCGGCCCATAAGCGAAGAAAAGATTTGCGGTCAATTGAGCCTGATCGCAAAAGGCGAAAAGATTGAAATCGAAGACACCGCCCTAAAATCGATCGCCCGGCTGGCCAATGGCGGAATGCGGGATGCCCAATCCACCCTGGACCAACTCATTTCCTTTTGCGGGACATCCATTACTGAAAAGGACGTGCTCGAAGTTTACGGGTTGGCCTCGCCCGAGGAAATCCATCGACTCGCCTCTCTTCTGGCCCAGGGCAATTACCCCAAAATCCTCGCCGCGGTGGATCTATTGGCCGATTCGGGCAAGGACCTCTACCGGATTCTCATCGATCTTCAGGCCTATTTGCGGGAATTGCTCATCCATGGCATTCGCAGCGGCGGAGAAACCAACCGATTGGGAATGCCCCTGACCGTGGAGAGCCTGATGCGAATGAACGACGCCCTTCACCGTGGCAAGGAGGATGTGAAGATGGGGTTGTCGCAAACGGTAAATTTCGAAGTGACACTTCTTCGGGCAGTGGAGGAGAGCCGGACCCGATCCATCGATTCCCTGATCAAGGAGTTATCCGGAATGGCCAGGAAAGCGCCCCCCCGGTCCTCGGATCAAAGAAAAATAGTGGGTCCAACCGGTGAACCGGGTTCTCGCCCACCCGGTCCCCAAGCGAAACGGAGGAAGGATACGACGGAATCAACGGCAAATCCAGGCCCTCGCAACCATGAAGATCCCGAAGCCGTTGAGAAGGCCGTTGAGACGCTACCGAATGAATTGCGAGGAGCCATGGATGAACTTTTCCGGGGCAAATACACCCACCTCAGCCCCCTCCCTCCTCAATCCTGATCGTGGTCGTGATCATGATTGTGATCTCTCACCCTCCATTCCTCATTCCTAATTGGCGCCCTCGGCGCTTTTTTCGCGTTTCTTTGCGTGCTTCTTGACCTGCGTAGTATTGCGAAGCACGGTTGCGAGAGGTTATTTCTATCATGAAGGCAACTTGCCCTTGGGTCCTGTTTCTGGGTATTTTTTCCTCCTGCGCCAACCCCTCGGAGGAGGCTGTTTTACCCTTTTCAGCTTGGTGCCCTATCCGGTTGGGGGGGGAAACCATCAAAGTTCAGGTGGCCCACCGGTCCCAGGAAGTCAGCCGCGGGCTCATGTACCGCGACAGCCTGGAGCAGGACCGCGGCATGTTGTTCTACTACGACTCCCCTCGGGGTATGAGCTTTTGGATGCGCAACACCAGCATTGCGTTGGACATCGGGTTTTTCACCGCCGACGGCGTCCTGCGGGAAATTTACCCCATGTACCCCATGGATGAACGATCCGTAAAATCCCGTCGGGATGACCTCATCATGGCCATTGAAATGAATCAGGGCTGGTACGCGGAAAATGGGATCGGAGTCGGAACCAAGCTCGATTTGGGAGCGTTGAAAGGGTGGTTACTTCAACGGGGGGTGGAAGCTTCCAGGATACCTTTTTGAGCCTTTTGCGGTTCCCTCATCTTGGCGCGCTTCCTGACCTGCGCAGCATTGCGAAGCACGGTTGCAAGAAATTTCCTCAGTGAATGCTTACCACTCTTCGTGCCCTTTCGTGTTCTTGGTGGATCCAATCCTAAAAAAATCTCTGTGATCTCAGTGTCCTCTGTGGTAAATACCCTCCCCTCATGGCCAATACCAAAAAGCGCATTAAAATTGCCGATTGCCTATACGCCGACTCCGAGCGGAATTCCGACCAACTTTATTTGACCGATTTCTGGGCTCCCGATCCCTTTTTGTCCTTGAAGATAGGCCGCAGGAAAATCGGCGTATTGAGCGACCTGGAGTATGGTCGGGCCCAATCCGAGTCATCCTTTACCGAAATTCTGTCCCTGACCGCGGTGCGGCGATCCACCTCGGAGTGGCTGGGGAAAAAGCGGGTTTGCTTAGCCGATCAAATTGCCTGGCTGGTCCATGTTTACGCCATCGACCGTTTGCGTCTGCCCGGGGATTTCCCGGCCCGACTGGTGGAGGATTTTCGGCAACGCGGGCTGGCCTACAAAATCGAAAGAGGCCCCTTTTTCCCTTCCCGTCAGATCAAATCGGCCGCCGAAGTGGAAAAGATAAGGGAAGGAAACCGTTGTTCGGCCATAGGCCACCGGGAGGCCAGGCGCCTGCTCGAGTCCAGCGCCATAAAGGGGAAAAAGTTGTATTTTGAAAACCGTCCGCTCACCAGCGAGCGGGTTCGGCAAGCCATTGAAGTGGCCTGCCTGAAGGCCGGGGGCATTTCCGCCATGACCATTGTGGCGGGGGGAGATCAGGCCTGCGACCCCCACTCCCGCGGAACCGGGCCGCTCAGGGCAAACCAGTTGATCGTGGTGGATATTTTCCCCCGCATGAGCGCCCATGGGTATTTTGGCGACATGACCCGAACCTACCTGAAGGGCCGCGCCTCGGATGCCCAGCGACGCTTGGTCGATACGGTACGGTCGGCGCAAAATCTCGGCCTTTCCCAAATCCGGGCCAGGATCAACGGCAGAACCATCCACCGGAGCATAACGAAATTTTTCACAGCCGAAGGATACGAAACCAGTACGGTAAACGGAGTTCCCCAGGGATTCATGCATGGCACGGGCCACTCGCTAGGGCTGGATATTCACGAATTGCCCCGCATTTCCACCGTCAATTCCCGGCTCAGGGCAGGTCACGTGGTAACGGTGGAGCCCGGCCTATATTACCATGGCCTGGGAGGTTGCCGGATCGAGGACGTGGTTCTGGTCACCAAAACGGGGTATAGGATGCTATCCGAGGCCCCTTACGAATGGGAGTTGCCGTAGCTTTCTCAGCCCTCCGGGGCGTAGAGTTCAGGATTCAATTCCGGATCGTTGTACATCTTGAACTGATAGTAGACCCGAAAGCTGCGGCTGCCCTCTTGAACCTCTTGCAGCAAGGTGTCGAGACAACGGGACAAGTCCCGGCGCTGGCGGGTTAAAATGGCCAGTTTGCGGGAGCATGCTTCGCGGTGATCTTCCGGGGCATCCGTTCGTTCCACCTGCAATCGCATGTGATAGATTTTCAAAGCGAGGATGGAGAGGCGATCGATCATCATACCTGGCGTTTCCGAGTTGAAGGCGCAACCCGTTTGGGGCGGGTTGAGCGCCCGGACCAGCCAGACATCCATTTTCTCGATAAAATCGTTTCGTTGCTGGTTGAAGGCGTCGATGGCTCGCTTGGCCCGGTAAACGTACTCGTATCCCCTGTCCTCCCGCCTGGCTTTGTCCTCGGCCTGCCAGAGTCGAAAGTTCCGCAGGTGGTTTTCCTCGATCCAACCTTTCAAACCACGGTTTTTGGCTCGGTATTTCCCATCTTTCTTCCACCTCGCGAGACGCTCGTCGTGGAGTTCCACTATTTCCTGGGCTGAAGGGATATCGGGTTTGTCCTGCATGGGCAATTTTTTGGGGGTTACATTTTTTCCAAGGGCCGGATGCCGAGAAGGTGTAAACCGGTTTGAAGAACGAGTGAGGTGCGCTGGCAAAGCATGAGCCGCCTTTGCCGTGGGCCCGGTTCATCGACATTCACCTTGTCGGCATTGTAAAACGTGCTGAATGCGCCGGCCAGTTCATAAAGGTAGGTGCACAGGTGGTGAGGTTTCAGGTCGGACAAGGCCTGGTCCAGGGCATAGGAAAAAGCGGTGAGCTTTCGGGCCAGCCCTATTTCGGCTTCGGTTTCCGGAGGAGTGGCGTGGGGGAGGGGGGTATCTTCCGGCACTCCCATTTTGCGGAATATACTCTTGATCCGGGCCACCGCGTAGAGCAGATAAGGGGCGGTGTTGCCTTCCAGGCTGAGCAGTTTGTTCCAGGAAAATACGTAATCGCCCGTTCTGTTTTGCATGAGGTCGGCATAGCGCACCGCGCCCACCCCTACGGTTTCGGCAATGTCCTGTTTTTCCCCCGGCGTGAGATGGGGGTTTTTCTCCTCTACGATGCGCATGGCCCTTTCCACCGCTTCGTCGAGCAGGTCATTCAGCAAAATCGGGGCCCCGCTACGTGACTTCATCGGTTTGCGGTCATTCCCCAATATGGTGCCGAACCATACGTGGTGAAGTCGGGGCAACTTATAGGACTTTTTCTCGAACCAGGCGGCTAGAGTGAGAAACAGTTGCTCAAAATAATCCCTTTGCCGGGCATCCGTCACGTAAATGATTTCCTCCGCCTCAAAGGCCTCCGACCGGTAGAGCGCCGTGGCCAGATCGGTACTGGCGTAATTGCTGGCCCCGTCCGATTTGCGGTAGATGAAAGGTTGTTCCTTGAAGCGGGCATGATGGGGAAAAAAGACCACCCAGGCGCCCTCGCTTTCCCGGCCCACTCCGGTTTCTTCCAGTTCCCGGTAAACCCGTTCCACCCTGTTGCGGTAAAAACTCTCCCCCAGTTCGTGGTCGAAAGTCACTCCCAGCCGCCGGTAGATTTTTTGGAAACCGGACCGGCTGATCCGGTTGATCGCTTCCCAGCAACTCCGGTTTTCCGCATCGTCGTTTTGCAACTTTACCAGTTCCTGGCGGGCCTGTTCCAGGGCCTCTGGGCTTTCCTCAGCCATTTGGTTCCCCTTTTTATAAAGCGCTTCCAGGTCCGCCAATGGATTTTCCCGCTCCGCTTCCAGATCGTAACCGGCGGCCTTGATGGCCAGGATCAATTTTCCAAAGCCCGTCCCCCAGTCGCCGATGTGGTTATCCCCTATGACCCGGGCCCCGTAAAAGGATAGCATCCGCTTTATGGTTTCTCCAATAACGGTGGAACGAATGTGGCCCACGTGCATTTGCTTGGCCGCGTTGGGGGAACTGTAATCCACTACAACCTTCCTTCCCTCGTAATGCCGGGACGCCGCTTCGCGCAATTGTTCCCGGTTTTGAAAGGTCTCGAGCCAACGAAAGAGAAAGGAGGGTTGGAGCTTGAAATTGAGAAATCCGGGCCCCGCTACCGAGACTTGCGCCACTTCGGGTTCCAATCGACCCGATTCGATCAGCGCCTTCGTCAAGGTTTCGGCCAGGGACCTCGGGTTGAGGTTCCTGCTTCGGGCGAAGGGCAGCACCCCATTGGCCTGATAATCGCCGAACCGAGGGTCGGCCTGGCGGATTTCCGCCGAAAAGGTCTCGTCGAAGGGTTTCAGCTCCGCAGCAGTGACCTGAAGGATTCGCTCCAGGTCCTGGGCAATGTCGAACCGGACCGTCATTCAACCAAGGAATGAAGACCCCGATTGAAACTGCAAGATCAGATTTGGCCGACCCCCGGAGGGACGGATCTTGCCCGCCAAAGAGTTTATGCTCGACAGCGACTCCCAGGCAAATTACTAATGAAATGCTTACACTAAAGCGAGAATCCTGACCTATATCGTTATTATGTACATGCGATCCATGAGAAAAAAAATCCTGACGCCTAAGAAGTTCATAAAGCCTTCTTACGCCTATCTTGTGGAAAAGAAACGGGATGGAGGAGAATTTTCCCAGGAAGAAATACGTTATATCGTAGACTCTCTGTACGATGGGAAATTGCCGGACTATCAAATGTCTGCCCTGGCCATGGCCATATATTTTCAGGGAATGTCCGCCCAGGAAACGGCCACCCTGGCCGAAGAGATGATGCTTTCGGGGGAGGTCATCGACCTCTCCAGGATTACGCGGCCCAAAATCGACAAATATTCCACGGGGGGCGTGGGCGATAAAACCTCCCTGGTGCTGACCCCTCTCGCCGTGGTATGCGGGGTGGTAATGCCCATGATGGTCAGTCAGGACGAAGAATTTCTCATCAGCAGCCTGGATAAATTGGATGCCATTCCCGGATTCAACGGCGTGATGAATCTGGAACAATTTTCCGACCAACTCCATGAGACCGGTTGTGCCATCGTGGATCAGAGTCCCGAAATTGCGCCGGTGGACGGCAGGCTCTATTACCTGCGCCAGAATACCGCCACCATACCCAGCCTGCCCCTGATTACCGGAAGCGTCCTGAGCAAGAAATTGGCCGAAGGGGCCGAGGGACTCGTCGTGGACGTGAAATGGGGCAATGGATCCTTCATCAAGGACGTGGAGCAGGCGCGCCAGTTGGCCCGTTCCATTACTCGGGTCGGTCGATCGCTGAATCGGCGCTGCGTAGCCCTGGTTACGGACATGAACCAACCCCTTGGGGATACGGTGGGAACGTCGCTTGAAATCAAGGAGGCCATCGAGCTTTTGCAAGGCAAAGGGCCGGAGGATTTGCAGGAGTTGGTCCTGAAACTGGGAATGGAAATCGTCCGTCTGGCCGGGGTCGCCGGTTCCACCCTTTCGGCCAAGCAAACGGTGCAACGGCATCTGGCGGATGGATCCGCCCTGGAGAAACTCAAGGATTTGGTGGCGGCGCAAGGAGGAGATCCCAGTTACATCGAAGACACCTCCAAGTTTCCCGTGGCCAAACACATTCGCAAACTCCCCGCCCCCAAGCGCGGGTATGTGCATACCATCAACGCCGGCATGATAGCCCGCGGGGTCCAAATGCTGGGGGCCAATCGGAATAATCCCAGTAAACACGTGGATCCGGCCGTCGGAGTTTCCGAAATCAAAAAAGTCGGCACCCAGGTCAAACAGGGTGAGCCCTTGATGATGATCCACTACAACGACGAGGCCAAACTGGAAAGCTCCCTGGACTATTTCAAACAAGCTTACCGCCTGGCCCCCAAGCGCCCCAACCCGCCTCAACTCATCGTGGAACGGGTGGCCTGAAGCGCCAACCCGCCTCTCGCCTAAACGCGTCCGCCGTAGGACTTCTCGGCCGTGTTGATTTTGACCCGGTCGCCCGTTTTGATAAACAGCGGCACCTGTATGACCAGACCGGATTCGGTCTTGGCCGACTTCGTGGCCGCGCTTGCCGTATCCCCGCGCAGGCCTTCCGGCGCTTCGATAATTTCCATTTCCACCACGTTGGGCAAATTTACATCGATGGCCTCACCGTTTACGTGGAGGATGTCGTACATGTTTCCCTCAACCAGAAATTCCTTGATGGACGCCACCACTCCCGTGGGAATCTCAATGGTGTGGTAGGTTTCCAGGTCCATGAAGTAATAGCCGGTGCGGTCCTGGTAGCTGAATTCGAGTTTGTTCACCTGGGTATGCATGAACTCCACTGTTTCGTTGGAGCGAAATTTGACGGTGGAACTGCTCCCGGTTCTCAAATTGCGCAAGGTGGCTTGGACCCAGCCCGAGCCGCGTCCCCGCGTGCGGTGAATCATGTCCAATACCAGGTGGGGGGTTCCCTGGTAGTCCAATACCCTGCCTTTGCGAATTTCTGTGGACGAAGCCATGTAAATAAATATTGGCTGTTTTGTTAGATTCCCGAGCCGGGATTGTCAACCGCCCAAGGCGGTCAAAATTGGGCTTCCCATTTCAAGTAAACTCTCAAGGATACCCCTCTATGAAACAGAGGTCTATTCTACGAGAAGTGACCGCCAAGGGAAAAGCCGTTCATACCGGAGAACAAGTTACCCTCACCATCAAACCTGCTCCAGCCAACCACGGGGTGGTATTTCGCAGGGTGGACCTCTACGGCAAACCTGAGGTGAAAGCCACTATCGAAAACGTCTCCGCCCTGGTGCGCAGCACCACTATTTCAGACGGTTATACCAAGGTGGAGATGATCGAGCATTTGTTGAGCGTCCTGAATGGCCTGGGTATCGACAACATCCTGGTCGAAGTGGATGGAAACGAACTGCCGGTGTTCGATGGTTCGGCCCAGAAATACCTCAATTTGGTTTTGCAGGCCGAAGTAGTCGCCCTGGATGAGGACCGGGAATTTTTTGTCCTGAAGGAACCCCTCTCCGTCAGTGAAGGAAACCGCTCTTTAGTGGCATTGCCCTACGACGGCTTTAAGGTTACCTGCACCTCCTCGGACCGGAAAGCTGTCCATACCCAACACCTATCCATCGATATCGATCCCGATGTTTATTCCACTCAGATCGCCGGGGCGAGGACCTTTACCATCTATGAGGAAATCGAACCTCTCCTCCGCATGGGCAAGATCAAGGGTGGCAGCCTCGATTGCGCCGTGGTCATCAAGGGCGATAAAATTTTGTCCAAGGAGCCGCTCCGCTTTCCCGATGAAATGGTCCGGCACAAGATTTTGGATATAATCGGGGACATCTTCCTACTGGGAAAACCCATCAAGGCTCACGTTGTGGCCCTGCTCCCCGGGCATGCTCTCAACGCAAAATTGACCCGCACCATCCATCGGAAAATGATGGAAGCGTCCTCCCCCCAGAGAAAGAAGCCGTCTGCTTCGCCCGACCGACAAATCGTTCCCGGCGATCAGACCGAACTGGATGTCCGCCAGCTTCTCAACCTGTTACCTCACCGCTATCCCTTCCTCATGGTGGACCGGGTGGTCAAAATCGATGCGGAAAATACCGAGCTCCGGGCCATCAAAAATATCACCATCAATGAACCGTATTTCAGCGGGCATTATCCGGGCCGGCCCATCATGCCGGGAGTTCTTCAAATCGAAGCCATGGCTCAGGCCGCCGGCATCCTCATGTTGATTCGTTGCGGGGGCGAGGGGAAGGTTCCCCTTTTCATTAATTGCGATAAGGTCAAACTGCGCAAAGTGGTGACCCCGGGGGATCAATTGCTGATCGAGGCCCAAATCACGAAAATCAGGGCCAATAAAATCGGCACGGCGCGGGCGACCTGCAAAGTGGATGGCAAGTTGGTTTCCTCGGCCCAACTCATGTTTGCCCTGGTGGAGGAAGACGGCCGATAATCATGCCTGTTCATCCTACTGCCGTGGTTGCCAGCGGGGCCAGGATAGAGGAGGGCGTCGAAGTTGGAGCTTACGCATATATCGGTCCTGAAGTCAGAATGGGCCGGGACTGCCGCATCCATCACCACGCCACGGTGGAAGGGCGCACCGAATTGGGGGAGCGGAACGAAGTTTTCCCCTTCGCCTGTATCGGGACCAAAACCCAGGACCTGAAATTCAGGGGAGGCGTTCCCGGGCTGCGGGTAGGCCACCGCAACGTGTTTCGCGAATTTACCTCTATCCACGCCGGAACCGAGGATGGGGGTCTCACCGAAATCGGCCATGACAATGTGTTTCTGGCCTACTCCCACGTGGCGCACGATTGTAAAATTGGGAACCGCCTCATCATGAGTGGGCAAAATGCGCTGGCCGGTCATTGTATCGTCGGCAACCACGTCAACATTTCCTGGGGATCGGCCGGCCATCAGTTTTGCCGGTTTGGAGACCACTGTTTTGTCGGCGGCATTTCCAAGGTGGTCAAAGATGTTCCGCCTTACATGTTGGTGGACGGACGGGACCCGGAGGTAAAGTACTACAACAAAATCGGTTTGGAGCGATGTGGGTTCGGCCCGGAGGATATGGCCGTGGTCAGGTTTCTCTTCAAGACCTTTTACCGAAAAGGCTTGAACCGTAAGCAGGCCCTGAAGACGGCCCGGAACTCCGGCTTCTCCACCCACCCGAGAGCCAAAATGTTTCTCGACTTTATGGCCGACAGCGAACGCGGGGTATATTGATCTTTTCTGCGGCTTGACCCCTTCCTCCGTTCAGTGCCGTGCTTCCTTCTCCCTTCTTCCTTTTCTAATTGGCGCCCCCGGGCGCCAATTAGGTCAAGGGGCCCATCTCTTCTGTGCCTCGCGCAGCTTTTCCAGGTAATCGTAGGAAAACAATCCGGTCGAATGGCCGTCACTGAAGGCAAAGCGCAGGGCATAGTTGCCCATTTGTTCCCAGCCTACCACTTTCACGCCGGGGTGTTTCCGAGGCCCGCTCCCCCCCGAAATATTGCCAAAGATGTCCATCTCCCCTATGTTCTCGGCGCTGGGTGAAAATTCCCTCAGAAACTCCATGGGGAAATAATCTTCCTCCCCGTTTTCCCAGAGGATGGCGATCTCGTTTCCGATCATCTGAATATCTTTTGGGCGTTTCATGGCTTAAAAGGCGGCTTCCTCACCGGGAGTGTATCACCACCGTTTTCATTTCCGTCATCTCCTCTATGGCGTACTTGGGTCCTTCTTTTCCAAAACCACTCCCTTTCATACCTCCATAGGGCATGGCGTCGGTTCGCCAGAGCGGACCCCAATTGATGTGGATGTTTCCGCTTTTTACCTCGTGGGCAAATCGCATGGCCGCGTCGATATCCCTGGTAAAAATTCCCGCGCTGAGACCGAACTCGGAATCATTGGCCATTTCAATGGCGTCATCCACGTCTTTGACTTTTACCACGGCCACGGCAGGGCCGAAAAGTTCCTCCCGGCAGACGCGCATCCCGGGGGAAGCATTGTCGAGCAGGGCAGGTTGCAAATTGGCCCGGTCGCGGTTTCCCCCGACCACCAGTTCGGCTCCATCCCCGATAGCCTCGTTAATCCAGCTCTCCACCCGGATGGCATCGCTTTCCCGCACCATGGGTCCCACGTTAACCGCGTCCTCCAGTTGATTTCCCGTCGTCATTGCCTCAACCTTGGGGACCAGGGCGGACATCAATGGCTCGTGGGCCTCCTCCTGCACGATGAGGCGCTGGGTCGAAATACAAACCTGACCCGCGTTGGCGAAACCCGTCATGGTGGTGGATTGGGCCACGAAATCCATATCCGCATCCGGCAACACGATGAGGGGAGAATTGGACCCCAACTCCATCGTAACCTTCTTGGCCCCGGCTACCTGGCATATCCTTTCCCCCACTTCGAGACTACCGGTAAAGGTGATTTTCCTCACCCGCGGATCCGTACAGATGCCCTCGCCGACCGTGGCGCCGCTGCCGGTCAGACAAGAGATGGCCAATGGATGCAAGCCGGCCTCCAAAAGAATCTCCACCAGTTTGAGGGCCATTAGAGGGGTGTCGCTGGCCGGTTTCAATACGACGGCATTACCCGCGGCAAGTGCCGGCCCCACTTTGTGGCACACCAGGTTGAGCGGAAAATTGAACGGGGTGACCGCAGCGATGACCCCACAGGGCTCGCGCAGGGTCAGACCGAACTTTCCCCGCACGTCCTTGCCCCCGTCCAGAGGCAATACTTCGCCGCCAAGGCGTTTTGCCTCCTCCCCGCTGATCTCCATGGTCTGGATGGCGCGGTCAACCTCGAAGCGGGCCTCCCCCAGTACTTTTCCTTCCTCCGAACTGAGGGTCAAAGCCAGGTCCTCCATCCGCTCGCGCAGGAGATCGGCTGCTTTTCTGAGAATCAGGAAGCGCTCATAACCCGTGGTAGCGGCCATGATTTCGGCCCCGCTAACGGCCCCTTCCAGAGCGAGGTCCACGTCGCGAGCGCTGGCCGTGGGAACGGTATCGATGACACTGCCATCGAATGGATTAATGACTTCGATGGGTTTGTCCCTGTCCTGCCACTCTCCGTTGAGAAAAAATTTCATTAACTTGCTTAGGTTGAATTGGATTCCGGATGATTCCGCCTTGCCTACTACATTGCCGGTCCGCCATCAAGATAATCCACAAAGGAGAAGGATGGGGGATTGGAATGGTTCTTGCCCCGGACTTCGAATCGATTTAAAGGATGGAATAATCGTGCAATAGGATTATGCGTAAAATGAGGAGGTTTTATCCGACCTCTATCGAGACGCAATTGCCTTTTGGATAAATCGAGCAAATAACTACCTAGGAGGATGGCAGATTCAAAAGCAGCAAAATTAAGGTCCCTGGTCACCCGGCTGGCGCCGCCTCTTCTCATTCTGGCTGTCGGCTGGTTCGGATACGCCTCCCTGTCCCTTGAACCGGAAGAAGAGAAGAGAGTCCGGGGGAAGCCGCGTCCGATCAAGACCCAGGTTGTTGAACTCGTGGTGCAGGATTATCCCACCACGATCGAGACTCAGGGCAACGTGCGTCCCCACGACCAGATTACGCTTAATTCGGAGGTGGCGGGAAAAATCGTCCGCATCAGCCCTCATTTTGAAGATGGGGCAATATTTTCCAAAGGGGAAGTTCTGGTCGAGCTGGATACGGCGGATTTTATGGCTGCTTTGACCTCGGCGGAGGCTCAAGTGGCCAGGACCACGGCCTCCCACGCCCTGGAACAGGCCCAAGCCAACCAGGCCAGGGAAAGCTGGGAAAAACTGGCCTTGGACGAGGACCCGGATCCACTGGTTCTGCGCATCCCGCAGTTACGTCAGGCCGAGGCCAATATGAAGTCGGCAACGGCCCAGTACGAACGGGCCCGCCGCGACCTGGAACGAACCCAGATCCGCGCTCCCTTCGACGGCCGGGTGCGGCAACGGACCGTCGGGGTAGGCCAGTCCATTCGCACCTCAACTTCCTTGGGAATCATTTTCGCCTCCGATTACGCGGAGGTGCGGCTGCCAATTTCAGGAGCCGATTTGCCTTTGTTGGATTTGCCCGAGGTGGGAGGCGATCCGCCGGTGCGCGTCGAAATCAGGGACACCCTGAATCCGGAAAGTGAAACCGTTTGGGAGGCCAGCATTATCCGCACCGAAGGCGCTTTGGACCCCGCCACCCTCGAGTTGTTCGCCATTGCCAAGGTGGACGATCCCTTTGGCCTGAGAACGGGCAAACCGCCGTTGCGCATCGGACAACCGGTAACCGCCACCGTGTCCGGCAAAACCCTGCGCAATGTAATGGCCCTGCCCAGGATTGCCGTTAAAAAACTGGACCGGATTTACCTGGTCGACGCGAAGAAGTTCACCTTGCACCAGAAAACCATCAATCCGGTTTGGGCGGATGCCCGTCACATTATTATTCAGGATCCCGGAATTGCCGATGGTTCCCTCGTCGCCACCACCAGGTTGTCCTACGCTCCGGATGGGGCCAGGGTGGAAATTCTTCCCGATATCAACCCTGACGCCCCGCCGGAAACGACCATGTTGAATGGGCGCCGTCCGGCCAAGGTTGTCGTAGAGGGAAAATAATCCGCTATGATTCGCTGGTTCACCCACAACAGCATCGCGGCCAACTTTCTCATGGTTGGTATTTTGCTGGGAGGCATTTACACGGCTTTCTTCAAGATTCCTCTGGAGGTCACCCCTTCCCTGACCTGGAACCTGGTGCGCATGGAAATGCTCTACCGCGGAGCGACGGCCAAGGACGTGGAAAAGGCTATTCTGATCCCGGTGGAAGAAGCTCTGGAAGGCGTGCAGGGAATCGAGGCGCTTCATGCCAACAGCAGCAGCGGCCGGGCCAGGTTCTATATCATGTCCAAGCCTGGTACCGACCTTCGCGGGTTGATGGAAGATGTCAAAGCCCGGGTGGACACCATCACCACCTTTCCCCGAGAAACGGAACCCCCCCGCATCTTTATTCCCGAATCTGCCAACGTGCGGGAAGTCCTCACCATAGCGGTAGTCGGAAATTTGAGCGACCATGACCTGTTGAAAGCGGCCAGACGGGTGCAGGATGATTTGCTGGAGATGCCGGGTATAAGCCGCACTCGTCTGCAGGGAGACCGCCCCCGGCAAATCTCCATCGAGGCGGACGAGGCCAAACTCCGTTCCTACAATCTCAGTTTTCAAAGCCTGGCCGATGCCATCCGGCGATTCTCCGTCGACATGCCGGCCGGCTCCATTCAAAACCTGGGCGGCCGATTGACCTTGAGGACCAGTGGGCAGGCCTACACGGCGGAAGATTTTGCCAATATTCCCATTCTTTCCTCCGAAGGCGCCCGCGTCCTCATTGGCGACGTCGCCACCGTTGTGGACGGGTTCGAGGGGGGCACCAAATACGTGGAATTCAACGAAAAGCCGGCTCTTTACGTGGAAGTCATGCGAACCGGGCAGGAAAGCGCCATCGATGTTTCGAACAAGGTGCGGGACTATGTGGATAGCGCCCACGAACGGTTCCCCAACGGAGTGGAACTCTACATCTGGAAAGACCTTTCCGAGAGCATTCGCGGTCGATTGAACACTTTGGTTACCTCCTTGTTGCAGGGAGGCATACTCGTCCTGGTCGTCTTGGGAATTTTCCTTCGGCCACAAGTCGCATTCTGGGTGGTCCTGGGGATTCCGGTCGCCTTTGCCGGAGGGGTGATCCTCATGCCCATTCTGGGGGTCACGGCCAATATCATGAGTTTGTTCGGATATATTCTGGTGCTCGGAGTTGTGGTCGATGACGCCATTATTACCGGAGAAAATGTCTATTCCAAACTCAAAACCGGGGTAAATCCGGTTGAGGCAAGCATTGTGGGGACCAGAGAAGTCACCGTGCCCGTAACCTTCGGGATCATTACTACCGCGGTGGCATTTGTGCCCCTGCTCTATTTTGATGGGGTATGGGGCGATTTCGCCAAACAAATTCCGCCCATCGTAGCTCCCGTGTTGTTGTTTTCTCTGCTGGAATCCAAACTCATCCTGCCCTCTCATTTGAAACACATCCGCGTCAAGACCGGCGCCAACCGGTTCTCGCGCTTCCAGACCAAAGTGGCCAACAGCATCGATATATTTGTCCGAAAGGTCTATGCCCCCTCCCTCGAGGCCGCCGTGGCCCACCGGTGGACCGTGCTGTCGGTATTTGTCACCATGGGTTTATTGATGACGGGTTATTGCATGGGCGGCCGCATAGGGTTTACCTCCTTCCCCTCGGTGGATACCTTGCGTCTAACCGCTACCCTCGATCTGCCGGATGACGTTCCCCTGGAAGTAACCGACCGCTACATCCGGCGCATGGTAGCCGCGGTGGACCAACTGAAAGAAGAATTTGTCGATCCCGGTAACGGGAAACCGCTGGTCAGAAACGTCTCCCTCGTCAGCGGAGCGGCTTATCCGGGGAAGGGATACCGGCAGTCCGAAGGTTTTGTTCAGGTGGAGGTAATTCCCCCGGAAAGCCGAAGTGAACCGGGCCCTCGCAACAGCATAATTGCCAACCGATGGGCCGAAATAATCGGACCTATTCCGGAGGCCAATCGCTTTCGCGTTTATTCCGAATCCACCCTTAAACAGGGCGGGGAGTACAACGATGAATATTTGAACCTGGAGTTGCGGGGCCCTTCCTCCCCGGAGAAGGCCCAGGTGGCGTTGGAGATTCGCGAAATGCTGGCCGATTACCAAGGCATCAGCACGGCGTGGGCCAGGGTCAACTTCAGGGCTAACGAGTTGGAGCTCTCCTTGAAACCGCGGGCTACCGAACTGGGGCTGACTCAGCAATCCTTGGCTCGCCAAATCCGCCAGGCCTTTTATGGGGAACAGGCCCAAAGAGTGCAGCAGGATGTCGACGATATCCGGGTCATGGTGCGATTGCCCCGGGAAAAACGCGAGTCCCTCTACACTTTCGAACGCCTCAAGGTCCGCACTCCCAGGGGCGGGGATGTCCCCTTATCCACCGTAGCCGATGTAAACTTTACCGTTGCCCCCACCAGCGTGGAGCGAAACGACGGGGCTGAAATCATCCGCATCGGCGCCCAACCCCTCGACGAAACGGTGGATATCGTCGGCATTTCCAAGGAAATCACCCCCAGGATCCAAGAGCTTTGCAACGAAGTGGAAGGCCTTTCTTTCCAGTTCGTAGGTTATGTGGCCGAAGCGGAAGATTCTAAACGCCGCACTATCATCGGCTCCTTGGCTCTCATCTTCGTGCTCTACGGGCTGTTGGCTATTCCGTTCAAATCGATGGTACAGCCCCTTTTCATCCTTATCGCCCTTCCTTTCGGGGTGATTGGCGCCCTTCTGGGGCATATGATCATGGGTCTCACTCCGTCCTACCTCTCCATCTTTGGAATGTTGGCTCTGGCCGGAGTGGTGGTAAACGACTCGCTGGTAATGGTGGATTACATCAACCGGCGCAGAGCCGAAGGACTGCCCCTGCGCGAAGCCGCATTGGAGGCGGGGGCCCGTCGCTTTCGCCCCATCATGCTGACTTCCCTGACCACCTTTGTCGGACTTCTGCCCCTGATGATGGAAACGTCTCTCCAGGCTCAATTCCTCATTCCCATGGCGGTATCCCTGGGTTTCGGTGTCGTATTCGCCACCGTCATCACCCTTTTCCTCATCCCCTGTTCCCTGTTGGTAGCCGAGGATTGCCTTGGCCTATGCCGCCGCGGCTGGAAGTGGTACATGCGGCCGTTCGGCAAGGCGCCGATGGCGCCAATTAAGAATTAGGAATTATGAGATACTGAGAATCCGAGGTACTGAGATGCTGAGAAAGAAAAGATGAACCACGGATTGAATTTTCAACTGGAATGTAACGGAGGGCGGGTTTTCCAACCCGCCTTATAAACGCAATAGCGGGTTGGAAAACTCGCCCTCCGTTATTCACTTCCCTCCCCCTCCAACTCCCAAATCGAAACATTCCTAATTGGCGCGCCCCGGCGCGCCTCTCTGCGTCCCTTCGCGCTCTCTGCGAGAGTCTCTTCTTCTCCTTCTCCCTTTTTGTGTTTTTTTGCGCTTCCCCCTTTGTGCCTCTGTGCCTTTGTGCCATCTCGCCTCGGCGAGATCCCGCGCGGCATATTGAAACTTGATGTTTTTCCTGCCAGTCCTATAAATGGCCAACTTTTCGATTTTCGAGGCAGGTCGAATCGTCACCTGAAAAACACCATGAGCATTCAAGTACCGGAAAAACACGAATTTCAGGCCGAGGTAAAGCAGCTATTGGATATCGTCATCCACTCGCTTTACACCAATAAGGATATTTTCGTTCGCGAGCTGATTTCCAACGCCTCGGACGCGTTGGAAAAACAGCGGCACATCCGAATATTGGAAAAGGAGATATTCGACGACCAATTGGAATTGGAGATCAATATAACCACCGACGACACCGCCAACACCGTAACCATACAGGATTTCGGGCTGGGCATGAGCCGCGACGAACTGGTGGAGAACCTGGGAACCATCGCCCATTCCGGTTCAAGGCAGTTTTTGCAAGCTCTGGCCGAGGGGAGTGAGGCCAAGTCCAACCTGATCGGCCAATTCGGGGTCGGTTTTTATTCCGCCTTCATGGTGGCCGAGGAGGTCAAGGTCTATTCCCGCTCCTGGAGGAAAGATGAGGAAGGGCACGTCTGGAAAAGCGACGGTTCAGGCTCCTATACGATCGAGACGGTCGAGGGCCAGCGCCGGGGAACCAAGATTGTCCTGGCCCTTAGGGAAGACCGGAAATCTTTCGCCAAGTCCGATACCATCAAGCGCATTATCGAAGAATACTCCTCCTTCGTGCAGTTTCCCATCAACGTGAACGGAGAACGGGTCAACACCCAGGATGCCATCTGGTTGAAGAACCGGACCGAGGTCGAAGATGAGGAATACAATGAGTTTTACAAATTTGCCTGCAAGGCCTTCGACGAACCCATGCTTCGCCTGCACTTCAACGCCGATGCCCCCCTGGCCATAAATGCCCTTTTGTTCACCCCCTCCACCAATATCGAAGCCATGGGATTCACGCGCTCGGAGTGCGAAGTCGGGCTCTATTGCAAGAAGGTGCTGATCGACCCCGAGCCCAAAGGGTTGTTTCCCGAGTGGTTGCGTTTTCTCAAAGGGGTGGTCGACAGCGCCGACCTTCCCCTGAAC
Organism: Opitutales bacterium; assembly: GCA_022824405.1. Taxonomy (GTDB): domain Bacteria; phylum Verrucomicrobiota; class Verrucomicrobiia; order Opitutales; family UBA2995; genus JAABVD01. The sequence goes on from JAJDZZ010000026.1 coordinate 102,339, forward strand.
ATTTCACGGGAAACCATGCAGGATAGCGCGCTGGTCAGGAAATTGAATACCGTTCTGACCAAGAGATATCTGCGGCAATTGGCCGAGGAAGCGAAAAAACGCCCGGAGAAATACGAAACTTTCTGGAATACCTTCGGGATCTACCTCAAGGAGGGCGTGACCGGCGACTTCGCTCACCAGGATGCATTGACCAAGTTGCTGCGTTTTGAATCCTCCCTCACCGAGGCGGGAAAACTCACCAGCCTGGAAAACTATGTCTCCGGCATGAAGGAGGATCAGAAGGAAATCTACTACCTCTACAGCGAGAACCGGGAGGCCATCGAGTCAGGGCCCTATTTGGAGGCCTTCCGGACCAGAAATCTGGAAGTTCTTTTTATCTATCATCCCATCGACGAGTTCGTCATGAACCGCCTGCGTGAATTCGATGGAAAACCGCTCGTTTCCGCCGACCAGGACGAAATCGAACTGGATTCCCTGACCCCGGAAGACGGCGCCGAGGCCTTATCCGGGAAGGATGCGGATGACCTGTGCGGTTGGTTGAAAAACAATTTGGGCGACAAAGTTGAAAGCGTTCGCCCCAGTGACCGGTTGACCGACAGTCCGGCCCTGGCCTCCAACGCCGATAAGGTCATGACCGCTTCCATGCGCCGGATTATGAAAAACATGAACCAGGAGGTCCCGGATATGGCGACCAAGGTAGTTCTGCACATCAATCCGCGTCATTCCCTCATCAGGAACCTTTCCGCTCTTCGACACCAAAATGAAGACCTGGCCAAGCTCGTGGCAGAGCAGGTCATGGACAATACCCTGGTAGCGGCAGGGCTGATGGAGGATCCCAAACCCATGCTCAACCGGGTTTACCACATCCTGGAAAAAGTATCGGAATCTCGCCCAGGTGAGAAGGCACAAAGGCACAAAGGCACAGAGGCACAAAGTGGAGAAGAGGATTAATCGTGATCGCGATCGAATTTAGAAAAGCCTCTCGCAAAGCACGCCAAGACCGCTAAGACATGTATACAAAAAAACCACGGATTACACGGATAAGCACGGATATTAAATAAAACAACGCTTCGCTTGATGCCAACGGCCTGGTGGGGGACAGGAATGTCCCTCCTCCTTGAAATCCTGTTCGCGAAGCGACCCTGTTCCGGCGTAGCCGGACCGTGTCCTGCCGTAGTCTTTAGACGAAGCGGGATCAAGCGACTGAAAGAAGTGTTGTTCAACTTCTCTTCCTTTTTGCGCCTTTCCTGTCACACCGTAGACCTTCAGCGAAGGCGGATGTGCTTTTTGTGGCTATTCCCTGCGCCTCTTGGGTGCTTCCCGCTTTGTGCCATCTCGCCCTGGCGAGATATACAGTTTTTAAGATGTTGTTGCCGGTATCACGGTGACACGCCATAATTCCCACTTGCACTTGCAACACGAAACCCAGGAAGTAGAAACATGACAATGACAACGAATAACGATCTGCTGAAGCGCATCACCGCACGACCGGATGTCTTCGGCGGAAAGCCGATTGTCCGCGACATGCGCATCTCGGTGGAACTCATCCTCAGCCTCTTGGATCAGGGAGTTTTGCCAGAGGAAATTTTGGACGATTATCCGGACCTTGAGTTGGATGACATCCGCGCTTGCACTGCTTATGCGCACGCGGTGATTGCGGGGGATGCGCTGACCTCCGTTTCCGTATAATCGGCGTGAAGTTTTTATCCGACCGATGTGTCGGCCGCCGTCTGGCAAATACCGGGCGCGTGGGAAGGGGCCATGGAGAGTTCTGAATCTTTCCCATCAAGAAATCGGCGCTGGTCCAGACGATATGGGTCGCCTACACCTGCAACGACCGCCACGAGTAGACCGCGGCCAAGACCGAGTTGGAAATATGCGGACCTCTGTTGGGCATAGGTCAACTGTCGACCTTTCTGCATGTTGTCATTCTCTCCGCGGTTTCGGAAGTTGGGATGCTTTGGGCCAAAAGGCCATTTCGATCCGTCAAAGTTTAACTGAAACACAAATTAAGGAGTAGCTTGAAATGAATACTACGAAAGAAAAATGGAACATCTGCGCGCTGGTTGCGGGGCTGATGCTGGTATTGTCGGCTGGTTTCTCACAAGTTCTGGCGCAGGAAGAGGACGAAGAAATTTTTGAATTGTCGCCGTTTGTGATCACGTCGGAGGAGGACGTGGGGTATGCGGCTGTGAATACTCTGGCGGGAAGCCGTTTGAAGACGCCTCTGAGGGACTTGGCAGGATCCATTTCGGTGGTTACGGAAGAGTTTCTCGAAGATACTTCGTCGACCAATACGGAGGACTTGTTTCTCTATACGGTGAGCACAGAGGCGAGCGGCCCGGACGGAAATTTTGGCAATAACGGGGCGGACAGGCGCAGTCCCACCGGGTCGACCCGGGTGCGGGGCCTGACGGCGCCGGACCGAACCCGGAGTTACTTCCTTTCCGATATAGGATTGGATACCTACAATACGGACCGGGTGACGATTGCGAAAGGTCCGAATGCGATTCTGTTCGGTTTGGGCAGCCCGGCCGGTATCGTCAACAACAACTTGAAGCAGGCGATTTTCGAGGAACGCAATGAGATTAAGCTGCGTTTCGGCAGTTGGGGCGCCCACCGGGAAATCCTGGACGTGAACCGGGTGATTTTCGAAGACTTTTTGGCCTTGAGAGTTATCGGCCTGAATAACCAGAACCGGTTCAAACAGAAGCCGTCGTTTGAAGATGAGCAGAGGCTCTATGCCACGCTGACGGCGAAACTGACCCCAACGACAGTGGTCCGGGCCAATGTGGAGGTGGGATCCCGCAACGCGAGCCGTCCCCGTATTATTACGCCTAGTTCGAATATCCCGGACTGGATCAAGAACGGGATGCCTTTGGCGATGGATCCGGTGAGTTCACCCGGTTTCAGTAATTTTGGTGGAAACCGAGCCCCGCAGTATTATTACGACAGCCCGACCGCTACGACCACCTCGGTCGGTTTCGATCCGCAACCGGCCGAACCCGGTCCGGATGGACTTCTGCGTTCGATGTATACCTGGTCGAATCGTGAGGATGCGACGGCTGACGTGAGCAACGCGGTGCTGGCGGACGATGACCGTTACGTTTTCGATTTCAGAAACAATTCCCTGGGTGGCCGCGATAATACCCAGTATAACTCGTTTGAGGCTTTCAATGCGACACTGGAACAAACCTGGCTGGAAGGTATGGCAGGGGTAGAACTGGTACTGGACGAACAAACGGCAAGATGGGGTTCGATGGACCGGGTAGGCAGTAATGTGAATGTGGATGCGAGCGCCTTCCTGCCCTATTTCCTGGAGGTGACGGAGGATGGGACGCCCATTAATGTTCCCAATCCGAACGCGGGCCGTCCCTATGTGACGATGACGGAAAGTTTTAATCACAGAATTTCGGACCGGGAAGCCTGGCGGTTGACCGCGTTTTACGATCTGGATTTCCGGGACAGCGAGAATTACGGTTGGCTGGGGCGTCACATATTTACCGGTCTCCTGACAAATCAGGCCAGGGACCTCACAGTTTGGAGTACGCTATACGGAAGCGCCATTGCCGGTGAAGGAGAGGACATTCTGGAGTCGAACCGGGGCCGGGATTTCACCTCGAGTTCCTGGGACCGGCGCGCCCGTGGAGCCCGTTATCTGGGGCCCAGGATTGGCGGGATACCTACCAGCGGAACTCTGGCCCAAAGGGTATCGGTGGATACTCCCAGGTTACTGGAATACACCTCGGTTTTTCTGGATAAAGGGGCGGATCCGCTTTACGACGGACATAATGGCGCTTATCGCGAAGTGACTTTTCCACTTTTGATCGATCCCATCAATTCAGCTTCAATCGACCGGCAGGAGATCGATTCCGCAGCTGTGACGGCCCAGAGCTATTTCTGGAACGACCACATCGTGGCCACTTACGGTTGGCGCGAGGATGAGGCCAACGCCTACCGGCATGATACCCCCGTACGGACCACCGACAATGTGGTCGACGTGAATACATTGAGCTTGCCGGATAGTCCCTATAATACGGCCAAGGACGAGATCTTCACTTACGGTATCGTAACCCATCTCCCCAGGGACTGGTTCAAGTGGCTCGGTGGTACCGGGTTCAGTTTCCACTACAGCGAATCGGAAAATTTTGTTCCTTCACCGGGTCGGATAACGATTTTGGGAGAAACCCATCCGAGTCCGAGGGGAGAAACGGAGGAGTACGGTTTCTCGATCGAGGCGCCCGATAACAAGTTTTACGTCCGTTTCAACTGGTACGATACAGTTTCACAGAACCAGACGGATGGTTCCCTCGGTGCAGCCAATATCCCCAACTGGGAGCGCCTGTTCTACAACAATGCCCGCAATTCGCTGCAGTTCAAGGAACCCAGGGACCCCAATGTGCCAAAGGAAGAATACGAAACCTGGGCGCCGGACGATCCGAGATTATACCCCAACAACCTGTTATGGCCGGAACTCTACGTTCTTCCTCCGCAGGGTATGATCGATACTTTCTGGACCCCCCAGAACGTGGATCCGAGCCCCGGGGGAACTCCCTCCGTTTCGGATAGACGGAACGACAATGTAACCGGGGTTTCCGACGTCTCATCCACGGGCATGGAAATTGAAGGGGTTTGGAATCCGACAAAGAATTGGACGATGGCCTTTAACGCAGCCCAATCTAAGGTGATCAAGACCAATGTTCTCAGATCGTATCTCAAGTACTACAATGCGCGGGAGCCGGAATGGATAGCAATGGGGGACCTGGTTGCGAGACCGAATACTTACAAGCGGGAAAATGTGCAGACGATTTATGAGCGGACGCGGAATATTCAATGGAGACGCCTGTTGGCTCAAACCGAGAAGGAAGGCGCCTTACAGCCGGAAATTCGGGAATGGCGTTACAATGTCGTCACCAACTATCGCTTCGACGATGACAGCGCCTTGAAAGGATACGCCATTGGAGCGGCTTATCGCTGGCAGGATGAGGTGGCGGTCGGTTTCCGCAACAGGACTGCCCAAGGAGATGAATTCGGCATAGCCGATCTGACAGATGTTGGAATTGTCGATGTCAATTCGCCCCTCTTCGGTCCTTCCGAATCCAACCTCGACGTGTGGATAACGCATAAGCGCAAGATCTTTGACGGCAAGGTTGATTGGAGAATACAGCTCAACATCCGCAATGCCTTGAACAACGACGATTTGATCATCACTTCAATGAGCGCGGACAATGTTCCGGCGCGTATCCGGATCATGAATCCGGTCAACTATCGCCTAACCAGCACGTTTCTGTTCTGAGCGAAAATTTTTCATAGTAGTTAATTCTTGGGGATATTGTTTGTTTGTTGTTTGGGCAGGCTGTCCTTCTTAGATGGGCAGCCTGCTTTTTCTAGCCATCCAAGACAATGGGCCCTTCCGCTAACAAGAATGAGGGAATGTCTCTTCAACGGAAATTCATATAGTGGTGAAATCGCGTCGCCAAATTCTGAAACTGGGTTGTCTGTTGGCCGCATCCTCATTTGTGCCAATTTCGAAGATGGGCGCACAGCAAGTTGAAAGAAGTAAGCGTGGCACAAGCCCGTTGAAGATCACCAAGGTCGAGCCCGTCATCACGAGTACGCCCATGGTCGATGGGCCGCTGAGCGAGGCGGTGGAGATGCCACCCTTGGGCACCATGACCGACCGGGTGGGACTTCGTAATCGGTTGAACCACAATTTCCCATCCCGGTCGAAAGGGCATTCTCTGACCACATTGGTAAAAATCACCACCGACCAGGGGATTATCGGTTGGGGTGAAGCCCATGCCCCTTTGGCCCCCGCTGTCCATGTTAAGGTGATCACCGATTTGTTTGCTCCCATAATCCTGGGAGAGGACGCCCGCAATATAGGACCGATTTGGGAAAAGCTCTATTCCAGTCAAAGGATGCGGGGTTATTCCACCGGTTTCTACACCGATTCCATTGCCGCTATCGATATTGCCTTGTGGGATATACTGGGAAAATTTGCAGGTGTTCCCGTTTACCAGCTACTGGGCGGAAAATACCGGGATAAAATACCGACCTACCAGGGCGCCGGCACTCCCGAGGATGCCAGGCAAGCGATGGATGCAGGTTTCACGGCAGTAAAGATGGGGTTCAACAAATCCGCTTCCCAGGGGTTCGATGCGGTTGCAAGTGTATCGGAAGCGATCGGGGACAAGGGTCAGTTGTTGATCGATTCCCTGGGCGCTTTCAAATTGCATGAGGCTATCGGCGTGGGAAGAAAACTGGACGATCTCGGAAACATTGGCTGGTTTGAAGACGCCCTTATGCCGGAAGATACCTCGGGCTATGCGAAACTGGCTGAGGCTTTGGATACAGCCGTGTGTGTAGGCGAAACCTATGCCAATCGCTTCCAATTCCGCGATCTCTTTTTAAAGCAGGGGGTCGATATAATTAATCCCGACGTGGGTCGTGCGGGGGGAATCACGGAATGTAAGAGGATAGCGGATATGGCCGATACCTTTGGAGTCCTCTGGTCGCCCCACGTCAGCAGCGGTATGCCGCCGTACGTGGCTGCGTCCCTTCATCTGGCGGTAGCGACACCTAACGCCGTCATCATGGAAGCCGGAAACATCCATAAGGCCACCGATGTCCGTTTGTCCCGGGGAAACGTGCTTCTCAAAGAACCGATCGAGTTTGAACCCGGTTTTGCCACGGTACCGGAGAAACCCGGTCTGGGAATCGAATTCGATGAAAAGGAATTAATGAAAGTAACCGTCAACTGAGATTCATGAGCGCTCATCAGACGTCCATTTAAATGTTCCGTATTTGAAATCCGGGCACCTGAAACATCGTTTGGTTCGGGTTAAGGATTTTTCAGGGGATAATTTTTTTTAGATTTTCAATGAATTCACCCAAACTTCAGGGCATTCTTCCGGTTCTTCCAACCCCCTTCAATGAGGATGGGAGGGTGGACGTGCCCGCTATGGAAAAAGTGGCGCGGTTTTGCCTGGATGCCGGAGCGAGCGGATTGGTCTTTCCCGGTGTGGCCAGTGAATCCGAGCACCTCTCCAGCGAAGAACAATATTTGCTGCAAAAGACGGTTTGCCGGATAGCAAGAGACCGCATTCCGGTTATTTGCGGCGGCGGTAACGGCAGCCCCGAAGAGATCGGCTCCAAGATCATGAAAGCTCACGAGTTGGGGGTAGTGGCCGCAATGGTGTTGATACCCAATAGGTTTGAGAAGGATTCCGATGGGGCTTTACGTTTTATCGAATCGGTAATTGAAAATGCCCCTGGGGTGGAAGTCATCTTGCAAAACGCTCCAGCACCGGTGGGAGCGGGCCTCACCGCCATCGATCTGGTTCGAATTGTGGAAGCATCGCCCGCCATTCATTACGTCAAGGAGGAGGTTTTACCGTCCGGTCCGAGGATCACGGCATTGAGACGGTCAGCTCCCGATCACCTTACCGGAGTCATTGGAGGTGGCGGAGCACGCTATTTGATCGACGAAATGAACCGGGGCGCCATAGCTGCGATGCCAGCCGCAGAAATAACGGATATCCACGTAAGAATGTGGAAAGCTTATAAGACGGGAGATGAGGCGGGAGCTCGACACCTTTATATGCGGGCGCTGCCGTTGCTCATAATTCAATTACTTTACCGAATGCGCCTGACCAAACTTGTCCTTACCAAACGAGGCGTCCTCGATAACGCTTATGTTCGTGCTCCGCTGGATGAATTCGATTCCTATGATGAAACTGAAATCAATGCCCAGTTGGAGTCTCTTTCGAATCTTTTTAAGATAGCTCCGCTGAATCGGGACGACGCATGAGCCGCGTCGCCAAAGTCGAGTCCTTCATTCTGACCGTTGCCCGAGACGAACCGTATCTCGGGGTTTTGCGAAGCGGAGAAGCGGTCAATGACAAGGGCTACTTTGTACGGAAGGGAAACAAAACGGTTTATCTGGACCGGGACCGAACGGTTCTGGTGCGGGTCACAACCGATTCGGGCGCGGTGGGCTGGGGTGAAACCTACGGTTTGGCGGCTCCCCGAGCCACCACTGAAATCATCACCGACCTCCTGGTCGATTTTGTCGTAGGTCGCGATCCTGCGGAGGCCTCCGAGATCCATGACGATCTGTATGATTTGATGCGCGTGCGAGGCTACACAGGGGGATTTTATCTGGATGCCTTGGCCGCGGTGGATTTGGCGCTGTGGGATGTTTCTGCCCGGGAAGCCGGTAAATCCCTGGCCGAGCAATTGGGAGGCCGTTTGCGCAAAACCTTACCCTGCTATGTGTCGGGATTGCCAAAACCAACCCTGAAGGAGCGAGTGGAATATGCCAAGGACTGGCAGACAAAGGGCTTCAACACCTTCAAGATTGCCGGGGCGGTGGCTGACGACGGGAATGTCAAGGAGGTTGCCGAACTGCGTGCCGCATTGGGGCCGGATGCCCTGATTGCCTGCGACCTGCATTGGGCATTCACCCCTGAAGGAGCCATCGCCGAAATCGAGGCAATGGAAGCGTACGGATTGTGGTTTGCCGAGGCTCCCGTCAAGCCTGAAGACATCGAGGGTTTGGCCAAGGTGGCCCAATCGGTTCGAACCCCGGTCGGTACGGGCGAGGAGTGGCGGACGGTATATGAGGCCCGGCTCCGTTTCGATGCCGATGCCCTGCAGATCGTCCAACCGGAAATGGGACATACCGGGGTTACTGAATTTGTGCGGATCTGCCAAGCAGCTCATGCCCGGGGTATAGCGATAATTCCCCATGCCACCGTTGGAGCAGGCATATTTCTGGCGGCCAGTCTTCAGGCAAGTTTGACCCTCGAAGGTATCCTCGGGCATGAATATCAACCTTCCATATTCAATCGAAACACCGGATTGATCACCCATGGTATTGAATGTCGGGAGGGTGTGTATCGCGTTGCGGACGGTCCGGGAATAGGAGTCGAACCCACTGAAACAGCCCTATCTCAGATGGAGAAAATCGGATAAACCTTAAACCTGACCGATAAACGGAGCCCACTCGGGAATGTTGAGCAAACCATGACATGCAAGGAATAGATTACATCGTTATCGTTCTGTATATCCTCGGTATCGTGGGCGCCGGAATGGTGTTTGTCGGACGGATGAAGAACTCCAAGGAGATGTTTTCGGCGGGCGGCCAATCGCCCTGGTGGGTTTCCGGTCTTTCCGGTTTCATGACCATGTTCTCGGCCGGCACCTTCGTGGTTTGGGGAGGTATCGCCTATAAATTCGGGGTGGTAGCCATTTTCATAAACTTCGCTTACGGGGTAGCGGCAATGCTCGTAGGGTATTTTATCGCCGGTCTTTGGCGAAAGCTCGGCGTCGATTCCGCCTCGGAATTCCTTCATTTGCGTTTCGGCGGTTCCATCGTACAATTTTACACCTGGTTCAAGGGTACGGTGGGTCTCTTTACCATGGGTGGGGCGGTCTATGCCCTTTCCAAGATCGTCTGTGCTTTGATCCCGTTACCTGAAGGTCACCTTCTGGCTGATCCGGCCACGGGACACCTTTCCGTTACCTTCACCTCCGTGACCTTATGCGTCGTCGTCATCCTCATTACCTTTGTGGGAGGACTTTGGGCGGTATTGATGACCGACGTATTGCAATTCATCATCCTCACGGTCTCGGTCGTTTTTGTCGTTCCCTTGATTTTGATCGAGGCTGGCGGATGGGGTACGTTTCTGGCTCAGGCGCCGGAGGGATTCACCTCCCCGGTGGCGGCAGACTTTTCCTGGTGGTTTATTGTTGGTTGGATGACGGTCAACTTTTGCAACATTGGGGCTGAGTGGACCTTCGTGCAGCGCTACCTCTGTGTGCCGACGGTAAAAGATGCCAAGAAGTCGGCCTACCTGTTTGGAGTGATGTACCTGGTGTGCCCGGTTTTCTGGATGCTTCCACCCCTGGTGTTCCGGGTATTGAATCCGAATGTGGATACGGAGCAGGCTTACATCCTGGCCTGCCAATTGGTCCTGCCGGCCGGAATGATGGGTCTGATGGTGGCTGCCATGGCTTCGGCTACGGCCAGTATGGCTACGACCCGTCTCAACGTTTTCGCCGGGGCCTTTACCACGGAAGTGTATCACCGGGTAGTGAACGAGGCGGCCTCTGATAAACAACTGGTGTTCGTCGGTCGGGTCGTGACAGTGATTCTTGGCTGTATTGTCATGGCGGGGGCATTGCTCATTCCCAAGTACGGCTACACAAATTTCATTATCGACATCAACACCCTGTTGGCCGGACCCATGCTGATGCCCACCATTTGGGGGTTGTTTTCCCGCAAAATCGGATTGAAGGCGGTGTGGAGCACCGTCCTGGTCGGATTTGTCGCCGCTTACACCATCAAATTCGGTCTATCGATTTCAAGGGATGGATTTCTTACGGATGTCGCCATGCTCCGACCCCTGGTCGAGTGGATTGCGGCTCATTCCCGCATCGTAGACCTCACTGCGGGCCTCATTTTTCCCTTCATTATCCTGGTATTCCTAGAGCTGTTCGAGAAGCACGAACATAAGGGATGGCAAAGAGTCATGGATTCCAAGAAGACCTTCGCCGAATTGCCCGCGCTTAAATCTTCCACCCTGCCCGGCAGAATGGTGGCCATATGCCTGACCATGCTGGCCATTGTAATGGGGGTATTAGCCGTGATTAATCGCGAAGAGGCCGGTATTCTGGTCACCCTTGTCATCGTTTTGCTGGCTATCGCCGGTAGTATGGCTGTTTTTTTGCGAAGGGCCGATAAGGCAGGCACAAAGGCACAAAGCGGGGAGAGGGGATAAAAAAGGAAGAAGAAAGAAGGAAGAAGGATGAAAAAGGAGAGGAGTTTTCGTAATCAAAATCGTGATCGTGATGGGGAATATCCTAAAGGCCAATGCAATCGCTCCTGCGAGAAAATTCGGGTTTGGGCAACGATTGACCGGAATATAATTGGAAACTGCTTTACCATTGGCATACTCAACTAAATTTCATTTGAAGTGGGGCGAAGGACATTCTGTTTTAGCCTCCCGGTTTTCGGGATAATCTCACCACAGCAGAGGATGGAAATATGAGCCAAACACGCAGAGAATTTATCCACAGGATGAGTATGGCTTCGGCTGCTCTATTAGCTTCGCACCCCCTATTTGGAAAGACGGCCAAATCCGGGGACGGCAAGTCCGTACTGGTGGAAACGGCCCACTTCAAAAACCTGGGCGGTTGGATGCTCGACAACCAGTTTGAGCTACACCTTGGCTTCAGCTACCTGCTGGCCCACGGTCTGGGGAAGCCGGTGGAAAACGCCAGCGGGAGGATTCAGTTTCCCTCAGCCGGAACCTATCATGTCTGGGCGCTGACCAAGGATTGGTGTCCCGGGGATTGGGATTCACCGGGACAGTTCCAGGTATTGGTGGGTGACAAGCCATTGCCGGAAACCTTTGGAACGCAGGCCGAATGGGGCTGGCAGCCCGGTGGTTCGGTGGATATACCGGAAGGCCAACTTTCAACTACGGTAGATCTGAAGGATCTCACGGGATTCGAAGGACGTTGTTCCGCCATCTATTTTTCCCAGGACGCCGAGGACATTCCACCCATCGATAAGAATGTGCTGCCAAAGTGGAGACGTGAAAAAGTCGGTTTGCCCTCCTCCGCAGTCGATCAGGGGCATTACGATCTGGTCATCGTCGGCGGTGGCATCGCCGGCTGTGCCGCGGCCATCGCGGCGGACTCCCAGGGGCTGAAGGTTGCCCTTATTCACAATCGACCCGTGTTGGGTGGCAATGCCAGCGGAGAGATTCGCGTGCATACGGAGGGTATCCACGGACGGGCAAGCGCTATCCTCGATCTGATCGATACCCCTCATTATCCCAATTCCGATCCGCTGGCGCTGGAAGCGGACAAAAAGCGTATGGCCAACATGAAGGCTTTGAGCAACGTCGATATTTTTCTCAGTCATATCATGATGTCCTGTGAAATGAAGGAAGGCCGGATTCATGCCGTCAAGGCGGTGGAAACGGCCAACGGGACTTTCAAACGATTTACCGGAACCCAGTTCCTGGATAGCACCGGAGATGGCTGGCTCGGTTACATGGCGGGTTGCCAGTTCCGTTATGGTCGCGAATCCAAACATGAGTTCGGCGAAGAGTGGGAAGAGCACGGCGAACTCTGGTCACCGGAAAAACCCGATAACCGTGTGATGGGTTCAAGCGTCATGTGGTATACCGGGGCAAGGAACCGGCGGGTAAAATTTCCCGCAGTTCCCTGGGCAAAACCGGTAGCGAAAAACCACGTGGCCACAGCCGGTGAGTGGCAATGGGAGTATTCCCACAACGATCTTCATCAAATCCACGATGCGGAAACGATCCGCGATCACATGTTCCGGGCCATCTACGGTTCTTATGCCAATGCCATTAGAAGGCGGGAGAATGCGAATTTGGAGTTGGATTGGATTTCATTCCTGGTGGGGAAGCGCGAGTCACGCAGGCTGATGGGAGATCACATCTATACCGGGGTGGATGCCAGGGATTCGGTGCAATTTTTCGATGCGGTGGTCACGGAAAAGCGCAAGATCGACGTGCATTACCAGGAAAAATTGCTGGGGTTGCCGGTAGACTTTTTGTCTGAGGCCTTATTCCAGAAGATAAAGCATACCTACTATTACATTCCCTATCGCTCGCTCTATTCGAAGGACGTTCCCAATCTGCAAATGGCGGGCCGATGTTTCAGTTGTTCGCATATCGGGCTGGGTGGTCCCAGAGTGATGAATACCTGCGGGCAAATGGGTGTGGCCACCGGTTTTGCAGCTTCCCTTTGCATCAAGTACAAGGCCGATCCCAGGCAGGTAGGCAAGCAGCACATCGTAGAACTGCGCAGGCTATGCGGTTATGAAGGAGAGATGAATGCCCTGGTGGATCGCGATGGGTCCACTTTGGCTGAACCATCCTGATCTTGAACGAATCTTAACCACAAAGGGCGCAGAGGAAGAAGAGGGAACCACAAAAGGCACAAAAAACACGTAAAATATTCTTTGGGTTACCTGCAGATTTCGCAGATAAAGCGCCGAAGGCGCCCACTGACCACTGAACTCTTTCCTCTTTCCTCTTGGCGCAAAGCGCCACTAGCCCTGCAGCATGAAGCATTACGTAAACTTTGCTTTGTTATTCGCTTTTGGGATCCTTTTCACCAGTGGAATGTTGCGGTTTTTTCAGCCCTTCAGCCTGGCCACAACTCAGGTACATATCGTATTCGGTTGGCTGGTGATGTTGCTCGTTGCCCTTCACCTTTCCTCACGACTTTCCTATTTTTCCCGGAGATTAAGACGCCGAAGGAATAGTGCATCTGCCCGACCTCACCGCCTGATCCTGGTTCCCCTCCTTGCCTGCGCCTTTTTTCTTGCAGCCAGTCTTCTCGATTTGTGGCCGGTTCCACAGTTGCTCTCCCTTGGACACGAAGTCAAGAGCAGCAGGATCATTTTTCGTCCCGAGGAAGGGGCTGCCACTCGCACTTTGGAGGGTGGTATGCAGATGAAACGTCAGTCTTCCGGAGAAGCCTCGGTCTTTGTGGAAATCGAATGGGGCTCCGCATTCGATCCCGTGGCCGAATTCCCTACTCCCTTCACGGGAGCCCGTCCCCAAATTGCCGTTTGGGCCGAATCCTCGACGGGTTCGCTCATAGAGACATTTTTCGTTTCCGAAGAAAGCGCTTTTGCCGAATCCATGGAGTGGGCCGGCAATGAGAGGCGAAGAGTGGACGTACTTCCCATTTGGCGGCATCAGTTTACCCTTGCCTCCGGGGTAGCGCCCGATGGGGATATCGACACGTTTTCAGGCGCTACTCCCGAGCATAGTTTTTCCATTGAACGGTATATCGATGAAGATCCGGAAGGCTTCTACCTGAGCGTGGAAGTAAATGCTCCCAACGATTCGAACGATTTCTACCATGCGGACCAACCGGAGGCGAATGAAGGCTACACCTTTCCTGGGGTGGGGCAGCCCTCCATCTATTACAGCGCCTACGTTGATCCGAGCGAACTCAAGAAATATTATCTGATGGAACTTGTCGGCCATGGCGGCAGCAGCAGTCAGCAAAGCGGCAATATCTACTACGACTCAAGCCACCTTACCACAGCAGGTGAACTCATTGAAAAAATATTGGTGCGAATCGAAAGGCCTTAGCAGTTCTTTCGTGGTTACCATTCTGGTGTTTTTGGTCGCGGCCTGCGGCTCACAGCCCGAGGAGGGATATTTCAAGGGCGATGCCATGGGGACTTTCTATACCATAGAATTCCGGAGTGAGAAAAAGGTTCCCACGCGAGATTTAAGGGGAGAAATTGAGGAATTACTGGACGCGTTCGATCAGCAGCTTTCCAATTGGCGCGAGGACAGTTGGGTCAATCGATTCAACGCGGCTCCGGCAGATGAGTTCATTCCTGTACCCGATTACGCCTTTCAGGTTTTGAACCTGTGCCTCGAGCTGTTCGAACGATCGGGCGGATTGCTCGACCCAACCCTGTCCCCATTGGTCGAACTTTGGGGATTTGGGACCAAACGCGGGTCTATCGTGCCCGATCAGGCTGCCATAGAAAAGGCCTTGAACAGTGTCGGATTCGATAAGCTGGCACTTTGTCCGGATCGGCGCGCCGTAATGAAGCGTCAGGCCGATCTCCAAATCAATTGCTCGGCCGTGGCCAAGGGTTATGCGGTCGATTTGATTTCCGCAATGCTGCAGAAACGGGGTGTTGACAATTTTATCGTTAACTTGGGGGGCGAAATTGCCGCCCGAGGAACCCGCATGGATGGAGTTCCTTGGACGGTTGGAGTGAATCGTCCGGATGCAAAGGGCCATGGAAAGGAATTGGCCAGGGTAATCGAACTGTATAATCGCAGTCTGGCCACCAGCGGGCATTCCCAAAGGACCTTCCTTTTCGGAGGTCAACGCTACTCCCATATTTTAAATGCAAAAACGGGGTGGCCCGTTAAGACCGACATTGCCAGCGCCACCGTGCTGGCATCCAGTTGCGCCTTGGCGGACGGCCTGGCTACCCTTGCCCTGATACTCGATGAGGACAAGATGGCTGAGCTTCTCGAATTTTATGATGGTGTGGAAGTCTTCCGAACGAAATGGGCCGCGGAGGACTTGGCATTAAACTATGGAAACCCTCAATACTCAAAAAATCAGAATCCATGATGCGCAGAACAAGGCTTCTTCAAAATTTGGCTATCGCCCTTGCCATTACCTTCACGGGCCAGCTATTTGGACAAAACGACCCAGCTTCCTCCGCCCGAAACCAAAGCGACACTGAGGAAAGTCGTCCCAATATCCTCTGGTTGGTTATCGACGACATGGGCTGCGAATTTTCCTGCTACGGAGAGGAGGTCATTGAAACCCCCAATATCGATCGACTTGCCAGGGAAGGTATTCGCTTTACCAACGCCTTTTTGACCTCCCCGGTGTGTTCCACGGCCCGGTCCTCCCTGATTACGGGGATGTATCAAACCACAATTGGCGCTCACAACCACCAAAGCGGTCGGGGGAAAAGGAAAATTCACCTTCCGGAAAGGGTAATTCCCATCCCCCATCTGTTTCAGGAAGCGGGTTATTACACCGCCAACGGAAACCATCCCAAAAGGAGGGAAGACCTGGGCAAAACGGATTACAATTTTCAATGGGAGGCGTCGATGTATGACGCGCCCTATTATAATGGAAGAGGCGTCGATCAACCCTTCTTTGCCCAGCTTCAACTATTGGGGGGCAAGCATCGACATCCGGAATCCTGGGGGAATGGAGGAGCCAAAAGGCTTCTGGGGTGGGTGGTTGATGCCGATAAAGTGAAGCTCCCGCCTTATTACCCCAGAGATCCCATCATACTGGACGACTGGGCCCAGTACCTGGATACGGTCCGTTACACGGATAAACTGGTGGGTGAGATCCTCCAAAACCTGGAGACTGAAGGCCTCCTTGATGACACGATTATCATTCTGTTTGCCGACAACGGTATCAGCCATGCTCGCGGCAAGCAGTTCGTTTACGATGAGGGAATCCGAACCCCTTTGATTATCCGCGGACCGGGAATTGAAAGGGGCCTCGTTCGGCATGATCCGGTGGAACACATCGACCTGGCCTCGACTTCCCTGGCTCTGGCCGGTCTGCCCGTTCCCGATTGGATGCAGGGGGACGACATTTTGGCCAAGGATTACAGACCCAAGGAAGCGGTATTTGCGGCCAGAGACCGCTGTGGGGAAACGGTGGACATGACGCGTGCCGTCCGCACCAACAAGTATAAGTACATCCGCAACTTTTTCCCGGATCGCCCGCACCTTCAACCGACCAATTACAAGGATTCAAAACCCATATTGATTCGGTTGCGCGAATTGCACGCGGAAGGAAAGTTGAATGAGCTTCAGGAGAAACTTCTATTTTCGCCTCAGCGGCCGGTAGAAGAACTCTATGATGTCCAGTCGGACCCCTACGAAACCGTTAATTTGGCCGACCATCCGGATTTCGAGGGGGTTTTAAAGTCAATGCGACAGCGCCTGAAATCCTGGATGAAGCATACGAATGATCCCGGCCCCGAATCTCCCGAAGTTTACGCCGTGGAAATGGAATACCAGATCGGGAGAAACCAACGAAATCCCCAAGCTTACGCAGCGGTGAAAAGAAACGTGGATACCTATAACCGTTGGGCTAAGGAACGGCCCTATATTCCATTGGCAGACTGACCCGAATGGCGCTTAGTTAAGCGTGTTTGTAGAGGAATTTGCTATGGACGCCAGTCGGGATCAAGCCGCAAAAAAGTGATGCCTTTTGGAGAAATAGGGTCAGGCCTTGAAAACTGTATTCCGTTGCACTTCATACACTTTTGCAAGGCAACCGACCCTGAAAGGCATAACTTTTTACGTCTTGACCCCTTCCTTCTCCGAGATGATTGAATATTCCAAACCCCGCTTAACTGAGCGGCATTCCAGACTGACCCAATTGTCCCGGCATGAAACCGATGGATAACGATGGACCGCTAATAGAAGTATTTCAGGCTCAGAGAAATCCCCCAGAAGTTCAAATTCTCCGCTGAAATCTCATAACGGACGGGCAGATTGCCTCCCGGTTCTCCCGGAGGTCCGACCGTAGATCCGTGGCCCCTCAACGGCTTCCACTCGTTGTCGCCGTCTTGGAAATTTTCCAGGGCATCCCCATAGCGCAATTTAATCCCTACATGAAACCCTTTGCTGAGAGCGTAATCCAGACCTGCCAGCATCTGATAACCCATCAAATTGTCGGACAGTATCTCGTTGGCCAAGGACGCCGTGCCGGCCGCGTCGGGGTTTCGTCCCAGTCTTATCAGTTCGTTCCTATCGTTTGTCCTTATGGATGCCGCCGAATAATCTATCGTCGTATCCGTCAGGCTGACCCCAACCCCCAGAAAGGGTGTCACCTTCGGCATTTTCGCAAGGTGAAAGTCATAGTAGAAGTTTGCAAAAAAGCTATTTGCGCGAAAGTCACTGATTTTTTCGCTTCGTTCGACAAACTCCTGCTGTTTAGGGTCGCCAATTACCAATAGAGGTAAACGTTCCCCGCTTTGCGCTCGGAGGAAGTACTCGGTTTCGATGCGAAAGTTCCGGAAGGCATAGCCGAGATGGGCTCCTCCAAAAAATCCGGAGCCGAGATCGAATCGATTCGGACTTCCCGGCAAGGCCGTGGGGTTGCATTGGTCCAGCGGGTAGGGCACGTTGGTTCCATCCTCGAAAACGAACCCTTCCAACCATTGATCGCAGTTGGTCGGAATGCCGATGTTGGTGCGGGTGGACTCGAGATCGCCCGGTAGTGACACTCCTACATCTGTGCCGAAATAGAATCCGCGACGGGCGTCGCTTTGGATTTCGGAACCCGCGGAGGTTAAATTCGGCAGCAGCATAAATGTTGCTAAAATCCCCGAAATAAAATCACATGTCTTCTTAATCCTCACAGCGTTTTCTTTAAAGGAATTGTCCTGGACTACGGAAAGATCCAGCGGAATTCAATGAGAGTTAACCCTTTTTTCTTTCCCGGCAGAGTCAAGAGCGAATGGTTTCCTCCTTCGCTTCGCTACTATTGAGAAAATTTTCCATTTTAGAGGGCATGAGTAAAATCAGCAAAATCGCCTCCCAATTATTCCGGGTTCCGTTGAAGGAGCCCTTGCATGACGCCAAACACGGCGCCCACACCCATTTCGAATTGGTGACCGTCACTGTGGAAATGGACGAGGGAAGTCGAGGTACCGGGTATACCTATACCGGAGGCAAGGGCGGACAGTCCATCAAAGCCATGCTTGACAACGATTTTATTCCGGATCTGTTGGGAAGGGATGGTTCGGATGTCGAAGGAATAAACGAATTTTGTGAATGGCACATCCATTACGTCGGTCGCGGGGGGATTGCGTCCTTTGCCATATCGGCCATTGACATTGCACTTTGGGATATTCGATGCCGGAGGGCCGGTAAACCGCTTTGGCAAATGGCCGGTGGGGATGGAAACGATT
This sequence comes from Opitutales bacterium, assembly GCA_022824405.1. Lineage (GTDB taxonomy): Bacteria > Verrucomicrobiota > Verrucomicrobiia > Opitutales > UBA2995 > JAABVD01. The sequence continues at coordinate 120,832 of JAJDZZ010000026.1, forward strand.
GCAAAGCCTATGGTGGGGCCATCGATCTCCATTTTCCGCTACCCAAGTTGTTGAACAACATCCAGCGTTTCCTGGATATTGGGTTCAATGCGGTGAAGATCAAGATCGGCCGGGACAATTTGGAGGAGGACATCGAGCGCATCGGCGCAGTGAGAAGGCACATCGGGGATGACATCACATTCATGGTGGATGCCAATTATTCCATGAGTGTGGCAAAGGCGATTGAATGTGCCCGTCGATTTGAACCCTACAATATTTACTGGTTTGAAGAGCCAACTCTGCCCGACGATTACCTGGGCTATGCCCGAATCGCCGAGGCCACCGGCGTCCCTTTGGCCATGGGGGAAAACCTCCATACCATCCATGAGTTCGGCTATGCCTTCGAACAAGCCCAACTTTCTTTTATTCAACCGGATGCCTCCAATTGCGGGGGTATTACCGGTTGGCTGAAGGTAGCCGAGATGGCGCGTCAATACGGACTGCCGGTTTGTTCCCACGGCATGCACGAGTTGCAGGTGAGCCTGGTTTCCGCTCAGCCGAACGGCGGGTGGTTGGAGTACCATAGTTTTCCCATCGATGAATACACCACCCGGCCGCTACTGATTAATAACCGCCGGGCAGTTGCTCCGGGCCAACCGGGAATCGGAGTGGAGTTTGATTGGGACCTCCTTGAGCCGTACAAACAGGAATGAAAAGGCACAAAGGTTATATGGATGAGGGATGTTTGGCCACAAAAAGCAGATAAATTCAATTTCCGAAATTCTCCTCTCGGAGTTTTCCGGGTTCTCTATGGTAAATTTTGATTGAATCATGCGAAGGGCATTAAAAGTGAGAGAATTTGGAATCAGGAGCATCCCCTCCTTATTGAGATGAAGATAGTAAACCTCGAGTCTTTCCACCTGAAGGTGCCTTACGACGAGCCCGAGATGAAGGGCGTTTTCTGTGATTTGCTCTATCTGCGGGTCGACACCGACAAGGGGCTGTCCGGGTGGGGGCAGGCCTGGAGCATGAAATTGGCCGAAGCTACACGGTTGATCCTCGACCATGCCGTGGCTCCCCTGTGCGTGGGGCAGGCCGCACTGGAGAATAGGGAGTGGATGGAAAGGCTTTGTAAATCGCACGGCAACACCCGAAGCGGTCCGTTTACCTATGCCGTATCCGCGTTGGACGTTGCTTTATGGGACCTGCGGGGGAAGGCTGCGGGCTTGCCCTTGCACCAGATGATCGGTGGAACGGATAAAACCCGTGTCGGGGCCTACGCCAGCCTGATATTCTACGGCGATGCGGAGCGCACGGCCGAAAAATGCAAGGAGGCGGTCGACCTGGGATATCGCCACCTGAAACTGCACGAGGAGGCGGTTGAACCGGTGCGAGCAGCCCGCGAGGCGGTTGGAAGCGGCGTGAGCATTCGCCTCGACCCGGCCGCTACCCGCCCATGGAATGCTGTAGAGGCAAGGGAAGCTGCGCCGCTATTTGAAGAATTCGACCTGTTCTGGTTGGAGGAACCCATATGGCCGTCGGAGGACTATTATGGCCTGAGAGAACTATCCCGGAGGACGGGGATTCCACTAGCAGCGGGAGAAAATTGCCTCAGCGCCCTGGATTTTCGCCAACTGCGGGAAATTGGGGCCGCCACCTACTTGCAGCCCAGTGTCATAAAAGTTGGCGGCATAAGCGAGACGCTCAAAGTAATCGACTATGCGGAAGGCGTCGGCGCCCTTTACGCGCCGCATTCCTTTTATTACGGCCCTGGTTACCTGGCCTCTTTGCACTTGGCCGCCAATTGCCCGCAGGATCCTCTAATAGAGCATCCCTACTTCAAGCTGGAGGCCTATCCCTATGGTGAAAAGGCATTGGTCGAGAGGGGTAGGGTGGAAGTGCCCATGGGCGTCGGATTGGGCTTTGATCCAGAGCCGGAATTTCTCAAGGAATACCTCGTTTAGGGCCACCTCCTTTAGTTTTCTTTCTCGCCTACGAACAAGCGAAGAAAGCGGGGATGCCGGGTCGGTGATCCGATCGCGGCCGTTACGAAGAGGCCGAAAATTTCGGTTTCCCGAATGATTCCGACCGAGGACCAGTTGGAGAAGCCGTTCGATCCTTCCACATATAGTTCAGTTCCTTGCTGGCGCGGTATTGGCAGCAAGGCCATGGAACTAAGGTTCCCTGGGCGCTACTTTGAGTTTGGCCGGTCCGGTGGAATCGAGTTCCCGGAACTGGGAAGGAAGGGTGAGGTCATTGAGGGATTTTATGGATTTATTCAATGATTTAAGCAGAAGGCGCCCCGCTTCTGAACCCATGTCCTCGGGAAATGCGCTGGCGCAGGTAATAGTGGGATTTTCTTCGTTGCAAACGTTCGTCATATCTATGGCAGCTATGCTCACGTCCTCGGGAATACGGTATCCGTTTTGAAATAAATAGCTGATAGCCCCCCGAGCCATCAAGCCGTTCAGGCAAATCCAAGCCGTGGGAAGGTCCCCCTCGGATGCTTCCGCAATTTGCTTGGCTGCCTCGAATCCTTCCTTGCGGTCGGCCCCTTTCGATTTGGAGACGAATTTTTCTTCGATGGTGAGTTGATGCTGCCGGAGGGCTTGGACAACCCCTCGATAGCGGTCGCGGTGTCTGCCCATATACCGGTTGCCCCCCAACCAGGCGAACGTGGAATGCCCGAGACCGCAGAGGTGGTCCACGAGCAGGGAGGTGCTCTCCCCTTCGTTGGATAGAATCGAATGGCATTTTCCGGGGGCTCGGGCCGAAATATAAACGATGGGCAGACCCAGTTTGAGGACCCCTTCCAGAAACGCCGGTTGGACTTCTCCCATGATGGCGATGCCCCTTATCTGATGGAACTCCGTCCGCGCCGCAGAGAGGCGTTCCAACCTTATATCGTCCTCCGAACCGATAAAGACCGTCTTTATCCCATGCTGGTCCAGGTGGTCGTGCAGGCCTTGGTGGATGTGATTGAAAAAATTGCTCTTGTTGGCCAACTTTAGGGGGGAGCGCAGTATGTAGCCAATGGTATTGGCTTGGGATGTCCCCCGGATTGAATCCATACGCATTCCCCGGGGAGAGTAACCGTGGCGAATCGCGTAATCCCATATCCGTTTATTGGCGGTCTTGGAAATTCCCTTTTTTCGGCCGTTCAGCACCATCGAAACGAGGGCCTGGGAATAACCGAGTTCCTTGGCAATGTGCATTTGAGATATGCGTCTATGGGCCGGATTCGACATTCCAACGATGGATGAAGGGCATTTTTCTGGCGGTTGCAATTAATAATCATTTTGTATTGGAGAAAAGGAGCCATGGAATAATGGAATAATGGTACGGGTCATAACATCGAAAAGGCGTGCTTCGCTACACACATTGGGTTGTCGGTTGAATCAATCGGAATCCCTGCTCATGGGGGACCAACTGGAGCGGGCCGGTTACCGATTGGTCCCCTTGGGCCAGCCGTGTGATTTGGCCATCGTCAACACCTGTACGGTCACCCGATTGGCCGATGCCAAATGCCGCACCGTCATTCGCCGGATTATCCGGGAAAATCCCGCGGCCTTTGTGGCGGTAGTAGGGTGTTATTCCCAAATCGGTTACAAGGAAATCGCCCAGATTCCCGGGGTCGATCTGATTGTGGGCAATGGCGAGAAATTGAATATTCTGCAATACGTCTCCTTGGGAAAGAACGAGCATCCCGTCATCGTCAGGGACCGCATCACCAAGGAGGATTTCAGTATAGAGTTTGTCGGTGAGAGGCCTTATCCCAGACGGGCCAATCTCAAGATACAGGATGGTTGCAGTTTCATTTGCTCCTTTTGCATCATTCCAAAGGCGCGGGGTCCGGCCCGTTCGCGCGATTTGTCCAACCTTCTGGAGGAGGCCAGGGGCCAAGTGGAACGGGGTGTTCGGGAGTTGGTCCTGAGCGGGGTCAACATAGGAACTTTCCGCAGCGGGGAGGGGGATCTGATTACAGTGGTGGATGCGTTGAATGCCTTGGATGGCCTGGAGAGGATCCGGATCAGTTCCATTGAGCCGACCACGGTCCCAATCGAGCTGTTGGCAAGGATGAACGATCCCCAACACGCCCTGCTTCCCTTTCTTCACTTACCCCTTCAATCCGGTTCGGACAAGGTTTTGAGATCGATGCGCCGCAAATATACCGTTGGGGAATATTTAAGCTTTGCGCGCCGAGCGGTGGAGTTGGTCGGCGACTTGTGCCTAGGGACCGACATCATGGTGGGATACCCGACGGAGGGGGAACGGGAGTTTGAAGAAACCTTACGGACCTTTGCGGAAAATCCTTTTTCCTACTGCCATGTTTTTTCCTTTTCCGAACGTCAGGGCACCTTGGCGGCGCGAATGAAGAGGCGCCACGAGGCAGCGGTAAAGCGGATGCGGAGCGCCAAATTGCGGCGATTGAGCGAAAGGAAGCGGTATGGCTTTTACCGATCCCATCTGGGCCGGGTGGCCACCGTCCTGTTCGAGGATCCCCAGGGGAACTTCTGGCCGGGTTATACGGACAATTACATTCGGGTGGTGGTCAGGTCTGATAAGGACCTGCGCAACCGGATAGGCCGGGTTTATATGGATCGGTTGGCGGGAAACGTGGTGGAGGGCAGGCTGGTAGAGGTGGTTCCGGATCAAGCGACTGCGAATGGGAGGACTTCGGCACTGTCCGCCGGGTGAACTGTCCATGGCAGAGAAGCGCGAGATTCTGTTGCTTTGGGACATCGACGGAACCCTGTTATCGGCCGAGGGGGCGGGCCCCCAGGCCTTTGAGCGGGCGCTTTGGCTGCAGTTCGGAGAACGTATTCCGTTATCCTCCATCGATTGGCCGGGCAGCACCGATTTTGCCATAGCATACGCCTTGCTGGAAAAAATGGGTTGGGAGGTGAGCCGAAAAAATGCCTGGAAACTTTTGCATAGTTATCTGGAAGAACTGCCCGGGTTGTTGGAATCCACCCGGACCAAGGCCAATCCCGGAGTTTTGGAACTACTGGAGGTCTTTGACCGGGAAACCGGTGTTTACCAGGCCTTGTTGACGGGCAATATAAAGCGTGGGTCGCAACTGAAATTGAGCCATATAGGGGTGGAACATTTTTTTTTGTTTGGGGCCTATGCCGACCACAGCGATCACCGCAACGACCTCGGTTTGCATGCCCTGGATCTTGCCCGGAAACGTTTGGGCAAGGATTTCACGGGTGAACAAGTATATGTCATCGGGGATACGCCCAAGGATATCGAGTGCGGCAAGCATATCGGAGCGCACACGGTAGCTGTGGCCACCGGCCACCATAGCGTGAAGGAGTTGGGCAAGCACCGGCCTTCGGCGGTGTTGGAGTCCCTGGCGGATCCGCGTGGGTTGCTCGCCATTATCGGCGTCTGATGGGTCCAGGCGCCAAGTTCAGGCCTCGTGGCCTGGACCGGAGGTTTCCGCATCCGGTTTCCGGGCAGGTTCATTTCCGGTCGATTTCTCCACCGATATCCGGTAGATACACCAGAAAAACAGGCTGGAAACGGTTCCGACCGAAAGGACCATCACGAGCCATCCTCCCAGGGTCATTCCGTGCCCTCCTCCCGGTTCAATTGACGGGTCCAGCGCTTGGCCGCCGTGCCGGTGACCAAGCCGATAAATATCAAGGTGAGGAGGATGAGCCCGACACTGAGCCTGGCCACCAGGCTGGATGGGCTGCCCTCTCCACCGATCAAGTCCTTCACGTAATTGGAAACTCCGCTTTGACCGACCCCCAGGACATTGTATCCGATAAAGAAGAAGAATATGACCAGTAGAAACGATGGGGTGATGAATTTCATGATGAATTGGAACAGGCGTGGAACCCGGATGGAGGCGCCACGGTGAACCTCTTTCCAACCTTTTTCCATACCGACCACCCAGCCGAAAAGGATAATTTGAGTGGTGGCCAGGACGAATATCATGAAAGTTCCCATCCAGAAGTCCAAGGTGTCCAGGGCCTTTACATCCTTGCTGAAATAAACGACGAAACCGCTCCCTAACGCGGTAAAAAGTCCCAGTATGGCAACGGATTGTTTGCGGTTTATTCTCAGTGCCTCTTCCAAAAATGCGATGACCGGCTGGAGCATGGAGAGGGAACTGGTAACCGCCGCCAGGAAGAGCAGAAAGAAAAAGAGGAAGCCGAAGAGGTTGCCGAAGGGCATGCTGGAAAAAACCATGGGCAGGACGTTGAAGCCCAATCCAAACGTGCCCATGCCTGCCACGCCGGCTACCCCCAGAAAGGCGTAAGCGGCCGGAATGGAAATCAACCCGCCCAAGGAGACTTCGCAAAATTCGTTGGCGCTGGTGGCGCTCAGACCGCTGAGCACGATATCATCCCTCTTTCTCAGGTAACTGGCGTAAGTAATGATGACCCCGAATCCGACCGACAGGGAGAAGAAAATTTGTCCGGCCGCGGCCAACCAGAGTTGGGGGTTTTTCAGTTGCTGGAAAATCTTCTTTTCCACGATGCGCAGGTCGGGGCTGGCCGCTGCTTCAGCCGCCCCTGCTTTCACCACCTCGGCTCCGACCAGTTCCGTCAGGTCGGACCAGGTCTCCGGCCCGTTCTCATTCACGGTCCGTTCCTGCAGGATCACCTTGGTCGGATTCCACAGGTAGCCGAGACCGTTGACAATGTTCTGGTCGGGCTTGGTGGCATCGGGGGTTCCAAGAGTGAGGACCCGCAAGAGGATGATCACGGCCAGGACCACGAGGGCCGGCATGGCATATAGGCAAAACAGTTCAATGCCCTTGGCGATACCCCGGTAGATCAGAAAAAAGTTCAGGGCAAAGCAGATGGCCAGGAACATGCCGACACGATCGATTCCGAACCCGACAGCCGATCCGTCCTCCCCGGCGCCGATAAAATTACTCCAGAAAGCCCCCGATTCGGCCACTGTGTCGAAATCCATCACTCCCCGCACGAACCCGAGCGAATATCCCAGGCACCAGGATTCGATGTAGACGTAGTACATGTAGATGATCAACGGGACGGCCACCCCCAAAATGCCCAGGTATTTCCCCCAGGGGCGCCGAATGATCAGATTGAAAATCCCGGGGCTGGAGTGAAAACCCCGTTGTCCGCCCATACGGCCCATGGTCCATTCCGCCCAACAAATGGGCAGGCCGATGAGGAGGAAGGAAATAAAGTAGGCCAGCATGAAAGCTCCGCCCCCGTATTGGGCCACCTGACCTGGAAATCTCAGGAAATTACCCAGCCCCACCGCGCTTCCGGAAACTGCCAGGATGACGCCTATGCGGCTGTTCCAAGACTCTTTATTGGGCATTTGGGTAGAAGATGGGAATTGAGATGAGAGGGCACCCTACTTGGTTCAGTGTCACATTAAAAGCACAAATCCCTTGCTGAGTTGTCCGTGGCTCGGTTGAAATGATAATCAGTGAATCGCATAGACCGCTACATCTTATGGGAATGGTTGCGGGCCTTTACCCTGTCCATTGGCGCCACCATGGGTTTGTTGGTGATTTACGACATGTATGACAACCTGGGCGACTTGCTGGATTTCAAGGCTCCGGTGGGGCAGATCCTTTTCTATTACCTCTTAATAATTCCCACCCTCCTGCCGCTGGTGTTGCCCATCGCCTTTCTGGTATCGCTGCTCTTCAGTCTAAGCCGGCTTCATGGCAATAATGAGGTCGTGGCCATGCGGTCCTGCGGCATGAGTTTCTGGCAAATAACCCGATCCCTCTGGTTGGCCGGGTTGTCGCTTTCCATAGGCCTTCTCTATCTGAATGCCAAAGTGGTTCCTTGGGCCGTGGAGGAGGCCCGACTGATCTGGGATGACCTGGAGTTGCAGTACCTCCTGAATAGTGAGGATCTGCAGGAAGTGGGTTTGCTCAACAACGTGGCCTTCGAAAACCCGACTGAGCGGAGGGTCTGGTTCATGAACCGGTTCAGTAAAATTTCTTTCCGCGGCTACGGGGCAACCGTTTCCACCCTGGACGGGGAGAACCGCGAAATTTCCAAAATTCAGGCCAGCGAGTCCTATTTCGACACGGATGAACGGTACTGGAAGTTTTATCGGGGCAGGGAATTGAAATTCGACGTGGAAACGGGAGATCTCATTCAGTCCAAACCATTCGAGCAATTGCATAAAACCGACTACCGCGAGTCACCCCGCTTGATGATGGCCCTGGATAAGCGGCCCAAGGATCTTTCTCTTTCCGAATTACGGTCCATCATGAATTATTTCGCCATCCACGATACTGGAAAAGTGACGAGTTACCGGGTGCGCTACCATTCCATTCTGGCCGGCACCGCCATTTGTTTCATCATCGTGGGCATAGCCGTACCCTATTCCGTGTCCGGGGTCCGGGTGAACGCCATGGTAGGGGTTTGCAAATCTGCCGGTTTGTTTTTTTCCTATTATCTCATCGCCAGGTTGGCCGTATTAATGGGTGAACAAGGTTACCTTCCAGCCGTCTACGCAGCATGGATTCCGAATGTGTTCATGGGATTCCTGGCCGGCTACCTCTACCGAAAATTGTGAGAAGGCGCCCTTGTTCAAAGGATTGGTGAAGGTTGTAGCGATCATGCTGAGAACTCCCGTGGCAGGAGCGGTAAAATCCAGGTTGGCAATATCCCTGGGCGCCGAAGCGGCCCTGATGAGTTATTGCCAATTGGTGGAATTTCTTTTGCGACGGCTTGGCCGCCCTTGGCCCATTCACATTCACCATACCCCCGATAAACCGGTTGAGATGGAAAACTGGCTGGGGGATGCCTACTCCTATTTCCCCCAAGTGGGCGCGAATTTGGGTGAACGACTTATCCACGCCATGGAAACGGAATTTTCCCGGGGTGTGAAAAAATTAATTTTTCTCGGAGGGGATTGTCCCTACGTGGACCGGGCCAGGGTGGAGGATGCCTTTGGGGAACTGGAGGATTGCGACGTCGTTCTCGGCCCGGCCACCGATGGGGGTTATTATCTGATCGGTCTCAAGCAAAACCGGCCCGGGCTCTTTCGGGGCATTCCCTGGGGAAGCGGAGAGGTATTGTCCTCGACCCTGGAAAAATGCGTTGAGCTCGGGTTGAGGAGTTCGCTTCTGGCGGAGGAATCGGACGTGGACGACCTTGCCGGTTGGAAAGTGGCCCGGGAGTATATGGCCGATCGGGGCTAAAACTCATAAGGTGGCAAGGTTTCTCCGGGAGGCGCCACGGAAATTCGGTAGGATCGTTCCCGGTTTGTGCCATTCGACACATTTTGGGAGACTTTTTCCACGGAATTACAGTCTTTGCTCAAGTGGGCCAGGAATACATGCTCCCACCCTGGGTCTTCCAGGGTGTCGAGGAGTTCCAGGGCGGCCTCGTTGGAGAGGTGACCGTGGCGCCCGCTGATACGCTGTTTCACCGGCCAGGGTCGCCTGGGATCGCGGGCCAGCATCTGGGTATCGTGGTTGGCCTCCAGTACCAGCACGTCCACTTTGCGTATCCGCTGCTTGATCAGTTCGGATACGTAACCCAAATCGGTCACCCAAGCCAGGCTGCGTTTTCCATGCAATGAGGCATCCCTTCCACTTTTGAAGATAAAACCAACCGGGTCATAGGCATCGTGGGGGATTGCGAAACTGGTAATTTCCAAATCGCGAAAGGCGAAGGTCGATCCGGTCTCGAAAAGTTTCCAATTGGGCCGACGCTTCAACTTCGATTGCACTGCCCTTGCGGTTGAGCGATTGGCGTAAACCTTCAGGTGTCGAAACCGGCACAACCCGCGAATGCCGGCGGTGTGGTCGCTGTGTTCGTGAGTCAGGAAAACGGCATCGACCTGTTCGATCGATTCACCCACCGTTTTGAGGAGGCGGCACAGTTGCCTGCCAGAGAATCCGGCGTCGATGAGGATCTTGCAATGTTGGGTAGCTAGGAGGCTGCAGTTGCCAGAGCTGCTGCTTCCCAAGATGGTGAAGCGCATCGCCATGGAGATTCATTCAGCGAGAAGCCGAAGCCGCCTTCAAGGGTATTCGGTCAGATAGAGTCGGTAATTTTTTCATGTGCCTCCAACGATTCGGGCTAGATGCTGAGCCGTTGCTGGGAATCGATGTCATCCTTTAGGGCGAGACGGGCCAATCCAACGGCCTGAAAACCCCTTGGGGTGAGGGAGCGGCCTTGTGGGGTGCGCTGGAGCAGACCCTTTTGGATGAGGAAGGGTTCGTGGACTTCGGCCAGGGTGCCTTCTTCCTCGCCCAGGGCGACGGCCAGGGAATTCAAGCCGACGGGGCCGCCTCGATAGTTTTCGGCGATGGTTTTAAGCAGGCGTTTATCCATTTCGTCCAGGCCGTTGTCGTCGATATCGAGAAGTTCCAGGGCGGCTTTGGCCATTTCCAGCGTAATAACTCCATCTCCTCGCTGCTGGGCATAATCGCGGGCAAACAAAACGAGATTGTTGGCGATGCGGGGAGTCCCACGGGCGCGACCGGCAATTTCTTCCGCCCCTTTCGGGTGGGTGTCGATTTCCAATAAACGGCAGGATCGCCGGACTATTTTGGTGAGATCGCCGTGGTCATAGTAATCGAGCCTGGTTTGCAGGGTGAACCGGGAGCGCAGTGGAGCGGTCAGCATGCCCATCCGGGTGGTGGCGCCCACCAGGGTGAAACGGGGTATGTTGAGCCGGATACTGCGGGCATTTGGACCCTGGTCGATCATGATATCGATCCGATAATCCTCCATGGCGGAATAGAGATATTCTTCCACCGTCTTGGATATGCGGTGGATTTCGTCGATAAAGAGGATATCGCCGTACTCGAGGTTGGTTAGCAGTCCGGCCAGATCGCCCGGTTTCTCGATAATGGGACCCGAGGTTATGCGCACCCCCCGCTCCATCTCATTACCCAGGATCAGGGCCAGGGTGGTCTTGCCCAGCCCCGGAGGTCCGCTGAAGAGAATGTGACTCAGAGCGTCTCCGCGGGCTCGGGCCGCCCCCACCATGATCTGAAGGCGTTCCAATGTTTTTTCCTGGCCGGTGAAATCGCTGAAATCGAGGGGACGGAGCTTATTGTCGCTGGAATTATCTTTCTCTTGCAGGGAGGTTCTTATGAAACTCATCCCCTTGTGGGGAATTTCCGAGGTGGAATTTTCCACGGCCTTCAGGCGGCTTGGGGGTTTAGTTCCTTGGGCATATCCCTTTCGGGCAAACGGTGCATGATGGCGCCGACGGCTTTGAGTTTTTCCTCGATGTTGTCATAGCCGCGGTCCAGATGGTAAATGCGCAAAACCCAGGTAACTCCTTCCGCCACCAGCCCGGCCAATATGAGGGCGGCGCTGGCGCGAAGATCGGAGGCCATGACCGGAGCGCCGGAAAGGCCGGTTTTTCCTTTGATTATGGCATTGGGGCCTTCGATGGCGATGTCCGCCCCCATGCGTTGCAGTTCCGGCACATGCATGAAACGGTTGGGAAAAACTTTTTCGGTTACGATACTGAGCCCGGGCGTAATCGACATCAGGCTGCTCATTTGGGCCTGAAGGTCGGTGGGAAATCCCGGATGAGGATGGGTCACCACATCCACCGGCCGCAGGGGGAGACTGCTTTTCCGCACCGTTATGGAAGTGGGAGATTCGATTTCAAGGGATACCTCCGCTTCACGCAGTTTATCGATCAAGGCAGCCTGGTCGGCCACGCGCATGTTTTCCAAAGTCAGTTTTTCCGCGGCCATGGCGCCGGCCATGAGGTAAGTGCCCGCCTCGATGCGGTCGGGTGGTATTTGAAAGGTGCATCCGTGCAGTTTATCCACCCCACGAACGACTAAAATCGGGCTGCCGGTTCCCTCGATGTCGGCCCCCATGGATTTGAGCATATTACAAAGGCCCACGATTTCAGGCTCGCAGGCGGCGCACTCGATAAGGGTTTTGCCCGGGGTCAGAACGGCGGCCATGAGTACATTTGCGGTACCGGTCACGGTACTGCCGTGGCGTCCCCCCAAAAATATGTGGTCTCCGCGAGCCCGCGATGCCTCCAATTGAACGTAACCGTTCTCAATGCTGATCCCCATTCCAAGGCCGGCAAACCCCTTCAGGTGCATATCGATGGGCCGCGGTCCAATGACACATCCACCCGGGAGGGAGACTTCGGATCGTTTAAGGCGACCGGCCAGCGGCCCCATCAAACAGACGGAGGCGCGCATTTTTCGAACCAGTTCGTAGGGAGCTCGCGGCGAGACGTTGGCCGCTTTTATCTTCCAGGTAGTCGCCTCGGTTTGCTCCACCTCCGCCCCCAGGTGGTGCAGGATCTTTCCCATGAACCGTATATCGCTCAGATTGGGCACATTTTCCAATGTGCAAAGTTCCTCCGTCAGCAGGGTGGCGGCAAGGGCGGGCAGCGCGGCATTTTTCGAGCCGCTGATGGAAATGGAACCACGGAGGTTATTCCCTCCTTCAATACGCATTACATCCATGGTAGCAACAGTGGGGTAGGGACATTAGGATGAGGAAGGTTTTTTTCGGGAAGCGGGAGAAGGGTTGGTTGGCCCCTTCCTTCCCGTCAAGTTTTTTTGTGGGTGAGGCCCCCCTCGTCGACGCCTGCGGCGGCGAGGTCTTCTGCGTTTGGAATGGGTATCCCGGTCCGCAGGCCTTTTCGAACCACCCCCTTGGGAGGAGGGCCGGTTCGGCCGACTTCCTTTTGCCTTGTTGGGACGGTAATTCTTCCCTCGTCTCGGTTTACGGCGGTGGGTCCGCTTTGGCTGTTCCGGCTCGGGCTCTTTGATGCCGAAAAGGATTTTCAATCGGGACAAGATGGAGCCGAACAAGCCTTTTTGAGCCGGGGGTTTACCCTGGCGTGCGGGTTTGGTACGGGCGGAGCCACGATGGCCGCCGCGACGATCCGGCCTTCTACCGTCGCCCCTATTGCGGGGGCCTCCGGAGCGGCCGCGGTTTCGATGGCGTTGTTGGCCCGGACGGGGTGGCCGCTTACCCTGGCCCGCTTTGGCCTGAGGGTCGCGCTTTTTGCGCGGAGGCGGTTTGGGGCGAACCGGTTTTTGACGATCCTCGGACCCGGAGGCCGATTCCGGTGCGATCGGTTGGGAAGGGCGTTTAACCGGTCCGGATCGGGGTTTCCGGTAGGCCGTGCGGTAACGGCCACGACGGGCCCGTTTGGGAGCGGTCGGCCGATCCGGTCCGGTCTGGCTTTTTTTTGCGGAATCTCCCGGGCCGCTTTTTCTTGGTTTGTTTCCTGGTTTTAACTCGTAGTCGGTTTTGGAGTCGACGGGTTTAAGTTCTTCAAATTCGGGCATGGTAAAAATGTTATTGGAAGTTGTATTGGTGCAAAAGGAAGCGGGGAGGCACCTTCGGGAGGCGGGGATATATGGAGAGGGAGGGAATCTTGAAAATGGGGTGATTGGATCATTTCGACGCCTATCCCTTTATCTCTTCCGTATCCGTTTTGCATGCGATATTGGTTTGGTTCTTTATTCTTCGCCGTGCGGAGGAAGGGGTCAAGCCAAACCACGGGCGGAGAGATGCCTGTAAGGGGAAGAATTGAGGCAACCTCCAAAATTCCTAATTGCCTTGCCCAAAGGGGGAGGTTTTCCGAACCTTTCCCCTATGGACAAACTCGAGGAAATTTTTCAATTGCAGGACGGGCTGAACAAGCGGATCGGAGTTGATACCGAGGCCATGTCGGAAAAAGAACAGGTCGAGTGGGTGCTCAATTACACGCGGGCCATGCAGCAGGAATTGGCCGAGTTGACCGATTCCGTGCCTTGGAAATGGTGGGCCAAATATCAGGAATTCGACCGGCAGAACGCCAGGGTCGAGGTGGTGGATTTGTTTCATTTCCTGGTTTCGTTGGGGCAGGTTTTGGGTATGAACGCCGAAGACATTCATCGAGCTTATATCAAAAAGAATGTGGTCAATCACCAGCGCCAGAAAACGGGTTATGCCTACAAGGACGAGAGAGACTCGCGGCATATCTGATACTTTTTTGGAGCCCAAACGGATGAATTGGGGTCCAAGTAATGTTTTGCAACTGTAATTATCTGGTAAAAACACCGTTTTGAAAATTTTTGGCAAATCGCTGACGGGAGGTTTGCTTTCCGTTGCTTCGGTAATGGCCGCATGGGCCTGCAGCCCGGCTTTATTCGGGCAACAAGCCGGCGCAGTCGATGCAAACGTTCCCCTGATCGGCGAGGGGGAAGCGGCAGCCTTGGAGGGAGATCGGCGGCGGACCTGGGAGAGGGCGGCGGCAGACTCCGCCCTGAGGACGGGGTTGGGCAATATCGCCATCGGGTTCTACGATCGCCTTCTGGAAGGAGCTGATGTCGCTGACGGGGAAACCCATGAAATGGAGCTGAACCGCATCACGGCCTTTATTTCCCTGGGCCGATTGGAGGAAGCCAAAGCGGCATTGGGGGAGTATCATGGGAAGCGGGCCTCGAGGTATCACCTCCGTCGTGCCTTGGCGGGGTACTTTCTGGGTGATGAGAAGGTGGCGGTGGAAGCCTTGGAGTTTGTGGATGGGCAGGCATTGTTGAGGGAGGAAAGGGCTTGGCACCTCCTGATCCGTGGATTACTGCAACGAAAGAACCGGAAAGGGGAAGAAGGAGAGGCTCTCCTGCAGCGTGCCCGCCAAGCCGCTGTTTCCATTGAGCAGAGGGCCCAGATTGCCCTCATCATCAACAGGACATTGTTGCTGGAATCGCGTCGCCTCAATCCGGATCAACTGAAGCTTTTGCGAGAGGAGATGGATTCGCAAATCCTGGAAGGTAACCGGGCGGGTTATCAGTTTGCCAAGCAATATGCCGTGGCCCTCAATACGGCGGGTCGTCCAGAGGAGGCGGTGGAGTTTATTCGGGAGACGGTGCCCCTGATTTTGGAAGCGGACTACGATTTGCGGGATGAAATGTTGTTCCTGCAGGGGATTTTGTCGGGGCGGGCCTCGGAGGGCGGTCGGGACGCATTTCGACACCTCCTGTCAGCAGGTGTAACCACCGAACTGCGTTTGCAAGCTTTGCATGCCTTGGTATCATCGGCCATTGCCTCGGAGGACATAGAGGCATTCCTGACCTACACCAATGAACTCCCCCTGGCCGGTTTGCCCGGGGTCCTTAAAGACCAGGTGCTCTACAGCCGGGCCCAGCTTCTCTACCGGATCATGGATTACGAGGCATCGGAAAATGAGTGCCAAACCCTGCTGGCGGAAAATCCCGGCCCCGAGCTGAGGCAATCTACACTCCGTTTGCTCGTATTGATTGCTTTTCAACGGCAACGCTTTCGAACTGCGGCCGGATTCCTCATACAGTTGGGAGAGTTGGTCGGGACCGATGGCGAGCGCAATCGCATTCAGTTGTTGGTGGCAGATTGCTTTTTTCTGGCCGAGGACTATCGCAATGCGGCGGATTCCTACGGAGTGGCCATAGAGCAGGACCAGAGCGATCGGGGAGTCGTTCTCTTTCAGTGGATTTTGTCGGAAATCAAAGCCGGGAATTACAAAAAAGCCATAGAGCACATCGGCGCCTTCAAGGAGGACGACAGCGTGGACCCCGTGCAGAAATGGCGGGCGCTTTGGAATCTCCTGTCGGCTATGCAGCGGGTGGGGGAGGAAAGCGAGGCTTATCGTCTGCTCAGTGAATGGCTCACCCGGGAGTCGAAGGAAGTGCTGCCTGTTTCCCTTTGGGTTCGTTTATTGTGGCTACGGTGTCAACTGACCCTGAAAACGGGGCGTTACGATAGGACACCCGCGGTGGCAGGGGAAGTTTACCGGGCCCTGAGCGAAGCCAAAGGGCAACTGGATAAGGATTTAGGCATCGAGATCACCAGTCTCACCCAGGTCATGGAGAGTCAGGCATTGGTTTTTTCCGGCCGCGAGGAGGAAGGAATGGAATTGCTCGAGGCGGTGCGCCGCGATTTCCCCAATACGCGAGCGGCGGTGCAGAGCATCTTTGCCGAAGCCCGGTATTTTGCTTCTAAGAACCTAATGGTCGATGCCCAGCAAAGGTTGATTCAACTGGCCGACACCTATCCCGAGAGCGAACTTGCCCCGGTGGCCTTGTATGAGGCCGCCCTCCATGCCCTTACCCGGGGGACCGATTCCACCATGAGGGAAGCAAGCCTGGTGTTCGAGCGGATGGCCGCCCACTATCCCGAGCATCCCCTGGTATTTTACGGGAGGTTGAATCAGGGCAACCTATTGAGAAGTTTTAATGATTTTGGCGGGGCGGAACAGGTCTTCGAACAATTGCTTATCGCCTTCCCGGGGCACAAGGACAGCGCGGTCGTGCTTATGGCTCAAGCCGAGTGCATTTTAGCCCAGACCGACACATCGCAGGTGAGAATCGACCAAGCCATCGGGAAATTTGAGCGATTGGCCGAATTGCCAGACCTGCCCATCGATCTGCGGGTGGAAGCGGCCTGGAAATGGGCCTTCGCCTATCAACGCCGTAACAATCCCGAACGGGTGATCCAAATCTACTGGTTGACCATCGATCAGTTTCTCATCGAAGAGGACCATGCCAGGGAATTGGGTCCCACCGGTCGCTACTGGATGTCCCGAATCGTCATTTCCCTGGGCGAGGCCTTGGAGGGCCAGGGAGACCTGGAGTCGGCCCGCCGGGTTTACGCCCTCATCGAAGAGCGCGGATTGCCTTTTCAAAACCTGGCCCAAGGCAAACTTGCCCGAATGGGTCAGAAACAAGGATAGGGATGAATGGATTTAACCTCAGTTTATTGGAGAATGGCGGACCGATCATGTGGGTGTTATTTCTCATGAGCCTGGTCGCATTTCTCGTTTTCGTGGAGCGGGCCCTGTATCTTCATCGCGGGCAGATTCGATCTTCGGAATTTATTGCCGGTATCAAAAATGCGGTGCGCAAGCAGCGATTGGTGGAAGCCCTCACCCTCTGCGAGGAGACACCGGGGCCTCTGCCCAATCTGGTCAAGGCCAGCCTGCTTCACTTCCAAGAAGACGAGGGAAAGATTCGCTATGAAATCCAGGAGGCGGCTTTGGTGGAGATTCCCTCCCTGGAAAAACGATTGGGAGCGCTGCCCGCTTTGGCCAAGGCAGCTCCTTTGGTGGGATTGCTGGGAACGGTTATCGGCCTTGCCCAGACATTTTATGAAATGCAAGCGGCCGGAAACTACTCGGATGCCACTTTGCTTTCTCAGGGCATGTGGCAAGCCCTTCTGACAACGGCCTGGGGATTGGCCGTAGCCGTTCTGGCATTTCTCGGATACCATTTTTTGCACGGCCGGGTGCGGGCATTGGTTCTGGACATGGAGTGGGCCGGTAACGAAATGCTCAAATTTATCGTGCGCGATCTGCGCGGCCAAGGGTTCAAGTTGGAGCCGGCTTCCCAAGAAAATCGCGATGTTTAGCCAACCGCTCAATTTGGGAAAGTTTATCCAGTCCAGGGTCGACTCCAAATTAGAGGTCGTACCTATCCTGGATATCCTGATTATCGTTTTGTTTTTTGGAATATTCAGCTCGGCTTTCGTTTTTCCCCAGGGGGTGGAGGTGGATTTGGGGTTGACCGAAGAATTGGTCAGCGGAATGGAGGTCACGGCCGTTCTGACGGTTAGGCGGGACGATATGCTTTTGTTTGAGGGCCAAAACCTGAAGCTTTCCCAATTCAAGGGAAAGGCGAGCGCTTTTTTGAAGGGGAAAGAAAAGGCAGCTTTGCTGGTACGGCTCGATCCCTCGATTCGGGCCCAAACCGTTTTCGATATTTTTGGACAAGCCAAGCAAGCCGGATTTACCCACGTGCTGGTGGCCGGGGAAAATAAAGCCACCGAATTGCCCACGTTTCACTGAGATGGGAAAAACCGGGAAATCTACCCGTTACAAGGGAAGGCTGGCGCTTTTTTTCGCCGTGGGAATTATAGCGCACTTTGGCATCTGGTCCCTGTTTCGCATCGATCCGAAGCACGACCGATCCGAACCCGATCAAGGCGCCTTTGTCTTCCATCAACCCGGAGGTCGCCAACTGCACGGCGACCTGCTTTTGGGGCGGGCCTTCCTCTTCGATTCGGAACCCATTTTTCTTCCCACCACTCGCAATTATTCCGGCCCCGTCAAAACCGATGCCAGCGTTTGGGAACCGGAGATGGATCTCGCCAAACCATTCGACCCCGATATTCGCCTGGACGATTCCATTTTGCTGGCGGCGGCCCAGTCGACGGCCCGGGTGGAATATCCCGAGGAACTGTTGCAGAATCTTTCGGGAGATTTCTTTTCGGAATTTGGGGTGGGGAATCAAGTTCGGCCTTCAGTGGAACAAAACGGACTCTTTGTCCAAGCCACAGATGCAAGGGGAAACGTGGTGGTCGAGTCGTTCCTTTCCCTTGAAACCACTCCTTCCTTTTCCCTGGTGGTGGGCCCGGTTGTTTTTGCCATTCTTCACACCCCATTCGGCTTGGGTGGAGAGCCATTCCTGGTCAATCCGAGCGGGGACGAAAAAACCGATGCCTATTTGCAGAAATTTCTTCTGGAAGAGGTGCGCCCGCTTCTCCAAGGTTTAACAGGGTATTTCCATGTGAAAATTGGGCCTTGATTCCCGTCTGAAAAAAGCAAAAATAAAGGTTGACGACCCTTTTTGCTTTTTGCCATTTTCTCGCCTTTATTTTCTCCACACCATTCTCTCGTAGATTGTGTGCCCTTGTAGCTCAGTCGGTAGAGCGCGTCCTTGGTAAGGACGAGGTCGGCGGTTCAAGTCCGCTCGAGGGCTCCATTTACAGTGAGGATTTAATTCAGATCCAATTAATTACCAACTCTTTATCTATTAAATTAATATCCTATGGCTAAGGGAACCTTCCAAAGAACCAAACCACACGTCAATGTCGGGACCATCGGTCACGTCGACCACGGTAAAACCACATTGACCACGGCTATACTGAAAGTTCAGTCCGAGAAAGGGCTGGCGGAATTCAAGTCCTACGCGGAAATCGCCAAAGGGGGAACCGTGCGGGACGATTCAAAAATCGTCACCATCGCCGTGGCCCACGTGGAATACGAATCGGAGAATCGGCATTACGCCCATGTCGATTGTCCCGGCCACGCCGATTTCATTAAGAATATGATTACCGGAGCCGCTCAAATGGACGGGGCAATTCTGGTGGTGAGTGCGGCCGATGGCCCCATGCCCCAGACCCGCGAGCACATTTTGCTGGCCCGTCAGGTGGGGGTGCCGAACATTGTGGTTTTCTTGAACAAGACCGATCTCATCGATGACGAGGAACTGGTTGAACTGGTGGACATGGAGGTGCGGGAGTTACTATCCAAGTACGAGTTCGACGGCGACAACATATCCATTGTCAAGGGCTCGGCCACACAGGCTATGGAGGGCGCGCCCGAAGGTCTCGAAGCCATCGCCCAGCTTTTGGAAGCTGTGGACAACGATATTCCCGAACCGGTTCGCGAAATCGATCAGCCTTTTTTGATGTCGATCGAAGACGTATTTTCCATCACCGGTCGCGGAACCGTGGTGACGGGAAGAATTGAACGCGGTGTGGTCAAAGTCGGCGATACGATTGAGATTGTGGGCATAAAGGACACGCAATCAACGGTGGTCACCGGCGTGGAGATGTTCCGCAAGCTGCTCGACCGGGGACAAGCCGGCGACAACGTGGGGGTACTTCTTCGGGGTATCGGAAAGACCTCCGTACAACGTGGACAGGTTTTGGCCGCCCCCAAGACCATCAATCCGCACAAGAAGGGCAGGGCGGAGATTTACGTCCTGAGCAAGGATGAAGGCGGGCGCCACACTCCCTTTTTCGATGGTTATCGTCCCCAGTTCTATTTCCGGACCACCGATGTAACGGGAAATGTAAAGCTTCCCGATGGCGTAGAAATGGTCATGCCCGGGGACAACCTTGGTTTGGGCATCGAATTGATCACCCCGATTGCCATGGAGAGAGGTCAACGATTCGCCATCCGTGAAGGTGGTCGCACCATTGGTGCAGGTCGAATAACTGAAATTGTGGAGTAATTATTGAAACCTTTCAACCGGGCCGGGAGTTTGCTCAAATGGACCCTGGCATACCTGTCTAAATTTTTGCCATAGGACAGTAGCTCAATAGGTAGAGTAGCGGTCTCCAAAACCGTCGGTTGGGGGTTCGAGTCCCTCCTGTCCTGCCAACATTTAATGAAAAATCCCTTTCGCAGCATCCGAATTTTCTGGAAGGAAACGGTGATTGAGCTGAAAAAAGCTTCCTGGCCGACCCTAAAGGAACTGCGCGATTCTACCATTGTGGTGTTGATCGCGGTATTGCTGTTGGGGGCTTTTATTGGAATCGCGGACTTTTCCCTCTTCCAGGTGGTAAACCTCTTTACCGATTGGGTGCGTGGCTAGATTGAATTGATGATGGCAGGAACTTCCCAGTCTAATACCCAATGGTATGTGCTCCAGACGCTTTCCAATAAGGAAAACCAGGCCAAAACTTACCTTGACCGGTATAAGAAGCAGGAGGAAATGGAGGATATTCTCTTCGACGTCCTGTTGCCCACGGAGACGGTTTCCGAGGTGAAACAAGGCCGGAAAACCACCAAATCCCGTAAACTGTATCCCGGTTACGTCTTCGTTCATATGAAATTGTACGACGAGGAGGGCCAGTTGTTGAATAAACCTTACTACTTTATCAAAGGGGCAACCGGAGTGATAGGTTTTGTGGGGGGGGCAAATCCCACGCCGTTGAAAGAGGAGGAAATTGAACGCATTATTGCGCAGGTCAAGGAAGCGGAAGGCAAGGAGGTCCCCAAGGTGAGCTATGAATTGGGAGAGGACGTCAAGATCACGGACGGACCCTTTCTCAACCTTAATGGAAGGATTGAGGAGATCGATCCCGAGAAGGGGACCCTCAAAGTTTCGGTATCGATTTTTGGACGCTTCACCCCGGTCGAACTGGAATACTGGCAGGTGGAGAGAAGTACGGACTAAACTGCTATGGCCAAGAAAATTACAGGAACTATTCGTCTGCAATTGCCGGCTGGAGCGGCTAATCCCGCACCGCCGGTCGGACCGGCTCTGGGCGCGGCCGGGGTCAATATCGTGGCCTTTTGCAAGGAATTCAACGCCAAGACCAAAGATCAGGCTGGAATGATTCTCCCGGTGGTCATCACGGTCTACGCCGACCGTTCTTTCAGTTTCATTCTGAAATCGCCCCCGGCTGCCGTATTGCTGAAAAAAGCGGCCGGTCTGGCCAAGGGATCGGGTGAGCCAAACCGGGAGAAGGTGGGCCGGGTTTCCCGGGCCCAGTTGGCCGAGATCGTCAAGATTAAACAAAACGACCTCAATTCCTCGGAGGAGGATCAGGCCGTAAAAATTATTGCCGGCACGGCGCGAAGCATGGGCATTGAGGTAGACTGGTAAATTTTCGAGGGCAACTTACATGATAAAGCACAGCAGACGTTACTCCCATGCTTTCGGGCATGTCGACAGGTCGAAAGTTTACGACCTGGATGAAGCTATCAAAATCTTGCAAAGCTTTCCCCCGGCCAAATTCGATGAAACCGTGGAACTCTCCTTTCGACTGGGGGTAGATCCCCGCCAAAGCGACCAAATGGTGCGCGGGACCGTTTCCCTGCCCAACGGGAGCGGAAAGAAGGTGACCGTGGTCGTGTTCACCAACGATGAGGAGAAGGCCAAGGAAGCCGGGGCCGACTACGCCGGATTGAAAGATCTGGTGGCAAAGGTCCAGGGAGGTTGGCTGGATTTCGACGTAGCCGTCGCCACCCCCGCCGCCATGAAGGTGGTGCGTTCCATAGGACGCATCCTCGGTCCGCGGGGGCTCATGCCCAATCCCAAGGCCGGTACGGTGACCGACGACGTCGCCAAAGCGATTCGGGAAGTCAAAGCCGGCCGCATCGAATACAAAATGGATAAGACGGCCAATGTCGGGGTTCCTGTGGGCAAGCGGTCTTTTGCGCCGGACCAAATCAGGGAAAATATCGAGACGGTGATGGCCGAGTTGATTAAATCCAGGCCCCCCGCCTTAAAGGGCAGGTATATTTTAAACGTGTCGTTATCCTCCACCATGAGCCCTGGGGTCAGGTTGGATACTTCAGGCTATATCGACTAACAGGAGAAGGGACCATGAGAGCGGAGAAACAGTACCTGGTAGATGAGGTCAGCGACCATCTCGGGAAATCCGAGTTTGTATTTCTGACAAATTATGAACGGATAACGGTGGCGGAATCCCAGGAACTACGGACCAGACTTTCCGAAAGGGGAGCCGAATTTCACGTGGTTAAAAACAGTGTGCTCGACGTGGCCGCAAGGGACCGCAACCTTCCCGGGTTGGACCCTTGGCTGGCTGGCCCGACCGCCATCGTGGTCGGGGGTCAGGACCCCTCCGGAGTGGCCCTAACCTTACGCAAATTTTTCAGAGAGAAGAAAAAAAACGAAGTCAAAGTCGGTCTACTGGGTGAAAAAACCCTGACCCGGAATGACGTCAATGCTTTGGCCGACCTTCCTTCCCTCGAGGCCCTGCAGGGGCAATTGCTCAACCTGTTCAACCTCCCGGCTACGCGGATGGCCGGCCTGCTCAATGCGGTTCCAACCAGTGTGGTCACCTTATTGACAGCCCGGGCCGACAAAGATAAGGAGGAAAACTAAATTAACCCATGGCCGACGAAAAACGGAAGTCCATGAAAAGGAACACTTTACCCAAATGGTTGGCCAGGAACATTTCCTTGTAAACGTTTCTGACCACAACACTAATCCGTCAAAGGAAAATATCATGTCCGACATAACCAAAGATCAAGTTATCGATTGGCTTTCCAGCCAATCAGTCCTGGATATCGCCGCATTGGTGAAGGAACTCGAAGCCAAATGGGGGGTAAGCGCAGCCGCACCGGTTGCCTTTGCTGCTGCCCCCGCAGCCGGTGGTGGCGATGAAGCCGAAGCGGCCGAAGAACAAACGGAATTCGATGTCATCTTCGCAGGTCCGGGCGAGAACAAGATCGCATCCATCAAGGAAGTCCGCGCCATTACCCAACTCGGTCTGAGAGAAGCCAAAGACCTCGTGGAGAGCGCCCCCAAGGCCGTCAAGGAGGGGGTTACCAAGGAAGAGGCTGAAGAGGTTCGCAAGAAACTCGAAGCCGTCGGCGCTAAAGTCGAAATCAAATAATTGGTTTATTCTCAGTTTCAGCTATATTCCGAAACGGTCCGAACTTGGCTATCACGCCATGTTCACGGTCCCGTTTGCCTGAATTGCCATCCTGCCTCGCTGCCCTGACATCCCCTCAACCCATACCCATATTAAAGCCCCATGTCTGACCGTATCAACTTCGGAAAACTCGAGGAGGTCATCAAGTCTCCCAACCTTATTCAAAATCAAATCGACTCCTTCAAGGCCTTTATTCAGCAGGCTGTAGCTCCGTCGAAACGTAAAAGGACCGGTCTGGAAGCAGTTTTTCAGGAAGTGTTTCCCATCGAAAGTTACGACGGGAAGTCGGTGCTGGAGTATGTCTCCTACAATATTACCGGTCCCAAGATGACGGAAATGGACTGTATCCGGGAAGGGATAACCTTCTCCATCTCTTTGCAGGTAAAGCTTCGCCTTCGCGACGAGGATGAAATTAAAGATGAAGAAATCTACATGGGGGAAATTCCCCACATTACGGAGAGAGGATCCTTTATCATCAATGGAGCCGAACGGGTAGTTGTCAGCCAACTCCATCGCTCCCCCGGGATTGCTTTCGAGTCCTCTACTCATACCAGCAGCGGGAAACTGCTGCATTCTTTCCGCATTATTCCGGACCGGGGAACCTGGTTGGAAGTGCAGTTCGATATCCACGACCTGCTCTACGTTTTCCTCGATCGCCGCCGCCGCCGCCGCAAGTTTCTCATTACCACTTTGCTCAGGGCGATGGGCTACGGTTCCGATGTCGAAATACTGAGCCTGTTCTACGACATCCGGGAACTCCATTTGTCCGAGGCTATGGATATGGGAATCGTGAGCCATTACGTCCTGGTTGAAGATATCATAGACGCCAACCAGGGCATCGTTCTGGCCCGGGCTTTCGAGCCGCTGACCAAGAGCATTTTACGGCAATTCGAGCAAGCGGAAGTTTCCTCCATCCGGGTCATCGATACCTCCTTCGACGATGGGATCATCGTCCGCGCCTTAAAAAAGGATCCGACCCGCAATGAAGAGGAAGCTCTCAAGGAGATTTACAAGCGGTTGCGTCCGGGAGAGCCTCCCACCACGGCCAATGCCAAAGCTTTATTGAGACGCCTATTTCAGGATCCCAAGCGCTACGACCTGGGCCGGGTCGGCCGTTACAAAATCAACCAGAAGCTTTCCCTGAACACGGAGCTCGAGGTTCGCACCATCACGGTAGAGGACATCGTTGAAGCCACCCGATACGTGATCAAACTGAAGAAAGGAGAAGGGTCGGTTGACGATATCGATCACCTGGGCAGTCGCCGCGTCCGCACCGTGGGAGAACTACTTTCCAACCAATGCCGCATTGGTTTGGCCAGGACGGAACGGCTCGTGCGCGAGCGCATGACCCTCTACGACCAGAGCGTGGATTCCATAACACCTCAAAAATTGATCAATCCCAAAGCCTTGAGCACTGTCATCCGCGACTTTTTTGCTCGGAGCCAACTCTCCCAATTCATGGACCAGATCAATCCCCTGGCGGAAATCACGCACAAGCGACGCCTGAGCGCCTTGGGTCCGGGAGGATTGAACCGGGAGCGGGCCGGATTTGAAGTGCGCGATGTTCACCCATCCCATTACGGCCGCATTTGTCCCATCGAAACTCCCGAGGGTCCCAATATCGGGTTGATCAACTCATTGAGCATTTTCTCCCGCATTAACGAATTTGGTTTCATTGAAACTCCCTATAGAGTGGTGACGGACGGTCGGGTGACCGATGAGGTTCGTTACGTGACGGCGGACGCGGAAGAGGGATTGGTCATCGCCCAGGCCAATTCGGAGCTGGATGCGGAGGGCAACTTTATCGGCGCGGTTACGGCTCGGCAGGGAGACAACTTTTTCGAGGCCGACCCACGGGATATCGACTACATGGACGTATCTCCCAAGCAACTGGTATCGGTGGCGGCGGGATTGATCCCGTTTCTCGAACACGATGACGCCAACCGGGCCTTGATGGGATCCAACATGCAGCGTCAGGGGGTGCCCCTTCTGCGTACCCAAGCGCCTTACGTGGGGACCGGGATCGAAGCAAAGGTGGCCCAGGATTCCAAGACCGTCGCCTTGGCCCGGAGCGATGGCATCGTGGCCTCGGTCGATTCCTCAAGGGTGGTGATTTCCAAGGATGGGAACCTTCCGGCCAATTTTACCCGCAATCCGAGGAACCTCCCGAAAAAGGGAATCCACGTGCACCAACTGCGCAAATTCATGCGTTCCAATGCAGGAACGTGTTTCAATCAAAAACCACTGGTCGTCAAGGGGCAGGAAGTAACTGCCGGTCAGGTAATTGCGGACGGGGCCTGCACCGATCACGGAGAATTGGCCCTCGGGCGCAATGTCCTGGTCGCCTTCATGCCCTGGAATGGATACAATTTCGAGGATGCCGTTCTCATCAGTGAGAAGGTGCTCAAGGAGGATATCTTTACTTCCATTCACATCGAAGAATTCGAGGTGACAGCCCGGGATACCAAACTGGGACCGGAAGAAATTACCCGCGATATCCCCAATGTGGGGGAGGAAGCATTGAAAAACCTCAATCACGATGGGGTCATCCGCATAGGGGCCGAGGTAAAGCCTGGAGATATTCTGGTGGGCAAGATCACTCCCAAGAGTGAAACCGAACTCGCTCCGGAAGAAAAACTCCTCCGGGCCATTTTCGGGGAAAAGGCCGCTGACGTCAAGGATACTTCCCTGGTGGTTCCATCCGGGGTGAGTGGTATCGTGATGGGAGAAAAAATCTCCACCCGCATTGAAGGAGAGCAGGAGAAACTCAGCCCGGCCGACCGTCGCCGGAAAACCAAGCAAATCAACGAGAGATACCGCAACGAAACGGAAGGCTTGAGGGAAAACCTGACCGAAGCCCTGTCCAACATCCTTCTCGGTGAGAAAATTCCTCTGGACGTGGTAAACGGACAATCCGGCGAAATCATTATTCCGGCCAATCGCAAGATAACCAAAACCCTGCTTCGGCGGTTGGCTTCGGTGTCCAAACACGTGGAAATAGACCCGTCTCCGGTGCGCATAAAAATCATGGAGATCATCAAATCTTTCCAGAGCCGGTTCACCGAATTGGATGCGGACCGCGCGCGCAAGATTGACGCCGTCCAGGAAGGCACCGAAATTGATTCCGGAGTCATCAAGCAGGTGAAAGTTTACGTGGCCACCAAGCGCAAACTTCAGGTCGGAGACAAAATGGCGGGTCGCCATGGAAACAAGGGTGTTGTGGCCAAGATCGTGCCGGAAGAAGACATGCCTTTCCTTGCCGACGGAACGCCCATCGAGATCTGCCTCAATCCTCTGGGGGTTCCCTCTCGAATGAATGTCGGGCAAGTGCTGGAAACCCATCTCGGGCACGCCTGCCACAAGTTGGGAATTCGCATTGCCACACCGGTTTTTGACGGAATAGACGAGGAGGGTATCCGGGAATATTGTCGCGCCGCCAAAATTCCCGAACACGGCAAGAGCCAACTTTACGACGGCCGCACGGGGGAAGCCCTCGATCAGGAGGTGGTTGTGGGCCACATCTATATGATGAAGCTCAATCACCTGGTAGCCGACAAAATTCACGCCAGGGCCGTCGGTCCCTATTCGCTGATCACCCAACAACCCCTTGGCGGTAAAGCGCAGTATGGGGGCCAACGATTTGGAGAAATGGAGGTATGGGCTTTGGAAGCTTACGGCGCGGCTTACACGCTGCAGGAATTGTTGACCGTTAAATCGGACGACGTGCAGGGGCGCACCAAGATCTACGAGGCCTTGGTCAAGGGAGATAATTCCCTAAGCGCAGGGACCCCGCAGTCCTTCAATGTGTTGATGAAAGAAATGCAGAGTCTCTGTTTGGATGTTCGTCTGGATAACCGGACCACAGCAGGAATTTAACCTTTAGGGCCCTTACATTATGAGTACACAAGAAGTGAGAGAGGTATTAGGATTCGACCGGGAAAGCACTTTCGATTCGGTCAAGATAACGGTGGCATCGCCGGACACCATTCGTTCGTGGTCCAGGGGCGAGGTGAGAAACCCGGAAACCATCAATTACCGGACCTTCAAGCCCGAGCCGGGCGGGTTGTTCTGCCAACGTATTTTCGGGCCCGTTCGGGATTACGAATGTGCCTGCGGGAAGTATAAGCGGATCAAGTACAAGGGTGTGATCTGCGATCGTTGCGGGGTTGAGGTTACCGTTTCCAGGGTGCGCCGGGAGCGTATGGGCCACATTGAATTGGCCGTCCCGGTTACCCATATCTGGTTTCTCAAGAGCATGCCCAGCCGGATAGGCCTGATGTTGGACATGACCGCCCGCAACCTGGAGCGAGTCATTTACTACGAAAACTACATGGTGATCGATCCGGGCAAAACTCCTTTGGAGGAAAAGCAATTGCTCACTGAAGCCCAGTATCAACAAGCCCTGGACGAATACGGGGACGATGCCTTCACCGCCCGCATGGGGGCCGAGGCGGTGAGAAGCGTGTTGTCCAATACCGTCCTGGAGCCCTTGGTGAGCGATTTGCACGAAGCCATGAACAACACTCGTTCAAAGCAGATCAAAAAGAAGATTTCCAAGCGCCTCAAGCTGATCCAGGGATTCATCAACAGCGGCACCCGTCCCGAGTGGATGGTATTGGAAGTGTTGCCGGTGATCCCGCCCGATTTGCGTCCTTTGGTTCCTCTGGAAGGCGGTCGGTTCGCCACTTCCGACCTGAACGACCTCTACCGGCGCGTGATCAATCGCAACAACCGTTTGAAAAATCTCATGCAACTGAAAACGCCCGACGTTATCATCAATAACGAAAAGCGGATGTTGCAGGAAGCGGTGGATGCCCTGTTCGATAACGGCCGGCACGGCCGGGCCGTGACGGGGGCCGGAAATCGTCCCCTCAAATCTCTCAGCGACATGCTCAAGGGCAAACAAGGTCGCTTTCGCCAGAACCTGTTGGGTAAACGGGTCGATTATTCAGGCCGTTCCGTCATTGTGATCGGCCCCGAGCTGAAATTACACCAGTGTGGTTTGCCCAAGAAAATGGCGCTGGTTCTTTTTGAGCCCTTCATCATCCGGCGTCTCAAGGAATTGGGCTTTGTGCACACCGTTCGCGGCGCCCGCAAAATGATCGAAAAGCGTTCGCCCGAAGTTTGGGACATCCTGGAGGAAGTCACCTTGGGCCATCCCGTGCTACTCAACCGGGCTCCAACCTTGCACCGCTTGTCTATCCAAGCCTTTGAGCCGGTGCTAATCGAAGGGGATGCCATCCGCGTGCACCCCTTGGTATGCGCCCCGTACAATGCCGACTTCGATGGCGACCAAATGGCGGTTCACGTTCCCCTCTCCCTGGAGGCGGTCATGGAGTGCAAGCTGCTCATGTTGGCTACCAATAATATCTTCCTGCCCTCCAGCGGTAAGCCGGCTCTCACTCCTTCCCAGGATGTTGTCCTGGGATCCTATTACCTGACCATTGAACCCAGGAAACGGCCTGGGAAGGGAGATCGCGTGCCTTTGGCTTCCGAGGTGGAGGAAATCCTCCTGGCCGAGGCGGATAACGTGTTAAAAAAGCACGACTGGATCGACTTGGTTAATCCGGACTACGGGAATCCCCATACCATTTTCGGCAACAGCAAGCGAAAAATCATCCGCACAACGGTCGGACGTATCATATTCAACGAAATATGGCCCGATGAACTGGGTTTTATCAACTTCCCGGTGGCCAAGTCCAAGCTGGGCGATATTATTTTGTCCACTTACCAGACGGCCGGTAAGGATGTCACCATCCAGGTGCTGGACGAGTTGAAGGAACTAGGGTTCAGCATTGCGACCAAGGCCGGTATTTCCATGGGGTTGGAGGATATGATCATCCCCAAAAACAAGGATGAAATTGTCGCCCAGGCCCGTTCCAGGATTGAGGCAGTGGAAAGAGAATATCGCAAGGGTGTCATTACTCAAGGGGAACGCTACAACAAGATTATCGACGAATGGACCGGGGCCACGGACCAGATTCAGCACGCCACTTTCCAAGGGCTGGAGTCCAACGCGGGCAAAGCCGAGCCCAATCCCGTTTACCTGATGATGGATTCCGGCGCCCGAGGCAACCGTCAACAGGTTCGGCAATTGTGCGGAACGAGGGGATTGATGGCCAAACCTTCGGGAGAAATTATCGAGCGGCCCATACTTTCCTCCTTCAAGGAAGGCCTTTCCGTTCTGGAGTACTTTATATCCACCCACGGAGGACGCAAGGGGTTGGCCGATACCGCTCTCAAGACGGCGGACGCCGGGTACCTTACGCGGAAACTTTGCGACGTGGCCATGGATATGATAATTACAGAGGACGACGATGGATACCGTGACGGTATCTGGAAACGTGCCATAGTTGAAGGAGATGAGGAAATTGTCCCCCTATGCGACCGCATTATCGGCCGTTGCGTGGCGGAGGAGATTCGCAACCCCCTGAACCCGGACGAGGTTCTGGTGGAGGAGGGTATGCTCATATCAGAGGAGATGGGCAAACGGATTGAAGATTTGGGCATAGAGAGGGTTAAATTGCTTTCTCCCCTGACCTGCCGCCTCCGCAATGGTATCACGGCTCTCAGCTACGGTATCAACCCCGCCACCAATAAGAAGGTGGAAATAGGATCGTCCGTCGGTATCGTGGCCGCTCAATCCATCGGAGAGCCCGGAACCCAATTGACCATGCGCACGTTCCATATCGGCGGTATCGCATCGAACTTGTCCAAAAGCAATGAGATCCGGGCCAGAAATGATGGCCTTGTGAAATTTTCCGGCCTTCGCTTCGTCGAACTCGGCTCCGGAAATCACGTGGTGGTCAATAAGACCGGATCCATGCAGATTTTGGACGAGGAGGACAAGGAACTGGAAAATTATGCCATCCCGGTAGGGGCGCTTATCCGATTCGATGACGGGGCCGAGATCAAGACCGGTACTACCCTGGCTGAATGGGACCCGCACAACGTGCCCATTCTTTCCGAAAAAGGCGGCCGAGTCGTTTTTCGCGATATGATTCCGGGTGTGACTATCAAGAAGGAACTCGATGAATCGACCGGCCGGGTCGGCATCGTGGTTACCGAACACAAGGAAGACTTGAATCCGCAACTGGAAATCCAGGATGAGGCGGGAAAGGCCATCGCCACTTACGCCATACCCACTGCCGCTCAAGTGGCCGTCAGCGAAGGCGACGACATCACGGCGGGGGCCCTTATTGCCAAAACTCCGCGTCAAGCCTCCAAGACCATGGACATTACCGGAGGTCTCCCCCGAGTGGCGGAACTGTTTGAGGCCCGCCGCCCCAAAGACGCGACCAATATGGCAAAAATTGACGGAATCGTCTCTTTTGGACCCAGCGTGCGCGGCAAAAAGCGCCTTATCGTTACGGATGAGGAGACGGGAAATCATGCGGAGCACCTGGTCGTCCACGGCAAGCATATCATCGTGCAGGTAGGGGATTACGTGTACAAAGGCCAGCACCTCACGGAAGGTCCGGCCGACCCCCATGAGATATTGGATATATTGGGACCCACCGCCCTGCAGGAGTATTTGCTCACCGAAATTCAGAAGGTTTACCGGATGCAGGGGGTGACCATTAACGACAAACACATCGAAATCATTATCTCACAAATGTTGCGCAAGGTACGGATAACCGATCCCGGCGACACCGATTTCTTCTGGGGCGAACAGATCGAGCGGAAGACCTTTATGGCCGAGAATGAGCGCATCCTCGAGGCGGGTGGGAAACCGGCTGAAGGTGAACCGATCCTCCTCGGCATCACCAAGGCCTCCATCGAAACGGAAAGCTTCATTTCCGCCGCATCCTTCCAGGAAACCACCCGGGTCCTCACCGATGCTTCCACCCTGGGCAAAATCGATAACCTGAACGGTTTTAAGGAAAATGTCATAATGGGGCACCTGATTCCGGCCGGGACCGGCTTGCCACTCTACCGCAACCTCCGCATCGACACCTTCGGAAACGAATTTGTTTCGGGAGAAGAGACGGGCAAGGAAGCCGGTTGACCCCAACGGAGTTGAAGATTTGTGGGAAATGCACTAGGGAGCAATACGGTATGGACGCCTGCCGGGCCCCGTCCTTGATTATTGACATGTCCTCATATTGATAATCGAGAACCGACCCCTTTGCGGTTGTTCATGGCCGAGGTTTGCCCCGCTGATTCCGACCGCGCCCGAATGTGGCCCGGCCCTCAGCCCTGCGGGTTGCAAAACACCGATCTTCCAGGGTTTTCCGTTTGGTTTGGTATCTCCCCATAAAATCTCCAATTTAGTACTTGAATAACCTCAAGCCTCTGATACGTTCCACATTTTTTCCAAAATTCCTACCTAAGTTATCACCCCATGCCGACCATAAACCAGTTGGTCCGGAAAGGACGTAAAGCGGCAAAATCGAAATCCAAATCACCCGCTTTGGACGGAAATCCGTTTCGCCGCGGCGTTTGCGTTCAAGTGATGACCCGTACCCCGAAAAAACCTAATTCCGCTATCCGCAAAGTGGCCAAGGTCCGCCTGACCAACGGACAGGAAATTATTGCCTACATCCCGGACGAAGGACATTCTCTGCAAGAACATAGCATTGTGTTGGTTCGGGGTGGCCGCGTTAAGGATTTGCCCGGTGTGCGCTATCATATCGTTCGGGGCGCTCTCGATTGTCTGGGGGTTGAAAAGCGTCGGCGCAGCCGTTCCAAATATGGCGTTAAACGCCCCAAGAACTAAATAAGGTTTCCATGTCACGCCGTCGAAGAGCACAAAAAAGAGTACCGGATCCGGATCCCCGGTATAACAGCCCTTTGGTTAGCAATCTCATCAACATGGTGATGCGGGAGGGCAAGAAATCCCTCGCCCAATTTATCGTTTACCGGGCCTTTGAACGGGTGGCCGAGAAACTGGGAAAGGGCGATCCGATCGATTTGATTTTGGGGGCTCTGGAAAATATAAGGCCTCGTCTGGAGGTAAAAAGCCGGCGGGTCGGAGGAGCCACTTATCAGGTTCCCGTGGAAATTTCATTTGAGCGCCAGCAAAGCCTCGCCTTCCGTTGGCTGATTCAGGCCGCGCGGAACCGCAACGGCATACCGTTCACCGAAGCCCTGGCGCTGGAAATCGTCGACGCCTATAATAATACAGGTGTGGTCGTGAAGAAACGCCAGGACACCCACCGCATGGCTCGGGCCAATCGTGCTTTTGTGCACTTGCGCTGGTAAGGAGGGTTTTCTAATGAATGGTTTAGGTATATCCGCTTATAATTCGCCTAACCGCGAATACCCCTTGGAGTTCACTCGCAACATCGGCGTCGCGGCCCATATCGATGCGGGCAAAACTACCGCGACCGAACGCATTCTCTACTATACCGGGGTCGTCCATAAAATCGGGGAGGTTCACCATGGAACCGCCGTAACCGACTGGATGGCCCAGGAACGTGAGAGAGGCATTACCATTACTTCCGCGTCCATCACTTGCTCATGGACTACAAAGCAGGGTCCCTATGGCGGAAGGGAACATCGTATCAACATTATCGATACGCCAGGCCACGTGGACTTTACGGCCGAGGTCGAGCGTTCGCTACGTGTTCTCGATGGCGCCGTAGCCGTCTTTTGTGCCGTAGGAGGCGTTCAACCCCAATCTGAAACTGTCTGGCGCCAAGCCGATAAATACGGGGTGCCCCGTCTGGCATTTGTCAACAAAATGGATCGATCCGGGGCCAATTTTTTCAGCGTCATCGACGATATGCGCGAAAAACTGGGAGCCAACGCCCACCCCTTGTTTTTGCCGATCGGTTTGGAGGAAGATTTTGTAGGTCTGGTCGATCTTGTCGCCATGAAGGCCTATTATTTTGACAAGTCCGATCCACTCGGCGTCAATTTTCATGTCCGTGAAATTCCTGAGGAACTGGGGGAGGAGGCAATTGCCTACCGCGAAGCCCTGGTCGAGGCGATTGCCGATTACGATGACGATATTGCCGAAAAATTTCTCCTGGGAGACACCCCGGAAGAGGATGAACTGAAGCGGGGCATCCGCAAGGCTACCCTCTCTATCGATTTTGTGGGAGTCATCCCGGGATCGGCCTTCAAAAATAAAGGGATCCAACGGCTCCTCGACGCGATTGTCGATTACTTGCCGTCCCCCCTGGACCTTCCCCCCATGATAGCTCAGAATGCGGTGGGGGAGGAAGTGGAATTGGCTCCCGACGATGGAGGCAAAGCCGCCGGCCTGGTATTTAAACTTTGGACCGACCCCTTTGCGGGGAAATTGGTCTTCTATCGGCTCTATTCCGGCAGGCTGCAAAAGGGGTCCCAGATTTACAATCCACGCACGCGAAAGATGGAGAGGGTCAGCCGCCTTCTGGTCATGAAAGCGGATGCGCGGGAAGATATCGATGTTGCCTACGCGGGAGATATTTGCGCCATCATCGGGGTCCGGAACGTGACTACCGGAGACACCCTTTGTGACAAGGTGCTCGATGTGTCCCTGGAGCCTCCCACCTTTCCCGTGCCGGTCATCTCCATGTCCATTGAACCCAACACCAAGGCCGATCAGGAGAAAATGTCCATGGCTTTGGGCAGGCTTTCGGAGGAAGATCCCACCTTCCGGGTTTCTTCCAACCCCGAGACTGGGCAGACCCTTATTTCCGGAATGGGGGAATTGCATTTGGAAATTATAAGGGACCGGTTGTTCCGGGAATTCAAAGTCCATGCCCGTGCCGGGAAACCGCGCATCGCCTATCGTGAAACGATTTCCAAAGAAGCCGAAGGAGAAGGAAAATTCGTCCGCCAGTCCGGTGGAAGGGGCCAGTACGGCCATGCCAATATCCGGATTGAACCGCAGAAACCGGGTACGGGTATCGAGGTGGTCAATAAGATCGTGGGCGGGGTCATCCCCAAGGAATTCATCAAGCCCACCGTGGATGGGATCATGGAGGCGGCCAATAACGGGGTGGTGGCCGGCTATCCGGTAATAGATTTCAAGGTGAGCATTGAGGACGGAAGCTTCCACCAAGTCGATTCCTCGGAAATGGCCTTCCGTATGGCTGGAATTTTCGCCTTCAAAGATGCCATGACCAAGGCTGGGCCTACTTTGTTGGAACCCATCATGCTGGTCGAAGTTACCACTCCCGAAGCGTATCAGGGAGATCTGATAGGTGACCTCACTCGCCGTCGTGGGCGCATCCAAAATATGCAGGTGGGAACCAGGGCCACCCAAATATCCGCCATGGTCCCTCTGGAAACCATGTTCGGCTATGCCACGGATCTGCGTTCGCTTTCCAGGGGAAGGGCCGACTACTCAATGGAACCGTCGCATTTTGCGGAAGTTCCCACCTCCCTCTCCACCCACATCGTTCAAACCTCTCACCGCGAACCCGTTCGCGCCTGATTTTTTTCATGTCCGGTCAGAGAATAAGGATAAAACTCAAAGGTTTCGATTTCCGGGTCATCGATTCCTCGGCCCGCGACATAGTGGACACGGCAAAGCGTTCCGGAGCCCGGGTGGCTGGGCCGGTCCCGCTTCCCGTACACATTGAAAAGTTTTCCGTGAACCGTTCGCCGCACGTGGACAAGAAATCGATGGAACAATTTGAAATCCGCACCCACAAGCGCTTGATCGACATTATTGAACCCACCACCCAAACCGTAGACGAGTTGAAGAAATTGAACCTTCCCTCCGGGGTGGATATATCTATTAACGTATAACCCTTGCCAAGTCGGAACTGAATTCTATTTCCCCTTAATTGCTAACGTAGGTCTATCCCATAAACGGAGCCCCGGTTCCACCTACCGCTTAGAACGATGTTACACACCCTTATCGGAAAAAAAATTGGAATGACCCAGGTCTATGACGATGAAAATCGTTTGATCCCGGTCACCGTTATCGAAGCCGGTCCCTGTCCCGTCACCCAGGTCAAGACTGAAGCTACCGACGGGTTTAACGCCTTGCAAATCGGTTTCGTGGGGAAAAAGGCCAAGAACATGAGCGCCGCCCAGAAGGGCCACCTGAAAAAAGCGTCTCTGGCCGGGCTTTCCCAACTCAAGGAAGTCAGGTGTGAGGGCGAACCTGCCTATAGGGTGGGCGATACCCTGACCGTGTCGGGGTTTGCCCAAGGCAGCAAAGTCGACATAATCGGTGTGACCAAAGGACGCGGATTCCAGGGAGTGGTCAAACGATGGAATGCCAAGGGTGGACCTTCCTCCCACGGTTCCATGTTCCACCGAAGGGTGGGAGCCATCGGATTGTGCCAGGACCCTGGCCGGGTATTCAAGGGCCAAATCATGCCCGGACAAATGGGAAACAAGCGTCGTACCGTGCAAAACCTGCAGGTGGTAAAAATTTACCCGGACAAGAACCTTATACTGATCAAAGGCAGCGTCCCAGGGCACAACGGCGCCCAGGTTCTGGTGCGTAGCGCCAAAAAGAACCGGATAACCCAAACGAGTTGAGAGGAAAAGGCGCCATGCAATTGAAAACTTACAATTCGGACGGATCCTCCAATGGCTTGGAGGAATTCGATCGGGTTACCGCCTTCGCAGACGACAAAGGTCTTCAGGCCTTGAAAGAGGTTATCACCGCGATCCAGGCAAATAACCGTCAGGGTACCGCCAGCAGCAAAACGCGGGCTCAGGTATCCGGCAGCGGAAAGAAGCCATTCCGCCAAAAAGGCACTGGAATGGCCCGCCAGGGAAGCCGTCGGTCCCCCATCCTGGTGGGCGGCGGGGTAGCCATGGGCCCCAAGCCACGCGATTACAGCAAGAAGGTTAACAAAAAAGCTAAGGCTCTAGCCTTCAGGCGAGCTCTGTCCGATCGCGCCGCAGATGGATCCTTGCTCCTCATCGAAGAATTTTCTTTGCCCCAGGCCAAAACCCGCCTCATGGTGAATATTCTCAAACAGGTGGTTCCTGAACGGGGTTCGATTCTTCTGGTGGACAGGGAATTCCAGGAAACGGTTATTTTGGCTTCGCGCAATCTCCCTTCCGTGGATTTGGAAGAAGCACCCTATCTCAACCCGCTGCAACTTTCCCTCTATGACACCATAGTCATTTCCAAGGCGGGTTTCGACACGGTCCTGAATCGAATGGAGGCAGACAACTGATGAAACGGCCAGAAAAAGTCATTAAAGAAGTAAGTATCACGGAGAAATCGAATATTTTGTCCTCCCATTTGGGGCAATACACCCTTTCGGTCCATCCCGACGCCGACAAAATCAATATAAAACACGCCGTGGAAAAAACCTTCGACGTATCGGTTACCCGGGTGAACACCTTGAACCGAAAAGGCAAACGCAAGTCCGACTTGAGGAGGCGGGGTAAGTTCGGTCAGAAGGCTTCCTCCAAACGCGCCATCGTGACCCTCAAGGAGGGGGACGTCATCGAAATCTTATAACCGCGAGTTTTCCCGTAATGCCCATTGTAGATAAAAAGCCCGTAACGCCCAGCCAACGCTTTCTCAAGCAGAACAAGCAGGACCTTTCCAAGGATAAACCCCTGAAGCGCCTGACCCTTCACAAGAAGCGTTCAGCCGGGCGCAACGCCTATGGCCGCATTACCTCCCGCCGTCGCGGAGGGGGGCACAAGCGTCACATCCGGATAGTCGACTTCCGCAGGGAAAAGTTGGATATTCCCGCCAGGATCCAAAGTATTCAATACGATCCCAATCGGTCGGCCAACCTCGCTCTGCTGGCCTATGCCGATGGGGAGAAACGCTACATTCTGGCTCCTCGCGGTCTGCGGGAGGGAGACCAAGTCATCGCTTCGGATACCCAACGCAGCATCCGGCCCGGAAACTCGATCCGGCTTTCCAATATTCCCCCGGCCACCAAGGTTCACAATATTGAATTGATCCCTGGAAAGGGAGGTCAAATTGCCCGATCGGCCGGCACAGCGGCACAACTGATAGGTTTGGATGACAAATTCGCCACCCTCAAGATGCCCAGTGGTGAAATTCGCCTGATCAACAAAAAGTGTCGGGCCACTATCGGTGAGGTGGGCAACACCCAACACCAGTATCGTTCAAAGGGCAAGGCCGGTCGTTCCCGTTGGCTGGGCCGCCGCCCGCGCGTGCGCGGGGTGGCCATGAACCCCGTCGACCACCCCATGGGTGGAGGGGAAGGTCGCACTTCCGGCGGGGGGCATCCCATGTCGCCTTGGGGCCAGTTGGCCAAGGGATTTCCCACGCGGCGGAAGTCGAAAACCACCAACAAGTTTATCCTGGTCAACCGTAACGGTAAGAAATTCAAGCGATAATCCCAATGGCGCGTTCTCAAAAAAAAGGCTATTTTGTCGATCCGAAGTTGATGGACCGGGTGGAGGCTGCACAAAAGGCCAATTCCCGCAAACCCATCAAAACCTGGTCGCGCCGATCGACCATCACGCCGGATTTCATCGGCCTCACTGTCAGCGTGCACAATGGCCGTGCTTTTCTCCCGCTCTATATCACCGAAAACATGGTGGGCCACAAGCTGGGTGAATTTGCCCCCACACGGACCTTCAGGGGGCACGGTTCTCACACCAAAAAATAATCCTTCGCCATGAAAGGGAAATTCGGCTCATCAATGATTTTGGCAACCTGCTTGTTGGGAGGGATGTTTTTCCCCACTTTGCAAGCGGAGGTCCCGGACCGCCCGGGGGAGTTGGTCATCTGCATTATCGAGCCTGGCGACCTGACCGATTTAATCGGTATCAACGGAGGCCTGGAACAAGGGTTGCTCCCCGGCATGGTATTATCCGTTTTCCGCAATGGCCAAAGGGTGGGGGAGTTGCTCCTTACCAGGGTCCAAGAACAATGTGCAGTGGCCCTGATCGCCGCTCTCGAACCTAAAAAAACGCTTGCGGTCGGGGATAGGGCCACTCCAAAACTAGGTAAATTCAAACCGATCTGACCCATGGAAGTTCAGGCCCTCACCAAATACGTCCGTCTCTCCCCCAAGAAGGCCCGGGAAATTACCCGGGAGATTCAGGGATTGCGCGCCTGGAAAGCCCAGGAAATACTCCGTTTTATTCCGCGTAAATCTGCCCGGCTGGTGGCAAAGACCTTGCACTCCGCCATAGCCAACGTTGAAAATAACCACAATCGACCGGGTGAGGATCTGATTGTTTCCAAAGCCGTTATCGAACAGGGACCTACCTTGAAACGTTTTCGTGCCGGAGCCCGCGGCTCGGCCAAACCCATCAAAAAGAGAACCAGCCACATTCGCATCGTTTTATCGGATCGAGAATAATCGCCGACAAATTGCCTCATGG
The DNA here is from genome assembly GCA_022824405.1 of Opitutales bacterium. Classification (GTDB taxonomy): domain Bacteria; phylum Verrucomicrobiota; class Verrucomicrobiia; order Opitutales; family UBA2995; genus JAABVD01. Next base: position 159,162 of record JAJDZZ010000026.1, read on the forward strand.
GACAAAAAACACATCCAATCGGTTTCCGACTAGCCGTTCGCCGTAACTGGCAATCCCGCTGGTACGCTGACAAGAGAAACTTTAGTCGGTTTCTGGAGGACGACCACAAGATCCGTATGGCGCTGGCGGAAAGGCTCAGGTATGCCTCGGTGCCGCGAATTTTTATTGAGAGGGCTTCCAGCCGGATCCGGGTAAAAATTTACACCGCTCGTCCGGGAATCGTCATTGGCCGAAAGGGGCAGGAACTGGAAAAGCTCAAGGTCCGCCTCAACAAGTTGATGAACCGGGAAGTCTTGTTGGATATCCAGGAAATCAAGAAGCCCGAATTGGAGGCGCAGTTGGTTGCCGAAAATGTGGCGCTGCAATTGGAGCGCCGCATATCATTCCGCCGCGCCATGAAAAAGGCCGTGCAAATTGCCCATAGCCTGGGGGCGGAGGGCATAAAGATCCGTGTGGCGGGTCGTTTGGGTGGGGCGGATATTGCCCGTGCCGAAATGGTGAAGCAGGGTCGCATCCCCTTACACACCCTCCGGGAAAATATCGACTACGGGTTTGCTGAAGCCAGGACCGTGTACGGGGTGATCGGCGTTAAGTGCTGGCTGCTCAAGGAAGGGGAAAAAACGGATTCATTTAAACGGAGTCGGATTTGATTTATGGCCTTAATTCCATCCAGAACCAAGTACCGCAAACAGCAAAAAGGGCGGGTCAAAGGCAAAGCCCAGCGAGGCAATTCCCTGGCCTTCGGGGATTTCGGAATGCAATCGCTGGAGCGTGCCTCGATTACATCGGCCCAGATTGAGGCGGCGCGGGTTGCGGTTACCCGCCACCTCAAGAGAAAGGGAAAAGTGTGGATACGCATCTTTCCTCACAAGCCCATTACCAAGAAACCGTTGGAAACCCGCATGGGTAAAGGAAAGGGCGCCGTGGAGCGTTGGGTGGCGCCGGTCAAGCCGGGCACTATGCTATTTGAAGTGGGTGGAGTCCCCATTTCGCTGGCCCGGGCCGGGCTGCGTCTGGCCGATACCAAGTTGCCTTGTCGGTGCCGTTTCGTTTCCCGGGAGGTAGAGTGAGAAATGAGATTATGAAAGCGGAGGCAATCAGGAATCTTTCCCCACAGGAAATTGAGAAAATGCTGCGCGATTCTCGGCAGGAATTGTTAAACTTGCGTTTACGCAAGCAATCCGGGCAAATTGAAAAGACCCATGAAATGAGGGAGTTGCGCCGTGAAATCGCCCGCTTGCAAACCATAATCAAGGAGCGGCGAGCGGTCGCCTCTGCCCAATAAACAAGGAAGGGAACAATGGGCCAAACGAGAAATAAACGCAAACGCTTGCAAGGAGTAGTGACCAGCAAAACGGGCGACAAGTCTGTCAAGGTTACGGTCTCCTACAAGATTCCCCACCCTCGGTTTCAAAAGGTGATCAACCGGAAAACCGTCCTTCACGCCCATGACGAGAAGAACGAAACCAAGCCCGGTGACAAAGTCGAAATCATGGAAACCCGCCCCTTGAGCAAGTTAAAGCGCTGGCGCACCACCCGTATTCTGGAAGCCGCCCCGCCACTCGACTGAAGGGTAGAAAGGAGAGGATAGTTTACCGTGATCCAACTATTGAGCAGACTGGAAATTGCCGACAATACAGGGGCCAAGAAGGCAACCATGATCCGTCGCCTGGGCCAATTGAAGAAAACAGCCGGCATCGGGGATATCATCGTGGTCAACATCAAGGAAAGTTCCACCGATGCTTCGGTCAAAAAAGGGGAAGTGGCCCGCGCCGTGGTGGTCAGGACGAAAGCTCCGATTCGCCGCCCCGACGGTAGTTACCTCCGTTTTGACAGCAACGCTATCGTGCTGATAGATGCCAACAAGAATCCTAGGGGAACCCGCATATTCGGGCCGGTGGCCCGCGAACTGCGCCTCAAGCGTTTCATGAAGATTATTTCCCTGGCCCCGGAGGTCCTGTAATGAAGAGTCACATCAAAACCGGAGATATGGTTGTGGTCATCAGCGGAAGCCATAAAGGCAAATCCGGCAAGGTGCTTCAACTGGTAAAACATAGAAAGAGAGCCTTGGTCGAAGGCCTCAATATGGTCCATCGCCATCAAAAACCGACCGACCCAAATGACCCGCAATCCGGGGGCATCATCGAACGCGAAGCCAGCATCCACGTGTCCAATCTGATGAGGGAGTCCCGCTACAACGCCCGCCAATCGAAAAAATAAACCACTAAGGCTTGCCAACCCCATTTGATATTGTCTTTGTCCAACGTTTTTCCCATTTGCTCTACTGATCGGCCCCGCTAAATTGCTCGGCTCAACACCATGAACCAACCCAGTTTAAAAACCCATTATCACGAGAAGATAGTTCCGGAACTGTTGAAAACGCGACAGTTGAAGAACAAGCTTCAGGTGGCCAGGGTGGAGAAAGTCGTTCTCAACTCGGGGGTTAGCACTTCCAAGGACAAGAACGTGATCAACGACGTGGCTAAGGATATGGCCCTGATTTCCGGGCAAAAACCGGTAATCACACGCGCCAGAAAAAGTGTATCCAATTTCAAGTTGCGTACCGGCATGCCCATCGGGGTAAAAGTCACATTGCGGGGAAATCAGATGTGGGAATTCCTTTACCGCTTGATTTCCGTTTCCCTTCCCCTTATCCGGGATTTCCGGGGGGTTGGCAGCAAATTGGACGGTCGTGGAAATTACAGCCTCGGCATCGCCGACCACACCATTTTCCCTGAAATCAATTTGGACACTCACAAGCACACCATTGGTCTCGATGTCTGTATTGTCACCTCGGCCAAGACCGATGAGGAAGGACTTGAATTGCTCACAATGCTGGGAATGCCCTTTAGAAAATCAAAAACCTGAACCCGTTACCATGGCCAAAAAATCTGCCATATACCGAAACAAAATGCGTGAGCGCCTCGTGGCCAAGTACGCGGCCGAGCGCGCCGAACTGAAAAAAATCCTGTCAAATCCCGATGTCGGAGACGAAGAATTTTTCCAGGCCCAGCGAAAATTGTCCCAACTCCCCCGCAACTCATCCCCGGTGCGGTTGCGCAATCGATGCGTTGTCACGGGCAGGCCGCGAGCCTATATGGGGCGGTTCGGCCTATCCCGCATCACCTTTCGAGAACTCGCCTTGGCCGGCCGCATTCCCGGGGTCACGAAATCGTCCTGGTGAAACAGCCACCGTATGAAGCAGGGGTAACATCCGGCAACTCAGCAACATGACCGATCCAATAGCAGATTTCCTGACCCAAATCCGCAATGCCGTGAAGGTTAAGAAAAAGACCTGCACCGTCCCGCATTCCAAAATGAAGGCCGGTATTGCAGGAATCCTGAAAGAATGCGGTTACATCAGGGGGTTTAGGGAAAGCGAAGCCGTCGCCCCTCGAAAAAACCTGACCATCGAATTGAAATACGTCGATGGGGTGCCCGCCATTACCGAACTCCATCGGGTCAGCCGCCCGGGCCGGCGCCTCTATTTCGGCGCTAATGAGATACCCAAGGTCCTGGGTGGTATGGGAGCGGGAATTTTGACCACCTCCCATGGATTGATGACAGACCGGGAGGCTCGTCGACAACATCTGGGCGGTGAAATGGTAGCCAGAGTCTGGTGAGGAGGGCAGGATGAGTAGAATTGGAAAGTTGCCGGTTCAAATTCCGGAGAAGGTTACGGTCACGGTGAAGGGCAACTCGGTGGCGGTGGAAGGCCCAAGGGGCAAATTATCCCGTACCTTTCCCGAGGTGGTGGACATTGCCAAAACAGATTCCCAGGTAACAGTGGCCCCGAGGCAAAACTCCCGGTTTGCCCGCAGCATGCATGGCACAGCCCGCTCTCTCATCGCAAACATGGTCAAAGGAGTGGTGGAAGGCTACCACAAGGACTTGGAGATAAGGGGTGTGGGATTCAGAGCTGTGCTCACCGGCAGAACGCTGGACATGAATCTCGGTTATTCGCATCCGGCCATCTATTCAATTCCCGATGGAGTCGAGGTGACGGTCAAGGACAATACCAGAATCAAGGTGGAGGGCATCGACAAACAATTGGTAGGTGAGGTGGCGGCGGCCATTCGCAGGTTCTATCCCCCGGAGCCTTACAAGGGCAGGGGTGTCAGGATCGTGGGAGAATACGTTCGGCGCAAGGAGGGTAAGACCGCCGGTTAACCTGGAAAAGTGGGATGAAGGTAGAAAAGAAAGTTTTGCTGAAGCAGAAACGCCGTTGGCGTATCCGCAAGAAAATAGCTGGTAGCGCCAGCCAACCCCGGTTGGCAGTCCATTTCAGCAACAAACATATTTACGGCCAGGTCATCGACGATGAAGCTGGCAAGACAGTCATTTACGTATCCTCCCTGGACAAGGACCTACGGAAAAAATCGATCAAAGCGAATCGCGAAGGCGCGGTGGCGATCGGTCAAATCGTGGCGGAAAAGTCCAGAAAAGCTGGAATCGAGGCCGTGGTTTTTGACCGAAGCGGCCGTCTCTACCACGGTTGCGTCAAAGCCTTTGCCGAAGCAGCTCGGAAGGGTGGACTAAAATTTTAATCTCCAGAAGACCCTAATGGCAATCGAACCAGAGGCCCCCGAATTATTCGACAAAGTCGTTCATATCAACCGCTGTGCCAAAGTGGTGAAAGGCGGACGACGTTTTAGTTTTTCCTCCCTCGTGGTGACTGGAGATCACAACGGCCGAGTGGGAGTGGGCCTCGGTAAGGCCAAAGAGGTTCCCGAAGCGATTCGTAAGGGCACGGAAATGGCCCGCAAGAATATGGTTCACATTCAATTGCGCGAGGACACCATCCCCCATCAGGTGGTGGGCGAATCCGATGGCGGCAGAGTCTTGCTGCGCCCGGCTTCACCCGGGACCGGGGTAATTGCGGGCGGAAGTGTCCGAGCCGTTTTAGAGGCGGTGGGAATAAAAAACGTGCTCACCAAGTCCCTTAGATCGAATAATCAACGAGCCATGGTCAACGCCACCATGGCCGGGTTGAAAAAACTCCGTTCCAAACAACAAATCGCCCATCTCCGCTCCGCGGAATAATCGAGGAGACAACGCAATGAGACTTCACCAACTTTCCAATACACCGGGAGCTACCCACCGGAAAAAGCGCCTGGGTCAAGGGGAGGGTTCCGGAAAGGGTAAAACTTGCGGAAGGGGACATGGAGGCAGAAAATCCCGTAGCGGTGGAAGCATCCCCATCGGGTTTGAAGGAGGGCAAATTCCCCTTTATCGCAAGCTTCCCCGTCGCGGTTTCAACAACGCGCAATTCACCATCCGGTATGAAGTCGTAAACGTGGGGGACCTGGCCAAACTGGGGGATCAAACCAATGCCACTCCGGAGAACCTGGCCAAAGCCGGCTTGTTGCGGGCCGGGGCCAAGTCCATAAAAATCCTGGGATCGGGAGAAGTTGAAAAAGCCTACACGGTCAGCGCCCATAAGTTCTCCGCCACGGCCAAAGCAAAGATAGAAAAGGCCGGTGGTGAAGCTGTTCTGCTCAGTTGATCCGATACCTTCAAAATTCAGCAGATGCTTTCCGCTTTCTCCAATAGCTTCAAAATCCCGGATCTCCGCAACAAGCTGTTCTACACCTTGTCCCTCCTGTTTGTGGCGCGCATCGGCGCCAACATCCCCATCCCGGGAATCAATCCCGCTCCTCTGCAAGAATTTTTTGCCGACCAGACCGCGGCGGGTGGTGGTGGCATGCTCGGGCTCTACAACATGTTTACGGGAGGGGCCCTTCTGAAAGGAGCGGTATTTGCCCTGGGCATCATGCCCTACATCTCGGCATCGATTATTTTCCAGTTGATGACCGCGGTTGTTCCGAGCCTGGCCCGGTTGTCCCGTGAAGGGGACGTGGGGCGCCAAAAGATTACCCAATACACGCGGTATGCAACGGTGCTAATCTGCTTGGTGCAGGGAACGCTGATGATAATGGGTTTGAAAAACCCCCAGAGTCTCTTTTCAGGGTTCGACCAGCGCATTTACAGCCCGATTATCCTGAGCGACAGCCTTTGGTTTTTCTTTAGCGCCGTCATCATTTTAACTACCGGCACCATCATCCTGATGTGGTTGGGAGAACAAATTACCCAAAACGGAATCGGGAACGGAGTTTCCCTGTTGATTACGGTGGGCATTGTGGCCGACCTTCCCGGGGCATTGGCCACCCTCTACCGCCTTGTATTCGCGCCCGTCGGCACTAGTCGGATCGAGGTTCCCCAACTGGCTGTCATGCTGATTCTATTGTTGGTCGTGACGGCGGGGCTGGTGGCGGTTATCCAGGCCATGCGGAAAATTCCCGTGCAGTACGCCAAGCGGGTAGTCGGGCGCAAGGTGTACGGGGGCCAGACCTCGTTTCTTCCCCTGAAAGTCAATTACTCCGGAGTGATGCCCGTCATCTTTGCCAGCGCCATTCTGCTCTTCCCGCAACAAATTTTTTCCTACCTGGGAGCCAGTAGTGAGAACCTCAGCTTTTTCAGCAGCATGTCCGCCTGGTTCAACCAGGGAACCCCCAGCTACTATTTCATATTCGGAATGCTGATCCTGCTTTTCAGCTATTTCTGGGTATCCGTCATGTTCAAGCCCATCCAGATCGCGGATGACCTGAAAAAATACGGAGGTTATATTCCCGGGGTGCGTCCAGGTGAGCCGACAGCGAAGTTTCTCGATTTCATCATGACCCGCCTGACCTTTGCCGGCGCGGTATTCCTGACCCTGATTGCGGTTTTTCCGGATATTCTCCTCTTCACCTACAACGTTCCCTTCCAGATTTCCAACTTCTTTGGCGGAACCGGGATGTTGATTACCGTGGGCGTATTGCTGGATCTGCTTCAACGGATCGAGACCTATCTGCTGCAACGCCATTACGACGGCTTCATGAAAAAGGGACGTATTCGTGGACGCAGTCCGGCCAGGGCTCGCCGTCAGATTGCTTCCACGGGTCAGTTGAAGAATATCGGACCCCTCATGGTGGTATTGGGTGGGATCTTCCTGGTAGGTATCGTTTCCTGGGTACTGCGCTCCTGGGTTCTGTGAGGTATGGTCACGGCCCCATATTGTCTTCCCGACTCCATGATACCCATCAAAAACAGCCACGAGGTCGAACGGATGCGCAAGGCCTGCCAAATTGCGGCCACGGTGCTCGACCGCGTTGTGAATCTGGTCGGTCCGGGTGTGAATACCTATGACCTGGACCAGGCGGGGAAACGCTATATCCGGGAATCAGGCGCCACCAGCGCCTGCCACAATTTTCAAAGTGGCAACCGGATCTATCCAGGTTACATCTGCGTCTCGGTCAATGACGAGGTTGTCCACGGCATCGGTTCCCTGAGGCGCACCATCCGCCCGGGCGATGTGGTTTCAGTAGACGTTGTCATTTCCTACGATGGGTTTATTGGGGACAATGCCCGGACGGTTATGGTGGGGGAGGTTTCCGCCGAGGTGCGGCACCTGGTGGAGACAACCCGCGGCGCCCTCAGCCATGCTATTTCCTTTGCCAGAGACGGAGGCCGGGTTGGGGACATATCCCATGCCGTTCAGACCTTCGTGGAATCCCGCGGGCTCTCCATTGTACGGGAATTTGTCGGCCATGGGGTGGGCAGGTCCATGCACGAAGCTCCTCAAATTCCCAATCACGGCAGAAAAGGCAAAGGCGATCGCTTAAGGGCCGGAATGACACTGGCCATCGAACCCATGGTAAACTTGGGAAAACACGAAGTGAAAGTGGCCGATGACGGCTGGACTGCTGTAACCATGGATGGTAAACCATCCGCTCACTTCGAGCACACCGTCTTGATCACACGAAACGGTCCCGAAATCTTAACTTTACCAAAAAAATAGCTTTTCAAAAGGACTTGACTTGTTATTTTGGCCACTTTTCACAAATTCCATCATTGACCCTGCATGCCTAGATTACTCGGTGTAGAAATACCTAATAATAAGCGAATTGCTTATGCGCTTCGCTATATTTACGGTATCGGTCCCACTCGTGCGGAACAGATCGTCGAGGCCCTGGGGATCGATCCCTCCTTGCGATCGCATGAACTGAAGGAGGAGCATATGAACCAGATCTCCGAAATCATCGTGAAGAAACAATGGATGATCGAAGGGGATCTGAGACGGGAAATCGCGGGCAATCTCAAGCGCCTGCAGGCCATCCAATGCTACCGCGGTCTGCGTCATCGCCGGGGTCTCCCGGTCCGCGGTCAACGAACCAATACCAACGCCCGCACTCGCAAAGGCGCTCGCAAGACCGTCGGTGTCGTTTCCAAAAGGTAGTTAATTTTTTTATGAGTAAAGAGGAAATATCGGAGGATAAGCCGGCCCAACCGGCTGCGGAAACTCTCCAGGCGGAGGCCAGGGAAAAGGGTGGGGAATCGGTTTCAAAGGAAACCTCTTCCCAGGAATCCTCAGCCAAAGTGGCTTCTGGCAAGGAAGCCGAAACCCCAGGTCAGGCTACGGAGAAGGAAGGCGAGAAAAAGAAAGGCACAGCCATTGCGGACCTACTCAAAGACGACTTGGCCGGGGCAAAAATCCGCCGTGCCAAGGGGAGTAAGAATATTACTTCAGGGGTGGTGCACGTAGTGGCCACCTTCAACAACACCAAGGTGACCGTTACCGACACCAAGGGTAACGTCATTTCCTGGAGTTCGGCTGGAAAATGCAATTTCCGCGGTTCCCGCAAATCTACCGCCTATGCCGCGCAGGTGGTGACTCAGGATGCGGCCCGGGCGGCCATGGCGCATGGGCTCAAGGAAGTAAAAGTCCACCTTAAGGGTCCCGGTTTGGGACGCGACTCCGCTGTCCGCGCCTTGCAGGCCCTTGGGGTGATCGTGCTGGCCATTGTCGACAAAACCCCCGTTCCGCACAATGGTTGCCGCCCGCCAAAGCGTCGTCGCGTATAATCGATCAATTCAAGTTTGGTATGGCTCGTTACACTGGTCCCACTACACGCATTAATCGCCGGTTTGGTATGGCGATTTTTCCGCCGAACAAGGCTTTTGAACGGAAGAGCTACCCCCCGGGGTCGCACGGCTCACGATTGCGTCGGAAGCAAAGCGAGTACTCCATCGGCTTGGCCGAGAAACAAAAGCTCCGCTACACCTACGGAATGACGGAAAAGCAGTTTCGCCGTACCTTCCAACAGGCAAAAAAGGCCGGTGGAGTGACCGGTGAAGTATTTTTGCAGCGCCTGGAAACACGGCTCGATAATGTGATTTACCGCATGAATCTGGCCAAGACCCGTTCCGCCGCCCGGCAGTTTGTCAATCATGGACACATCCTGGTCAACGGCAGAAAAGTGGATATACCCAGTTTCCGAGTTTCACCGGGTGACGAGATCGAGGTCAAGGACGCCACTTCCTCCAAACAATTGGCCACTCGTGCTTTGGATGAAACCCGGGCCCGTCTCATTCCCGAGTGGGCCTCGCTTTCCGAAGATACTTTCAAGGGAAAGATCCTTCGTCTACCCACCCGCGAAGAGATCGAAGTGGGCATCAATGAACAACTCATCGTCGAGTTTTACAGCCGATGATTTTTACATTTCGTATTTAATTTTACCTCTGGTAGATCATGGTTACACGATTAAGAATATTCGAACTTCCCAACCGACTGGCCAAGGAAGAAGAAAGCGCTACGGAAACGTATTCCAAATTTATCGCCGAGCCCTTTGAAGGTGGATATGGACACACCATCGGTAATTCCCTGCGCCGCGTGCTTCTGAGTTCCATTGAGGGGTCCGCTATCTCCTCGGTCAAAATCGACGGAGTAGATCACGAATTCCAAAGCCTCGAAGGAGTGGTAGAAGACATCACCGATGTGGTGCTCAACCTGAAAAAAATCCTTTTGATCAATCACAAGCGCGAACCGGTCCAGTTGATCCTCGATGTCACCAAGGTGGGACCTGTCACCGCCGCCGATATTCGACCCGATGCCAACATAGAGATCATCAATCCGGATCAGGTCATTTGTACCTTGGACAAGGAACGGCGGATCCTGGCCGAGTTGGAAGTAAAAGTGGGACGTGGTTACGTAACCGGCGAAGAAAACAAATCCGAGGAGGATCCCATAGGGGTGATTCCCATCGATTGCCTCTATAGCCCGGTGCGGTTGGTAAAATACAGTGTGGAAAACACCCGGGTGGGCCAAATGACGGACTACGACAAGTTGATCCTGGAAGTCTCCACCGATGGCCGAATCTCACCGGATGACGCGCTGAAGCACGCCGCTTCCATTCTCAAACACCATCTCGACGTATTCGACGCCGTATCCGATGAATCGGTCGAGTTCGAGGTGGCGGGGGCCGAAGTGAGCGAGGAACAGAACAAGCTGCGCAAATTGCTCAATATGAGTGTGAATGAAATCGAGCTCTCGGTGCGTGCGGCCAATTGCCTCAATAATGCCAACATAACAACAGTGGGGGAACTTGCCATGAAATCGGAGCAGGAAATGCTCAAGTACCGCAATTTTGGTAAAAAGTCCCTCAATGAAATAAAATCCAAGCTTGAACAACAGGGCCTGTCTCTGGGAATGAAGATCGACGAGCGTCTGCTCGATGCCAGGATGGACTAACACGCCTGTCTACCAATTGAAATGCGCCATTTAAAGCACCGACATTTATTGGGGGTAAAAAAAGCCCACAGGATGGCCCTTATGGCCAACCTCGGCTGTGCCTTGATTGTGGAAGGTCGTATCGAGACCACCCTGGCCAAGGCCAAAGCCCTGCGGCCTTTTGTGGAAAAATTGATCACACGAGGGAAAAGGGGAACTCTGACCGACCGCCGGATCGTTTTCTCTCGCCTGCGCAACAAGAAAGCGGTGCAAATCCTCTTTAACGAAAAAGCATCTGAATTCAAGGACCGCCCGGGAGGTTATACCCGCATTTATAAGTTGGGCAGGCGCGTCGGAGATGCTGCCGAAATGGCGCTTATTGAACTCATTCCCGCCTCCGACGAAGGTTACCCCAAAAAAAGGAGATCTGGGCAAGAAGCCAGGAAGGCAGATAAAAACCCTTAGCAAGGAACGAAGGTGAAGGGCGCGCCTTAACCACTGGCGCGTTTATGTTTGAGATGATTCCCATTACACTCGGTCAAGGTTTCTTCATTTACCTGATGGGTGGAATCGGATTCATTCTGTTTTTGTGGATTTATTACGATTATCGCGATAAGCATTTCTACCAGTCGGAACGCTCCAAAACGGTCTTCCATTGCATCAAATGCGGCAAGATTTATGCCGATAAGATGGGGGTAAAGCAGTCGAGATGTCCAAGCTGCCAATTCAAAAACGCCCCTCTCCAGTTTTAAAATGGCCCAGGTCGTAGCTGTCCTCGATTTCGGATCTCAATACACCCAGGTAATTGCCCGCCGACTGAGAGAATGCCAGGTTTACTCCAAGGTTTATCCCTACTCCACCTCCGCTGCATCGTTCAGGGAGGAAGGGGTGAAGGGAATCATCCTGTCGGGGGGGCCATCCAGTGTTTTGGCCGATAATGCCCCCCTGCCTGACCGTGGTATTTTCCAACTAGGAGTGCCGATCCTGGGCATTTGCTACGGAATCCAACTGCTGGGGCATATGCTCGGAGGCAAAACCGAACCCAGCGAGGAACGCGAGTACGGAAAGGGGGCCTTGCAGTTGACTTCGGACAGTCCCTTGTTCGAGGGAATACCACGGCGGATACAGGTCTGGAACTCCCATGGAGATAAACTTACCCAATTACCTCCCGGATTTGAATCCATCGCCAGAACGGAAAACAGCGAATTCTCCGCCATAGAAAACCCGGAGCTTCAATTTTTCGGTTTGCAGTTCCACCCGGAGGTGTTCCACACCGAGCGAGGAACAGATATCATTGGCAATTTTCTCTTCCGGATTTGCCACTGCCGGGGTGACTGGAACATGGCCCGTTACATCGATTCATCCATTGCGGCCATCCGCCAAACCGTGGGATCCAGTAGGGTCATTTTGGGCCTCAGTGGGGGAGTGGACAGTTCCGTTGCGGCAAAACTCATCCATGAGGCTATTGGAAATCAGTTAACCTGCGTTTTCGTGGACAATGGGTTGCTGCGGGAAAAGGAGCGCCAGGCAGTGGAAAAACTCTACCGGAAACACTTCCAGGCCCATCTCGTGGTGGCGGATGCCCGAGATATCTTTTTGAACCGCCTCAAGGGAGTGACGGATCCGGAGAGGAAACGAATTATTATCGGCAATACCTTCATCGAAGTCTTCGAGGCCGAGATGTCAAAAATGGGCAAGGTCGAATTCCTGGCCCAAGGCACCATTTATCCCGACGTCATCGAAAGCATTCCCATCGATGGTAATCCCGCCTCGCTCATCAAGAGTCATCACAATGTGGGCGGATTGCCCAAACGGATGAAACTGAAAATCCTCGAGCCGCTCAACCAGCTATTCAAGGATGAGGTGAGAAAACTTGGAGAAGAATTGGGTTTGCCCAGGCACCTGGTTTGGCGACAACCCTTTCCCGGACCGGGGCTGGCCGTGCGGGTGCTTGGCGAAATAACCGAGGAGCGTCTCGGTATCTTGCGTCGGGCAGACGCCATCCTTTTGGACGAAATGACAAAGGCGGGCATGTACTACAAGGTGTGGCAGTCCTTTGCCGTATTTCTTCCCATTCGAACGGTGGGGGTAATGGGAGACGAACGAACCTACGACAACGTCATCGCTTTGAGAATCGTGGAGAGTATCGATGCCATGACGGCTGATTGGGTCGACCTCGATCACAATTTGCTGCAACGAATTTCCAACCGCATCATTAACGAAGTCAAAGGGGTCAACCGCGTCGTGCTCGATATCAGTTCCAAGCCACCCAGTACCATTGAGTGGGAATAGAACCGCGCCCGCTGGAACGAAGTCGAAACGACCGGAAACATCCGAATTCGGATGCGACGGAAAAAAATTGGATTGAACATCGGATGAATCTACTAGTCCTATAACCTTGCCTCAAATTTGCCGATAAGGAAATGAACCGGGCATTTTTCAGATTACTGCTGGCCACGCATTCGATGAGAACCTCGATCCTTCTTATATCGGGGCTCATCTGCTCGCCTCTTTCAGTGACCGCGGACGATCCGGAAGCGGAGGCGATTCTGGCCAAGGCACGGCAGCGTTTGGGTAGCGAAGCCAAGCTGAACGGGGTGCATTCCCTGCGGTTCTCAGGTACTATAACTACGGTCAAGGGCAAGTCGAACACCATCGAAATTGTCTTGAAAAAACCATATAAGCAGCGCCAGGTTTTTGTCGGGGATAAACTGGTTCGTGAAATTGGGCTCAACGACTACGTGGCCTGGACCAGGGTTTATAACAAAAATACCCCCAAGCTCTACAATCTCATGCTCCATACCGCCGAAGCGCTCCGGCGCATTCGAGCCTCCACCTATGAAAATCTCTACTTCTTTTTTCCCTACTCGAACCGTTGGCGCAAAGTGGAATACCTGGACCGAAATGTCTACGATGGTCTGATGGTTCACCGCGTAAAAGTTTCCTATGGAAACGTTTATTATCTTCGCTATATTGAGGAATCGACCGGACAGCTTGTTCTGACCGAAGTCGAGACTGGAGAACGCATCGTGGAAGGTGGCGAGATGTTTGCCGGCGGAATCCGCTTTCCCCGCACCTTGACCACCTTCCGGGATGGGAACGAAGTGCACCGGATTGCCTTTGATGAAATACAAGTGAATCCCGTTTTGGACGATTCACTGTTCAATTTGCCCCCTCTTCCCGGGCTGAAGCAAAAATAACCGATGGCCACATACCCCTACGGATCGGATGGATTTTTTCAACGGTTGCAGGCTTTTGCCGAAGACGCTTCCGGCTCCGCCGAGGTGGAGGCTGTGGTAACCGGTATCCTTCAAGCCGTTGCCGGGCGGGGAGACCGGGCCCTCTTCGAATTGACCGCCAAACTGGACGGCGCCACCATCTCAGCCAAGTCGATAGGTCTGTCTCGCCAGGAGCTGGAGCGGGGTGAACAGAGCCTTTCCGCACAGGATCGGCGGGCCATTGGGGAAGCGATTCGTTGCGTTGAGTCCTTCAACCGCCAGTCCCTTCCGGAAAATTGGTCCGGCAAAAATCCGCACGGCGCCACAGTGGGGGAGCGCTACTATCCGATCCGTCGAGTGGGGATCTATGTTCCGGGAGGTGGCGTTCCTTTGGTTTCCACTGTCATCATGACTACTACCTTGGCCACAATAGCCAATGTGGGGCAAATTTGTGTCTGCACCCCTCCCAATCGCCTGGGAGCAATCGCCCCGGCATTGGCTGGCGTGTTGTCGATTTGCGGGGTGGATGAAGTCTACAAGGTGGGTGGCGCCCAGGCTGTGGCAGCCATGGCTTACGGGACGGAATCCATTGCCGCGACCGATAAGATTTTTGGTCCGGGCAACGCTTTTGTCAACGAGGCGAAGCGCCAATTGTTCGGGAAGGTGGGAATCGACCTGCTCCCGGGTCCAAGTGAATTGATGGTGATCGCCGATTTCCAGGCCCAACCACAGTTTGTGGCGGCAGATTTGCTGGCCCAAGCCGAACATGGTTCGGGAAAAGAAAAAATCTATCTGGTTTCCACTTCGGAGAAAATTGCAGCGGAAGTGAAAAAGGCTCTGACGGCCCAGCTACTTCGGCTGACCCACCGGGAGGCGATTGAAAAGGTTCTCGACACCAATTTTGCCTGGATCGATGTGCCCCATCTCGACGCGGCCGTGGAAGTGGCGAATTTTGTCGCCCCGGAACACCTCCAGTTGCAAGTGGATAATGAGGCCATTGCCTGGATGACCCGCCGCATTACGACTGCCGGGGCGATTATGCAGGGTAATTTTACCGCTACCGCCCTGGGTGATTTTGTGGCCGGGCCCAGTCACGAACTTCCCACCGGCCGGGGGGGGCGATTTTCCAGTGGACTGACCGTGCGGGATTTTTTCCGCAGGAGCAGCGTTGTGCGTTACGATAAGCCGGAAGTGAACAAGGCCGCCCCCACGGTTGAAGCATTCGCCAGAATGGAAAACCTCGACGCACATGGCAGATCTGTTTCTATTCGGGCAGAATAACTCCTTTTGCCGCGTTATGAAACATCCCAAACCTTCGGTCGGTGACCGGGCCCTCCCGCATGTGCGGGCCCTGGACGCCTATGTACCGGGAAAACAGCCCAGGGATTCGGGATGGATCAAACTCAATACCAACGAGAACCCGTATCCTCCCAGTCCGGTTGTGGAGGAGGTTATTCGAAAGTCGGCGTGCGAAGGGCTGAAAACCTACCCCGATCCCATCAGCGCTGCCCTACGCAAACAATTGGCCGGTTTTTTCGGCCTTCCCGGATCGGATTGGGTCTTTGTCGGGAATGGTTCGGATGAGGTTTTGAACCTGTTGGTTCGGACCTTTGCCGACCGGGATCGGCCGGTGGGATACATGTCGCCGAGCTATTCCCTTTATCCGGTAATGCGGAGGATGCAAAATGCGGCTAGAGCGGAAATCAGGTACGACCGATCCATGGGATTGCCCATCCCCGCAATCGCGCAATGTGGCGCCAATATCTTTTTCCTCACCTCGCCCAACGCGCCCACGGGAGTGGGCATTTCCACGGGATCCATCGAGGCTTTGCTGAACCGTTTCGGCGGGGTGCTGGTGGTGGACGAAGCCTATGCCGCATTTGCCGAGGAAGATGCCATTGATTTGCTAACCAGATACGACAACCTTTGCGTTACCAGAACTTTTTCCAAATCCCACAGCCTTGCCGGGATGCGCATCGGGTTCTTGCTGGGAAATCCTCAAATTGTTGAGCTGTTGGACAAGATCCGCGACAGTTATAATGTAAACGTCTTGTCCCAATTGGCCGGTCTGGCCGCTCTATCCGATCCTGGTTATTATCGGGACTTGGCCCGAAAAATCAAACGGACGCGGGATCGGCACTTTGAGGCTTTGCAGGATAGGGGATGGTTTACCTATCCCTCACAGGCCAATTTCCTGTTCACCGAGCCAAAGGATTCCAGAGGCAATACGGGTTCGCCCGTAGCCCAATCCCTCTATGATTTCCTTTCCCGTAAAAAAATTCTTGTTCGCTATTTCGGAAACGATCCTTTAACGCATTCATTTTTGAGAATCAGCATCGGTTCGGAAAAGGAGATGGCAATTTTAAGTGAAGCTTTCGATCAATGGCAGAACAGCGCATAGTTACCCTGAATCGCAAAACTGCGGAAACGGACATTTCCGTTACCATAAACCTGGATGGCAGCGGTCGGTATGAGGTGGAAACGGGGATACCCTTCTTCGACCATATGCTATGCCTGTTTAGCAAACATGGGCTTTTCGACCTGAGTTTGAAAGCGTCAGGTGACTTGGATGTCGACTATCACCACACGGTTGAGGATACCGGTATCGTTTTGGGCCAAGCGATTAAACAGGCCCTTGGCGAGAAGCTGGGTATCCGGCGCTACGGGTTCTTTATGGTTCCCATGGACGAATCCCTGGCCCGAGCCGCCATCGATCTGAGCAACCGCCCCTACCTGTGTTACGAGGTGGAGTCTCCCGCCCATTACATTCGGGATTTCAATATCGTCCTGATCCGGGAATTTTTTCAGGCCTTGGTTAACGGGCTTGGCGCCAATATCCACCTGAAGCTGGAATACGGCGATGAACCGCACCATATTTTGGAAGCGATATTCAAATGTTTCGGCCGGGCCTTGGATGCGGCCACAGCTATCGATTGCCGGATAGAAGGTAAGGTGCCTTCGACCAAGGATGTGCTATCCTGAGCCCTCTCCCTATGAATCCAAAGGTAGCAGTTATCGACTACGGCCTGGGCAACCTCCGCAGTGTGTGCAAGGCTTTCGAAGCCTGCAGAGCCGAAGTGGACCTGATTTTCGGGCCGGAGGGCCTGAACGGGGCCCAGGGCCTGGTATTGCCAGGAGTTGGCGCCTTGGGCGATTGCATGGATGGCCTCGAAGCCTGTTCCCTTGTGGATGCGGTAAAGGGTTGGATTGCCGAAGATCGACCCTTTTTCGGTGTTTGCCTCGGTTTTCAGGCCCTTTACGACTACTCCGAGGAGGGGGATGTGAATGGCTTGGGGATTTTTCCCGGATCGGTTAAACGATTTCGCCTTCCGGGCGGTTTTAAAGTGCCCCACATGGGCTGGAATGCGGTCGTCCTGAAAAATCCGAACGACCCCCTAGCGGCGGGTCTGGTATCGGGAAAGGACCAGTTTTATTTTGTCCACAGTTACTTTGTGGCTCCGGAAGAAGAGGAGTCGGTGTTTTTTCAGACCGAATATGGATTTCCCTTTGCCAGCGGGATAAAAGTGGGAAACTGCGTCGCAACCCAGTTCCACCCCGAGAAAAGTCAGGACAAAGGACTCCGGTTATACAAAAATTTTCTGAATTTGGTTGAAAATCATTAACCTGCTTTGACTATCCTTGAGCGAACCCTGCAAAACTCCTAGCAAATTTATTTATGTCTGAAACCGCCATCATTACCATAGAAGGAAAAAACCACGAGTATCCGGTCATTTCCGGGACCGAGGGGGAGAAATCCGTCGACATTCGAAAACTGAGAGCCGATACCGGATACATAACCTTTGATGAAGGATACGGGAATACGGGATCCTGCCTGAGCGACATCACTTTCGTCAACGGAGAGCAGGGCATTTTGCGCCACCGCGGGATTCCCATAGAGGAGTTGGCAGAGAAGAGTTCCTTTCTCAGTACGGCTTATCTGGTAATCTACGGACATTTGCCCACCAAGGAGGAGTCGGATGCCTTCCGCGCCCGGATAGCCCAAAATGCTCAACTTCATGAAAACTTCCGCCATCATTTCCAAGGATTTCCGAGGGACGCCCATCCCATGGCCGTACTTGGTTCCATGCTCAATGCCCTCGGTTGTTACCATCCCGAAATAGCCACAAATAACCGTCAGCAGGACCTGGATAACTTCGATGAAGCCGCTGCCTTGCTCATTTCGAAAGTGCGCAGTATCGCAGCCATGACCTACCGCATGAAAGAGGGCCTGCCTTTTGTCTGGCCGCGAAAGGATAATAGCTACGTGGAAAATTTCCTTCACATGATGTTCAGCGAGCCGTATTCGCTCTATGAACCTGCCCCCGAGGTGGCCAGCGCCCTCGATCTGTTTTTATTGCTGCATACCGACCACGAACAAAACTGTTCGACTTCTACGGTGCGAATGGTCGCCAGCGGAGGCGCCAACCTGTTCCCTTCCGTGGCGGCCGGTGTGTCCGCGCTTTGGGGTCCTCTGCACGGCGGAGCCAATACTGCAGTGGTTAAAATGCTACAGGACATCCACCGATCCGGCGACGACGGCAGCAAGTTTATTGAAGCAGCCAAATCGGGCAAAGCCCGGCTCATGGGGTTTGGCCACCGCGTTTACAAGAACTACGACCCGCGGGCCAAAATTCTCGGCGCCGCTACCGAGAAACTGCTGAACAATCTGGGACATGCCGATCCCTTGTTGGAAATTGCCAAACGACTGGAGAGCGCAGCCCTGCAAGACAGCTATTTTATCGAGAGAAAACTCTATCCGAACGTGGATTTTTACAGCGGCCTCATCCTCAAAGCCATCGGCATACCGGTGGAGATGTTTACCGTCATGTTCGCCATGGGCCGGCTTCCGGGCTGGATTGCCAATTGGAGGGAAATCGCCAGGGGAACCGTCCGTATCCATCGGCCGCGTCAAGTTTACACCGGGCCCGTCAACCAAAACCATATTCCCATAGAGAATCGCGGATAACCTGTCCCATTTCCTGCCGCTGCCTTTTCGGCGAAGCAGGATATTCCGGAACACAGTAGAAAACGCGTCAGAATTGCGGGAAGGTGTTGCCCTTCTTCACCGGCCCTTTCCCTTCTCCTTCGGCGCATCCTGCAACATTTGCTCCAGCTTCAGGCCGGTTAGCTGCCCGAGCCCCGTAACCAGTTTCCACAGGGCAATCATCATGATAAGGGCGCTGGGAAGGGCGATTACGAACCAACTCATGAAATTCATTTTCCCGAGTTGCGCGTTAAACGCCACCAGGTCGTCGGCCGGGTGGGTTGTAACCATCATGCGCGCTAACAGGTAGTTGAGCGCCGCGCTCAACAGGAAAGAGAAAATCAACAACCCATTGCACAGGGAAAATATTTTGTCGAATGCCTGTTGCGACCCAGTCGCTTCCAGGCGTTCATCGATCAGTTGGGTTTTTAAAATTTGGGGATTATAGAGGAAGGTTTTTATCAGCGGCCTCTTGCTGCGGAAGGTCACCAAAACCATGATTCCGATGGCCAAGGGCAGGGAGGCTTCCTTAACGGCAAACCAAAACGGGTCGACCTGAACCAGGCCGAATGCGCCGCTCAAACCCACGCTTATGATCCCCAATAGCGAAACAAAATTGAGTTGCTTGCGGTTTAGCAGATCCCAGATGCCATAACCCAGGGGGAAGGCCAATCCCAGGCAAAGCGCCACTACCGGACCCAAACGATCCGGATTACTCAATTTGGTTAAAATCAATAAGGGAATTACGAGGTTGCAAATCACGCTAACCAGAAGATTTTCCCTTTTTCCAACCATATCGGCTTGGTCCCTCCGCATCATGGGTGGGACTGTGTGGAGCCCAAAAAAACTTGGCAACTTTATTAAGACCGGTGTTGGATAAGGTAGCGAAATGGCCTTCTCGGGTAGCCCTTGCCAAGGGCGTCACCTTTTGCAGCAATGACGGAAATCAGAAATTCCCGGTTAGATAATGTCCTGGGGCAACTCAGTCACCTGGACGAAATCAACCTGCAAAACCTGGCCAGTCGGCTTGCCAGAGAGAGGGAGCTTTTTGAGGGGATTTTCAACACGGTTCGTGAGGGAATTCTGGTTATTTCCGCCGCCGGTGTCTTGCAGTATGCCAACCGGGAGGGCATGGCCATGGTCGGCATCAGGGAAAGCGATTTGGGGTCCGCTCTCTTATGGAAATGGATTCCCGACCTGGCTCCGGTTATCAATCTCGACCACGGGCAGCCTCAGTTTTCCGAACAAGCCCTCGTAACGCGCGAAATTGAGATGACTTATCCGGAACCTCGCATCGTGCGGGTTTACATCGTTCCCTTCGAAGAATTACAGGGCTCCGAGAAACACTACGTGGTGATTTTGCATGACATTACCAAGGACGTGGTTTCGACCGAGGAAAAGATAGAATCGGAAAAAATGGCCTCCTTGTTCCGATTGGCCGCAGGGGTGGCTCATGAATTGGGAAATCCACTCAATTCGCTCACCATTCACCTTCAACTCATGCAGCGCCAACTCGACCAGATTAAAGATGAGGAAACGCGAGGTAAGCTGAAGGGTTCCCTCGATATTTGCAGCGACGAGGTGGTGCGTCTCGATGGAATCATCACTCATTTCCTCGAGGCTATCCGACCCACTCCGCTCGATTTGCAGGATACCAATCTCATCGAAGTCCTGGAGTCCGTCCTGCGGGTTCAGGAACAGGAATTGAGCGATGCCGGGATTTCCATCGACCTCGAAATGGGAAATGAAGTGCCCATGATTTCCGGAGATGCCAATCAACTGAAGCAGGTGTTTTTCAATGTGATCAAAAATGCCTGTGAAGCCATGACCGAGGGGGGCATTTTGACCATCAAACTGAAGGAGGATGACGATTTTTTCTACATTCTAATTGGAGATTCGGGAAGCGGTATAGAACCGGAGCACTTGTCCAAAGTCCTTCATCCCTACTTTTCCACCAAGGCTTCGGGCAGCGGCTTGGGGCTGATGATTGTCAATCGTATCCTCAGGGACCATGGAGGCCAAGTAGGCATTGACAGTAAAACCGGCATTGGCACGGTTATCTCCTTGAAGTTTCCCAAGAAACATCGCCGGGTTCGGTTATTACCGGAATAACCCACCCCCGAAACCAGCCGGCCCAACTGTATTTTAATGCCCGCATCCATTCTCATTGTCGACGACGAGAAACATACCCGTGAAGGGTTGCAGTTGGCTTTGCAGGACACCTACGATGTCTACTTGGCCAGCAATGCCGACCAGGCCTACAATTTGCTGGATAGCCAACCCTTTGACGTGGTTTTGACCGATCTCCGCATGTCCGGTAAATCGGGCATGAAGGTTATCGATCAAGCCCTTTCCCAAGCCCATAAGCCGATCTGCATCATGATGACAGCTTATGGCAATGTGGAAACGGCCGTGGAAGCCATGAAGCGCGGGGCCTTCGATTTTCTGACCAAGCCGGTCAACCTGGAGCGATTGGAGATTCTCATCAAACGGGCTCTTAGTTCCAGACGGATCAGATCGGAAAACAAAGTCCTGCACCGGCGGTTGGACCAAAAATTCGGTTTCCAACGTATTATTGGCAACTCGGCCGCGCTAAAGGCGGTGATAAACCGGGTCCAACTGGTTGCCCCCTCCCGGGCCACGGTGTTGCTGGAAGGAGAGACGGGAACCGGAAAGGAACTCATCGCTCAGTCCATTCACCAGAACAGTAATCGATCCCGCAAACCGTTCCTTGCCGTCAATTGCGCCGCCCTTCCGGCCAGCCTGTTGGAAAGTGAACTGTTTGGGCATGAAAAAGGAGCTTTCACCGGTGCCGTGGGAAAGCGGATTGGGCGCTTTGAAGCGGTTCAGGGCGGCACTTTGTTCCTTGATGAAATTGGGGAGATCGATGCTTCTACCCAGATTAAACTCCTCCGGTTCCTGGAAACCAAAACCTTCGAAAGGGTGGGAAGTATCAAACCCATATCGGTGGATGTGCGCTTGGTGTGTGCCACTAACCGCAATTTGAAGGCGCACGTGGATAAGGGCGATTTCCGCGAAGATCTCTATTACCGGTTGAACGTGGTCTCGATTACCCTTCCACCACTGCGCGAGCGAAAGGAAGACATAATTCTATTGCTGGATCACTTTCTCAGGTTGTACGCCAAGGAAAATGGCGTAAATATTCCCCAGGTCGATCCAGGCGCTTTAAAGGTTCTCGAAGGATATCGATGGCCGGGAAACATCCGGGAATTGAGAAACTTTGCCGAAAATACGGTAGTGTTGCATCGCGGAGCGACCATAACCGAATACAATCTGGACCATCGGTTCTTCGACGGAAATTCCGCCGCCAACCTCGATCCCGGCAGGGTGCATAACCTTTCCATGAAAGAAAATGAAAAGCACCTTTTGCATCAGGCTCTGGTGAAGGCCAAGGGAAATCGAACCAAGGCGGCCCGGCTGATGGGAATTTCGCGCCGTACCCTCCACCGCAAACTCCTTCAGTGGCCCGAACTCGATTTCATCGGAAAAACCGATAAAGGTTGATACCATGATTCGCCCTTGGCCCCCTCCCATATGGTTGATTCTCCTGCTTCCCTGGCCCAACTGGATTTCGGGGCAGGAGCCTCCTCTCAGGGTGGTGGGCAGCCATTACGTGCAGAAAATCCTTGGTTACGATGGTTCCGAAGGGGAGGAATCCATCGCCTATCGGATGACGAGCAGCCTGCTCGGTCTTATGAAAATTCGAGAGGGATTAGCTGATGTTGCGTTCGTGATTCAATCCTCCCAAGCGCATCCATCCGTGCCGGGCACGGCCAACATACCTCTCGGATATTGGAGCGTCTATTTTGCCGTGCATGGAGACAACCCCTTGACGGAAGTCCCCCTGGCCCGGTTGTCGGATCTATTGCGCAAAACGAGGCAAGGACTCAAATCCGAGTGGGGTTTTCTCCTTCCCGATGAACCGGATTGGGCCAACCGTCCCATGCTCGTGACGTTTGGTTTGACCGAAGAAGATCCTTCCTATCCCGTATTGAACCACTGGTTCTTTCAGGATGAAGCAGTGCAGGAGCTTGGAAGTCTTGGAGAATACCTGGCCGATCCAATTGGAGCCGGGTCCTCGGCTTTATTGGTATTGTCCCAATTGCCCGAGGTCGATCGAGGGCTCAGGTTGTTGTCGCTGGTTCAACCGGGGGATACCGTGGGATTCCCCCCCTCCCAGGAGAATCTGTTTTTTGGAGATTACCCCTTGAGGTGTTCTCTGCATCTGGTCGCTCGCGATATCGAGGAACCCCGAACCCGTCGATTTCTGGCCGGTTTTTTCCAATCCCGGGACCTGGAAAAACTTGGAGATTCCGGCTTTGTAGCTGTGCCGGCCAACGTGCGCAATCAAGCGCTTTTAGAGTTTGACTTGGAGTTCTGATTTTTCCTTACTCACTGACTTTTAGCCCGGTAGTGAGATATCCGGGCGAGACGCGGGCGTAGCTCAGTTGGTAGAGCACAACCTTGCCATGGTTGGGGTCGTGAGTTCGAATCTCATCGCCCGCTCCATCCCCAACCACGCTTTTTACGACTTGACCCTTGCTCCCATGGCTTTAGAGGTTATTCGCCTTTTCCAAGCCTCCTTAGCTCAATCGGTAGAGCAGTTGACTCTTAATCAATTGGTTCGGGGTTCGAGTCCCCGAGGGGGTACCAGGCCGGCGTAGCTCAATTGGTAGAGCAACTGATTTGTAATCAGTAGGTTGCGGGTTCGAGTCCCATCGCCGGCTCCATCCCGGTTTCCGGCGGGCTTCCACTCGGGTCGATGAGAAAGGTATTTTCGTGATCGATGTAAACGGAGGGGCAGGTGTGCGTTTACCGATGTTGTCTTAAAACTCGGGCATTTCCCAGTTGGCGGTCAGCTTCGGATTGTGCCAACTGCTTCTAAAACCCGGAGAAACTTTTTTCATGACCGGACCGGTTTTCATTTTGGAATCGCTTCCCGCGCCTTGGGCGATGGCATGCCAGCGCTTCGCCATGGCCTGGACTTTTTTAGGCTTTGAGGCGGCCAAGTCATTCTGCTCCGTGCGATCTTCCGCTAAATGGTAAAGTTCCCACTTGTGGCCATAGAAACTGACCAGTTTCCAATCTCCCTGACGCAAGGCGCGGCAGTTGGAGAAAATGAAGAATAATTCGTCATGTCCGTTCCGTTTTCCCCCTTTCAGGATGGGCGCCAGGGATTTTCCCTGAAGCGGGTTCAATCCTTTCCGCATCGGATATTCCGCGCCGGCAACCTCTATACAGGTCGCCATAATATCGATTAGGTGACTCAACTCATGGTCCAACCGGCCCGGGTTTTTAATTTTTCCGGGCCAATGGGCGATAAATGGGCTGGAGATTCCGCCTTCGTGTTGGGTTTGTTTATAATGCCTGAAGGGTGTGTTGCCAACGGTGGCCCAACTGGCGTCATAGAGGTACCAGGATCCGGCCTTCCAAGGTGGAATATCGATGTGTTCACTGCGCTCGAAAGGGCAGGCTCCATTATCGGACAAGAACAGGATGAGGGTGTTTTCATATACGCCCTTGTCCTTCAAATAAGCAATCATGCGTCCGATGTTCTGATCAAGGCTATCGACCATGGCGGCGTAGATGGCCATGCGGAAAGATTCCAATTGCTTTTGCTTTTCCGTCAGGGAGTTCCAGGGGGGAACATGGCGGGGGAGGGGAGGCAATTCCTGGTCGGCCGGGAATAGTCCGAGCAGCTTTTGTTTAACCAGACGCTCCTCCCTCAAAACTTCCCAACCGGCATCATAGCGGCCCAAGTACTTTTCGATATCCTTCTTTGGGGCCTGGAGAGGATAGTGCGGGGTATTGAAGGCGATGTAGTGAAAGAAGGGCTTATCCGTTTCCAGAGCCTTGTCGAGGAACTGGATGGAGAAATCGACATTGGCATCGGTGGTGTAGAAATCTTCGTCGAAATCGTTCCACACCTCCCCGTTCAATCGAAAGGTGTCATCGCCTTTGAAAAAGTCGGTTGCTCCGGAGATATGGCCCCAATAACGATCGAAGCCATAATCGGTAGGTTCGTTATCCAAATGCCATTTTCCGGTCATTGAAGCGCTGTAACCGGCGCTCTTCAGAACTTGGGCGATGGTTACGGCATTGCGGAAATCTTCTTCCCCGGCGTAATGGCTGTACTGGCCGCTCAGGAGACAGAGCCGGGAGGAGTGGCATTTTGCGGTATTGTAAAACTGGGTGAGCCGAAGACCGTTGCTGGCCAGACGGTCGATATGGGGGGTTTGGATTTCGCTACCGTAGCAGCCGAGGTCGGCAAACCCTAGATCATCCACCATAATGAGGAGAATATTGGGCCTGTCCTGAGCGGACGCGGCGGCCAGGAAACTCAAAAAACAAATTCCAACCCCCAAAAGCGGCAGGATGGGGTTGAGTCCTCTCGGGGACCCCTTCCCAGGTTTAGGCTGGACCGCTCGGGCGGTGAAAAAAATCGAAGCTGAAAGAATTTTCATAAGGTTTTATATTAAAATCGGTTCATCCCCGGCCAAGCAATTCGGAACTTTACCGGGCCCTGTTCCAGAGTTCGGACGGATAGAGACCGCGTGCGATCAGGTCACCCAGCTTGGCTGCCGCTTGGGCTGTGTCCTCGGGGTAGGTCAGCCCCAACCACGTTTCCCCGGACTGTCTCAGCTCTACCGTGGCGTCCCGCTCCCCGATCCATTGGAATACCGCAGTAGGCAGGTAGAATTCCTCCTTTTCCGGGTCCGTCATGGAACCGAGGAATTCTTCAAATTTCTCGCGCAGAAAGGGCAGAAAATCCGGGGCAAATCCCCAGAGATTGAGCGAAACGACAGCCTGGGGAGACAGGAGGCGGGCCTCGCCCTCAAAGGATCCGACAATTCCCCGGTCGGTCCGCGATATCTGAGTGTGCTCTTCAATTCGGATCAGGAAATTGTCTTGGCAGGTTTCGCAAACCGCGCGTGAGACGCCGCCATGGGGAGAGAGCGTTTTTTCCAGTTCGAATCCGATGTTGACCCCGGATCTCCCTGTAATTCCAGCCAGGCTTTGGGCCAGGAGCTGAAAGGATGAGGGTCCGTAAAAATCGTCCGCATTGATCACCCCCATGGGCCCATCGACATGATGGGCGGCGCTGAGGAGGGCATGGCCCGTTCCCAATGGTTTATCCCGGCTCACAGGGGCACCTCGCATGGATTGAAAGGCGAACTCGACCGCGATGCGGTCTTCAAACCTCCGGGTTATGCGTTGACGAAAGCCAGGCTCCATTTCCTTGCGGATAACGATGACCGCCTTTTCGAATCCCGCTCGGATGGCGTCATACACCGAATAGTCGAGCAACACTTCCCGGGAGGGCCCCAGGCCTTCCATTTGCTTGACCCCGCCATAACGGCTGCCCATTCCTGCGGCTAAAACTACCAGGGTTAAATCGCTCATCGCAGAGTTGATCCGGTCCAGCATCCGGAACCTGTCCCCTTGCGTCCAGTCTGGAATCAATTAGAAATAATAGGCGCAGAAGTGCCCAAGGGCGCAATTAGGAGTTAGGAACTGGGAATAGGGACCGGGAAGGGGTTTATAGGGTTGCCACTTGCCGGGGCAATATTCTCAAAATAACCCGCTGGCTAAATTTTCATGGCGACCTCATCCCATTTTAAAACCCGGACTTGCAGCCTCATGTTGGCTTTGTACCTGGTATCCAGCATGCCGAAGCCGGTTCGGAGTGAGGATTCCATCCGTTACAAGTACGAGGATTACCAGGAGGACGACGACCGTATTCGGGTGCGAGCCCATTACATCAGCGCCGATAAGGACCTCAGCCCGAACACTCGTTTGGGTGTGGTGGGGCTGATCGATACCATAACCGGCACTACTCCCACGGGGGAACTGCCGGAGGCGGGGGCCGATCGCGTTCCCATGGGGAGCCTGATCGATGAGCGCCGCTCCATTATCCTGAATCTCGATCATCAGGTAAAGGACCATGCTTTCACCTTCGAGTTGAATTATAGCAATGAGAGCGATTATTTGTCGGAGGGCGGGGCCTTTACTTATCGACGCTATTTCAATAAAAAAAACACCGCCTTTGAGTTGGGTTACTCCTTGCTGCAAGACGAACTCAGCGCCCCGACTCTTCCTGAAGTGGAAGGCAAGGACAGCGAGGATGTTCTTCTCGGGATTACTCAAACTCTGGATCCCGCCACCGTTTGGTCGGCCGATCTGACCTACGGACGGGAGAATGGCTACCTGGCCGATCCCTACAAAGTAGTGGAAAAAAACGTCGAACTCCTTTCCGATTTCTTTCTTCCCATCACCTTCCCGGAAAACCGGCCCCGTTCCCGGGAAAAGTGGATTTTTTTCACCGAGATGATACGGGATTTGGAGAAACTGAAAGCCAGCATCCAAGCCTCCTACCGTTATTTTTCCGATGACGCCGATCTGGATGCCCACACCCTTTCCCTGCAGTGGTTTCAAAAAATCTCCGATCAAGTCATCCTCGAACCTTTGGTTCGCTACTATAGGCAGTCGGCCGCCAACTATTACCACCACGACCTCAACCTCACCGGTATCATTCCCGACCGCGAAACGATCGGGCGCGCCCCTTATTTCTCTTCCGATCACCGCCTTTCCAATATGGAAACCTTCGCTTGGGGGGCGAAGCTGATTTATTTTTTTTCGGAAGATCTGGAATTCAACCTGAAGCTCCAACGCTACGATATGGCAGGTCTGGATCCCCTGACCCATCCCAGTGTTTACAGTGACGCCAATATTCTTACGGTGGGGGGACGGTGGGTCTTCTAATGTCTGATTGCTTCCAGTTGAAGGTGTCCGGAGTGGCGACCGATGATTTGGCTCGGGGTCTGTTCCGGGTGAAATTTCGGGCCATGGGCACATCCTGCGAAATCCAATTTCAATGCAACGATCAGGGATTGGCCGGGAACTTCAAGGAAGCAGTTCTGGATTGGGTGCGCAATTTTGAAGCCACTTATACGCGGTTCGAGGATTCCAGCCTGGTCAGCCGCATCAACCGCTCCGCCGGACGGGAGTGGGTGGCAATCGACCCCGAGACGGAAGCGCTCTTTGACCTTTGCGACAGGTTTCACTTTATTACCGAAGGTCTCTTCGACCCCACCACCCTGCCAATAATTGAGCTCTGGGATTACAAGGCCAAACATCCACGCATTCCCACCGCAGATGAAATCGGGAGAGCCCAGGACCTCATCGGATGGGACAAAGTAGAGCGTAGGCCCGGTTGGGTTCGCCTGGAAAGAGTCGGAATGGGAATCGATTTGGGGGGTATCGGAAAGGAGTACGCGGTGGACCGCGTCGCCCTGTTGGCCCGGGACTTCGGGATTGGGGATGTCCTGATAAATTTTGGTGGGGACGTGGCTGCCCTGGGGCATCCCCCCGGCTACACCCATTGGCATGTCGGCATGGAGGATCCCGGGAATCCGGGGAAGTGTTGGGGAAGTTTGGCCCTGAATGATCTCTGTGTGGCCAGTTCGGGGGACTACCGCCGATTCTTTGACCTCAACGGCAAGCGTTACGGGCACATTGTCGACCACCGCAAAGGCTATCCAATCGCCAACAAGGTGAAACACGTCACCGTAGTTGCAGGCACTTGCACGGAGGCGGGTATCCTTGCTACCGCCGCCTGCCTCTTGGGGGAAGAAGAGGGCATGGAGTTGATTAACCGGTTTTTTGGAGCGGAGGGGTGCCTCCACACGGAATTCAAACGCATAGATTCACATGGAATATATCATTATATGGTCTCGGATTAAACCCTTGGTCCTGGCGGTGTTGGTCGGGTTTTTGACCATCGGTCTGCATGAAGCCTCGGCAAAGGTGGTAGAGGGAGACACTTTTCCCGATTTGAGCAACTTCGAGTTTGAGGGAGAAGTGCCCGAAATTGAGGGAAAAGTCGTATTGGTCGATTTTTGGGCCTCCTGGTGCGCCCCTTGCAAGGCTTCGTTTCCAGCCATGGAACGGTTGTACCAGGAGTTCAAAGACCGTGGTTTCGAAATAGTTGCCGTCAGCGTGGACGACAGCGCCGCGGCCTATTCGCGGTTCGCGAAGAGATCCGGAGCCACTTTTCCCATATTGCGCGACTTGGGGAAAAAACTGGTGGCCACCTGTGCCATAGAGGCCATGCCCACCTCTTTCATGCTGGATAAATCGGGCCGGGTGCACGCAGTGCACCAGGGATATGCGGGAAAAAAGACGGACGAACAGTATAAAAGGGAAATCCTGGCCCTGTTGGCGAAAGATTGATGGTGAAGGCAACCATAAGATTTTTTTGCATATTTACCTCCGGAATTTTTTTGTGGGGTTGTGACACGGTGGAACCGTGGGAACGCGGAGCCTTGACTCAATACGGTATGACGGCAGACCGGGATCCCCTCGATGCCGCCATGGCCGAGCACGTATTTTATACGCGGGAGGCAGCCCATGGGGGCGGCAGCGTTGGCGGTGGCGGTTGCGGTTGCAATTGATCGGTGCGTGAATTCCCTCAAGAGAGGCGACAAGGTCCGCGTCATCATTAACGTTGAAAAGGAGGAGGCCGGACAGGGTGGAAATTCCTCGGAGGAGGAAGTTGTCGCGGATTAAGTCAAACCCCAGAATCGACGTGCCTCCTGGACATCTACGGCGATCTGTTTTCTCAACGATTCGAATCCCTCGAACTTTTTCTCCGCCCGGAGATAGTGATACCAGCGGACCTTGAGCCGGGACCCGCGGGTAAAGGGACATGGGCGAAGGGAGTGAACTTCCAGAACAGGTTCCGTCGTCTCTTCCACTGTGGGTCTGACACCGAAATTCGCCACCCCGGGTAGGGTGATGATCGCTTCCCCGAACTCACCTTCCACCTCTACGCAATAAACCCCATAAGGGGGTTTCAAATCCGGGTTCCAGGGCAGGTTCAGGGTGGGGAATCCCATTTCCCGGCCCATTTTATTCCCTTGAATAGCCGACCCCAGGGAAAAATACACATCTCCCAGGAGAGCATTGGCCATATTCATTTCACCGGCTTTGAGGTGATTGCGTATTCGGGTGCTGCTGATGGGTTGGCCGTCGTAATTCACGCGTTCAACGCTGATGACATGGATTCCCGCCTCTCGGCAGGATTGCAAAAGCAACTGCACATCCCCGGCCCGCTTCTTGCCGAATCTCCAATTCGAACCCACGTGTATGGAGTTCAAATGGGGTAGAAAAGACCTCAGGTGTCCGACGAAATCGGTAGCTTCGATGGCGGCAAAGGCAGGGTTGAATTCCTGTTGGATTACGTATTGAACCTTGTGGGAATGCAGAACCTCCGCCTTGATTTCAGGGGACATGATCATATGCTGAGGATTGTCCGGCCTAAGCAGGCGACTGGGATGGGGCCAGAAGGTCAGGACGCCGTTAATCCCTTGGGTTGCTTGGGCCAATTGGGTGGCAGTCTCGATCACCGCCTGGTGCCCCAGGTGAACCCCATCGAACATACCTACCGCGAGATGTAATGGTTTTGGAGGAAGATCGACTTCATCCAACCGCAATGGATGACTGGGGGGGAATGCGCTCACAAATGGGTTTCAGCAATTGGTTAGAGCAAGGGCTTGGGGTCCCGGAATCAATCGATTACCGATCTCCGCATAGGCCAAGGATTGAAACTCCTGGAGGGTTGTGGCATCTTCCACCTTCAATTTATGGCTGGCCGTGCGCCTCAATTGGGACAGCAATCCTCCGCAACCGAGGTTTTCACCCATATCGTGCACCAGGGTGCGGATATAGCTCCCTTTGCTGCAATAGACATAAAATTTCCCCAATGGGGCCTTCCACTCCAACAGCTCAAATTTGGAAATGCGGATGAAACGAGGTTCTCGCGGCACAACTTTGCCTTTGCGGGCGTGTTTGTATAAGGGAACTCCCGCGATTTTCACGGCGGAAAACATGGGCGGGGTCTGATACTGATCACCGATAAAGTTCCTCATTGCCGCCACAATTGCCTCCCGGTCGAGGGATGGTTCGATCGGCCGGGTTTCCAGAATTTGCCCATCGGAATCGTGTGAATCCGAGATCTTACCCAGTTCGAAGGTCCCTTCGTACTCCTTGTCCAGGCTCATGAGCCGGGGGGATAGTTTGGTGGCTTTTCCCACCAGAATTACCAATAATCCCGTAGCCAGAGGATCGAGGGTTCCGGCATGGCCTATGCGTTTCATTCTTAACTTTCTGCGCACCCGATCGACCACGTCGTGGGAGGTCATGCCAGCAGGTTTATCCACCAGCAAAATTCCTTCCAAATCCTTTATGGGCCGTGTCATGAAATTTAACCGACTATCCCTTTATCTACCTTTTCCAGGTGTTGGCCTATGGCCTCGAGCAGGTGGGAGACCAACTCTTCCATGGGCATGTCGTAATGGAATCCGGCTGCGGCGGCGTGTCCGCCTCCCCCAAATTCCTTGGCGATCAAATCGACCCGGAACCTTTTCTCCTTGGCCCGAAGACTTGCCTTAGTCTTACCGAAACGCTGCTCTGCCAATACGCCTATGTCCACTCCGGCTATGCTTCGGGCATAATTGACCAAACCTTCCGAATCGTCAGGTTTTGCCCCCAGGGCTTCATAAATTCCTTCCCTGAGCTGGCCGAGACAGACC
Organism: Opitutales bacterium; assembly: GCA_022824405.1. GTDB lineage: Bacteria > Verrucomicrobiota > Verrucomicrobiia > Opitutales > UBA2995 > JAABVD01. The sequence goes on from JAJDZZ010000026.1 coordinate 190,527, forward strand.
CGTCCGTTGAAATGCAATCGAAAGGATCTCAGGAATGTTTGCAACAGTTCCAGCTTGGCAAAGCTTTCTTCCTCATACAGTTCCCGGTTCACCTCGCCCAAGTCCACCCCCCGATCGACCAGGATGCCAGCCAGGGAAAAGGTATGCCGGGTAGTGGAAGGGAAGCGGAATTGACCGGTATCCGTGGCAATGCCCACGTAGAGAGCGGTAGCTGTGACGGAATCCATCGGGTAATCGCAATCCACGAAAAAGCCCGCCAGCATTTCTCCCGTCGCGGCGGAATTTCCCTCAATCAAGTTATTCAATCCATAGAGGGTATTGGAAATGTGGTGGTCGATGTTTCCCACCGGTTTGGGCAGTTTTGGCCATATCTCCAGGCCGGTTCGCTTAAGGTCCGCACAATCCACCGTTATAACGTCCCACTCCGCAAAATCAAATTCGGGACCTGCCAGGAACGGTGTGTCCTCAAGTAAAAACTCCAGTGTTGCCGGCACCTCGTCCTGGTTTACGCAGACCGATTCAATGCCCACCGAATTGAGCACGCGACAAAGGGCCACCTGGGATCCGATACAATCTCCGTCCGGCCGAACGTGGCCCACCACGGCGACTTTCTTTCCCTTCTCGGATTCAATCAAAGCCTTGAACAGGGGCGACTGATCGGGGTAGAATTTCATGGTTCCGGGTCGGGGGATGGACCATCCGCTTCCTCAAATTGATCCATGAAATTGAGCAAGTCGACTCCCCGCTTGATGGAATCGTCCTGGAAATATTTCAAGTGAGGGAGGTACTTGAGGATGATGCTCTTTCCCAGTTGATAGCGAATCTCGGAAGCTTTGCGGGAAAAAAATTTTTTGGCGGCCCTTTCTTCGTTTTCCTCCCCCAAAACGGAGTAATAGATCCGGCCGCTTCTCAAATCCGGGCTGATGGATGCGTCGGTTATGGTGATTCTCACCGTTTCACTCCGGTAGCGGGTGTGGAGGATACGACTGATTTCCTGTTTAACCAGGGCATTTACGCGGAGATTTCGCTGACCCATTCTTATTTCCTGATTCCAAATTGGAGTTCGCAACGAGGGATGGTCCCGTGGTGGTCCAACCCGGCGGACAAACCTCTTTCACGGGAAACATCCATTCTGCCATTCCGTCAATATAATCTGATCGGGACAAGGGCGAGTGGGATGGCCGGGAGGTTACAAGGATGCGCGCTTCTTTTCTATCTCGTAACACTCAATGGTATCCCCTTCGGCGAAGGCGTTAAAGTTATCGAGCTGGATGCCGCACTCATACCCGGTACGCACCTCGGTTACATCGTCCTTGAAACGTTTGAGCATGGATACCCTGCTTTCTGCCAGCACCTCACCCTTGCGCAGAAGGCGGGCCCAGGCATCTCGCCTGATATGGCCGTTGGAAACCAGACAACCCGCTGCCATTCCCCGACTGATGGGAAATATTTGCCGGACTTCAGCGGTCCCCAGCTTGTTTTCCACCATCTCCGGTTCTAGCAGATCCGCCATGGCTTCCCTTACCTGATCAACCATTTCATAGATGATCTTGAACCGCATGATCCTGACACCGGCATGCTTGGCCAGGGCGGGCACTCCACTCCCCGGTTTCACATTGAAACCGATTATGGTGGCATTGGTAGTGCTGGCCAGATCCACGTCATTCTTGCTGATGGCTCCTACCTCCCCCGAAATTACTTCCAACTCCACCTTGGAACTTTCGATTCCCTTGAGCATGCCGAGGACGGCTTCGACCGAACCGTGCACATCGCACTTGACCACCACTTTGAATACTTTCTTCTTCGTCTGCGCGATAGCTGCAAACAGGGTATCCAGGGTTGCGGGCTTCGCTTCCTCCACTTTGTCCACTTCCTGACCGCGCCTTCTTTGCACATCCGTTTCCGCAGCCCCTCGCTTGGCCACCTTTTCGTTTTTGACCACCTCGAAGGTGGCCCCTGAATCGGGAGTACCGGACCAACCGTCAATCCTGACGGCGGTGGATGGTGGGGCCTCTCCGAGTTTATTGCCATTTTCGTCCAACATGGTCCTGACCTTGGCGTAATGGGAACCGCAGAGAACGGCATCGCCCAATTTGAGGAGCCCCTTCTGAACGATCACCGTAGCGGTTGTGCCCCGGCCGATCTCCATCTGGGATTCGATTATGGCTCCCGAAGCAGGCCCCTTGGGATAGGCCTTCAATTCCATGATCTCGGCCTGCAGGTTGATCATTTCCAGGACCTCCTCAACGTTCTGACCGTTAAGGGCTGAAATTTCCACGCAAATGGTTTTGCCACCCCAGTCTTCAGGGGTGATCTGACGTTCCTGCATTTGGGTCTTTACCCGATCCACATTTGCTCCCCGCGTGTCGATCTTATTGATGGCTACGATGATGGGGTCTCCGGAATCTTCGGCAAATTTTAAGGCTTCATCGCTTTGAGGCATGAACCCGTCATCGGCCGCCACCACCAATATGGCGATATCGGTAATAAAAGCGCCCCGTTCCCGCATCTTGGAGAAGGCTGCATGACCGGGGGTATCCAGAAAAGTTATCTTCTTATCGTCATGCGTGATCTGATAAGCGCCGATATGCTGGGTAATGCCGCCAAACTCGCCTTCCACCACGTTGGAGTTGCGAATATAGTCGAGCAAAGTCGTTTTTCCATGGTCGACGTGGCCCAGGATACAGACAACCGGCGGTCGCGGTTCCAGTAATTTGGCCTTGTCGATTTTCTCAACTTTTTTCTTAGGCGGGGGAGGTTTGTCTTCACCCCGGTGTTTTACTTCGAGCAGGAAGCCATGTTTTTCGGCCAGTTTTGCCGCTGTTTCCTCTTCGATCACCTGGTTCATAGAGGAAAAAATGCCCAACTCCATGAGTTCTGAAATGAGGCGGAATGGTTTCAGTCCAATGGCGAGAGCAAACTCCTTAACCACGATGGGAGGTTTCAAGGTGATGACCTGAACCTCTTTTCCCTCATTGCTTTGGCCGGTCTCCTCCTCGTCGCCTTGGGCTTTGGGCGTCGGGGGAGGGCCTCCGGGAAGGGGCGGCGCCATGCGGGGAACGGCGGGAGGAACTCCGGGCCCACTTGCCTTGGTGATTTGGGATGGCCTCAAGGGAGGGGGACTCTTTGCCCCAGGGGGAATTGCGTGCGGTCTGGGAGATCTCGGGCCGGGCCGCGACCGGAGCATGCCCAGCCTGGAAACCGGCGGCGGGGGAGGGGGTATGACTACAGGCCTGAGCCTTTTTTCCTTCTCCCGTTCGATCTCCTCCTTGGACCGGACGAAGGCGCTCAAAGGAGGTGGGGCGGGAGGTGTGGGAGGAGTCGGCGGTTTCAGGGCCGGCTTTTCCGGTTTTGTTTCAGCGGCCGGCGGTTCTTCCACGGCCGGTTCTTTCACCGGACCCAATTCCTCGACCAGGGCTTCAGCGGAAATCGGGTCGATGCTACTGGAAGCAGTAGACACCTGGTAACCCCGATCCTTGAGGATGGCTACCAGTTCCTTACTGGGAACTCCGGTTTGTTTGGAAATTACGTGAATTCTGACACTCATTTATTGGATCACCCTAGGGTTGTCCCGGGACTCGGACCGGCAAATCAACGCGCGATAAACTGATTGATTTTATTTAATATGTTTTCCGCTTCCTCCATGGTAAAGCCAGAATCTACCAAGTCTGAAGCTTCTACTCCGGTAAAGGCATCGGTGCTGACGAGGCCAATGGCCACCAGTCGTTGGGCCAATTCGTCGCCGATTCCCGGAATCTGGTTGAGCCCGGCAATGGCCCTTTCCATGCGATCCTCAAACCCTCCAGCCACCTTTTCCTTGCTGATATCTAGTCGCCAACCCATTAGCCGGGAGGTCAGGCGCGCATTTTGGCCGCGGCGGCCTATGGCCACGGACAAGTCCCGCTGGTTGACTTCAAAGTGAATGCGCTTATTGCGCTCGTCGATCCTTACGTTCAATGGCATGGCTGGTTTGAGGGCCTCGGCCAGCATTTCCTGGGGATCGTCATAGTGGCGAATTATGTCGATCTTTTCCCCACCCAATTCACGGACGATACTTTTGACCCTGGCGCCGCGGGCGCCCACGCATGCGCCAACGGGATCCACTTTTAGGTCCCGACTGGCCACGGCGATTTTGGTCCGGTAACCGGGTTCCCGGGCCAAGGATTTTATTACCACCGTCCCATCTGCAACTTCCGTAACTTCAAGCTCGAGGAGGCGTTGGATGAATTTGGGATGGGCCCGGCTCAAAATGAGTTCAGGACCGCGGTTCCTCTGTTCTATGGCCAAAAGGAGGCACCGGATGCGTTCGCCCGGGGCATAATCCTCACCATAGACTTTTTCTCGGGCCGGCAATAGGGCCTCTGCCCGCCCCAGATCGATGATCAGGTCGTTGCGCTCGCGACGACGGACAACCCCGGAAACCACGTCCCCAATGGAATCCTTATATTCATCGAAAATGCGTTCCTTTTCGAATTGCCGCACTTTCTGCATAATGGCTTGGCGGGCCGTTTGCGCGGCGATACGTCCCAGAAAAGCTGGATCGATCTCTTTTTCCAGGCTCTGGCCGATTTGTGCGTTGGGATCCCACAACCGGGCCTTGTCGATATGGATCTCCGCTTGCGGATTGCTCACGTAGTCGACCACCTTCATTATGGCCCAGGCTTGCAAGCCCCCCGTTTTCGGATTGATTTCCACTCTGAGTTCCTGGCCCGTGTTTCCTCCCTTTGAGGCCGCTGTTTTGATGGCCAGTGAAATGGCCCCGATCATGTCTGCACGATCGATTCCCTTTTCCCTTTCCATGTATTCAAGGACGGATAAAATTTCACTACTCATCGCAATAGAAATGATAAAAAAAAGCGGGCTAGTCAGCCCACTTCCCAGTGTTGGTAAAGTGTGTAAGGGGGATTGTTTAAGCGGCCCTGGCCGGCATGTCAAGTATGGTTAACACCTTTACCGGTTCGCCCTTGCCAATGGAGCGTCCAGCCGAGCAGACCTTGAAAAAGACCGTTGCTGTAGGGCTGCTCCCGGTTTCCGCCCAACCCGCACTTCCGGATGAATCCTTTCATGGAATGGGGCATATCGCCCGGATACCAGTAAAACCAAAGGGGGAAGAGGCCATCGATATCCCGGGCGGCAAGCAGGGGCAGAAATCCATCGATAACCAAGGTATCGAAACGCGTGCCGCCCACCGTTCCAACCGTAATTTGATCGGAAAGCCTCTTTTTCAAGGCGGCACACTTGAGCTTGCGGCGGTTTGTCCCGGAAATTTCCCCATTTTCCCTACTTTCGATTCCCCGGCCCATGGATTGCAATTGGGATGGCCAATGAGGCTTCGAGCGCACCCAGTCCAGATACTGGGCCAATCGAGTCCGGGGGTGATTGGCGGGACGTGTTCCCGTCAGCTTCCATCGGCCCCGGCCGACCGCGTAGAGATCCTCCACCGAATATTGACCGCTGCGCAGGGCTGGCAATGAGTAATCGGCCCCCGCCATCGACATGGCGGATCGATTATAGCGGTAGCCTAGGATTTCCAGCGCCGTCTGGTGGCAGGTTGCTTCCCAATCCAGGGCTCGCATTCTTTTGCGGGCGTAGCCAACTTTTTCCTTCCAGCGGCGCAAAGCGTGTTCGGCTACCAGGGCGTGCCGCTCCTCCATGGACCGGGACGTCCAGAACTCGAGAATTTCTTCATCCTTGTCGGTTAACGCGCCGACCGCGGCATCCTCGGCATAATTTTCCAAGCCTTGGGGAAGAAGGTTCAAGAAAACCAAGGTGTTTTTTACATGGCATTCATCCAATTCCAGAGGAGACTTGGGGGGAAACACCAGGATGTGCAAAACTACCTTATCGAAGGCGGGATTGTCCTGGTGTCCGTGGGCTCTCCAGTCGGTGGAATAGAAATGCAGTTCGGCATCGCCCTCCAGCAATTCCCCATCCACCTTCAGCCGCACGTTCAAAAAATCGGGGCCGGCCAATCGGTTCAACTCACCCAAATCCACGATTTCCAAGCGCCGACCTTCCTCCGTGATCAACTCACTTTGTTGAAAATCACCCGATGCCCAGACGCGCTGCAGGATGAGTTCGGAAATGGAGAAGGCCCCGTATTCCCCCTGAATCTCCGCAATGGTGTCCGGTTTCCCCGACTTCATGCTTTCACCTCCCCGGACAGTTGGCGGTCGACAAAGGCATCGACTTCCGCCAGGGAGTCGGTGCGGGTGAGGACTGCGGGAAAGTCGGCAAAGTCGTTCAAATCGCTACTGAACAGAAGGACGGGTTTTCGGTATCGGGTGGCCAGTTCCGCCTCTGACCGGGTTCCAGCGCTCCCCGGAAGCACGATGATCACATCCGAGGTGAGGATGTTGATGTGATTTCTCGAAAGTTGTTCCCGTCCGCTTCTGCCGCTGAGGGGGAGATGGGTCTTGATGGCCAGTTCGACGAAAGCATTCGGATAACCCCGTTTCGGCAAGGAGGAAGCGTCACCGGACCGGGCTGGCAGGATTCCCACGACCAAACCCCTTCGCGGTTGTTGCTCCAGAAAACTTTGGCTGACGGCCTCCATCGTCCCCCGGCCGCCCCCGGTGAGCAAATGAACCGGCTTTTGGGCCAGTAGTTTGCCTAGCGGTCGGCAGAGATGGCGGTGGGACTTGGTGCCCGATCCCATGACCCCAACGATTTTTAAACGGCTTTTTGGCATGACAGATGGAAGAATTCGGGAGGATGATACCTCTTCCCTTTGGTGTAAATAGGATTGCTTTGCCCTTGTTGAGAACTTTTTGCAGACTAAATTATTCGCCATGTATTTGAATGAGGCCGTACAAAGACTTGGGACCGAGACTGCCTTCGGCGTGCTGGCCAAGGCAAAAGCCATGGAGGCGGAAGGCAGGTCTGTCATCCATTTGGAAATTGGGCAGCCGGATTTTCCCACCCCTCTGAACGTTTGTGAAGCGGCCAAGCAAGCTATCGACGAGGGTTGGACCGGATATGGTCCCACCTGCGGATTGCCCGAATTCCGGGAACTGATTGCCCGGCACGTCTCGGAGAGCCGGGGCATCGAGGTGCGTCCCTCCCAAGTCGTCGTCACCCCGGGCGGCAAACCCATCATGTTCTTTGCCTTGCTGTCTTTGGTCGAGCGAGGGGAAGAGGTGGTGTATCCCGATCCTGGGTTTCCCATTTACCGTTCCATGATCGACTACGTTGGCGGAAAACCCGTTCCCATGCCTCTGGTCGAGGCCCAAAATTTCAGTTTTGAATTGGATCGCCTGGAAAGCCTCATTTCCGACCGCACCAAACTGTTGATCTTGAATTCCCCGCAGAATCCCACCGGCGGCATTCTCTCCCGGAATGATTTGGAAGCGGTAGCCGAGCTTTGTGTAAGGCACGACGTTGTCATATTGGCGGACGAGATTTATTCCCGTTTGCTCTACCAGGAACGATTTGAATCGATAACCCGGTTTCCCCATGTGCACGACCGCACCATAATTCTGGATGGGTTTTCCAAGACCTATTCCATGACCGGTTGGCGCCTGGGCTATGGCATTTTGCCGGAGTGGTTGGTCGATTCCTTCGAGCGCCTGATGGTGAACAGCAATTCCTGCACCACCACCTTTATTCAGCGGGCCGGAATGGAAGCCCTGACCGGACCACAGGACGCGGTAGCGCAAATGCGCCGGGAATTTCTCAGGCGGCGCGATTTCTTCGTGGAGCGCCTCAACCGGATTCCCGGAATATCCTGTCGTCTTCCCAAGGGGGCCTTTTATTGCTTTGCCAACGTTTCCGGGTTCGACCTCACTTCCCGGGAATTGGAGAACCATTTATTGCATGAGGGCGGTGTGGCTTGTCTGGCAGGAGACGGTTTTGGAGACGGGGGAGTGGGCTATCTGCGTTTTTCCTTTGCCAATTCCATGGAGAACCTGGCGGAAGCTCTCAACCGCATTGAAGAAACTCTCAGCCCAGTGTGTCGGTTCTGAGGATCCGACGAATTTGACTTGGAAGACGAATATAATGGGACAGAGGTTTATCGTGATCGATGGAAGGCACTCGGACGGTCAGAAGGTGTACATGATGGAGGTATAGAAGGTGGTTTCTTCGGGTTGTACGGTCGGGGGCACTTGGTTGTCATAGTGGAATTCGTAGCCCAGGCGCAGGCTCAGTCCACGGGAAATTTTTCCGGTCAGCTTCAAGTCAAAAGCGTAGCCCCAGTTATCGCCATCGTTGGGGTCCGCGTAGGCCGTGGCTTTCTGGTCGATTTGGTAAAATTCGTTGATTTGAAATTCTGTGTCCTGAAATACCGATCCCAGGTAGAACCAGCCTCCCAGTTCCTCGTTCGCCACCTCCAGATCCCGGAAGACTGTGGATATTTCCGGTCCGGCCACAATTTTCAGGCGCGGCGACACAACCCAAGTCCTTCCCAGACCTACGCCCTGTTTGAAGAAATGGTTGAATTGGCGAATTCCATCCGTCTTATAGCTGGTCACGGTTTGCAGTACGAGATTCTCCGTTCTCTCCCGGCGAAACCTGAAATCGGCCAGGAACCGGTCCTTACTGATCTCCTCATCGGTTTCGGCGAATCGGTAATCGGTATCCAGACGATAATTGCTCTTGCCGTTGTTCCATTCGCTATTGAAGAAGAACCGCCGGTCTTCGTGGTCCTTGGTGCTTTTCTGGAGATTGTAGGCCAACCCGATACTGGCATTTATTTTGGTTAGGGTGTGAACCAGGGTCCTGGGAAGAGATAGGGCCAACCTGGGGAAATCATCCAGTCCGTTTATCGTCCCCTCGCCCTCGGTTTCTCCCGGGGACGGCAAACCCGGGTCGGGATCAGGGCCGGATGCGGGCGGAATGGCTTGCAGTGAGGCGGGCAGGGATTGCAGGGCGGATTTGGCGATTTCCATTTCACCCAGACTTGGATGTGCGAATACGACGTGGGTTTCCGTTTGCCCGACCAGAGCGCCGTTTAATCTGTCTCCGTTTTCGAGGATTAATTCCAGAGTCTGGTCGGAGTTGTCGGCCCATAAGGCGGAAGGAAGAAGGCCAACGGCGAATAGGTTGAAGGACAGGAGGAATAAGAGCCGGGTATTCATAGGGAAAAGGCTGAAGGCTGAAACCACAGAGGTTAAAGGCGCCGGGGGCGCCAATGAGGAATGAGGAATTTTGTGTTTTTTGCGCTCTTTTGTGGCTATTTTCCCATCTCTCTATGCTCTCGGTGTTCTCTGTGGTTTTTTTCTTATCCTTGTCTTTGCGATCGTGGCACTCTTTGCGAGAGGTAATGGGGAGTGGGAATTATGTATTAATTACGGGCCGGCCGCGGGTGGCGAGAAGGATGAGGATGGCGAAGAGGATGGTTGAGGATACGGTGATGGCGACGGCCAGGAAGACGTTGGAAATGGATGAATGGTTGATGATCCCTTCGACTCCCCAGACGGAGAGGGCTCCGATGGCAAAAGTGACGGTGAATTTCAATCCGTAGCCGGTGCTACGCCATCGGTCGGGGGTAAAACGCGCTACGAGGCTATTCTCGACAGGCTGCATGCCCAGATTGAAGAATAGGAAAACGGTGGAAACGCCGAGGAGGAGCGATCCGGAGGCCGCAGACATCCAAATTACGAAGGGAAGACTGGCGGCGTGAAAGAGCAGGTAGACGATGCGCAGGTCGTAACGATCGGCCAATCGTCCACCGACAATATGGCCCAGGGTGCCCAACAAGTAGACCAGGGAGGTGGCCGCTCCATAGCCGATCCATTGAACCTGTTCCTCGAAATAGGCCGGTTGGGCTACGGTCATGGCCCGGTAAGTGAGGCCGCCCATGGTCATGGCGAACATGAGTATGAGAAAAAGTTTCAGTCTTTCCGAGGGCAGGTGGTGGTGTTCGTCCCGGGTAACGGCGCCGGCTTCCGGTTCTTCTATCTTCTGAAATGAAACGGCGAGCCCGAGGCAAAAGAGCAAGAATCCGAGAGCCAAATAGGCATTTCTCCAGCCCCATTCATTCGCCACCCAAGCCGTCAGCAAAGGGGCCGCGGCGATGCCGAGGTTTCCCGTTACTCCGTTGATGCCCAGAGCGCTTCCGCGCAGCCTGACGGTGCGGGAGATCAGGCTCATGCCGGCGGGGTGGTAGAAGCTGGCGAAAATTCCGATCAAGGCCAGGGCGAGAACGAATGAGGTATTACCGGGCTGAGCCAGCGAAACCAGCATCATGGCTGGCCCAATTCCGAGCACCCCGACGCGCACCACCCATTTGGCCCGTGTTCGATCGGTCAAAATGCCTACGGGAAGGGCTCCCGCTCCGAAGAGGAAGTAACCCCAGAAGCTCCAACCAAGGATGGTAGCAATGGAAATCCCCGTTTCGTGAGCCAGAGAAACGGCGGCAGTGGGAAAGACCAGCATGGCGAAGTGACAGCCAAAGTGTCCCACCCCGGTGAGTTGCAGTGTATTGATTTCGCTGCGGGAAAATTTCATGTGGGCGATTCAATCCCATGGTGCCTGGGGCGGGACTCGAACCCGCACGCCTTGCGGCACTGGATCCTAAATCCAGCGTGTCTTCCAATTCCACCACCCAGGCATGGGGAAGGGAGGAAAGGTAAATTCGGAACCCTTGAAGGCAAGCTATTTTCTGGCATGGTTCCGTTCCCAGGCAAAGAGGAATTGTTGGGCCAGGCCGGCCGATTCCCCAAAGTGTGTTCTGCCGAATCGGGCCACCTGCCGGTGCGACCGGTCATGGAGTCGGTAGCGCCGTTGCATGGCTTTGAGGATCCAGGTATCCACCGGGAATGCTTCCAATCTGTCATAGCCGAAGAGCAGGACGCAGTCGGACACTTTTTTCCCCACTCCCGGTAGTTGGCAGAGTTTCTCCCGGGCCTCCGCATAAGGCAGCCGTCCGACTTCCCCTATGAAACCTGGGGTTTCGGCCAGAAATCGGGCCGTGCCCTTGATGTTGCGGGCGCGGAAACCCATTTTGCAGTCGCGCAAGTCCGATTCCGGGATTTGGGACAATTGAGCCCAGGAGGGAAGGGATTTCATGCCGCCCGGAAGCCGGTCGCCGAAACGGTCGGCCAACAGGGCCAGCATTTCCTTGATTTGGACGATTTGCTTGGTGGCACTGCAGAGAAAACAGAGCAGGGTTTCGGCAGGGTCCTGCCGCAGGATGCGCAATTGGGGAAAGGCCGCCATGCACCGCCGAAGGTGGGGGTCGCTTCGCCAGGGAAGGGAATCGTAGAGGATTTTGTAGGATTTCCGGTTTCCGAAATAATTCTCCAAGGCCAAGGGCAGGCCACCGGGTGGAGGTGAAGGAGTTGACAAATGGACCCGGTTCGGGGGACTCCACCGCAGTCTGACCATCCGATTCCCCATGATTCCGGAAAAGGAGTGTTTTTCCTCCCGATTCCAGCGAAAGGCCTGACCGCCATCGAGCGTTTCAAGCAGCGATTCGAAATCGGGTCTCCAGTTGGACAGGGGTTTCCAATCGGTCCAGGGATTATCCATCTCCCCAAAGGAAGCTCCTGGCCGAGGCGAGAATGTTTCCGGCGGCGTCCAAAAGGACCAGTTTGTAGGCTATGGGCGGTTGCGTTTTATTGCGCCATTCCGGACCGGTCAACCCGAGATAGATGGGCTGTTCCACGGACCAGGGTTCATCGACATGAAAAGTGTAGGTGGTGGTCTCCTTGGCGCCGAATCCCAATACTTCGAGTTGGCAACGATTCACCGCATAAGGTTTGGTCAGGTTGAATTTCACGTAATGGCCGGTTCGTTCTTCCGGATGGGAACGCAGAATGGATCGATTTCCCCGGTCTTCCACACCCGTGAAATACTCCGAGATGCGCTTGAAGGCATCCTCGGTGTAGAAGACCTGTTCCATGTTATCGATGGCTCCCAGGCGCGGGCCCGCCGAGACGAGCAAGGTAGCCAGCAAAATACGGATCAACGCCATTAGGGAAAAAAAGGAAGAAGGAAGAAGGAAGAAGGATGAAGGATGAAGGATGAAGGTTAAAGGCTGAAACCACGGATTTCACAGATGGGCACGGATATGAGGCGCCGGAAATAACCTCAAAGCAATCGCGGGATAAACCCGCTCCTACAGCTTGGTGCAGAGGAAGGGGTCAATAGGCGCCCAAGGGCGCCAATGAGGAATTAGGAATTAGGAATTGAGGGAGAAGGGGGGAAAGGATGAAGGAATGGGGAGAGGGATCACGATCACGATTAATCTTCGGGCCTTTGGGCCTTTATCCCTCTCAGAACCTCTGTGTCCTCGGTGTTCTCTGTGGTTTTTTTCTTATCCATGTCTCTGCGGCCTTGGCGATCTTGGCGAGAGTCCTGTCTTTTTGTGCTTTTTGGTGCAGAGGACGGATTACCAGGACGGCTTTCGGTGAAAACGGGCCATCTCGTAGAGGGTGGGGTCCAAAGCCTGGATGAAGCGGCTGGGTTGCAGGATCTTGGTGTTCATTCCGAATTGGATAAGGTGAGGAGAGGTCATGTAAAGTTCGTCCATGGCCCGGGTGACGGCCACGTAAAAGAGCCGTCGTTCTTCGTCGAGACCGTCATTTTCCATGGCTCGGGCCAGGGGGAAAAGTCCGTCCGAGGCAGCCAGCAGGAAGACGACGGGAAACTCCAGACCTTTGGCCTGGTGCACGGTGGTGAGGCGTAATTTGTCCTCTTCGGGGTAGACGGAAGTCTGACTGGTTTCCGAATTCATCAGCACGATTTGGCCCAGCAGTTCCTGCAAGTCGGAAAACCGCCCGGCAAATCCGACCAGGCTTTGCAGGTCGTCCATGCGTTGCCGGTAGTTGGGATAGAGGGTTTGGATAAAATCCGAATACCAACCCACGGCCGCCAGGCTTACAACTTCGGAAGGAGATCGATCACCGGCCGCCTCGACGATCCCCTCAAGAGTGGCGGTGAGGGATTCCCAGTGTTTCCGGGCAGCCTTGGGAACCTTGGCCAGGGCAGGGCGGGAAATGAGCGTGCGGGCGACGTGTTCGCCGGATTTGTCGGCTTCGGCCAAGGCGGCCTGAAAGATCCTTTCAGCGGTGACGCTCCCTATTTTGGGCAGAAGGCAGGCAAACCGGTGAAAGGCCCGGGAATCCCGCGGGTTGTAGGCAAATTTAACCTGGGCCACCAGGTCCTTGATGTGCGCCTGTTCGAAAAATTGTACCCCGCTGGTTATTTGAAAAGGGATATTCTGACGCGTTAATTCCATTTGCATGTCCAACGCCTGGTAGTGGGCGCGGTAAAGCACGGTTATGTCCTTCAGGGACCTCCCTTCATCCAGGAGGCCCGTGATCCGGCTGATAACGGCGGCCGCTTCTTCGCGGCCGTTCATGACCCGGATCAAAAGGGGTGGCTGGCTGTGGCCGCGGGAAGGTCTCAGGGTTTTGAAAAACCCTTGTCCGGGATGAAACTGACGGATAACCCCGTTGGCGAAACGGAGGATCTCGGGGGTGCTCCGGTAGTTGGTTTCGATCCGGAAGATATTGGTATTCCGGTGTTTATCCGGGAAGTGCAGTATATTCTCGTAATTGGCCCCCCGCCAGGAATAGATGCTTTGGGCGTCGTCGCCCACCGCCATGATCTGGTCGCGGGCCCCGATCAGATCGATGATTTGGGCCTGGATCAGGTTGGTATCCTGATATTCATCGACCAGGATGTGCTGAAAGCGCTCCTGGTAGTAACGTGCGACCTCCTCCTGGGTCTGGAGAATCTCCAGCCAGAAAACCAACAGGTCATCGAAGTCGGCCACTTGTTGTCGTTTTTTCCTTTCGGAGTAGGTCTGGGAAAACCGGGCAAAATCATTAATGTGTTCCCTGAAGTAGGGGTAAAATCCCATCACCACGTCGTCCAGGGATTGGCACGTATTGCGGGCGAGGCTGATGAGATTGGCGATCACCTTGGTCTTGGGATTGTTTTTGTCTTTCAGGAATTGCGGGTCCAACTCCTTGATGACATCGGCCAAAAGCGACTCCGCATCCGATTGGTCCATGATGGTATAATTGGGTTCGATACCCAATGGTTCTCCGTGCATGCGCAACATGCGCTGACCAATGGAATGAAAAGTGCCTCCCCAGAAAGCCCGGCGCGGGACCCCGGTCAGGTCTTCTACGCGGGCGAGCATCTCACGGGCCGCCTTGTTGGTGAAAGTGAGCAGAAGGATATTACCCGGGTGCACTCCCCGCTCCAGCAGGTAGGCCACCCGATAGGTGAGGGTTCGGGTTTTGCCCGTCCCGGCCCCGGCCAGCACTAAAGCGGGCTGATCGCCCGCCGTGACGGCGGCAAACTGCTCGTCATTGAGGTTGGATCGAAAGTCTACGGGCGGGTATTCCAGGTCTTGCGGAAAGTTGGACCGGTGCTCAAATTCCATCAGAGGGGAGGTTAAGGATCGTCCACCGGGTGGAAAGCAAAATGTAGGGAAGCGAGAAAGGCTGAAGGCTGAAAAATCGTGATCGTGATCAAGGGAGTGGTGGAGCAGAGGAAACCTCAATCGGGCAGCAGGACGAGAGAGTCGCGGTGGATGACCTCCATGCGTTTCCGGGCCGGGTAGAAGTGGGATATCTGCCGGGAGGATTTACCCAAAACCGGCCGCAGGTCCGCACTGCTGAACTGGGTCAACCCCCGGGCGAAGACTTTGCCTTTTTCGTCTACCACGTCGATCAGGGTTTGGGCGGGAAAGTCGGCAAGACAAGCGGTAATCCCTTTGGCCAGGAGACTGCTTCCCTTGTCTTTCAGGGCCCTTACCGCGCCCGCATCGACCTGGATGCTTCCGTGGGAATTCCCAAAGAAGGCCAACCAGCGTTTTTTGCTCTCCAGGGGGATATCGGATGGAATAAAAAACGTCCCTTCCGGTTTGCCGGTGACCAAGTCGACCAGGATATCGGGTTGCCGCCCCGAACCGATAAAAACACAGCATCCCGACTGAGTGGCCACCTTGGCAGCTTCAATCTTCGCCGCCATTCCCCCCACCGAGGTCTGGCTTTGGGTTCCGTGGGCCAGAGCCTCGATTTCCGGGCTGATGGTATCGACGATATCGATGAGCTTTCCGTCCTCCTCCAGATCGAGCAAACCCCTTACCGTGGTCAGAATGGCTAGAATATCCGCTTTGGCCAGGCTGGCCACCAAGGCGGACAGGATGTCGTTGTCGCCAAATTGGATTTCGAGTTCTTCCGCACTGACGGAATCGTTTTCGTTGAGAATGGGAACCACGCCCTCGTTCAGGAGGGTTTCAAGGGTGTTCTTAATGGCTATGTGCCTCTTTCTTTCCGCTACGTCGTCCCGGGTAAGCAGGATTTGCCCCACCACGATGCCGTAGGGTTGGAAATGTTCCTGCCAGGTCTGGGTCAGGGCGCTTTGTCCGATGGCGGCGCAGGCCTGCAGTTTTTCAAGGTGCCTGGGCCGTTTCTTCCATCCCATTTTCCCCATGCCCAGGCCCACGGCGCCCGAACTGACGATGATGGCCTTGAGGCCCGTTTCGAGCAACTGCGCCGTCTGTCGGCAAATCGATTGGATGTGAGCGGTATCCACCATGCCGTCACCCTTGGTGACCAGGCTGGTGCCCACTTTGATTACAATTCGGTTGGCTTGTTTGATATTTGCCAGCATCGGTCGAGGCCCGATTAAGGGAAAAACCATCCTCCATCCGGGAATTTGTTCCCTTCCGGATCAGATTTCGGTGAGATCTTTTTCCTTGAGTTTGAGGCGCTGATCGATCTGTCCGGTAAATTTATCGGTACGGTTCTGGACCTCTTTCTCCCAGCGCGTCAAGTCATCCTCGGAAATCTCGCCCTCCTTCTTGGCTTCCTTGAGGAGATGCAGGGCATCGCGCCGTGCATGCCTCACACTGATTTTACCATTCTCCGCCATGCGATGGGCCACCTTGACCAGTTCCTTACGCCGATCCCCGCTCAGTTCCGGGATGGGAACCCAGATCAAGGCTCCGTCCACAGATGGATTGAGGCCGATATTGGCCGTTTGAATCCCTTTCTCGATAGGTTTGATCAGGGACTTGTCCCATGGTTGGATTTTCAGGGTGCGCGGATCGGGGGTGGTGATGGCGGCCGTTTCTTTCAGCCGCATGGTGCCGCCATATGCTTTCACCGTGACATCTTCAACCATACTGGGAGAGGCTTTGCCCGTATGCAGGGTGGAGAATTCATGCAAGGTGTAGTCCACCGCATTCTCCATGCTCTCCTCCATGTCGGCCATTATTTCCTTATACATGACAAACGGGGTGGTAATTTATTCGTGGACGAGGGTGCCGATTTTTTCGCCGGTAACCGCTTTCTTGATCGCTTCCGGGTCATTGAGTTCGATGACCATGATGGGAACTTTATTATCCATGCAAAGAGAAAATGCGGTGGAGTCCATGACATTCAAGCGTTGGCCCAGGCACTGCATATAAGTCAGTTCATCATACTTCCTGGCATCGGGGAACTTGGCCGGGTCCTTGTCGTAGATGCCATCCACTTTGGTGGCTTTCAAAATGATTTCAGCCTGGATTTCGTTGGCCCTCAAGGCGGCGGTCGTGTCGGTGGAAAAGTAAGGGTTGCCCGTGCCCGCGCCGAAAATGACCAGGCGACCGCGTTCCAGGTGGCGCACGGCCCGGCGCAGAATAAAGGGTTCGGCCACCTCGGGCATGCGGATTGCGGAAAGCACGCGCGTGACCACCCCCATTTTCTCCAGGCAATCCATCAGGGCCATGGAATTTATTACGGTAGCCAGCATACCCATGTAATCGCCCGTCGAGCGGGCCACCCCCTGATCCTTCCCGGTGAGACCCCGGAAGATATTTCCCCCGCCCACCACTACTCCGACCTCCATTCCAAAACCCCAGATTTCCTTGAGCTGGGAACAGATGCGTTTGAGAACGGCGGGATCGATGGGATCGCCCGTTATGGGGTTTTTGAGGACTTCACCACTCAGCTTCAGAATGATGCGCTTGTATTTCAGTCCGCGTCCGGTAGATGTTTCAGCCTGCATTAACTCCTTCTTGTAGTGTAATGGGGAGTGGTCCGTCAATGGTCTAAACAGGGCGCCGGTTTCAGTTCTTGACGGAATCCCCAAATCGTAGGACGTTACGCCATTCCTTTGAATAGCCCGATGGTGTAATTGGCAACACAGATGGTTTTGGTCCATCCATTCTAGGTTCGAGTCCTAGTCGGGCTGCCAAACAGGGGGGGAAGGAATTAACCACAGAGGACACAGAGAGCACAGAGGGGAGAAGGCGCCGGGGGCGCCAATGCGGAATTAGGAATTGGGGAATGGGTTCTCGCCAAGGCGAGATGGCACAAAGGTTGAAGAGAAAAATCGTGATCGAGGGAGTGATGGAATTGACATTGGCGAAAAGCACCGAAGACACGAACCAGCATCCAGCATCAAGGAGGTGACGCTCGCAAAGATCGCTGAGGTCGCCAAGAGATGAATTGGAAATTTTTAACATCGCCGCTTCGCGGCTGGATGCCTGCGGCAACAGGATGGAGCTGCGCTCCTACAGGAAAACCCTTAAAAAAATCCTGTTCGCGAAGCGATCCTGTTCCGGCAAAGCCGGATCAAGCGTAGCGTTGTTAATTTCCATTCCTCATTCCTAATTGCGCCCTTGGGCGCCTCAGTCGTCTTCTTTTTCCACCTCCTCATCGGGGAAGAGGGCGGAGCGCATGGGATTAGGGGACTTTTCCCTCTGTTTGAGTTTGAACCGGCCCTCTTCGATTTCCCTGGGGAAACGGTTATTGGACAGGTCGGCGTCGGCGAAGGCGTTGTCGGGGTCCAGGACGACCTCCCGCACTTTGCGACTGCCGATAAAGGGTATCTTGACCTCATCTCTGCCAAATCTCCAGATTTCGGGCGGTATTTCCAACCGTCGGGTCCGTCCGTTGGTAAACTCGATATCCAATACCAGAGGCATGATCAACCCGCCCACGTTTTTCACCGTGACCAAGTAGGCCGTTTCGCCGAACTTGAGCTGTTCCCTTTGCCAGTCCTCCAGCTTCTCCCGTTTTTTTTCGTAGTTCTGAATATCCTTTTCCGATGGCTCGTAGGGATCGAAGGAGTAATACCAGTCCTGCAGGCGTTTATTGCGTTCTGCTACCGTTCCGACTTCTTCCAGGAATTCCTCGAAAGGGGTCGGGGGTATGGCTTCATCCTCCTTTTTGGCCATGGCCATGCTTCTGCTTGGCTCCCCATCGTCCAAACGGAATGAACTCACCCCCTCGATGGACATATCCACGTGGTCGTTGCCATAAAACCAGCCTCGCCAGAACCAGTCCAAATCCACTCCGCTGGCATCTTCCATGGTACGGAAAAAATCTGCCGGGGTGGGCCGCTTGAAGGCCCAACGCCTGGCGTACTCCTGGAATGCGAAATCGAACAATTCGCGCCCCAGGATGCCCTCCCGCAGCACTAACAAACCCACGGTTGGTTTGGAATAGGCCTGGTAACCGGCCCGGGTCATGTTGTCCGCCGCCGTCATGATGATGGGGTCGTCCTTTTCGGCCATGGTCTTAATGACCTCTTTTTCCTGTCTTCTATTACTCTTTTGCAGAACCGGGTCGAATTCACTGCCGGCCAGGTGATCGACGAAACTGTTTAGGCCTTCGTCCATCCACATCCACTGGCGCTCATCGTTGTTGATGATCATGGGGAACCAGTTGTGACCCACCTCGTGGATAATCACTCCGATAACGTAACCGCGATGCCGCACGGGATAGGTTCCTTTTTCGTCGATATCGCGGGAAGTCTGGAATGAAATCATGGGATATTCCATGCCCCCTTCCGCACCCCAGGCCGACCAGGCCACCGGATAGGGGTAGGGATAAACCATCTCGGAGTAACTTCTGAGAGCGTGGGCGACGGTCTCGGTGGAGAAGCGCTGCCAAAGTGGGATCGATTCCGGGGGATAGACGCTCATGGCCATGACGTTATTGCCGTCAATCTCGACCCCCATGGCGTCCCAAAGGTAACCGCGCGATGCGGCGAAGGCAAAATCCCGAACCTTTTCGGCCTGGAAGATCCAGGTCTTCTTCCGCCGGGATTTCCTGTCCAGGTTGTCTTTGGCCTCCTCTTCACTGACGATCATGACCGGCCTGTTACTGGTTTGCGCGCGTTGCAGCCGCTCCCTTTGGGTGGGACTGAGGACTTCCTCGGAGTTGACCAGTTGGCCCGTGGCTGCCACCACGAAGTCGTCCGGGGCCGTGATGCGCACTTCGAAGCGGCCGAACTCCACGGCAAATTCCCCGGCGCCGATGTAGGGTTTAACCTGCCAGCCCTGGCGGTCGTAGTAACCGCACATGCGGGGATACCACTGGGCGATATGATAGGCATAATCGCCGTCCTTCAGCTTCCGGCGGCCATAACGGAAGGCCAGGGCCTCATCCACGATATTGAACTCCCAACCGATTTTGAAGGAAAAGGATTGTCCCGATTGCAGGGGCTCGGGCAGATCGATACGCATGTTGGTGTGGACCACGGTGACGTCCAGGTTCCGGCCCGCCGTATCGGTTACCTCGGTCAGCCTGTATCCACCCCGGAATTCCTGGTTGTAGACAAAGGAACGAAAGGAATCATAGTTGATTTCGGCAGGTTTTCCGGGTTCCCCTTCAAAGCCCAGCGGCCAACGTAGGCGGGACCGTTTGGAATTCATCTTGAAAGCGTTTTGGTCCAGTTGCACCCACAGGTAGCTCAGTTCGTGGGGGGAGTGGTTTACATACTCTATGGTTTGTTTACCGATGATCCTGGAGTCCCTTTCGTCCAACTCCGTCTCGATGAGATAGTTTGCCTCCTGCTGCCAGTAATCGGGGCCGGGCGCCCCGGAAGCCAGTCGAACCTCGTTGGCCTCGGGGAGGATGGAGCCCAATTGTTCGAAGTCCTCATCATGCTCGGAAGAGTGGAGTGACGCGAGGGGTTGGAGGAGGCAGAAAAGGAAGAGAAAACCTTTCGGCCCAGGAGGAGAACTGAAATTGCGGAACATGGAATAAGGTCAATTACCGAAACGAGGAGATGATTGAGGAGTGTCCCTCAAAGTCAACCTATCCGAATACCGGAAGGGGATGAAGGAAGAAGGAAGAATAACCGTAATCGTGATCTTGGTCTTGATCGTGATCGATGGAGTGAGGGATGAAGAATTGTGGGGATTAACCATGGATCCTGCCGTAGTCTTCAGACAAAGCAGGATCGGTGTTTTTCTTCAAAATCTTAGCGATCTTAGCGCTCTTTGCGAGAGGTAATGAGGGATAGGACATGGAGGAGTGATGGGGTTGACGTTGGCGAAGATTGCCGGGATAGTTTTTTCAGGCTTCGGTCTTTCTCCTCCGGCGTTCTTTGGTTTAATGATCCGTGGCAGCAAGTTACCGGAAAAGAAGCGCAATTTCCTACTGGACCCTGCCCAACCAAGTCACATATCCCAGAGCATGAGTTCCGAAAAGCCCCTCAGCGTGGAAAACCCGGAAGGGCGGACCCGGAAATTCAAACCGTCCTACTCCTATTACGCTTTGGGGGTTCTCACGGTTGCCTACATCTGCAATTTCGTCGACCGGCAAATCCTGGCCATTCTGCAGGAAAGCATCAAAGCCGAGCTGGGCCTGATGGATTGGCAGTTGGGGCTCTTGTCCGGAATAGCCTTCGCCATTTTCTATGTCTCGGTAGGTATTCCCATTGCCCGGTGGGCCGACAAGGCCAACCGGAGAAACATCGTGGCCATCGCCATCGCCACCTGGAGTTTCATGACGGCGATTTCCGGCCTGGCCCAGAACTTTGTCCACTTGCTTCTGGCCAGAATCGGTGTCGCGGTCGGGGAAGCGGGGGGAAGTCCTCCGGCCCATTCCATGATTTCCGACCTGTTTCCTCCCCACCGGCGCGCCACGGCTCTTTCCATCTATTCCATGGGGGTTTATTTCGGAATTCTGTGCGGGTTTCTGATCGGGGGATGGGTCAATGACTTCTACGGCTGGCGGATGGTATTTTTCGTTATCGGAGTTCCCGGTATTATTTGGGCCTTTGTGGTTCGGTTCACCCTGCGGGAACCGGCCCGGGGTCAGTCGGAAAACCTTGAGAAAGTGTTGGAGGCGCCACCGGTCGGGGAGGTTTTGCGGCTGCTCTGGTCCCGAAAATCGTTTCGTCACATGTCCCTGGCCTCGGGACTGCATTCTTTTGTGGGCTACGGCCTGGGGCATTGGATCGCCTCCTATTTTATCCGCACCTACGAACTGACCGGCACGGGCGAACTCGCTACCTGGCTCGGATTGATCACCGGCTTTGCCGGGGGAACGGGAACCCTGGCGGGAGGCTATCTGGCGGACAAGTTCGGTCGCCGCGACCGCCGATGGTATCTCTGGATTCCCGGCCTGGCCGCGCTCCTGGCCATACCTTCTTTCCTCCTGGTTTATCTTCTGGATGCCTATCATCTGGCCCTGGTCTTTTATATCATTCCCCAATTCCTGGCCGCCACCTTCATCGGCCCCACAATCGCAATGACTCACGGGGTGGTCAGCTTGCGCATGCGGGCCATGGCATCGTCCATCCTGTTTTTCGTCCTGAACCTCATCGGGCTGGGTTTGGGTCCGCTGCTCACCGGTATCCTGAGCGATGTCCTGACCCCGACCTTCGGCCCGGCAGCTTTGAAATACGCCTCCATGATGGTGGTGTTCGTCTACCTTTTGTCAGCCTTCCACTTCTTGCGGGCGTCCAAAACGATTAGGGAAGACCTCGACAATGCCCCGAAATAGAAATAGATTTCGCCAAAAAAATGAACCTACCGCGGAGGTAACCCGTTAACCACTCTGCTCCAACCTCTCCACCCCATGGAAAGCATCCAAATACTGGGCATTTTCAAAATGATCGGGCCACTTGAAGGCTTCACATTATTCGGTTTTCTGATTCTTGCCATCATCGTTATTCTGCCTTTTTGGCTCATATTCAGAAAAGCGGGCTATCCCGGGGCCATTGGGCTATTGGCCATTATTCCATTTGCGGGAATTGTATTGCTTTACATTCTGGCCTTCGCCCCATGGCCCAGCCTGAAAAAGGAATACGGGGAATAAAGCCCGCAAACTGAAATCTTTTCCCTGCCAACAGAAGCGCCCATGTTCGATCTCTCAAGTAACTGCGCAATTTATTCGTTTACCGGCGGTTTTTGACAACCATATGCAAGCTAACCAACTTTCGCTTTTTCCTGTAGCGTCGGCGAGGATAGAGGGAACAATCCGTGAAAGAGTCATTGCCCTGCTTTCCGGAGATCTTGATTTCCACAAAGCAGACAGTGGTTATTCCTCACACCAGTTTCATTCCTTTCCCGCCAAGTATCCACCTCAATTACCGAGAAAATTCATTGATGGTTTAACTGAACCAGGGGAAACCGTTCTCAATCCAATGATGGGGTCTGGCACGACACTGGTCGAAGCTTTGTTAGCGGAGCGTAAGCCCATAGGTTTCGACACCGACCCCTTGGCAATCCGGATAGCCAAGGCTAAAACGATGGACCTCGATAAACCCAAAGTCTTGGAAACCGGTAATGCGATTCTCAACAGCGTCTACCAGCGACCCATTGATCAACGCGATCAGCTTAGGGAAGAATATCATAGCAACTGGGATTCCAATACATCGAAGTTTGTCAATTATTGGTTCCATTCGAAAACGCAAGGCGATCTATGCACTCTCATGAACGAGATTCGCCGAATTCCGGATGAAACTCTCAGGACCTTTTTCGAGATTATATTTTCGGCGATTATTATCACGAAATCTGGCGGGGTTTCCGTAGCCCTCGATTTAGCACATACACGGCCGCATCGGGCAAAAATCCTACACGACAGCAATGGCGATATTTTATGGGGAAAAGAAAAACTGGACCAACCAAGCGCACGACTCCCTTTCCTATCCAAGAAACTACGCCCGGTCTTCGATGAATTCTCCAACAGGTTTCAAAGAAATTTTGCCAATCTACCGGATCTGAAAACCGATCATCCGATACCCGAAATTAAGTATGGAAATGCAAAGAACATACCGTTAGCCGAAAATAGTATCGACTTGATCGTTACCTCACCACCTTACGCATCCAACGCGATCGATTACATACGGGCACATAAATTCTCTTTGATCTGGATGGGTTTTTCAGTCAATGAACTCGCGCAGAGACGCAGCCGAACAATTGGCGGTGAATCTACCGCTGGAATGAAATTCGAGAAATTGCCATCTTATACTCGCCACGTTATACAGGGAATCGAAGATTGCGATCCCAAGAAAGGCAGAGTATTACATAGATATTACTCGGAGATGACCCAGGTGCTACGTGAAATGTACCGAATTCTCAAACCTGGAAAGGTCGCGATTTTGGTTGTCGGGAGTTCGAACATGCGTGGCCGGGATACCGAAACTGGGGAATGCTTGACCGAGATTGGACGAAAAATCGGGTTCGATGTACCTGCGATTGGGATCCGAAATATAGACAGGAATCGTCGTATGATGCCAGTAGGGGCCAAGCTTAGTAAAGACTCGCAGATTCAAAAGCGCATGCATCAGGAATTTGTCATCGGCTTCTTAAAAATGATCGGGGAAGGACTGGGAATTGCAGGTTAGTCGAACCTGCGGTTCAACGGATGATTTCGTCTCCCCACAAGTTGCTCAGGAACTCTCTCCAGGGTAGGATCGCGATTCCGTCGAATTGGCGTGCGGCCGGTTCCCGGCATACGATTATACTGGTGGAAGGTTTGTAGGCTTGCCGAAAGGCATTGATTCCTTTAAGGTCCGTTCGGTCGATTCTCCGGCTACCCTTCACCTCGATGGCAACTTCGCCGTCTCCCAGTACGAAGTCGACTTCCCGGCCTGCTTTCGTGCGCCAGAACCGGATGGGAAAGTGAAGCTCGCGGTAACTGCTGTAAGCTACCAGTTCCATCAGTATGAAATGTTCGAAGGCTCTACCAAATTCCGCTCCTTGTGGTTTCTCCAACTTACGTCCCGAGAGATAACCGGCAATGCCGACATCAAACAGATAGAATTTCGCGGATTTTGTGATGATCTGCCGTGTCGTCCGTTTGGCGAAAGGTTCAACCCACCTGCCCAGGTGAGTATCCACAAGAATTTCGTAATAGGCCTTAACGGTCTTGGCGTCGATGCCACAGTCTCGGGCGATGTTGGAAAAATTCGTCATCTCTCCGTGGGAGTAACCCAAGGTGTCAAAAAAGCGGGTAAAAGCAGGTATGTTTCGCGTTAGGCCTTCATCGAAAACTTCCTCCTTCAGGTAATCGCGGGTATACGCGGCCAAGGACCTATAGTAGCGATTCTCAAGGTAGTGATCGGGTATCAACCCACGGTTTAACGCCTTCAATAGGTCGAGTTCACCGACTTCCATCGATGCCAGGGGATACATTTCGAAGCGCCAGGCCCGACCGCCGAGCAAATTGGCGTGGCCCCGTTTCAACTTTCGCGCGCTAGATCCGCAAAGAACAAACCGCAGTCCTTTGTTATCGATGAGCCAATGAACTTCGTCGAGAACGGAGGGGACTTTTTGGACCTCGTCGAGAATGATGGGATGCTCTAACTCTTCAACTCGCTTGGCAAGTAGCTGCTCACGCAGAAGAAAAGGGCGTCTGTTGAATTCGATGAAAAGGTCTGTTTTAAGGAAATCGTAAACGAGGCTATCGGGGTACTTCTGGCGTAAATAAGTCGACTTGCCAGTCTTTCGGGCCCCCCAAAGAAAGGCCGATTGACCCGTTGGCAGATTGAAATCCAGGGCTCTGTCAAATTTTACCATTTGATGATTTAACTCCTTAATTATCTAACTATTTAGGAATTTATTCCTGATTTATCCAACCTTTAGGGAATTAATTCCCGAATTAGCAATTTGGTCAAGCGTGAATTTATCGGCTGCATATCCCTCAAAAAGGGTCCATCCCCGAAAGGGTGGACACGGACGGAATAGGGTGAGAGAAAAGATCAGCCATGCCAGGAATACACAGACAGCTTGCCTCCGCCGTACGCGCAAGCGGGTATGGGAAGGGGACTAACCCGCATGGGGATGAACGTTACCTTTACCGTGACCATAGCCGGAAGCTCGCGGCTCTCTTCTTCTGCCTTTTTTTCTGGGGAGGATGTGGCGATGGGGACAGGGAAACTGCCCCCGCCGGGCAGGTCGAAAGACCAGGCCCGTCACCATTGGTCATTCCCTTCGACGTCGCCCTTCAGGGAGCGTTGAACGGTCAGGCCAGTCTGGTCAGGCAGGCTCTGGATACGGGGACCCACCCGGATCAACGCGATGGGGATGGACGCACCTTGCTCATGGTCAGCGCCTTTAACGGGCACACGGGGATCGTCGGGGAACTGCTGGCGGCGGGGGCGTCTCCGGACATGCGGGACCGGGCCGGCCGAACCGCCCTCATGTTTGCGTCGACCGGAAAAAACCGCGATACGGTGGCTCTTTTGCTGGCCAACAGGGCCCAGATCAATCTGAGGGAAGGCCAGGAGGGTTGGACGGCCTTGATGTTCGCGGCGGCGGAGGGGCACCGCTCCATCGTCGAACTCCTGCTCCGGCACGGGGCCGACCCGACGGTCGAGGACGTGGATGGATCCACCGCCGAATCGTTTGCCCGCGACAATGGCCACACCGGCCTTGCCGACCTGATAGGGGACTCGGCAAAAGGGTTCCCCGCAAAATCGGAATAGGGGCCGCCATGGCGTCCGTGCCCAAATGGGCTTGCCTTTCTCCGAAATAGTGAACATATGTTTATCATGGAGAGTTTGGGAAATTTCAGTTTTTATTCCTTTTACGAGGCGTTGCTGTCGCCGCGGGAGTTGGCTGAGTTGGCGTATCACCTGGGCTACCGGACGGTGGGCGTGGCCGACAAGGGTGGCTTTTGGGGCGCGGTGGAATTTTCCCAAGCCTGCCGGACGGTGGGGGTTCGCCCGGTTTTGGGGTGTCGGCTGAAGCTGGAGCGGGTGGGCGAGGTGCAGCTTACGGTAAGGAATACCGATGGCTACCGGGCGCTTTCCCGTTACTTGTCGCTTTGGCATCCGTCTTGGCCGGGGATGCGGCGTGGCAAGGGGATGAAGGAGGCGGTGGCGCTGGAGGCGTTTCAGTATTTCTGGCGGGAGTTCGGAGGGCATTTCCACTTGTCGGTCCGGCCGTCGCCCGGGCGGGGGGCGGCTGGGGAGACCAGCGACTGGGTGATTTGGAAGCGCGTCTGGGATGAACTGGTGGCGTGGTTGGGTCCGGAGATCTGGATCGAGTTGCAGTGGGCCAATTTGCGGGAGCAGGAACTGCAGCGGAGGGTATTCCGGGAGTTGCGGCCGCTGACCGACCGCTGGGTGGCAATGGGGGGCGCGCGTTGCGCCGCATCCGAGCAATGGGACGCGTTGCGGGTATTGCAGTCCATCGGAACCTTGACGCGGGTGGGTCAGGCGCATCCGGACAAATTGGTTCCCGGCGATTATTCGCTGATTGGGGCGGAGGCGTTGGGGCACCGTTTTGGCAAAGCGCGACGGGTATTGGAGCAAACCCGGAAGTTTGCTCGAGCCTGCGATTTTGACTTTGAATATGATCGGCTCTGGCTGCCGCATCTCCCAACGGATGGCGTCGAAACGGCTCCGGCAAGCCGTGAAACGACGGCGCAGGAAATAGAGGAGCGCAACGAGCGGGATTTTCGCCAACTGAAGCGCCTTTGCCTGCGAGGGATTGTCCTGCGGTACGTGAGGGAGCGCTATCCGTGGAAGAACAAACCGTCGCGGTCCGCCTTGCTGGCGCGCATAGGGCGGGAATTGGACCTCATCCGGGAAACCGGTTATGCCGGTTATTTTCTGATTTTCTACGATATAGCGCGCGCTTGTGTGGAGCGCGGCATTCCCGTGCTGGCTCGGGGGAGCGCGGCGGGCAGCCTGGTTTGCTACAGTCTCGGCGTGAGTAACGTGTGCCCGTTCCGGTTCGAACTGAATTTCGAGCGTTTTCTCAACCGGGAACGTCTCAAGCATTCCAAGCTGCCCGACATCGATCTCGATCTGCCTTGGGACAGGCGGGACGAAATCATCGCCTATGTCTACGACAAATACGGTGTCCACCACGTGGCCATGGTGGGGGGATCGAGCACCTTCAAGAGCCGGGCTGCCATTGCGGAGGTGGCCAAGACCATGGGTGTTTCGGAGAACGAGGCGCGCCATATGACCCGTTATCTGCCTCGCAATGGAATGGAGGACCTGCTGCACGAGCGGAATTTGTCCCTGGAAAACAAGCACCTGGAGCGGGAAGAGCGGTTCAAGGCCATTCTGAAGACGGCCTCGTGTTTGGATGGGCTTCCCCGCCACCCGATGATGCATCCCTGCGGCATCGTGGTGGCGGACCGTCCGCTCACGGATTTCACCCCGCTTATCCCCTCGGGCAAGGGCTTTATGATGACGCAGATGTCGATGGAGCCGATCGAGGACCTGGGGCTCCTTAAGCTGGATCTGCTGGGGCAGGCCGGGTTGAGTGTGATTCGCGACACGTGCCGGAATCTGCGCGAGGACCTGGGGGTGGTCGAACCGCTCGAAGGCATCGATTACTACGATGCGGAAATCTTTGAGATGATTGCCGCCGGAGGCGCGCGCGGCGTGTTTCACATCGAATCTCCGGCCATGACCGGTTTACTGAAGATGTGCCAATGCGCCGACATCGACTGCCTGGTTGGGACGGTATCGGTAATCCGGCCCGGGGCTGCCAACGAAGGCAAAAAGACCTCCTTTGCCCGCCGTTACCTGGGCTTGGAAAAACCGCGCTACGCGCATCCGGATCTCGAGCCGATTCTGAGGGACTGTTTCGGGCTGATGGTTTACGAGGAGCACATCCTGCTGGTGGCGCACCACTGGGCCGGGGTCGACCTGGGGCGGGCGGATCTTTTGCGACGGACCCTGATCAAGAAATTGAAGGGCCGCGGTCTGCGGGAAATGGAGGCGGAATTTTATGCCTGCGCGCGGGATAAGGGACGGGATGAAGAGGCCATTTCCACCGTGTGGAAGTTGCTGGTGGAGTTTTCCGGCTACATGTTCAACAAGGCGCATGGGGCGGCTTACGCGGTGGAGGCGTTTCAGGGCGCCTACCTGAAAAAGCGCTTTCCGGGTTATTTTCTCACCGCGGTATTGCAGAGCGGCCGGGGTTTTTACAGCGCGCTGGTCTACGTTTTGGAATTGCTGCGCCTCGGTTACCGGTTCGAGCTGCCCAGAGCGACGCGGCTCACGCTTTCTTTCCGGTTCAGCGATGGAGTCGTCTACTACCCGTTGTCGCGCATTGCCGGGTTGAGCCGGAAATTCCTGGGCGCGTGGCGGGCGGCCCTGCGGAAGGGGCCGTTTCGGGATTGGGACGACTTTCTCGGGCGGGCGCTGCCGGAACCGGCCGATCTGCTGCTGTTGGCCAAGGCGGGCGCCCTGCGCGATTTTTTCGAAAACCGTTACGAAGCCGTCTGGCAGGCTGGGCGCTACCGGCGCGACGCCTATGCCGAGCGCAGTGAATGGCTGTTGGAGCCGGAGCCCGGCGGAGATGAATTTCCCTTTCAGTCCCGGGACCCGGAAGTGTTTGCCCGCTGGGAGGTGGAACTCCTGGGTTACCCCATTACGGTGTCGCCATTTGCGCTGTGGTTGAAGGGTATCGACCGGATGGGCACGGTTCGAATCGACCGGTTGGGGGATTACGTGGGCCGGGAGGTGGAGATCGCGGGCATTATCGTGGCGGTGCGGAACTTTGCGGCGGTCAACGGCAAACCGATGAAGTTTGTTTCCATTGCGGACGAGACGGAAATTGCCGAGGTCATCCTCTTTCCGGGAGCTTATCGACGCATGGCCTACGTGGTGTCCCGGTCGCAGGCCATTCGGATTCGCGTGCGGGTAAAATGGGACAAAACGGAGCGTTCCGTCAGTGTCCAGGGAGTGGCCCTGGTGGCGGGCCGGCCGGGTCTCCGGAACAGGGAGGAGGCGCTGGCGCCGGGTTGAACCCGGCGGACCGGGAGACGGTCAGGCAAAGAAGGCTATGAGAAGGCTGGAAGCGATAACGAGCATAAGAAAGAGGAAGTGTATTCTCATGAGGTTATTTTTCCGGTGTTGTTCCAAATCTTCGACCCGCCCTCCGAAACCGTTCCAGGCGTAGCGAAACCAGACGTAGGCGAAAACCGCCAGCAGAACCAGGAAAATGCGCATGTTCAAACCCACGTCTTCCGCCTCTCTTTTCGATTTGGATGGATGTCCCCTACCAGGTCAATCGGAGGTCCCCTTCCTGCATTACCCCCGGGGGACGGACTCCGGGCCCGACCGAACCCGTGCTTTTGTCGCCCAGTTCAGCGCGGTAGGCTTGGGCGGTTTGGAGGAGCGATTGGTAAATTTCCGGATGGCGGGCGATGACGTTGGTGGTTTCGCCGATGTCGTCTTCGAGGTTGTAGAGGGCGAGTTCAGCCGTGTTCTGGTCGTAGCGGACGGGCAGGCCGTCTTTGCCGCCCGGCCGGCCGTTGAGGGCGAGGTATTTGTGAGGAAAGACCAGCTTCCATTTCCCGCTTCTGACCGCGACCAGTCGACCGGTGTGGTAATGGGGAAAGAACCGGTGGGGAGATGTGGCTCCGGGTTGGCCGAAGAGGAGGGGGCTTATATCCTTGCCGTCGATTTTGTGACGGGGCAGGTAGGCGCCCAGAAGTTTGGCGACGGTGGGGAAGACATCGATGGTGGAGGCGAGTTCGTGGCAAACGGAACCGGCGGGGATTTTTCCCGGCCACCAGAAAAGGGTGGGTTCGCGAATCCCACCTTCCCAGGCGGTATGTTTAAACCCGCGCAAGGGATCGGCCGATCCGGCATGTTCTCCGTAGGAAGCCCAGGGTCCGTTGTCCGAGGTAAAGATGACCATGGTATTTTTTTCCAGGCCGAATTCTTCCAGGGTATCGAGGATCCGGCCCAGGGACCAATCCAGTTCCATGACGGTATCGGCGTAGATACCGAGACCGCTCTTGCCCTTGAATTTGTCGCTCACGAAGAGGGGCACGTGGACCATGGAATGAGGCAGGTAGACCAGGAAGCGTTTATGCCGGTTTTCCTCGATGAATTGAACGGCTTTTTCCGTATACCAGGTGGTGAGCATGGTCTGCTCTTCAGCGGTGACCTCGGAGTCGATGACCTCGGTATTTTCCACGAGAGGCAGGGGGGGATACACCTCGGTGCGTTTGGGATCATCCGGCGCCAAACCGTGGTAGCGGGGATGCCACGGCCACATGTCGTTGGAGTAGGGAATGCCGAAGTAATAGTCGAATCCCTGATTGGCGGGGAGAAATTTGGGGTGCAGTCCCAGATGCCATTTCCCGATGCAGGCGGTGGCGTAGTCCCTTTGTTTAACCAGTTCGGCCAAAGTGACTTCATCGGGATTCAATCCATTGGGAGATTTCGGGCTGTAGGCGCCCGTGATCCCGAGCCGTTGGTTCAGGCAACCCGTGAGCAAAGCCGCCCTGGAAGCCGAACAAACGGCGGCGGTGACCAGGAACTGGGTAAATTTCATTCCGCCCGCCGCCATGCGGTCGAGGTTGGGCGTCGGGTATTCGGCGCCGAAGGGTCCGATATCGGCGTAACCCATGTCGTCGATAAAAATGAGGACGATGTTGGGCGGATTTGGGGTAGTGTTTTGAGCCTGGATCGGACCGGATGCCCATGGAAGGAAGGCCAGGCAGGGAGTCAGTAGAGTCGCCAGTGTTTTCAAGGGAATTCAGGGGGTTAAAAAATAGAATTCCGCTTTATGGCATGGGCTTGGCCCAAAGTCGAGAAAGGAAGGGGAAAGGCGCCCCCGGCGCCTTTTCGGGTTGGCAAGAGGGTCTGGAATTTTATCGTGGCCGGAATGAACCGTAATATTCTTTTTATAATCTCCGTTTTAACCGCCTTTTTCGTATGGGGTTTCGCTGCGGGCCAAGAAGGCGGCAAGTGGCGCCCATTGTTCGATGGCGTATCTCTGGAAGGTTGGACCCCGAGTAAGGAAAACCCCAATTCCTATTTTGTGGAAGATGGGGTCTTGGTACTCAGGGGAGGACGGTCCCACCTGTTTTATACGGGCCCGGTGGGGAGGAGCGACTTCAAGAATTTTGAGTTGAAGCTCGAGGGCAAGACTACTCCGGGTTCCAACTCCGGTGTATATTTTCACACTGCTTATCAGGACAAGGGATGGCCGGACAAGGGATTTGAGGCCCAGGTAAACACCACTCACAAGGATCCGAAAAAAACGGGAAGTCTTTACGGGATCGCCAATATTCACGTTTCGCAGAAACCGGATGAGGAGCCGTTTATAGTGAAGGTCGACCGGATGGGATCGCAAATTTGGCGTCAAGCCCCACCCAGCAAGGATGGCGAATGGTTCGATTATCACATCAAGGTGATGGACGATAGTATCACCTTGCGGGTGAATGGAAAAATAACGGCCCAGTGGACGCAGCCGGAGGGCTGGAATGGGGCCAATGCGTCCATGCGGGGAAGGCGGATCGACCGGGGCACCATCGCCTTGCAAGCCCACGACCCCAAGAGCGAGGTCCATTTTAAAAACATACGGATCAAACTGCTGGATTGAAAAAGGCGCCCATGGGCGCCAATTGGGAATTGGGGAGAAGTGCAGGGGAAGGGGTAAGCTCCTTGATTTTTGACATGTCCCCATGTTGAAAATCCAGGACTGACCCCTTAGAGCATGCCTTCAGCCAACGAGGAGGGGTGAGGCAATAGACCAGGCCAGCCATGCTCCCGCGATCAACAGGCCCAGAGCGGAAAGCCAGAGAAAGGCATCCCACAGGCGTGATGGAGGCAGGGTGGATTGGGCGAATTTGTAGCGGAAATAGATCGCGGCAAACCCCAGCATGGGCAACATGAAGGACTGAATGGCGCCGGAGAGGAGGACCAGTTCCTTGGGCTTCGGGTAGAGAATAAAGAAGAACAAGCCGATCAAGGGGAAGGCGAAGCAGAGCCATTTGACCCATAGCCGATTGGTTTTCGGGTTGGATTTACGCCAACCGAAAACGATCATGGCGTCGGCAAAAACGCGGCCCTTGCTGGCGTTGGCCACGAAGAAGGTGGAGTAGAGGACGAGGACCGAGCCGACCAGGAACAAACCGACGGCCCAGTGGCCGAAGATCGGTTCGTACATGGCGGCCAAGGTTCGGATCATCTCCATGCCCTGCGGATGAAGGTTGGCGCGATGCAGTATGGTGGCGCCCAGAATATAAAAAATGACGGTCGAGACGGTATAGACCACCATGGAACACCAGGCGTCCCATTTCAGAACGCGCAGCCAACCTTTGGCCCGCCCAACCCATTCTTCGGAATCCTGTCGCGGTCCGATAAAAGCGGCGTAGCCTTTCTCCAGGCACCAATACGGATAATAAATCAATTCTCCCGCTCCCACCCCGATTATGCCGAACGTAGCCAGGGCCGTCGTTACGGGGTTGATGCCTTCAGCAGGGGGCGGAAGCTTAAAGGAAAGCCCTTGTTTGATATCGGCCCAACTCAGGGCCCACTCGGGATTCATTTGCAGGAGGACCAAGTTGATCAGGGTGATCAGGGTAAAGGCGCCTACCAGGCCGGTAACCAAGGTCTGAATAGCGCCGTAGCGCCCCAGAAACAAGACCACGGCGGTGAAAACCGTCACAGCCAGGGCCCAGAGGAAAACATCCGGTCCGGAGTCCGGCAACGCTTCCGAGATGGCCTCGGCGGAGTCCGGGTCCGCTTCCCCGATGGTATGGGCCAGTTTGGCCAACACCTGTTCCTCGGCGGCCTGGTTGAAAGCCGCTCCTTCTTCCGTAAGGGGCGCGGCAATGCTGAGGGCCTGACCGACACCCCCGACAATTCCCCCCATTTGACCGGTGCTCGCTATGATCATGAGGAGCCAGAACCAGATGATAAAGTGGGTTCCCGCTATTTTCGGGCCTGGCAATCTCGAAATGCCACCCAGAGCGGTGCGTCCGGTAAGTATGACGTATCGCCCAATTTCGACCTGAACAAAAACTTTGATGACGCAACCGATGATAATGATCCACATCAGCCAGAAACCGGCTTCAGCGCCGGTGGCGGTGGTGGCGATCAACTCTCCGGATCCGACAATGGAACCCGCCACGATCAACCCCGGACCGAGTTCGCGGAGAATTCCCCAGATTGTGGTAGGAGCGGGTCGAATTTTATTTTTTGACATGAATTAACGGTTTAGTGGTTCATTCCGGCAACGATGCTCTCGCTGTAAAGGAAGGCGCCGCTGAATCCGTCGTAGTATTTGAAAATGACCTGTGGGTGGGGGTAGGCGATCCATCGCTCGCCCCCTCTTTGAAGGGGATTGTTGAACACATTGTTGACCTGGACTACGCAGAAGGTGGGGTACATCCGTTCGGGTCGGGGGATGTCGCTCATGACGTAGGTGGACCAACGGATCTGGCATTCCCGCGGGCCGTATTTGAACATTCCGTTGGCCGGACGGTTTCCTTCGTCGCTTTCCGGCAGGTGGTTGACCGAGTTGGCCGGTCCGGATGCGAATTCCCAAACGTTGTCAGTTATTTTGATGGCAAAGCTGTTGTGAAGGTCCCCGGTAAGGACGAAAAACTGCTGGTGGGAACGCTCATCGCAAAAATCGATGAGTTCCTCCCTTTCCCGCAGGAAAACCGTCCAGGCGTCGTCTTTGGGTTCTACGTTTTTATCGGTTCCTCCCCCGCTCCCCACGTGAGGAATCATGAAATCGACCGATGAAACCAGAAAGAAAAAATCGGCATCGGAATTTTCTATGGTATTCTTGAGCCAGTTGAACTGCTGGTTGCCCAGGATGGAGGCCTCCGGTTTATCGGGTTGGTTGACGTCGTGAAGGGTGCGATGGGAACGGGTTTGCAGGAGAATAAATTGGCAATTGGCGATACGGAAAGAGCCGTAGCTGCGCCGGCCGATGGAGTAGGAAGCCCGATTGGTGGCGCGAGCGGCCGGTTCGATACGCAAGCGGTGCCGGTCTATCACTTCGACGATGCCGTACACGCCGGAGTTGGGGTCCCCGGGCAGGAGATCCAGCGCCATGTCGATGATTCCATCGGAAGTTTTTCCCCAATGAACGTGCAGGGTGCCATGATCCTCCATATTCAATCGGGTAAAATCCGCATCCGGATCGTAGAGGATATCGCTGCTTTCCTGGAATTGGGCCCGTCCGAAATGGGTGGGGGAGTGGTGTTGCATGGGATTTGCCCAACCCAGATAATCCATCCAGGCCCGCACGCCCTGATCGCGAAAAACGGCCCGCCGATTTACATAGCCGATTTCACCGGGGCCGTAGATATCGTTGAGAAGTTCATGATCGTCGAAAGTGTAATAACTGGGGACCTCCTGGTGCCATTTGGACAGGTTGATGCCCCGGCGCAGGTAGGTTTTGTAGTTTTCCCAAACACCGGCTATGCTTGGCGCTATTTGCAAAACTGCCGGGACGTCCCCTTCTCCCAGGCGAACTTGCCCGCGCCAGGCCTCCACGGAAAAGTCGCGGTCTTCCTCGTAGAGCCAATCGCCGTTCATAATGGCAAACAGGACCTGGTCTTTCCAGGTCTGGTTGAGAACGTCGTATGTGGGCAGGTCGGGCCCCGCTCCGCTCAAGGCATTCTGGTTGTTGCAGGAGGCGTACTGGAATTGAAAGTTGAAGAGACCCTCCGGGTTGTGTTGGGGGTGGCGGTAACGGTCCGGATCGGGCCAGGTGCGGAATGAGCCTCCGCGCCCGTTTCCCGCTCGATAGAAGTATTCGGTATCCGGTTCCAGATCGGTCAAGGTAATGACCGCGGTATTGTCGTGGCCCAATTCGGTCAGGCCCAATTCGGACTCCCGGTCGAGAACGTGGCGGTTGGTTCCATAGCGCACGGAAACGGGTCCCGGTATGCTGGTCCGCACCCAAATGCTCATGGTGGTTGGTCCCGGCCTGCCCAGAATGGGCCCGTGGGTTACTTTCAGTTCCGCGTGTTTTGGCTGGCCGTAGGTCGGCGCGGCCAAGGCCAACAACGCGACCAGGGGAAAAAAAGCTACCCGTTTCATGATAAAATTGGGGTGATCAAATGGTGGAGAATGCGTTCAAACCTTGATTGTTAACATGAAAAAATGTGAAAAATCAAGGTTTGACCCCGGACCGGGCTCCCTTAACCCTGAACCATCCCTTTTACGGTGAAAGACGATATTCCCGCTACCCGCTGCAAAGCCCAACTGATCGGGATCCTGATGGCTTTGTTCGGTATGTTGTTGGGCGGTTGTCCGGCCCACACTCAACAACGCCCCAACGTCATTATCGTCATCACCGACGACCAGGGGTATGGGGACCTGTCCTGCCACGGCAATCCCTTCTTACGGACTCCGAACCTGGATGCGCTTCACGGGGAAAGCGTGCGCCTGACCGATTTTCACGTCGATCCCACTTGTTCCCCGACGCGTGCGGCTCTCATGACCGGGCGTTATTCCACCAGGGTGGGGGTCTGGCTGACTTACGGTGGCCGTAATCACCTGCGCAAGGATGAGGTTACCTTGGCCGATGCTTTCCGCCACAACGGCTACGACACGGGGATGTTTGGAAAGTGGCACTTGGGGGACAACTATCCTTTTCGCCCGCAGGACCGGGGATTCGAGGAGTCTCTGATTCACGGAGGAGGGGTAGTCGGTGAAACGCCCGATTTCTGGGGGAACGACTACTACGACGATACTTATTTGAGGAATGGAGAACTGGAAAAAGTCGAAGGATATTGCACGGACGTGTGGTTCGACGAAGCGGCCAAATTTATAGAAAAGAAGCGGGATAATCCTTTTTTCGTCTATTTGGCTACAAATGCGCCTCACGGCCCGCTAAACACTCCCATTGAAGATGCCCGGCCCTATCTGGATGCGGGTATACCCCGGGCACGAGCCCTGTTTTACGGTATGATCGAGAGGATCGACCGGGGTATCGGCCGGTTGCGGGATAAACTGGAAGAGCTGGATTTGGCGAAAGACACCCTGGTGATATTCATGACGGACAATGGGACTGCCGGTGGGGCGGGTCTCCAGTTGGAGGGTCAGGCTAATAGGAATGGGTTTACGGCCAATGGATACAATGCGGGCATGCGCGGCAGGAAGGGAACGGCCTACGAAGGAGGGCACCGGGCGGCTGGTTTTCTCTCCTGGCCGGGAGGCAATCTGGCCCACGGCAGGGATGTCGATACCCTCACGGCACACTTCGACCTGTTCCCGACCTTGGTGGAGGTGTGCAACCTGAAGATGCCCCGGAGAGTCGATTTCGATGGGGAGAGTTTGTACGCCTTGTTGAAGGGCACCGAATCCCAATGGGATGAAAGAACCCTTTTGGCGCATCATCAGGGCCGCTTCGGGGAACGCGTCGATGACGGTCATTTGATCAAGGGGAAGGATTTCACCGTCATGACGCAGGATTGGCGTTTGGTGGGAAAGAAGCTCTATGACATGAGGAATGATTCCGGGCAGCGCATCGACGTGGCCTCGGAGCATCCCAAGGTCGTGGAAAGACTGTCCCGGCGCTATGAGGCTTGGTGGGAAGACGTTTCAGAGGGTTCCGCGGCCTATGCGCCGTTTGTCGTCGATCTCTCAAAGCAGGCGGAATACACCTTTAGCTCTCAGAACTGGCATGGAGATTTCATTCCCTACAACCAGCATCACGTGCGAGCCGGCATGAAGGCAAACGGCTATTGGGCGGTGGATGTAATGAATCCGGGGAGTTACGAAATTGAGTTGAGGCGTTGGCCCATTGAAGTGAACGCTCCCATGAATGCCGCGGTTGAGTTGGGACCTTTCAGTCCGGATAAACACGACGTAGCCAGAGGCTTGTTAACTGCGGAAACCAGAGCCTTTCGTTTTGTCAAGGCCCGTCTCAAGGTTGGAGATTACGACCAGACCTTGGGCATGGACCCCCGCCAAACCCACGTCGCGTTCAGCGTCTACCTGGAAAAGGGGGAACAGAAGATCCAATCCTGGCTGGAAACGGAAACGGGAGAGACCTGGGGCGCCTATTATGTTTACCTGAGAAAAATTTGACTCGTTTCGTCCTGACAAATTAACCACAGAGCCCACAGAGGGGAAAGGCGCCGTTGGCGCCAATTAGGAAATAGGAGGGGCTAAGCACAGTAAGCACAAGGGCACAAAGGTTTATCTTGATCGTGATCGATGGAAGGGGAGAGAATTGAACATGGATGAACAGGATGGACGGGATAAGAGGCGCCTCCTCCAATTCCTAATTCCTAATTCCTAATTAATCTCATGGATCCTCTACTTCTCTTACTGTCGGGTGTGGCAATTGTCTTTGTCGGAATACTATTCCTGAAACTGCACCCGTTTTTTACCCTCGTTTTGGCGGCAATGTTTGTAGCCGCATTTACCTCGGGAGACTTTCTGGTGGAGCATTGGATGGGCCAGGGCTTGTCGGAGGAAGCGGCCCGAGAAAAGGCCTCCCAACCCTTCGGGCTGCGCGTGGCGCTGGCCTTGGGTGAGACCTGCGGCAAAATCGGCATCGTCATTTGCATGGCTTCGATAATCGGCAAGTGTTTGCTGGACAGTGGCGCCGCTCTTAGAATCGTCCGGTCCTTCCTGAGGACGGCAGGGGAAAAACGCGCCCCGGCCGCGATGGGGGCGAGTGGGTTTGTCCTGGGGATTCCCGTGTTTTTCGATACGGTTTTTTACCTGCTCATTCCTTTGGCCAAAGCTCTGGGGGCTTCCACCAAAAAGAACTACGGCCTTTATGTATTGGCCATAATTGCCGGGGGGACCATTGCCCACTCGCAAGTTCCCCCGACCCCGGGGCCCCTCTTTGTGGCGGAGCAGTTGAACATCGATATAGGGGCCATGATGTTGGGGGGCATCATAATCGGGGGTTTGGCCGCTTCCCTGGGAATGGTTTATGCCTACGCCCTGAACCGCAAAAAGCCCATTCCCCTGCGCCATTCCGACGAACCATCGGAGATGGCGCTGCCCGAATGGGATTCCATTGAGGACGACCAACTGCCTGGTTTATGGCTCTCCCTGACCCCGATAGTACTTCCCCTCATCCTGTTGTCCGGAAAAACCGTGTTCACCGCCGCCACGGATGCTATGGGCATCGCCTCGCCCAATTGGCTGGGCCACACCATTCAACTGCTTGGTGACAAGAATGTGGCTTTGACGCTGGCTGCCTCGGTGGGTCTCTACACCCTGTTCCGGAAGCGAGAGGGCGGGAGGGACGTCTTAAAGGACGCCATGCAATCGGCCCTGGCCAGTGGAGGCATTATCCTTCTCATTACCTGTGCCGGCGGCGCCTTCGGAGCAATGCTTCAGCAATCGGGTATCGGTCCCAAGGTGGCGGGAATCTCGGATTCGGTTGCCATCGGGTTTTTGCCCATGGCCTTTATCCTCACCTCCCTGATTCGGACGGTGCAGGGATCGGCAACGGTGGCCATGATAACCTCAGTGGGAATTCTGGCCCCCATGGCGACTCCCGAGGCCTTGGGGTTTCATCCCCTTTACCTGGCCATGGTCATAGGTTTCGGGTCAAAGCCCTTTCCCTGGATGAACGACAGCGGATTTTGGATTATCAGCAAAATGAGCGGGATGACCGAAGGCGAAACCCTTCTTAATTTCTCCTGTATGGCGACCATCATGGCCGTGGCCGGTTTGATTTTGTCGGTGATAGCCTCGGTTTTGTTTCCTTTGGTTTGAATGAAGGTCGTCTGAATAAACCACAGAGGACACAGAGAGCACAGAGATTGAAGAGAAAACTCGTGATCGTGATCGATGGAGTGGTGGAGTGATGGAATTGAACATGGATAAACAGGATGAATAATTGACTCTCGCAAAGATCGCAAGGACGCAAAGGGTTAAGGCGCCGGGGGCGCCAATGAGGAATTGAGGTGAGGTAATGCCCACGGATTTTTAATTTAACAACGCTCCTTTCAGACGCTTGATCCGGCATTGCCGGAACAGGATCCCTTCGCGAGCAGGATT